>NZ_VFUH01000002.1:0-637023 GCF_006440475.1 Mesorhizobium sp. B2-6-1
TGACTGGAGGTCAGAAAATGAACATCAAGAGCCTTCTTCTCGGCTCCGCTGCGGCCCTGATCGCAGTTTCCGGTGCGCGCGCCGCCGACGCCGTCGTCGTCGCCGAGCCGGAGCCCGCTGAATACGTCAAGATTTGCGACGTCTACGGCGCTGGCTACTTCTACATCCCCGGCACCGAGACCTGCCTGCGCGTCGGCGGCTATGTCCGTTACGACATCGGCGTGGGCGACACCGGCTCGTTCGATGGTGCGAAGGCTGCGGATCACCAGGACGGTGACGACCACAACACCTACTACAAGAACACGCGCTTCACGCTGAAGACCTGGACCGGCCAGGAAACCGAACTCGGCACGTTGAAGACCTACACCGAGACCCGCTTCAACTTCGGCGACGACAATGCCTTCGACGAGCCGATCAACGCCGCCCACAACCGGGACGTCTCGCTGAACTTCGCCTGGATCCAGCTCGGTGGCCTGCGCGTCGGTAAGGACGAATCGGCCTTCGATACGTTCGTCGGCTACGCCGGCAACGTCATCCAGGATACGCTGGTTCCTTATGGTGACTTCGACACCAACGTCGTCCAGTACTACTTCGATGCCGGCAACGGCTTCTCGGCCGTGGTCTCGCTCGAAGAAGGCACCGGTACCGACACGATCGACAGCTATGTTCCGCATGTCGTCGGCGGCGTGAAGTACACGCAGGGCTGGGGCGCCATCACCGGCGTCGTCGCTTATGACAGCAATTACGAAGAAGTTGCCGGCAAGGTTCGCTTGGACGTCAATGTCAGCGACGCACTGTCGCTGTTCATCATGGGCGGCTACGGCACCGATGACAACCTCAACGACGACGCCGGCAATTTTGTCGAAGCCCATGGCCGCGGCTTCTACAAGGCGTGGGGCGGCAACTGGGCAGTCTGGGGCGGCGGCACCTACAAGTTCAACGAGAAGACCTCGTTCAACCTTCAAGTGTCTGCTGACGACTGGAAGAACGTCGGCGTTGCGGCGAACGTTGCTTATGACGTCGTTCCCGGCTTCACCGTCACGGCCGAAGTCGACTACCTCCATGCCGGCCGGTTTGACGATGCTGGCTTCGTCAACCCATCGTTTACGCCTGCCGATAAGAAGAACAGCGTCGGCGGCATGCTCCGCTTCCAGCGCTCGTTCTAACAGCTATCGCTTCGAATATAGAAACCCGGCGGGCAACCGCCGGGTTTTTTCATTGGGAGTTTCGACTGCGCGATTCCGCAGCGGACGATGATTGCTCTGGGATGCATCAGGTGTTTGGATCAGGCGGGCGGCAACGATTGCTCATTGCGCGCAACTTGCACCCGCCTACTGACCGCGCTAGCAAGAAGCCCCTTCCCTCACGCGAGCTTTTGCCATGCGTCTGCGCCCTCCCCTTATGCCGCTCGTTGCAGCGCTTCCGTCGACCGTGCCGTTTGTCGGCCCCGAAGCGCAGGAGCGCGAGCGCGGGCGTGCATTCCGCGCCCGCATCGGCGCCAATGAGAGCAGCTTCGGGCCGTCGCCGCGCGTCATCGCCCGGATGGCCGAGATCGCGCGCGACATGTGGATGTATTGCGATCCGGACAATCACGACCTGAAGGTGGCCGCGGCAGCGCATCATAATCTCAAGGTCGAGAACGTCGTGGTCGGCGAAGGCATCGATGGCCTGCTTGGTCTGGTGGCGCGCATGTATGTTGCGCCTGGCGATGCGGTGGTCACCTCGCTCGGCGCCTATCCCACCTTCAACTTCCACATTGCCGGTGTCGGCGGAAGGCTTGTCACCGTGCCCTATGCGAACGACCACGAGGATTTGGAAGGGCTGCTGGCTGCGGCCGCCAGGGAGAAAGCGCCGCTGGTCTATCTGTCCAATCCGGACAACCCCATGGGGAGCTGGTGGGAAGCGGCCGAGCTGACGCGCTTCATCGAAGCGCTGCCGGAAACCACCATGCTCGTGCTCGATGAAGCCTATGGAGAATTGGGGCCGGCCTCCGCACTGCCGCCCATCGACGTCTCGCGGCCGAACGTCATCCGCATGCGCACCTTTTCGAAAGCTTACGGGCTTGCCGGCATACGCTGCGGCTATGCGGTCGCCGAGGCCCAGGTGATCAGCGATTTCGAGAAGATCCGCAACCACTACGGCGTCAGCCGCATGGCGCAGGTGGCGGGCGTCGAGGCGCTCGCCGACCAGGATTATCTGGATTCAGTGGTGGCGCGGGTGGCGGCAGGGCGCCGGCGCATCGCGCAGATAGCCGAACAGAACGGGCTGACGCCCCTGCCGTCGGCGACCAATTTCGTCACCATCGATTGCTGCCGCGACGGCGCTTTCGCGCTGAAGATCCTGCAAGGCCTGTTGTCGCGCGACGTCTTCATCCGCAAGCCGATGGCGCCGGGGCTCGATCGTTGCATCCGCGTCAGCGTCGGACTGGACCACGAGCTTGACATTTTTGCCGAGGAACTGCCCGGCGCACTGGCCGCCGCCCGTGGAAACTAAACGAGCGTTGCCATCGCGGCGACACTTGCCGGCCGGTTAGAGATCGAGCTCCCAGTTCTGGCCGGTGAGTTCCTTGCCGAAACTGTGATGGCGCTCCTGTGAAACCAGTCTGAACCCGGCGCGCTCATAAATCGCGCGGGCGGCGACCAGAATGTCATTCGTCCACAGAACGAGCTTGATGTAGCCGCAGGCGCGCGCCTGGTTCACGCATTCCGCAACCAGGCGCTTGCCGATGCCCAACCCGCGCGCCGCAGCCTCAACATGCAGCAGCCGCAGTTTCGCGACCTCGTCGTCCTGGTGAACCAGAAACACCGCGCCAAGCGGGAGGCCGGCGCGTTCGGCGATCCAGCAGAAATCGCGCCCTGGCTTGAAATTGCGGATGAAGTCGGCTCCGATTTCGGCAACCAAGGCTTCGAACTCGATGCTCCAGCCATATTCCTCGGCATAGAGCTGGGCCTGACGCTGAACCACCCAGCCAATGTCGCCGACGCGATGCGGACGCAACGTCACGACGGGGGGCGCCGCCTGGCCTTCAGCCGCCGGATCGCCCAGCAGCTCCGCTGCCTTGCGCAAGGCGTCGCCGAGTTCGGCCAAGCGGTGGTCGGGCAGGTTCTCGATAAGCCGGGAAGTGTCGCGGTCCGCCGCGGCCTGCAGACCGGCAAGGGCGTCCCGCCCCCTTGCCGTCAGCGACAGGATACGCCTTCGCCGGTCGACCGGATCGGTCCGGGTCTCGGTCAGGCCTTCGCCGGCGAATTTTCGCAGGATCCGCGTCAGATAGGCCGCGTCGAGACGCAGTTGCCTGGCGATGTCGGAGGCGGCCGGGCCGACATCGATGTCGAATGTCTCCGAAAGGAAGCCTCGCTCGCCGGCGATTTCCGCCGCCGCCGGGCGATCCCGATGACCAAGCTCGAACAGGACGCGCGCCTCGGTGAGCGTGAACGGGCTCTGCGTCAAGGTCTCGTCGAGAAGGCCGACAGTGCGGGTGTAGAAACGGTTGAAGTGCCTGATATCGGCCACCAAAGCACTGCGTTGGTCCAGCATCTGCGTTCAGCCCTTGGGTGATGATAGCCACAGTGTTAGAAATTTAGTGGACTGAGTCAATTAAATTCGAGTTCGACTCGGGCCCCCTCCATCCTCGTTCGACCGGCCTGTTGCATTCCCCGTCGCCTGCGCCAGATTCCAGCAGACGAGCCTCGGGAGAGACGCAATGGCTGACGATCGCAAGGCAGTGCGTGTGCGGGCCCACGGCAAGGTGCAAGGCGTCGGCTACAGGATCTGGGTCCGAAGCCAGGCCGCCAGCCTTGGGCTTGCGGGCTGGGTGCGCAATGAAGCGGATGGCTCGGTGACCGCTGAGATTGCCGGCACAGGCGAAGCCGTCTCGACCATGATCGGCCGGCTTTGGAAAGGACCGCCGGGAGCGTCCGTTTCCGGGGTTGACGTCGAGGATGCGGTATCCAGCAATCCTGTTACCGGCTTCCGGATCGATGCCTGATGCGGCTTCGGCATACCTCTTGAATTAATTGAACGTTCGTTTTATTAATTCGCAACAAGGGAGGCTCTTTTGGCGCGCACGACAGGATCCGATGGCGGGAAGACCGAGGCGGCAGCCCGCGAGGCGGCGGTCAACCTGATCGCGCGGCTCGGCTATGAGGCGATGTCGATGCGCCAGCTGGCGGCCGAAGTCGGCGTGCAGGCGGCCGCGCTTTATCGCTATTTCCCGACCAAGGAGGATTTGCTGTTCACGCTGATGCGCGAGCACATGGAGGAGTTGATCGCAGCCTGGAACGCCGCACGGCCCGCCGACGCCGATCCGGCAAGCCGGCTTTCGGCCTATGTCGAGAACCACATCGCCTTCCACATCGCCCGCCGCCATGCGACGCATGTTTCGAACATGGAGCTGCGCAGCCTGTCGCCCGAAAGACTGACGCAGATACTGCGGATGCGCACGGCCTATGAGAAGGAACTGCGCACCATTCTGCGTGACGGCGCCGAGGCAGGCGTGTTCGTCGTCGAAGATACCGGCCTCACCGCCATGGCGCTGATCCAGATGATGACCGGTGTCATCGTCTGGTTCCGGCCGGGCGAGCGGCTGTCGATCGCAGAAGTCACGGCGACATATCTTTCGATGACGATGCGGCTCGTCGGCGCGAGGATCGACACGTACAGCGCCGCACGTCCGTTTGGACGCGCAAACGACGCCGTGGGATTTTAGTTTCGCGCATGATCTTTTCCGAAAATCCAAGTCGATTTTCGGGGGTCATGCGGCAGGAGGAACCGGATGTACACGAACACGCTCAGCTTCGGGCATGACGAGGATGTCGAGGCATTGCGCGAGCTGGTGCGGCGCTTCGCCCAGGACAGGATCGCGCCGATCGCGGCGGAAATCGACCGCTCGAACGAATTCCCGGCGCATCTGTGGGCGGAACTCGGCAATCTCGGCCTCCTCGGCATCACCGCCGATCCGGAGTTCGGCGGCAGTGGCATGGGCTATCTCGCGCACGTGATCGCCGTTGAGGAGATATCAAGGGCCTCGGCCTCGGTCGGCCTGTCCTACGGCGCCCACTCCAATCTCTGCGTCAACCAGATCAACCGCTGGGCAACGCCGGCGCAGAAGGAGAAATTCCTGCCGCCGCTTTGCTCGGGCGAGCGCGTCGGCGCGCTGGCAATGTCGGAGCCCGGCGCCGGTTCTGACGTTGTCTCGCTCAAGCTGCGTGCCGAAAAGCGCAATGACCGCTACGTGCTCAACGGCACCAAGATGTGGATCACCAACGGCCCGGACGCCGAGACGCTGGTGGTCTATGCCAAGACCGATCCAGAGCGTCATGCGCGCGGTATCACCGCCTTCATCGTCGAAAAGGCTTTTGCCGGATTTTCGGTTGCGCAAAAGCTCGACAAGCTCGGCATGCGCGGCTCCAACACCGGCGAACTGGTTTTCGATAATGTCGAGGTGCCGTTCGACAACGTGCTGCACGAGGAAGGGCGCGGCGTCGAGGTGCTGATGTCTGGTCTCGACTATGAGCGCACGGTGCTGGCCGGTGGCCCGATCGGCTTGATGGCCGCCTGTCTCGACGTCGCGGTCCCATACGTGCATGAGCGCAAGCAGTTCGGCCAAGCGATCGGGGAATTCCAGCTGGTGCAAGGCAAGCTCGCCGACATGTACACGACGATGACCGCCGCGCGCGCCTATGTCTACGCGGTCGCCGCCGCCTGCGACCGCGGCCAGACCAGTCGCAAGGACGCCGCAGGCTGCATTCTGTTTGCCGCCGAAAAAGCAACGCAGATGACGCTTGACGCACTCCAGCTTCTGGGTGGCAACGGATACATCAACGACTATCCGACCGGCCGGCTGCTACGCGACGCCAAGCTCTACGAAATCGGTGCCGGCACCAGCGAAATCCGGCGATGGCTGATCGGCCGCGAGATCATGGCGGAGGGGGTATAGCATGGCCGTCCTCCGGACCCAGATCTCCCCTTCCTCCGATACCTTCCACACCAATGCCGAACGCATGCGGGCGCTGGTCGGCGATATCGCCGAAAAGGCCGCGAGCGTCGAGCGCGGTGGCTCGGAAGAGGCGCGCGAGCGACACGTCGCGCGCGGCAAGCTGCTGCCGCGCGAGCGGCTGGCGCAATTACTCGACACCGGGTCGCCCTTTCTCGAGATCGGCCAGTTCGCCGCATGGTCGATGTATGGCGAGGACATTCCCTCCGCCGGCATCATCGCCGGTATCGGGCGCGTCGAAGGCACGGAAGTGATGGTCGTCGTCAATGACGCCACGGTGAAGGGCGGCACCTATTACCCGCTGACGGTGAAGAAGCATCTGCGCGCGCAGGAGATCGCGCTGCAGAACAATCTGCCTTGCGTCTACCTGGTCGACAGCGGCGGCGCCAACCTGCCCAACCAGGACGAGGTGTTTCCCGACCGCGAGCATTTCGGGCGCATATTCTACAACCAGGCCAACATGTCCGCCTCAGGCATCCCGCAGATCGCCTGCGTCATGGGTTCGTGCACGGCGGGCGGCGCCTATGTGCCGGCAATGTCGGACGAGACGATCATGGTGCGCAACCAGGCGACCATCTTCCTCGGCGGTCCCCCGCTGGTGAAGGCCGCCACCGGCGAGGACGTCAGCGCCGAGGATCTCGGCGGCGCCGACGTCCATACACGGCTCTCCGGCGTCGCCGACCACTACGCGCTCGACGACGAGCATGCGCTGGCCATCTGCCGGCGCATCATCAAGAACCTCAATCGGAACAAGACCGTAAGCCTTGCCGTCCAGAAACCGATTCCGCCGCTTCATCCGGCAGATGAGATCTACGGCATCGTGCCGACGGATCTGCGCCAGCCCTATGACGTGCGCGAGGTGATCGCGCGCCTCGTCGACGGTTCGGAGTTCGATGAGTTCAAGCAGAATTACGGCACCACGCTCGTCACCGGCTTTGCCCATCTCCACGGCATGCCGGTCGGCATCATCGCCAACAATGGCGTGCTGTTTTCCGAAAGCGCGCTGAAGGGCGCGCATTTCATCGAACTGTGCTGCCAACGCAAGATTCCACTGGTGTTCCTGCAGAACATCACCGGCTTCATGGTGGGGCGCAAATATGAGGCAGGCGGCATCGCCAAGGACGGCGCCAAGCTGGTGATGGCAGTCGCCACCGCCCGCGTGCCCAAGGTCACCGTGATCATCGGCGGCTCGTTCGGCGCCGGCAACTACGGCATGTGCGGGCGCGCCTACTCGCCCCGCTTCCTGTGGATGTGGCCGAACGCCCGCATTTCGGTGATGGGCGGCGAGCAGGCGGCGACGGTGCTGGCCATGGTCAAGCGCGAGGGTATCGAGCGCAAGGGCGGCGAATGGAGCGCTGAGGAAGAAGCGAAGTTCAGGAAGCCGATCCTGATGAAATACGAGCATGAAGGCCACCCGCTCTATTCCTCCGCAAGGCTATGGGACGACGGCATCATCGATCCGGCCAAGACGCGCGAGGTGCTGGCGCTCAGCCTCTCGGCCGCGCTCAACGCGGAGATCGAGGAAACGCGCTTCGGCGTGTTCAGGATGTGAAATGGGCGAGGTGCAGGACAGGATCCGCATTAACGTCGGCGACATCACCAAGTTGGATGTCGACGTCATTGTCAACGCGGCCAATTCCTCGCTGCTCGGCGGCGGCGGGGTCGACGGCGCCATTCACCGGGCGGCGGGGCCGGAACTCCTCGCCGAATGCCGCACGCTCAACGGCTGCAAGACCGGCGATGCAAAGTTGACCAAGGGCTATCGGCTGCCGGCCCGCTACGTCATCCATACGGTCGGTCCAGTCTGGCAGGGCGGCGGCAAGGGCGAGGCGGAGTTGCTCGCCTCCTGCTATCGGCGTTCGCTCGAAATCGCCGCCGAGAAGGAATGCCGCTCGGTCGCCTTTCCGGCGATCTCGACGGGCATCTACCGCTATCCGAGGGATGAGGCGGCAGCAATTGCAGTCGGCGCCGTAAATAGCTTCTTGAGCGGAAATACGACGCCGCAGACCGTCATCTTCTGCTGCTTCGACGAACAAATGGCCGAACTATACCGTGAGGCCGTTGCTTCCTCGAGGCGAACGCAGTCTACGGAGGTTTCATGTTCACAAAGATCCTGATCGCCAACCGAGGCGAGATCGCATGCCGGGTGATCCGCACGGCGCGCAGGATGGGGGTGCGCACGGTTGCCGTCTATTCCGATGCCGATGCGAAATCCCTGCATGTCGAGATGGCCGACGAGGCGGTACATATCGGTGCCTCGCCTGTCAGCGACAGCTATCTGCGCGGCGACAAGATCGTCGCGGCCGCCTTGGCGACAGGCTCGCAAGCCGTTCATCCCGGCTATGGCTTCCTGTCGGAAAATCCTGATTTCGTCGACCAGGTGGCGGCCGCGGGGCTCACCTTCATCGGCCCGTCGGCGGCCTCTATCCGCGCCATGGGGCTGAAGGATGCCGCCAAACGGCTGATGGAAAAGGCCGGCGTGCCCGTCGTCCCGGGCTACCATGGCGAGGCACAGGAGATCGTGGTCCTGGCCTCTAAGGCACGCGAAATCGGCTACCCCGTGCTGATCAAGGCGCGGGCCGGTGGCGGTGGCAAGGGCATGCGCCGGGTCGAGCACCCCGACGAGTTTTCCGAAGCGCTGTCGAGCGCACGACGCGAGGCGAAATCCGCTTTTGGCGACGACCGTGTACTGGTGGAAAAATATATCGACAAACCGCGCCACATCGAGGTGCAGGTTTTCGGCGACAATTTCGGCAATGCCGTCCATCTGTTCGAACGCGACTGCTCGGTGCAGCGACGCCATCAGAAGGTTATCGAGGAAGCCCCCGCCCCCGGCATGACGGAGGCGTTACGCAAGGCGATGACCGAGGCGGCGGTGAAGGCCGCCAAGGCGATCAGCTACTGCGGTGCCGGCACCATCGAATTCATCGTCGATGCCTCGCAAGGCCTGACGCCTGACCGCTTCTGGTTCATGGAGATGAACACGAGGTTGCAGGTCGAGCACCCGGTCACCGAGATGGTCACCGGCACTGATCTGGTAGAATGGCAGTTGCGGGTCGCATCCGGCGAGAAGCTGCCGAAAACGCAAGGCGAGATAAAGCTAGCCGGCCACGCCTTCGAGGCGCGCCTCTATGCCGAGGATGCCGCAAGGGAGTTTTTGCCTGCGACCGGCACGCTGCATCATCTGAAATTTCCCGACATGGTTCCCCAAGGGGCCGCCATGCGTGTCGAAACCGGGGTGCGGGCCGGCGACGCCATTTCTCCCTATTATGATCCGATGATCGCCAAGCTGGTGGTGCATGGCGGGGACAGGCCGGCTGCGCTGGAGGCACTCGGCGCGGCGCTTGCGCGAACCGAAGTCGCCGGTTCGATCGTCAATACCGCCTTCCTCGCCGCGCTGGTGACCGATCCGGACTTTTCGGCGGGCGACGTCGATACCGGCCTGATAGGCCGCCACCAGCAGGCGCTGACCGAGATTGCGCCGCCGAGCGGCGAAACGGTCGCGGCCGCGGCCATAGCGGCCTCCGGGGCGGGCGCGCTGCCGCCATCGGACGATCCATGGTCGTCGCTTGCCGGCTACACGCATTTCCATGGCATGGCACGACGGATCCGGCTGAAGTTTGGCGAGGACGATATTCTGGCAACGGTTTCGGTACGGCCAGACCGGCGTTCCCAGGTGACGCTCCATGCACCCTATGACAGCGCCAATTCGCATGACTTTCGCGCCGCTCCTCGCCTCGCCCGCTGGCCAGGCCACATCACGATATTCGAAGGCGCGATCGGCTATACCTTCGCGGTACCGGACCCGTTGGCCAGAAGCGATGACGCGGCGGCGGCCTCAGGCAGTTTGCGCGCGCCGATGCCGGGAGTGGTCAAGCTGGTGCGGGCGGCAAAGGGCGATACGGTGATGAAGGGGCAACCGCTGCTTATCCTCGAGGCGATGAAGATGGAGCATACCATCGCCGCGCCGCATGATGGCGTGATCGCCGAGATCGCCACCGAGGGCGCGCAGATTACCGACGGCACTGTGCTGGTGCGGTTCGAGGATATGCAAGGCTGACAGCCTCGCTGCCGGATGCCAAGCGTCCCTGTCCTGCCGGACAGAGAGAGGCGTCGTAGAATGTCGACCGCCGTTATATGTCCATGGCAAGACACACAGGCAGAAATGAAATGGCCGGGACGAGCCCGGCCATTTCATCGATATAGGCAGCGATTACGGCTGGATCGGCGCATACTTGCCGTCGTGCCACTGGTTGATGTCGTAGCTGGCGTTCTTGAGGTCGCCCTTCTCGTCGAAGGTGACATTGCCGACAACCGTGCTGATTGGCTGCCCGTTCTTCAGCGCCTCGGCGACCTTGGCCGGATCATCGCTGCCGGCACGCTTGATGCCTTCCGCAAAGGCCTGGATCGTGGCGTAGGAGAATAGCGTGAAGCCTTCCGGCACGAAACCGCCGGCTTTGATCTTCTCGACGGCTGCCTTGGCTTCCGGCTTTGCCTGAGGATCCGACGGGAAGACGAACATGGTCCCTTCGCCGGCCGGGCCGGCAACCTGCCAGAACTCCGGCGACGCTATCGAATCCGGCATGATCAGCTGGAACTTGATGCCCTGTTCCGCCGACTGGCGCAGGATCAGGCCAGCCTCCGGGTGGTAACCGCCGAAATAGACAACGTCGGCCTTGAGGTCCTTGAGCTTGGTGACGAGCGCCGAATAGTCCTTTTCGCCGGCATTGATGCCTTCATAGTCCACTTCCTTCAGGCCGCCGGCATTCATCGTGGCCTTGACCGCATCGGCAACGCCCTGACCGTAGGCACTCTTGTCATGCAGGATGACGACGTTCTTGCCGGCATACTTCTTCGCGATCCAGGGGCCGATGAAGGCACCCTGCGCATCGTCACGCGTGTAGAGGCGCATGATCGTCGGCCAGCCGGCCTTCGCTGCGGCGTCGGTCAGCACCGGGTTCGAGGAGGCCGGGCTCATCATCAGGGCACCGGCTTCGGCATAGACGGCGGAAGCCGGAATGCTCGAACCCGAGCAAGCGTGGCCGTCGATGAACTTGACGCCATTGGCGACGATACGGTTGGCGACCGAAACCGCCTGCTTCGGGTCGCACTGGTCATCCTCGATATCGAGCTTGATCTGGCGACCGTCGACACCGCCGGCAGCATTGATCGCGTCGGCGGCAGCCTGCGCGCCCTGCTTGAACTGATCGCCAATGGTGGCGAGCTGTCCGGTCATCGGACCGACCACCGAAAAGGTGATGTCGTCGGCATAGGCGACCGGCGCGCTCATCATCAGGCCGAAAATGGCCGCGTTCAAAATACTTAATTTTTTCATTGCGGTATGACTCCTCCACTCACGCGCGGCCGCCCCGGCCACGCTTCTTCCAGAGAGGCCGGACAATTTCATCCTTCGTGTGGCCTGTCTAGGCGCATTGGCGGCGCTCGATTAGGCCTGCGGAGCATCTCTGGAGCAAAAAGGCAAAAGCCGCGCCGGCCTTGTTCCGGCCGGTCGCGGCTTTGCCTGTCGAGCTGTTTCTCAAGCGCCCCCGCACTCGAACCCAACTCGCCTTCCCTGTCTTCCTGCTGGCCCTGATCTTTCCGAAACCGGATCATGGCCGCCGCGCCGCTGGCCCTGTCGGGCGTGCCGCGTTCTTGGTTTTGTCACGTGGCCGTCTTACCGCGGCCTTGTCCTTGCCTGGCGGACCAGAAGGCCGCCCTGCCTTATCTCTAAATTCAGTGCATCGTCATCCATTCGCGGGCTTCGCGCAGCGCCTTGGCGATCTCGACCTTCGACATCGCAGCCGACAGTTCCGAACGCAATTCCGCAGCGCGGGCCGAACCCTTGATCGCGGCGATGTTGAACCATTTGTGGGCGGCGACGACATCGGTCTCGCAATCGCGGCCCGTCGCATACATCATCCCCAGTTCGAAAAGAATGTCGGCCTGGGCAGTTGCCCCCATGGCGCCGAAGCCTGCTTCAAGCATTTCAAAACGTGCCATTTTTCAATCCTCTCTTCCGGCCCTGTCTGGCTCCCGAGAGCTGCCTCCGTTTGTCTGCCCGGGCTGCTCTTTCGATGCTTTCGAGAATGCCGCTCAGGCTTGAATCCGTCGTTAAATGGCGTGCTTAATTTGAGGAAAACAAAGCTAAAACAATAGGTAAACGTGGAAATTCGTTAAGGATACAAAGCCAGCGATTCAGCCGGATAGCGCCAAATTTGACGACAATTTTCGCGGGCGGAATCAACACTCTGCTAACCACGCGAAACAAACGCCGCGCATGCATGCATTCATTTCCCTGCCGACATTGCTTCCGTCGGCGCATCTGAATTGCCAAAGCTTCCGCTGCGGCACCGCTTTTGTTTTGCAGGGAGCTGGATTAGCTTACGTTTGCGTAAGCGGCAGACCGGCGAGGCGTAGCCTCCTGCCGGTATCCAAGGGAGGAAAGATGTTTCGAAAAGCAAGCCTGGCCCTGGCGGCCACTTTGATCCTGACCGGTCTGGCCTGGGCCGATCCGATCGAGGGAAACTGGAAGACGCAGGCCGGCGATACCGCGGCCATCGGGGGCTCGGGTTCATTTTCCATCACGCTGAAGTCTGGCAAATATGCCGGCAAGACCATCGGTTCGCTCAAGGCGTCCGGCGACAACAAATACACCGGCAACATAACCGACCCGGCAAACGACAAGACCTACTCCGGCAAGGCGACACTATCGGGCACCTCGCTGAAAATGAGCGGTTGCGTGCTCGGCGGGCTGATCTGCAAGAGCCAGACCTGGCACAAGCTCTGATCGACCCCATCCTTGCGACATGAAAACGGGGCCGGCAGGCCCCGTTTTCGTTTCATGATCCTGGCATGCTGTGCCGGCAGCCATGCTCCTTATGGCCAGCGCCGCCTCAAAATCCATCAACCGATTTGAACGGCAGATGAACGTCGGCATCAGAGCCGGTTCAGTCGTGCCCGGGCATTCTCCTGCGTATTGAAGGAGACACGACCAATGCTCGCCCGCCGCTTCACCATCGTCTGCCTGCTGGTGAGCCTGTTTGGAATGTTCTTCGCCATCCTCGTCGCCGAAGCGGGCCGTCCGGCCCGTTCCTGGGACGAGGCCAGTTCCAGAACCTGCCGCCTCGCCTGCCCGACCACCCTTCGCCCCTGAGACAGAAACCAAAGACCTGACCAAACCAAGACCTCGAAAGAAAAGCAAAGACCATGAACCGCATCGCCGCCAACCTCTTCAAAACCGTTCGGCTTCTGCCGCGGGCGGCGCTCATCCTGGCGTTTCTTGCCGCGCCGGTCCTGGCCGTACCGATGATGCGTGCCGATGCCGGTTCCACGATCGACGCGCCAGCACTGAAGAAGTCGGGCGTCGGTTTCGTGCTGCTGGTCAGCCTGCAGCGCGGATAAATTGCGCCTTCGATCGGGACACCCCTCCCAACCGCCTTTCCAAATCTCTATATTGAGCCATGGAAAAGCGAATCTATCCCCAAGCCATCGAATCTGTCGTCATGCCCGAGCCTTTTGGCCGGCAAAGCTTCGACACCGCAGAAAAGGCCGTCGCGGCGTTGCAAGCCCTTTATGACCGCAACACCAAGTTCCTGCGCGACTCCTTCGCGGCGCTTGCCGCCGGCGGCGACAGCAGCAAGCGCTACCGCGCCTTCTACCCGGAGATCGGCGTCACGACCAACTCGTTCACCCAGATCGATTCGCGCCAAGCCTATGGCCACATGCCGACGCCGGGGCATTTTTCCACCACCATCACCCAGCCGAGCCTGTTCGAAAGCTATCTGGTCGAGCAATTGCGTCTGATCATGCGCAACCACGGGGTCGCGGTCACGGTCTCGGAATCGACAACGCCGATCCCGCTGCATTTCGCCTTTCTCGAAGGCACCCATGTCGACGGAACCGCGGCCGAGCGTATCCAGCGGCCTATCCGAGACCTGTTCGACGTGCCAGATCTCGACGGTACAGACGACCAGATCGCCAACGGCACGTTCGAAGTGGCGTTCGGAGAACCAAGGCCGCTGGCGCCCTTCACCGCGCAGCGGATCGACTATTCGCTCCACCGCCTGTCGCACTATACCGCGACCACGCCGCAGCATTTCCAGAATTTCGTGCTGTTCACCAACTATCAGTTCTATATCGACGAGTTCGTGGCGCGCGCCCGTGACCTGATGGAGAATGGCGGCGGCGGATATGCCGAATTCATCGAACCGGGCAACGTGGTCACCAAAGCCGGGCAGAGCGCCCCGAGCGAAGGGGTGGCGCCGCAGCGCCTGCCGCAGATGCCGGCCTACCACTTGAAGAAGCCGAACCATGGCGGGATCACCATGGTCAATATCGGTGTCGGACCCTCCAACGCCAAGACGATCACCGATCATATCGCTGTGCTAAGGCCTCATGCTTGGGTGATGCTCGGCCACTGCGCGGGCCTGCGCAATACGCAGGCGCTGGGCGATTATGTGCTGGCGCATGCCTATGTGCGCGAGGATCACGTGCTGGACGACGACCTGCCAGTCTGGGTGCCGATCCCGCCGCTGGCCGAAATCCAGGTGGCATTGCAGGAAGCGGTGGCCGAAGTCACCGGCCTGTCGGGGTACGATCTCAAGCGCATCATGCGCACCGGCACTGTCGCCACCATTGACAACCGCAACTGGGAACTGCGCGACCAGCGCGGACCGGTGCAGCGGCTTTCGCAGTCGAGGGCGATCGCACTTGACATGGAATCGGCAACGATCGCGGCCAATGGCTTCCGCTTCCGCGTGCCTTACGGCACGCTCTTGTGTGTCTCCGACAAGCCGCTGCATGGCGAACTGAAGCTGCCCGGCATGGCGACCGAATTCTACAAGCGGCAGGTGGCGCAGCACCTCACCATCGGCATCAGGGCGATGGAAAAGCTTTCGGAAATGCCGATGGAGCGGCTGCATTCGCGCAAGCTCAGAAGTTTTTCGGAAACGGCCTTCCAGTAGCCGATCTGCGCGCCGCCAGAGCCATTCGCCGTCTTGCCGGCGATTCGCCATCTTGCCGGCAATTCGCTATCTTGATTGAGCCGCATTTTTGCCGATAACCGGGCGGGGACCATCGCAGGCAACTCATGCAGATCTGATCCGATGAAACGCAGTCGAGACATGGCGGCTTCACTGGTATTCATCGTGATGATGACGCTCTCGGTCGCGCTGGTGGCCGGCTTCTTAGGCGCGTTGCACCCGGCGCTCGATTCCTTTTCGCATTTCCGCATTCACCTCGCCGTGCTGATGGCGCTTTGCGCGCTGCCGCTGCTGGCGACATCGTTTCGCCTGCAAGCGGCCGCGGCCCTGGTTTTTGCCGTGGCCGCTCTTGCCACCGCTTCGACCGCCTTGCCCCGGCCGTGGCCGGTTCAGGCGGTCGCCAAACCCACCGACCAGGTAGTCTACAGCCTGCTGCAGATGAATCTGCGCTACGACAACCCGACGCCGAAAAAAGTGCTGTCACTGATCGGCCGGACCAATCCCGACGTCATCACCCTGGACGAGGTGTCGGCGATGTGGGCGACGGAGCTTGGCTACATCGCCAGCGCCTATCCATACCGGATCCTCTGTCCCTATCCCAACGGCGTATTCGGCGTCGCGCTGCTCTCGCGGCGGCCCTTTCTCGCCGGCACCGCGCCACATTGCGAGCGCCGGGGCGCAATGGCCGTTGCGACCATCGATTTCGGCGGCAGGAGCGCCGACGTCGCCGCCATCCATCTCAGCTGGCCGTGGCCGCGGGAACAGTATTGGCAGATCGGCGAACTCTCGGAGCAGCTTTCATCGCTCGGCCAAACCGCCATCATGGCCGGCGATTGCAACGCGGTGCCATGGAGCGCCGCGGTGCGGCGCGTCGCCGCTCTCGGCGGACTGACGGTCATGCCGTCGGCCGGGTCGACCTGGATTCACCGGAAGCTGCCCGACTTCCTGCGCCGCTATGCAGGCCTCCCGATCGACCAGGCGTTCAGCAAGGGCGGCGTGACCATTCTGTCGTCAACGCGACTGGAAGATACCGGCTCCGACCATCTTCCCGTACTCGTGGAGTTCTCGCTTCGCCCCGACGACAGGCTGCCCCATGACGAGCATGAGAGCGCGCTCGCGGCGAGCGACCTTGAAAACAATCCGCGCGGTTGATGCTTCGGCATTCTCAGGGTTTGGTCAACGCTTCGACAAGGTGCTCGACAGGCCCGCCGCCGCGATGCTCGCGCGCATCGAAAGCGTTCTGCCTGGCTTCGTATTCGACATAGATGGCCTTGATCCGGCGCCGCGCCTCGAGATGCGTGCCGGTGCAGAACCAGTTGTCCGGGCGCCGCAGGCCGGCAAGCGCGGCCTCGGTGGCCCGCATCATACGCCTCGCGATACCGCCATGCGTCTGCTCGTGCTTGCGAACGCCGATCATGAAACGGTCCCAACGTTCGCGCAGGACAGGGCTTGCCGACGAGAGCCGCGGGAAAGTGTAGGTCAGGTTGAGCGTCCCGTTGGCCTGCCGCAGATGGCAGGCACCATCCTTCCGGACAATATCGAGATCCCAATGCACGGCGTAACCGGTTTCGGCGATGGCACGCGCCATATAGCCGTGCTTGGGTCCCAGCCGGTCCATTGCCTCGACAAGGGCGGCTCCGGTATTTCCAACGACATCATAGGTGCGGATGTGAACGGTGAGCTTTGTGCCCGCCGACGCGGCTGATGCGCAAAGCAGCATGAAGGCCATGGCGAGCATCGTGGGGCTGGTCAGGCGCATGTCCGCCTCCTTTGTCGGAGCCGAGCAGACCACACTCGGCGGAAGGCTTCAACGGGCTTGATCGAGGCAGGCGGTCGCCGGCGACAGACAAGTCCGCCGCCGCTCGCATGTTCTTCGTGACGGCTTGGCCGGGCACGGCTCACATGTTCTGATAGACCGGGCCTTCGCCACCTTGCGGCGGCACCCAGTCGATATTCTGGTTCGGATCCTTGATGTCGCAGGTCTTGCAGTGGACGCAGTTCTGCGCGTTGATGACGAAGCGCACGTCCTTGGCCGCCGGATCGGCAGCGGCATTGCCGTCCTTGTCGACCCATTCGTAGACGCCTGCAGGGCAGTAGCGCGTCGAAGGTCCGGCAAAGACGTCATGCTCGGAACGCTTCTGCAGTTCCATGTCCGCGACCAGCAGATGCACCGGCTCGTTTTCCTCGTGGTTGGTGTTGGACAGGAACACCGAGGACAAGCGGTCGAAGGTCAGCACGCCATCGGCCTTGGGATAGTCTATTTTCTTGTGCTTCGCGGCAGGCTCTAGCGTGGCATAGTCGGCCTTGCCATGCTTCAGCGTGCCGAAGGGCGAGAAGCCGAACAAAGTGTTCAGCCACATGTCCAGCCCGCCAATGGCGACGCCGGCGATGGTGCCGAAGCGCGACCACAGCGGCTTGACGTTGCGCACCTTCTTCAGATCCTTGCCGATGTCTGTCGCCCGCCACGCGGCTTCGTAAGCGGAGAGCTCGTCATTGGCGCGGCCGGCGGCGATTGCCTCGGCGACATGCTCGGCCGCCAGCATTCCCGACAACACGGCATTGTGCGAGCCCTTGATGCGCGGGACGTTTACGAGGCCGGCGGCGCAGCCCATCAACGCGCCACCCGGGAAGCACAGTTTCGGCACCGACTGCCAGCCGCCTTCGGTAATCGCGCGCGCGCCATAGCCCAACCGCCTGGCGCCCTCGAAAGTACCGCTGATCGCCGGGTGGGTCTTGAAGCGCTGGAACTCCTCGAACGGCGACAGCCAGGGGTTCTTGTAATTGAGGTGGACGACGAAGCCCACCGCCACCTGATTGTCGTCCAGATGATAGAGGAAAGAGCCGCCGCCGGTCTTGAGATCGAGCGGCCAGCCGAAGGAGTGCTGGACGAGACCCGGCCTGTGCTTCTCCGGCTTGACCTGCCACAGTTCCTTGAGGCCGATGCCGTATTTGCCCGGCTCGCGGCCCTCGGAAAGCCTGAACCTGGCGATCAACTGCTTGGCGAGCGAGCCGCGCGCGCCCTCTCCGATCAGCACATATTTGCCCATCAGCGCCATGCCCGGCGCGAAACCCGGGCCGTGTGTGCCATCCTTTTCGACGCCCATGTCGCCGGTGACAACACCGGTGACGGCGCCTTCCTCGTTATAGAGCAGGCCGGCCGCGGCGAACCCCGGATAGATTTCCACGCCGAGCGCCTCGGCCTTGGCCGCCAGCCAGCGGCAGACATTGCCAAGCGAGACGATGTAGTTGCCGTGATTGTTCATCAGAGGCGGCATCATCATGTTGGGCAGGCGGAAAGAGCCGGCGGGGCCAAGCACCAGGAAATGGTCCGCCGTGACCGGCGTTTTGAATGGATGGTCTTGTTCGTCGCGCCAGCTCGGCAGCAACCGGTCGATGCCGATCGGATCGACGACGGCTCCTGACAAGATGTGGGCGCCAACCTCACCGCCCTTTTCCAGCACGACCACGGAAAGCTCGGGATTGACTTGCTTCAGGCGGATGGCGGCGGCGAGGCCGGCCGGGCCCGCACCGACGATCACCACGTCGAATTCCATGCTTTCGCGTTCGATATCGCTCATCAACCCCTCCGCACTGGCTTGTCGCTATTGCGCGTATCTTGCTGGCTCATGCGCTGCATAGCGCATCAAGTCGCGACAGGAAACCGGCGCGTCTGTGACAACGCGGATTTGGCCAAAAAGTCGCGCATCGTGCCGAAGGACACCCGTTTTGCGCCGGCCTGCCCGCAACGCGTACGTTTTTAATTGTTCGACGGCTTGCTTATCGGCCATACTTCGCACCATGCGCATTCCTGGGCCAGCCGGCTTCTCATCAACGCGCTTCCCATCGACGCCCGGCAGGGCCTGCCGGGCGTTCCTTTCGGCCCTCCCCCTGCTGGCGCCGGTCCATGCCTTTGCAGACGAGGTGAAGGTCTGGGCCACCGGTGCCTACTCCTTCTCCGACGAGCTTGGCGGGTTCGAAATCACCGGCGCTTCCGGCACCGGCACCAAGGACGATCCGCTCGTCATCACCGAAGAGCTGAATTCAGCGACGCCGGTGACGTTGACCATCCGTGCAACCAAGCCGATCCAGGCGTTCGGCAAGGCGGGCGAGTTCGCCAACGGCATCATGTATTTGCGCTTGGACGTGCTCAACAACAGCGGCCAGGCCTGGATCGAATTCCAGTTCGAGCTTCAGGAGGTCCTGAATCAGCCGAGCGTCTTCGGCGACGGGCTTTCGTTCGACCAGCGCAACAAGACGCCTGACAATATCTGGTCGAGCAATTTTGCCGATTTCGACCGCGATTTTGAACCGTATGACCGTCTGCTGTTCAAGAACGGCAAGGTCGACCCGCTAAAGACCGCCAGGTTCGAATTCCTGATCACCGACTATACGCCGCGCTGGACCTTTTATCTGGTGCAGGACCCGCGCATACCGACGGGTTAGGTTGCGGTGAGCGTATGACGCTGCCACAGACAGGCCGTCATTGCCCGGTTGTGCCAATGTCCCCAATCACCAACTTGCAATATGCGACCAGTCGAACGATGGTGGCGCCATGACTGCCGCTTCCCCAAACAGCCGACCTGATATCGCCGAGCTGCTCGCCTTCTATGCCAGCGCGGGCGTCGACGAGGCGTTGGAGGACGCGCCGGTGAACCGCTTCGCGGAAGCCGCGCCCAAGCCGGCGGAGCGGATGCCGGCTGCCGCGCCGAGCGATAGCAGGGCACCGGAGCGGCCCGCCCAACCGCGTCTCGATGCGAGCGCCGTGCCTAACGCTCCGCCGGCGCGCCCGCCCATTTCGGCGGTACCCGACGAGGCGCAGGCGGCGCTGGCACGCGAATTGGCCTCGGCTGCCTCGACACTGGACGAGCTTCGCCAGCACATGTCGACTTTTGACGGCTGCAACCTGAAGTTCACCGCCAAGAACCTGGTCTTTGCCGACGGCAACCCGGATGCATCGGTGATGCTGGTCGGCGAGGCGCCCGGCCGTGACGAGGATATAGAAGGCCTGCCCTTCGTCGGCCGCTCCGGCCGGCTGCTCGACCGCATGTTGGCCGCGATCGGGCTAGACCGGACATCCGTCTACATCGCCAATGTCATCCCCTGGCGGCCGCCGGGAAACCGCACGCCGACGCCGCACGAAACCGAGATCTGCCGGCCGTTCATCGAAAGGCAGATCGAACTGGTCAAGCCGAAGGTGCTGGTCAATCTCGGCGGGCCCTCGGCCAAAACCCTTCTGAATACGAGCGAAGGCATCTTGCGGCTGCGCGGCAACTGGCGCGCCCACACGACAGCGTCCGGCGTCGTTATTCCGGCGATGCCGACGCTGCACCCGGCCTATCTATTGAGGACGCCGGCGCACAAGAAGCTGGCTTGGCGGGATTTTCTCGAGGTGAAGGCGAAGCTAAGAGCGCTCACCTCTCCATGACCTCGCGGGTAATTGAAATGCGCCTGCCGTCGCCCTAACCATGCCCTCATGATATCCCCTCAAACCTCCGCCGGCAGCCTCATCCGTGAATGGCGCACGCGACGCCGGATGAGCCAGCTCGATCTCGCCACGGAAGCCGATATCTCGCAGCGGCATCTGAGCTTCGTCGAGAGCGGGCGGGCCGCGCCGTCGCGCGACATGGTGCTACACCTGGCCGAGCAGCTTTCGATCCCGCTTCGCCAGCGCAACCAGCTCTTGCTGGCGGCGGGATTTGCGCCGAGCTTCAGCGAAAGGCCGCTGACCGACATTTCGCTGGCACCGGCCATGGCGGCGGTCGAGACGGTGCTTCGAGGGCACGAGCCGTTCCCGGCGCTCGCGGTGGACCGGCACTGGAACCTCGTTTCGGCAAACACTGCCATTGGGCCGTTCCTGGCCGACGTTTCCGAGCCCTCGCTGCTCAAGCCGCCAGTCAACGTGCTGCGGCTCAGCCTGCACCCTGGAGGTGTCGCGCCGCGCATCGTCAATCTCGCGGAGTGGCGGGCGCACCTGCTGGAACGCCTGAAGCACCAGAACGACGCGTCAGGCGATCCGGTGCTGATCGAACTGGAGCGTGAGTTGCGCGGTTGTCCCTCCGGCCTGAAGAGTGGGCGGCCGGCGCGGGTCGAGCCGAGCGGCATCGTGCATCCGCTGCGGCTTGCCCATGGGGATCAGGTGCTGTCGTTCATCAGCACCATCACCGTGTTCGGCACGCCGCTGGACGTGACGCTGTCGGAGCTGGCGATCGAGTCCTTCTTTCCGGCCGACGAGCAGACGCGGACGGCGCTGGTAAGATTGGCGAAAGAGCGGGCCTAACGGTGCTGATCACCCCTGCGGCGGGGCGGCCTTGCGCGTGCGGGTGCGTTCCAGGCCGAGTTGACGTTCGCGCCAGATGATGAAGATGCCGGCGGCAACGACGATCAGACCGCCGGTCAGCGTGTTCAGCGTGGCGACGTCGCCGAAGACGAGATAGCCGACCAAGACGCCGAGGATCATCGAGGTGTATTCGAACGGCGCCACCACCGATGCCTCGGCATGGCGGTAAGCCGAGGTCATCAGGATCTGGCCAAGGCCGCCGCAGAAGCCGGCGGCGACAAGAAGGACCGCCTGCCCCGGCGTCAGCGCCTGCCACCCAAACGGCAGCGACAGCAGCGCCATGACGCTCGCGGTGACCGAAAACCAAAGCACGATCGTGGCGGTGCGCTCGCTTTGCACGAGATTGCGCACGAGCAGCATGGCGACGGCCGAAATCGCCGCCGCTATCAATGCGGCGATGACGCCGAGCACCTCCTGGTCATCGAGCGCCTCGCCGGAACTCAGGAGCGTCAGCTCCGGCCAGGAGATGATCAGCACACCGACGAGGCCGACGGCGACCGCGCTCCAGCGATAGACACGAATGGCTTCGCCGAGGAAAATCGAGCTGAACACCACCACCAACAGTGGCTGGGCGTAATTCAGCGTGATTGCTTCTGGCAGCGGCAACCGCGTCAGCGCGAAGAAGCCGAGCCCCATGGCGCAGACGCCGACGACGCCGCGCGCGATGTGGTTGAACGGACGGCTTGTACTGAAAGCCGTGCCGAGATTTCCCTTGAAAGCCAGAAAGGCAATGATCGGAAAGATAGCGAAGAAGGAGCGGAAGAAGACGATCTGTCCCGCCGGCACAGTGCCCGCCGCCTTGATGCAGGTCGACATGCCGACGAAGACCGCCACCGAGACGATCTTCAGCATAATGCCGGTGAGCGTGTTGTGCCCTACGGTATTGTCACTGTTGTCGCGGCCTGCTGTCACGCTCCCGCCGCTTCCCGCGTGGTTGCCCAGGTGCGCGCCGGCGTTGCCGGGCTCTCGATATGCCTGACGTCGTAGACGGCGGCCATGACTGCCTCGCGATGCTGGAAAGGAGGGTCTGAATAGACCTTGTCGCAGTTTTGTCGAGGCGCCGGTTCGTGTAAAGAGCGCGGACTTCAAATTTTTGGACGGGCAGGACAGGCCCGGAAAGACAGGAACCACGGAATGCGCACCGACACTGGCCAGGTCTTCAAACTCGAAGACTATCGCCCCAGCGACTATCTCATTCCGGAAACGAACCTTGAATTCCGTCTTTCGCCAGGCGCGACGATCGTCACGGCAATTTTGACCGTCGAGCGCCGGGATGGCGTCGCGGCCTCTACGCCGCTTGTGCTGGATGGCGACGGGCTGACGCTCAGGCGCGTCGAGATCGACGGCAGGAAAGCCAAGCCGACGGATTTTGCCGTGACGCCCGACCGACTGACCATCCTCAGGCCCCCGGCGGCGCGTCGCTTTCGGCTGTCGATCGAGACCGAGCTGGCGCCGTCGGGCAATGAAGCGCTGATGGGCCTCTACCGCTCAAGCAACGTCTATTGCACGCAATGCGAAGCAGAGGGCTTCCGCCGCATCACCTATTTCCTCGACCGCCCCGACATCCTTTCCGTCTACACCGTGCGGATCGAAGCCCGCCGCGACGAGGCGCCGCTGCTTCTGTCCAACGGAAACCGGGTCGACAAGGGCGATCTCGGCGATGGCTGGCACTATGCCATTTGGCACGATCCCTTCCCCAAGCCATCGTATCTGTTCGCGCTGGTCGCCGGCAATCTCGGCCGGGTCGCCGACAGTTTCGTCACCATGTCCGGCCGCACGGTCGAGCTCGGCATCTATGTCGAGCCCGGCAAGGAGAAGCTCGCCGGCTACGCCATGGATGCCTTGAAGCGATCGATGCAATGGGACGAGGAGGCATTCGGCCGCGAATACGACCTCGATGTCTTCAACATCGTCGCCGTGTCCGACTTCAACATGGGGGCGATGGAGAACAAAGGCCTCAACGTCTTCAACGACAAATATGTGCTGGCCGACCGGGAGACCGCGACGGACGCCGATTTCGCCAATATCGAGGCGATCATCGCGCATGAGTATTTCCACAATTGGACAGGCAACAGAATCACTTGCCGCGACTGGTTCCAGCTTTGCCTGAAGGAAGGGCTGACCGTTTATCGCGACCACGAATTCTCCGCCGACCAACGTTCGCGTGCGGTCAAGCGCATCGCCGAGGTACGCACGCTGCGCGCGCATCAATTCCCCGAGGACCAGGGGCCGCTGGCGCATCCGGTCAGGCCGCGCCGCTATCGCGAGATCAATAATTTCTACACGGCGACCGTCTACGAAAAAGGCTCGGAGGTGGTGCGCATGATCCGTACCATCCTCGGGCCTGATAGCTTTCGCGCCGGCATGGACCTCTATTTCGAGCGGCACGACGGCACGGCGGCGACGATCGAGGATTTCCTGGCAGTGTTCGAGGAGGTGTCCGGCCGCGACTTGTCGCAATTCGCGCTCTGGTACCATCAGGCCGGCACCCCTAACCTGGCGGTGAGCTCGACCTATAACCGGGCGGAGCGGGAATTCACTCTGGAAATCGAGCAATCGGTGCCGCCGACCCCGTCGGAAAGCCGCAAACGACTGATGCACATACCGCTCGCCTTCGGTCTGATTGGCGCCGGTGGCGAGCCGGTCGCCTATGACACGGTCGACGGCGCCAGCGTCGAGGACGGCATCATCCACATCCGCAAGCGCCGGCATGTGGTGCGCTTCTCAGGCGTCGCCGAGCGTCCGGCGGTTTCGCTGAACCGTGGCTTCTCGGCGCCGATAACGCTTGCCGTCGAGCAGAAGACCGATGACCAATTCTTCCTTGCCGGCCACGACAGCGACAGCTTCTCGCGCTGGCAGACCTTCAACACGCTGCTTACGGATGCATTGATCTTGGCCTTCCGCCAGATTCTCGACGGCGCCGAGCCTGGCTTCACCGCGCGGCTGACCGAGCTTGCCGGCAGGATCGCGAGCGACGACACGCTGGAGCCGGCCTACCGGGCGCTGGCGCTTTCGCTTCCGGGCGAGACCGACATAGCGCGCGACATCGGCAAAAACATCGAACCCAACGCCATCTTCGCTGCGCGCGAGGCGCTGGCGCTGGCAATCGCCAGGGCTAACCGCGACGCGTTCGCCGGCCTCTACGAGCGGCTTGCCGACGCCGGCCCGTTCAGCCCGGACGCAGCTTCCGCCGGACGGCGGGCGCTGCGCAACGTCATGCTCGATTATCTCTCGCTGCTGTCAGATGGCGCCGGGCTTGCGGCGGAGCACTTCCGGTCGGCCACCAATATGACTGACCGCGCGGCGGCACTGACCGTGCTCGCGCACCGCCACCATGGTTCGCCGGAGGCAAACAAGGCACTGGCGGCTTTCGAAGCGACATATGCGTCCGACCCGCTTGTGATGGACAAATGGTTCCAGATTCAGGCCAGCGTACCCGGTCCGCAGGCGGTGGAGACGGTTCGCGCCCTGACCACGCATCCGGCCTTCTCGATGGCCAATCCGAACCGGGTGCGCTCGTTGATCGGCACATTCTCCAGTGCCAACCAGACCGGATTCCACCGCGCCGACGGCGAAGGCTACCGATTCTTCACGCAGACCGTGCTCGAGGTCGAAAAACGCAATCCGCAGGTGGCGGCAAGATTGGCAACGGCGCTCCGGTCGTGGCGTTCGCTCGAACCTGGCCGGCAGGCCAAGGCCAGGGAAGCGCTGCTTTCGATTGCCAATGCCGAAAACCTGTCGGCGGATTTAAGCGATATCGTCGAGCGTACGCTGGCGTGAGCCAGACCCAAGCGGCCACCATGGTGGTCGGCGGCAATGCCAAGGCAACGCCACCGGCCCGTCAGGCTGTGCTTCTGCTGCTCGAACGGATTCCCGCCTCCCTACGCGGGTATCAACATGGCGATGCGATGCACGCCGACCTCGGCGCTCGTATTCGTCGCCTCGTCGGTCTTGCCCTTGGCGCAAGTGTATATGTCGCCTTCCTTGAGCTTGAACTCCTTGTCGGCCTTCTTGATCGTGAATTCGCCCGCAGTGATGGTGCATACCATGTCGTTGTCCATCACCATCGCCGGCGCATGTGTGCCGGGCTGAAACACGACATCGACGATTGAGATGCTTTTGTAGGCAGGAATGTCTGAGTTTCCCGTGCCTACCTCCACCACTCTGATGCCGGGCGCAATCTCCTTGCCCTCCTTCGGGCCGTATGTCCTCGTTTTTACCGACGCCGCCAGGGCGAACAAAGGCGTTACCGCTGCCGCTGACACGCCGAGAGCAATTGCAGATCTGCGATTCATGCTTTCCTCCCAATGTGCAATCCCGCACGGAATATGCGTGATTTCTAATATTATTCCCTTTCCACGGTAATCGCCATCGCATGCCTCTGCTCGGTTGGCGGAAAAGCCGCTATTTTAGTCGATTTTTAATCTTTTTTCGCCGGACCACTGGACAAGGCGAATCACCTTTGATTCTTTAATGGCGATTCGGAAGTGCGGCGTTTGCCGGATCATCAAGCATAGGCAAATCGGGGAGTGCCATTTATGGCGAAGGCGGACGCGTGGGGCGCGCCCGGAGGGATAGCTTTTGCGCGTCGCGAGACGCCGCGAGGCGACGGCCTTGCCGGGAATACGCGGCTCATCGCCGAACCGGCCTACAAGCGGCTTCTGGCGGCGGAGCCATTGCTGCGCCGATCGATACCGGCTCTCATCGTCATCTTCCTGATCGCGATCGCGGCGCTGCGCGTCCTGTCGCTGATGAACGAACGCGACGATATCGAGCGCAACGCCAAGGCGATCCTGATGCTGGCGTCCGGTCAACTGGCGAGTTCGCTGGCCACCACGTCCGACACCGCGCCGGGCGCCATCCAGGACCTGTTGGAAACGACCAGCCGCCAGGGCGCGATGAGCCGCGGCCACGTTCTTGTCATCACCGACAGCGCCTTCAAGATCACCGCGGTGGCGCCGCGCTCGATGTCCTGGCAAGGCCGTTCGCTGGATAGCCTCGTCCAGGGCGGCCAGCCTCTGTTCATGTTCGGCGACCGCGCCGGAGTGATGGAGGTCGATATTGGCGGGCAGGACTGGTATGCAGCGGTCAGCCTGACGAACGGTCGCAAAGGCGCGGCAGCGGCGCTGGTGCCGCAGGACGCGGTTTTTGACGCCTGGCGCAAGACAGTCTCGCTGAATGTGACGCTGTTCGTACTGACGGCCGGCGTGCTGATCATCATCCTCTATGCCTATTTCGGCCAGGCGGCGCGCGCGCAGGCGGCCGACCGCATCTATCTCGAAGCGCATCAACGCATCGACATGGCGCTGGTACGCGGCCGCTGCGGCTTGTGGGACTGGGACATGGTGCGCGGCAAGATGTATTGGTCGCGCTCGATGTACGACATGCTGGGCTACGAGCCATGCGACACGATGCTGTCCTTCGGCGAGGTCGACGAGATCATCCATCCCGATGATGGCGACTTGTTCCAGCTCGCCAACAAGATCGTCGCGCGCGAGATCGATCATATCGATCAGGTGTTCCGGATGCGGCATGCCGACGGGCAGTGGGTATGGATGCGCGCAAGGGCGCAGGTCATGGATCCGGAAGCACCCGAAATCCAGTTGATCGGCATCGCCGTCGACGTCACCGAGCAGCGTCACCTGGCGCTTCGTTCCGAGGCAGCCGATTTGCGCCTGAGGACGGCGATCGAGAACATCAACGAGTCCTTCGTGCTGTGGGATGCCGCCGAGCGGCTGATCATGTGCAATTCCAAATACCAGAAGGACAATGGCCTTTCGGACCGTGACGTGATGCCAGGCGCCGTGCGCGCCACGCTGGAAGAGCGCATGCTCGCTTTCGCTTCCGATCGGCGGCTTGCCAACAGCAATGGACCGCAGGGCGGCGCGACGTTCGAACGGCAGCTGGCCGACGGCCGCTGGTTGCAGGTCAACGAACTCAGAACCCGCGACGGCGGCATTGTCTCGGTTGGATCCGACATCACCCAGATCAAGCTGCATCAAGAAAAGCTGGTCGACAGCGAGCGCCGGCTGATGGCGACCATACACGATCTCAGCCTCGCCCGCCGGGCCGAAGAGGAGCGCGCGCGCGAACTGGTCGAGCTCAACCGCAAATACATGAAGGAAACCGAGCGCGCCGAAGCGGCGAACCGGGCCAAGTCCGAATTCCTGGCCAACATGTCGCATGAACTGCGCACGCCCTTGAACGCCATCATCGGCTTCTCCGAGTTGATGGAACAGGGGCTGTTCGGCCCGCTGGGATCGGAGCGCTACGAGGAATACGCCACCGACATCAACAGCAGTGGCAAATATCTCCTGGGCGTCATCAACGACATTCTCGACATGTCGAAAATCGAGGCCGGCCAATTCTCGCTCGACCGCGAAGAGATCGATCTCGGCCCGCTGATCAGCGAGACGGTCAGGGTCGTCTCGCTGCAGGCCGCACAGAAGGCGATCACCGTGGAGACCCGCATCGCCGACGCGCTGACGCTGTTTGCCGACCGCCGAGCGATCAAGCAGATCGTCATCAACCTTTTGTCCAACGCAGTGAAATTCACCGGCCAAGGCGGCCACATATCGGTCAGGGCCCGCAATACCTCAGGGGCGCTGGTGCTGACGATCGAGGATAATGGCTGCGGCATCCCGAAGGAGGCGCTCGGCAAGCTCGGACGGCCCTTCGAACAGGTGCAGAACCAGTTCTCCAAGAGCCATGCCGGGTCCGGCCTCGGCCTCGCCATCTCGCGCTCTCTGGCCGAACTGCAAGGCGGTGCCCTGAAAATCCGCTCAACCGAAGGTGTCGGCACGATCGTGTCGGTGCGCATTCCGGTGAAGAAGGCGACGCCCGTGGTCAAGGTCGCGGCTTAAGCAACGGGCTCCGGCGATGTCGCCGAAGCCCGTGCCGGAAGGCGTTATTGCATGCTGCCGTCGTCGCCTTCGTCATCCCACTGACGGTGTAAGCCAAAGCGGCCGCCCTTTGGCAGTTCGCCCTTCTTGATCTTTCCGTCGTTGTTCTTGTCGAGCAGGGCAAAGAGCTTCTTGTCGCGACTGGCGATGTCGTCCGTCGTCAGCGTACCGTCGCCCTTGTTGTCGTAACGCGCGATGATGCGCCTGGCCATGTGCTCGAAGCGGTCCTTTTCCAGCGCTGCGGCGAGCTGCTCCACCGTGAGCTTGCCACCATTGTCGGCGACCAGCTTCTTCAACCGCGAATCCATGACGCTTGAGAACTGGTCGAAGCTGATGGTGCCGTCATTGTCCTTCATCGCCTTGTTGAGGCGCATCATCGTGCGCTCACGCATGTTTGCGCTGTCGATGTTCTCGGCATAGGCCGCAGTGCCGACGGCTCCTGCCAACGCGATGAAGGCGAACGCGAGCTTGGTTGTCTTTCTCATGGTCTTCTCCTGTTGCATCGTCACCCCCGATGCGATCCGCACGGCCGTTGATCACGGCCGCCCGGCACGAAGCAGAAGGTTGAAATCCTTCCTGACCTTCCGCAACGTCTCCTTGAGATGTGCTTCCAGCACACCGAAATCCGGCAAGTCGGTGACCGCCAGAAGCAGATCCGAAAGCCCCGGCGGCACATCGTCCCGCTCGAACTGGCCGGTGAGGCAAAGCCTGATCATCTGGGTCAGCGCCAGATAGAGGCGGTAGGCCTCGCCAAGCTCCTCCCTGACATCGGCGGCTGCGAATTGTGGCGCAAGGCGCGACAATACCTCCGCGGTTGCCGTGACCCTGCGGCCGGACTCGACATTGCCCGTGACGACGGCCACCTGGGCGATGAATTCGAGATCGATCAGGCCGCCGGCAATGAGTTTGATGTCCCAGAGGTCGCGCGGCGGCTTTTCCTTTTCGATCATGGCGCGCATGTCGGACGCTTCCGCTTTCACCTTTGCTGCGTCGCGCGATTGCCCGAGCACCGCCGCAACGTCGGCTTCGACCTCAGCACAGAGCCTGGCATCTCCGGCAATGGCGCGCGCCCGCGACAGCGCCATGTGCTCCCAGGTCCAGGCCTCCTGGCGCTGGTATTTCTTGAAGGCGTCGACGTGGGTGGCCACCGGCCCCTTGTTGCCGGACGGCCGCAGCCGCAGGTCGAGTTCATAGAGCACGCCTTCCGCGGTCGGCGCGGAAACGGCCGAGATGAGGCGCTGCGTCATCCTGGTGTAGTAATGCGAGGGCGCCAGCGGTTTTTCACCGTCGGATTCCTCGGCGTCCGCATCGTGATCGTAGAGCAGGATGAGGTCGACATCCGACCCCGCCGTCAATTCACGGCTGCCGAGCTTACCCATGCCGAGCAGCGAAACCACGCCGCCGGCGATTGTACCATGGCGCGCCTCGAATTCGGCCATAACCGCGCGCAACGCGGCCTCAATGGTGAGGTCGGCCAGGTCAGAAAAGGCGCGGCCTGCGCGGGCCGGATCGATCGAGCCGGCGAGCAGCCGCACGCCGATCAGGAATTTCTGCTCGGAGGCAAAGATGCGCAAACGATCGAGAACGTCCTCATAGGCGCGGTCGCCTTCGAGGAAAGCGGTAAGCCGTGCCGATAGATAGCCACGATCCGGCAATTCGGTGAGAAGAGCGGGATCGAGCAGGCCATCGAACACATGTGGCCGGCGCGTGATGATCGCGGCCAGTCGTGGCGCGGCGCCCATGATCGTCGCCATAAGCTTCAGCAACGCCGGATTGGACTGGAGCAGCGAGAAGAGCTGGATGCCTGCAGGCAGGCCGGCGAGGAACTCGTCGAAACGGATCAACGCCTCATCGGCCCGACGCGTCTGGCCGAAAGCCTTGAGCAGCGCCGGCGTCAGTTCCGTCAGTCGCTCGCGCGCCTCAGCCGACTGGGTGACGCGGTAGCGACCGAAATGCCAGCCACGGATCACGCGGCAGATGTCGCTCGTTCGCTGGAAGCCGAGACCGTGCAACGTCTGCAGCGTATCGGGGTCGTCGACGTCGCCGGTGAAGACCAGATTGCCGATGCCTGCCGAAAGCTCCGGCGCGGTTTCGAACAGCGCCGCGTAGTGACGTTCGACCTGCTGCAGCGAGGCGCGGAAGCCCAGGGAAAAAGCAGCCGCATCGGCAAAGCCCAGCATGCGCGCGATTCGCTCCAGCCCTTCATCATCCTCCGGCAGGGTGTGCGTCTGCTCGTCGGCCACCATCTGGATGGCATGCTCGACCCGGCGCAGGAACCAATATTGCCGGGCCAGTGCGTCGCGTGCCTCGGCGGTGATCCAGCCGCGCGCGGCCAGCTGGCCGAGCATCGGCACGGTCTCGCGGCCTCGCAGTTCCGGGAAGCGGCCGCCGGCGATGAGCTGCTGCGTCTGGACGAAGAACTCGATCTCGCGGATGCCGCCGCGCCCGAGCTTGACGTTGTGGCCCTTGACCGCGATTTCGCCATGCCCCTTGTGGGCGTGGATCTGGCGTTTGATCGAGTGGACGTCGGCGATCGCGGCATAGTCCATGTATTTGCGCCAGATGTAAGGTTGGAGCTCCTTGAGGAAAGCGGTGCCGGCGTCCAGATCGCCGGCCACAGGACGCGCCTTGATCATGGCAGCGCGCTCCCAGTTCTGGCCGCGCGCCTCGTAGTAGCGCAGCGCCGCCTCGACCGGGATCGCCAGCGGGGTCGAACCGGGATCGGGACGCAGCCTGAGGTCGGTGCGGAAGACATAACCATGTTCGGTGCGGTCCTGCAGGATGCGCACCAGACGGCGCGTCAGCCGCGAAAACAGCTCCGTCGCATCGAGCGGATCGACGACGGCCGACGCTTCCGGGTCGAAGAAGACCACGAGGTCGATATCGGAGGAAAAATTGAGCTCATGCGCGCCAAGCTTGCCCATGCCGAGCAGGATCCAGCCCGACCGGTTCGAGGGATTGGCGGGATCCGGCAACTTCAGCTTGCCCTGGCCATGCGCGTCGCGCAGCAGAAAATCGACGGCGGCGCGCGTGCACGCATCGGCAAGGTCGCTCAACCGCCGCACCGTAAGCGAGGTCTCGGCCTCGGCGGCCAGATCGGCCAGCGCGATCAGGAAATGCGCATCGGCCTTCCATTGCCGCAGTTCCATCATCAATCTGGATTCGGAGATCGTCTCGGAGAACGATGCCCGGTCGATCGCCACGATGATCGCCTTCAGCCGGGCCTCGACCGGCTGGTCGAAAAGCCCATCCAATATCTGCGGCCGGCGACGCGCCATGTCACGCAGGAACGGCGACAGGTCGAAGACAGCGGCCAGGAAGTCCTGCGCCTCACCCGTTCCAGCCAGGAATTTCGCCAGCCGTGTCAATCCTTCTTCGCGTGCCAAGGTGGCGATCTCGGCCAGCTCCTGCCGGGCCCGGCTGTCGTCCAGAGGAGCAAGCCTTGCCGCGGGCTTCAACAGCCAGTCCTTCGCCGTCCGCTTTGCAGCCGCCGCCATCAATGATCCTCCCGCGCGGGAAAACTCATGACCACGGATAATCCGGGATTACCAGGCAACAGATCAAGCCGGCCATAGTGGAATGTCATGACCGCCTTTGCGAGGCTGAGGCCAAGCCCGGAACCTGGCTGGGAACGGCTCTTCTCGAGCCGCACGAACCGTTCGGTCGCCCGGGCGCGATCGGCATCGTCCGGAATGCCCTGGCCATTGTCGGCGACGACAAGCCTGATTTCGCCATGCGTGCGTTCGAGCGTCACGCGGACAGTCGGCTTGGAGGTGGAATCGGTCGAGTACTTGATCGCATTGTCGACGATGTTAGACAGCGCCTGGCCGATCAGCTCGCGGTTGCCGTCGACAAGGAATGCGCCATTGACCGCGGCTTCGAGCGAAACGCCAGCCTCTTCCGCCACCGGCTCGTAGAGTTCGACGACATCGCGCACGGCTGCGGCCAGATCGACGCGACTGGTGCTTTCGGAGGAATAACCCGCCTCCAGCCGGGAGATCATCAGGATGGCGTTGAAGGTCTTAATGAGCTGGTCGGACTCGGCGATGGTGCCTTCCAGCGCCTGGCGGTAGTCCGATGTTTTGTGCTTGCCCGAAAGCGTCGCCTCGGCGCGGTTGCGCAGCCGGGTCAGCGGCGTCTTCAGATCATGCGCGATGTTGTCGGAAACCTGCTTCAGCCCCTCGTTGAGCATGGCGATCCTGGCCAGCATGGCATTGAGGTTCTCGGAAAGCCGGTCGAATTCGTCACCGGCGCCGGTCACCGGCAGCCGGCCCGAAAGATCGCCGCCCATGATGCGGCGGCTGGCTTCCGAAACGCCATCGATGCGCTTCAGCGCGGCGCGGCCGACGAAAAACCAGATCAACAGCCCGCCCAGCCCCATCATGCCGAGCGCCAGCATCAGGGAGCGGCGGATGACGGCGCGGAACCGCTCAGGTTCGCCCAGATCGCGGCCGACCAGCATGATCATCTGGTTCGGCAGGCGCAGCACCAGGGCGATCGCATTGTGGCCCTTCTCGCCTTCGGATCGGACCGCCGTATCGCCGGCTTGGGGCGTGGTCTGATCGGAAGGTGTGCTGCGCTGCCGGTCGAGCTCGCCTTCGCCGAAACGACGGTAGGAGAACGGCTCGGTCGTCCAGCCTTCGGTTTCGATCACCCCCGGCTCCAGGCTCTGCACGTTGCCGGTCAGGATCTGGCCGTTGGCGTCGGCGATCAAATAGAGATTGGCGCCGGGCTGGCGCGAGCGCTGCTCCACCACGCGCACCAGGACCGGCAGGCCGCCGCGCTGGTAGGCGCGGGCAAGGCCGAGCACCTCGTCGTTGATGGTCTCCTGCGTCTGCGCGGTCAGCATGCGCGCCGAAAGCGAGGTCATGTAGAGGACAAGCAGCACGGCGCAGAGTGCGAAGAGCAGGAGATAGAGCGCCGAGAGCCGCGCAGCCGTCGTCTTCATGATGGCAGGCACGGAAAGGGCCATGCCGCCGCCTAACCGGCCCTAAGCATGTAGCCGGCGCCGCGAATCGTATGCAGGATAGGCTTGTCGAAGCCTTTTTCGATCTTGCCGCGCAGTCGCGAGACATGGACGTCGATGACGTTGGTCTGCGGATCGAAATGATAATCCCAGACATTTTCGAGCAGCATGGTGCGCGTCACCACCTGACCGGCATGGCGCATCAGATATTCAAGCAGGCGGAACTCGCGTGGCTGCAGCGTGATCTCGCGTCCGCCGCGCCTGACCGAATGCGAAAGCCGGTCAAGTTCGAGATCGCCGACGCGGTAGACGGTTTCGGCTTCCTTGGCGCTGGCCCGGCGGTTCAGCACCTCGACGCGGGCGAGCAGCTCGGAAAAGGCATAGGGCTTGGTCAGATAATCGTCGCCGCCGGCGCGTAGGCCGGTGACCCGATCGTCGACCTCGCCCAGCGCCGACAGGATCAGTACCGGCGTGGCGTTCCCCCTGGAGCGCAGGCCGGCGATGACCGAAAGGCCGTCGCGGCGCGGCATCATCCGGTCGATGACCATCACGTCGTAGTCGCCGGCATCGGCGAGCGCGAAGCCGGTCTCGCCGTCACCCGCGACATGCGCGGTGTGCCCGGCCTCGGTAAAGGCTTTCTGCAGATAATCCGCAGCCTCGCGATCGTCTTCTATGACGAGAATCTTCATAGGACCGTTATACGCGATTTCGCTGGAAGATTGAGTAGCCGGCATCTGCATTTTAGCCTTCGCCAAAGCGCATCGCGATCAAGATGATCCAGGCCGCGCGCGATAAAGTCTTGGTTCTCTGGTGTTACTGTCCCAGCATGCTGCCGGCATGCCGTTGCCACCAAAGCGCTCCGCTTGTTCGCTCAGCCTGAGCGCATGGCCCGCGGGGTGAGTGCGGCAGCGGGCGATGGGAAGCCCGCTGCCGCCGGAGGGGAGCACGATGACTGACTAACGTGCTCGGCTCCATACTTCCCGTGCGGCGGCTCGGGGGTGTTTGAAACCGCCGCACTGGAAAAGTCGTTGTCAGCCCTTGGCGACGGGCAGCGCCACGAAGCGGTTGTTGTCGTCGCGGGTAATCTGCATCAGGACAGCCTTGCGCCCGGATTTCACCGCTTCGTCCATGGCCTTGGTGACGTCGTCGGTGCCGTTGACTTCCATCGAATTGACCGCGGTGATGATGTCGCCCGGCTGGATGCCACGGTCGGCGGCATCGCTGTCGGGATCGACATCGGTCACCACCAAACCCTTGCCGTTCTCGGATTTGGTGACGGTCAGACCGAGATCGGCGAGCGTATCGGCCTTGGCCGGAGCCGCAGGCTTGTCGTCGGCCGAGGCCTGCTTGTCGCTTGAAGGCAGCTTGCCGAGCTCCACCTTGACGCTCTGGCTCTTGCCGTCGCGCCAGACCGTGACGTCAACCGACTTGCCCGGCGAATAGGCGCCAATCAGGCGGGCGAGCTCCTTCGGCGAAGCAACATCCTTGCCGTCGACCTGGGTGATCACGTCACCGGCGGTGATGCCGCTCTTCTTGCCGGGGCCGTCGTCCTGTGCGCTGGATACCAGTGCGCCGTTGTTGGACTTCAGGCCGAGCGATTCGGCGATATCTGATGTGACCGGCTGGATCTCGACGCCGAGCCAGCCGCGCTGCACGGCACCGCTCTTCATCAGATCCTCGACGACCTGCTTGGCGGTCGAGGCAGGAATGTCGAAGGCGATGCCGACGCTGCCGCCGGAAGGCGAGAAGATAGCGGTGTTGATGCCGACCACCTGACCGCTGAGGTTGAAGGTCGGGCCGCCAGAATTGCCGCGGTTGACCGAGGCGTCGATCTGGATGAAATCATCATAGGGACCGGCGCCGATGTCACGGCCCCGCGCCGAGACAATGCCGGCGGTGACGGTGCCGCCGAGACCGAAGGGGTTGCCGACGGCCACGACCCAATCGCCGACCCGAACCTTGGAGTCGTCGGCGAAGTCGACATAGGTAAATTTGCCGCCACCCTCGACCTTGAGCACCGCGAGGTCGGTGCGCGGGTCGGTACCGACCAGCTTGGCGTCGAGTTCCTTGCCGTCATTGGTCACCACGGTGAAGGCGGTGCCCTCTTCGACGACATGGTTGTTGGTGACGAGATAGCCGTCCTCGGAGATGAAGAAGCCCGACCCTTGAGCCACCGGGCGCGGCTCGCCATTACCGCGGTCACGATGCCCGAACCGGCGGTGGCCATCGTCGTTCTGGCCGCCCTGATCGCCAAAGCCGCGGAATTCCTTGAAGAAGCGGCGCAGCTGCGGATTGTTGGGCAAATTGTCGAAACCGTCCTGGCCGTCGGAGCCGTCATCGGCGGTGGGCTGGACCTTGGCCTTGACCTTGACGCTGACCACGGCGGGCGAAACGCGCTCGACGACATCGGCGAAGCTGGGGACCTGCGGCGCCTCGACGCGCACGGCATCGGCCAGAACGGGGCTGGTTCCGCTGGTCAACGCACCAACGCCGATCGCGCCGGCAACGGCGACGGAAGCGACGGCAGCCAGGAGACGCTTGCGGGTGCGGGAATATGAATTGGGAGCAATATTCATGGGGTCTCGTATCCTCTTTTCGAAGGGACGCGCCTTGTCGGCATCCTGAGGAAGAGAATTAGAGCGGCGTACATTACGACGCCATTTCCGACGCATGAAACTTTGGTAATGTTGGCGAACGATCGCCGCCTGCGCTCAATCGCGGCGCAGGATCGCCTCCAGTGCCGCCCGCTCGTCGGCGGAGAGGGATTTTGTCGCCAGTGTCCGACGCGATCTCGCGCTGATCACGACGAACAGGCCGCCGGCCAAAAGCAGGATCACCGGCGTGCCCCAAAGCAGAGCGTTGCGCAGGTCGAAGCGCGGCTTCAGCAGCACGAACTCGCCGTAGCGCGAAACCACATAGTCCATCACCTGCTTGTCGGTATCGCCAGCGACCAGGCGCTGGCGCACCAGAACGCGCAGGTCACGGGCAAGGTCGGCATCGGATTCGTCGATCGACTGGTTCTGGCAGACCATGCAGCGCAGCCCTTCCGACAGCGCTCGCGCCCTCGCTTCCAGCGTCGGATCGGCAAGCATCTCGTCGGGCTTCACCGCCAGCGCCGTGCCGGCAAAGGACAGCGCCAGCACCATCACGAGCGACGCGATGGACAACTTCGCCTTCATGGCAGGCCCGCGGGGCTCATGGCGCCGGCCTGCTTGCGGCGGCGCGAGGGTGCGCCGACGCGCAGGCGCCTGTCCATCAGCGACATGGCCGCACCAACCATCATGACCAGGCCGCCGCCCCAGATCAGCGTCACCAGCGGTTTCCACCACAGGCGCACCACGACCGATCCGTCATTGCCCTCGTCGCCGAGCGAAATGTAAAGCTGCGAAAGGCCCATCGTCCTGATGCCTGATTCCGTCGTCGTCGTCTGGCGTACCGGATAGAAGCGCTTGGCCGAGCTGATTTCGCCAACCGGACTGCCGCCGACGCCGATCAGTTGGAAGCGACCGCGATCCTCGCTGTAATTCGGTCCCTGCGCCGGATGGAGCCCGACGAAACGCAGAGTGTGGCCGGACAATTCGACGGTTTGCCCGGCATGCATCGACAGGATCTTCTCGGTGCCGAAGCAAAGCGTGCCGACGATGCCAAGCGTGGTCAGGCCAAGACCGAGGTGGGCAAGCGCTGTGCCGAAGACCGAGCGCGGCAGGCCGAGCAGGCGCCTGACCATGACCCTCGCAGCCACATTGCCGAACCCCGCCTTGACAGCGAGGTCGGTGAGAGCGCCGAGGATCAGCCAGACGGCAAGACCCACGCCAAGGGCTGCGAATACCGAAGCGCCGTTGATGAACAGGGCGGTGACCAGCGTTGCCAGAAGCGCCGCCGCGAAAGCTGCCATCAGGCGCTGCGCGACGGCGAAGACGTCGCCGCGCTTCCAGGCCAGCAGCGGCCCGAACGGAACCATGGCCAGCAACGGCACCATGAGCGGTCCGAAGGTGAGGTCGAAGAACGGCGCGCCGACCGAAATCTTGTCGGCCGAAAGGGCCTCGACGGCCAACGGATAGAGCGTACCGACGAGTACGGTGGCGGTGGCCGTGGTCAGGAACAAATTATTCAGCACCAGCGCGCCTTCGCGCGAAACCGGATGAAAGAGGCCGCCGGCCGTCAGCCTCGAGGCACGCAGTGCAAACAGCGTCAATGATCCACCGATGAACAACGTCAGTATGCACAGGATGAAGATGCCGCGCGTCGGATCGGTGGCGAAGGCATGCACCGAGGTCAGGACGCCCGAACGCACCAGGAAGGTGCCGAGTAACGACAGTGAAAAGGTCAGGATGGCGAGCAGCAGCGTCCAGATCTTCAGTGCCGAACGCTTTTCCATGACGATGGCCGAATGGAGCAGCGCGGTGCCCGCCAGCCACGGCATGAAGGAGGCGTTCTCGACCGGATCCCAGAACCAGAAGCCGCCCCAGCCGAGCTCGTAATAAGCCCAGTACGAGCCCATGGCGATGCCGCCGGTCAGGAACATCCAGGCGACCAGGGTCCACGGCCGCACCCATCGCGCCCAGGACGCATCGATGCGTCCGTCGATGAGCGCGGCTACCGAGAAGGAGAAACAGATCGAGAAGCCGACATAGCCGAGATAGAGCAGTGGCGGGTGCACTGCGAGGCCGAGATCCTGCAGGATGGGATTGAGATCGCGCCCTTCGATGGGCGCCGGTGAAAGCCTGGCGAAGGGATTGGATGTTGCCAGTATAAACAGGAAGAATGTCGCGCCGATCGCACCCTGCACGGCAAGCACGTTGGCGCGTAGCGTCGCCGGCAGGTTGGAGCCGAAGGCGGCGACCAGCGCACCGAAAAAGGTCAGGATCAGCACCCAGAGCAGCATCGAGCCTTCGTGATTGCCCCAGGTTCCAGTGATCTTATAGATCATCGGCTGCAGCGAATGGGAATTTTCCCAGACGCTGGCGACCGAGAAATCGGAACTCGCATAGGCGCTGAGCAGTGCGGCGAAGGACAGCGCCGTCAGGGCAAAGCCGGTGATCGCGACAGGAGCGCCGACCGCCATCAGGCGCTGATTGTTGGTGCGGGCGCCAAACAGCGGCACCACCGTCTGCACCAGCGCCAGCGCGAAGGCCAGGACCAGCGCGAAATGTCCGGTCTCAACCATGATCGCCAACCCGGCTATATCGAGCCTGCCTATTCACTCTTGCTCTCCTGCCAAACGCCCTTGGCCTTCAGCCCATCGGCCACTTCCTTGGGCATGTAGCGCTCGTCGTGCTTGGCCAGAACGCTGTCGGCCACAAAGACGCCATCCGGGCCGAACGTGCCCTCGGTGATGACCCCCTGCTCCTCGCGAAATAGGTCAGGCAGGATGCCTGTATAGGTGACCTTGACCGATTTATGGGTGTCGGTCACAGAAAACGCCACTGTCGCCCCCTGCCCGCGCTGGATCGTGCCTTTTTCCACCAGGCCGCCCAGCCTGATGCGCTGGCCCGGCTGCACCGTCGCCGTGGCCAGATCGGCGGGCATGTAGAAATAGGACGCCTTCTGGCCGAGCGCATAGAATGTCAGGCCGGTGGCGGCGCCGAGGAAGGCCAGGCCGCCCGCGATCACCGACAATCGTTTCTGTTTGCGTGTCATTGTCCGGTCCAGCCCTATTGCGTCGCCGTCAGGCCGAGCGAAGCGGCAAAAGCGGTGAATTTCCTGGCTTCGTCACTGTCGGCTCCAAAGACGGCAATAGCTCGGCTCAGCGCCTCGCGCGCCTGGTCGGCCTTGCCCAGCACGATGTAGGAACGAACGAGCCGCATCCATCCTTCCGGGTCGCGCGGATTCTGCCGCAGCTTCTCGTCGAGCCCGGCGACCATGGTGTTGATCATGGCTTCCCTGTCCTGCGGCGACATCGATGAAGCGGCATCGATATCGCCCGCGGTCGGTCCGTTTGCCGGCTCGCTCGAAGCGACGCCTGCATTGCCGGCGCCGGAACTATCGGACTTGGCCAGCGCCTGCTCGATCGCGCCGCGCCATGGCGAATCCTTCGGCAGCGTGCCCAGCATCGCCTGCCAGGCCGCGGCCGCCTCCTTGCTGCGGCCCTCCTGCGCCAAGGCCATAGCCAGGTAGAAGCCGGCCTTGGCATTGGCCGGGTCAAGTTTCAGGGCCGCCTCGAAGGCCTCCTGGGCATCCGCCGAAACGATGCCGCCGGCCGCGCTGGCGATCGCCTCGCCGAGACCGGCCCGGCGAACAGCGCTGTCGCCGTCGAGGCGAATGGCGTTGCGATAGGCGGCGACCGCGTCGGAAAAGCGCTGCATGCGCAGATAGACCGGCGCCAGCACGTCCCATCCCCTGCCGTCGGACGGATTGGCGGCAAGATGGGCTTCGGCGCGAGCCACAAGTTCGTCGACCGAGCTGTCGGCCGGATTCTTGGCCAGCCGCTCGCTGAGCGGCTGCGAGGGCAGATCGGGCGAGCCTATGTTGATGTAGAGGCCCCAACTGACCAGCGGCACCGCCAGCACGGCCGCGGTGGCGACAAGCCGCGTCGCGACGGATGTGCGTCCGACGGATGCGCTGCCGGTCTGGTCCGCATTGTCGAGGCGAAGGATGCGCCGGGCGATCTCGGCGCGCGCCTCATCGGCTTCGGCAGGCTTGATCAGGCCACGGGCGGCGTCGCGGTCGAGTTCGGACAGTTGGTCGCGATAAACTTCCAGATCGTGCTCGCCGCTCGAAGACGCGCTTCTGGCGCCACCGGCCAGCGGCAGCAGCACCGCCAGGCTGGCGCCCAGCGTTAGGATTGCGGCTATGACCCAGAACAGCATGGTTCTTCCAATAACGGCAGAGCCTTGCCCTGCCAACACAAGCATACTGCGACGCTTTGACGGCGGGCGCGCCGCATATCCTTCATCGACATCAACCGGCCGGGTCCGAAATGGACCGGCTAGCCTGTCAGGTGAGCGGCGTCCAACTGCCATCGGCGTTGCGGCAAGCCGTTCCACGCGCCGTGACGCCTGCCCCGCCGGTAAAGACGGTCTGCGTGTACTGGCGGCAGTCCTGTGAGCCGACGCGGTAGGGCTGAGCCGGAACCACTTCGCCATAGCGGGACGCCTGGGTGCCCTTCCACGTCACCTTCTGGCCGCTCGTGGTGTATTCGAGCGCCTTGTATTCAGCCTCCAGCGCGCTGCGCTTCTCGGCTTCGCTAAGGCCGCTGCCGACCGACCCGCCGATGAGGCCGCCGCCCATCGCCGAAATGATCGTCGTGGCGACTTTGCCGCTGCTGGGTGGCGTGGAGGCCGGCGTCGCAGCGATGGTGGGAGCCTTGCCGCCCAAGGTGGTGCAGCCGGAAACGGCCATCAATGCGGAAACAAGTGCGACGCGAATCTTCATGCCAACAACCGGTTTTCTTGAGCTGGAGCCTGTCATGGATGCGCCGGGGGCCGCGTCATCGGAGAAGTCGGCGAGCCTATAATGTTGATATTTGTCGGAAATTTGGCCGTTGGGCCGGCTACGGAGCCAATCGGTGCGCCGCCATAACATGCCCAGTCCGTCAATGTCGATCGGCCGGGGAAAGGCATCACTGAAGGCTCCGCAATCGCACTACCGCCTTCAATCCGCCCATGCCGGACCGTTCGAGCAGCAGTATGCCTCCATACTCGTTGACGAGGTCGGCGACAATGGCCAAGCCGAGACCCGTGCCCGGCTTGGTCTCGTCCAGGCGTCGTCCGCGTTTCAACGCTTCGCGCGCTTTTTCCTCGGGTATGCCCGGCCCGTTGTCTTCGATGGCGATCTCGAACATGTTGTCGTCCTTGTCACCCACGGGAACGACGGAAACCGAAACCGCGCTCTTCGCCCATTTCATCGCGTTTTCGAGCAGATTGCCGAGCAACTCCTCGAGGTCCTCGCGCTCGCCAGCAAAGACGATCTCGATCGGCGGCAGCGACAACGACATGCTGGTCTGCGGATTGAGCTTCTGCAAGACCCTGACCATGCGCTGCACCAACGGCGTTATCGGCGTGCGGTAGACGACGCTGTCGCGCTGCGCCGCGACGCGGGCGCGCTGGAGATAGTGATCGACCTGCTTCTGCATGGAAGCGGCCTGCTCGGCGATAAGTTGCCCCTTGGCGCCACCAAGCGCCCGCCCCTCGTTGAGCAGCACCGCCAGCGGCGTCTTCAGGGAATGGGCGAGATTGCCGACCTGAGTCCGCGAGCGCTCGACGATACGCCGGTTGTTCTCGATCAAGGCATTGGTTTCGTTGGCAAGCGGTTCAATCTCGGCTGGAAACTGGCCGTCAAGTCTTTGCGCGGTGCCTTCGCGCACCATGGCGAGCGCGTTCCTGACCCTTCGCAGCGGTTGCAGGCCGAGCAGGATGGCGATGGCGTTGATGGCGATCATGCCGACGCCGAACAGGGAAAGGTAGGTCAGGAGGCGGCGCTGGAAGGTGGCGATCTCCTGTTCCAGTTCGGTCTTGTTGCCCATGACGCGAAAGCGGGCGGCGCGGTTCTTGGCATCGAGAACGAATTCGCTCTCGAACACGACCAACTCCTCGCCATCGATGCCTTGCGCCGCGTAGCTGCGCTGGAAATTGGCGTTGAAGGGAACGTCCGCCACATCGGGCGACGGGATCGTCCTGGTCATCGACGATGAGTGGAGATTGCCGTGCACCCCTTCCGAGGCGGGTTCGACGGACCAGTACCAGCCCGAATTCGGTTCCGAGAAGCGGAGGTCGCCGAGATCCGGAGCGCCGGTGAGCGCGCCGGTGTCGGAAATGCCGATGGAGCCGATCAGGTTGAACAGATGCGCAGAAAGCAGGCTGTCGAAACCGCGCTCGCTGGCCTGGCGGTAGAGCGTGGTAATGAGCGTGAAAATGACGATGAGGGTCAGGATCGCCCAGACCGTGGAAAAGGCGATGACGCGGAACGTCAGCGAGCGCGGCCACAAGCGCAGTGAGAGCCGCTTGCTCACGGTTGGGTTGGTAGGGAGCGGTTCCGCCTTACGCCTCCGGCTCACGCATGCGATAACCCATGCCGCGCACGGTTTCGATCATGTCGATGCCCATTTTCTTACGGAGCCGTCCGACAAACACCTCGATCGTGTTGGAATCGCGGTCGAAATCCTGGTCGTAGAGATGCTCTACCAGTTCGGTCCGCGAGACGACCTCGCCCATGTGATGCATCAGGTAGGCAAGCAGGCGGAACTCATGCGATGTCAGCTTCAACGGCACGCCGGCGACATCGGCCTTCGAGGCCTTGGTGTCGAGGCGCAGCGGCCCGCAGGTCAGTTCGGATGAGGCGTGGCCGGCGGCGCGGCGGATCAGCGCCCTGACCCGCGCCAGGACTTCCTCGATGTGGAACGGCTTGGTGACATAGTCGTCCGCGCCGGCGTCGATGCCGGAGACCTTGTCGCTCCAGCGGTCGCGGGCGGTCAGGATCAGCACCGGCATCTTGCGGCCGCCGCGCCGCCAGCGCTCGACCACGCTGATGCCGTCCATCTGCGGCAGGCCGATGTCGAGCACGACCGCGTCGTAGGGCTCGGTGTCACCGAGAAAATGGCCCTCCTCGCCGTCATATGCCCGGTCGACGACATAGCCGGCGTCGACCAGCGCATCCGATATCTGCCGGTTGAGATCCTTGTCATCCTCGACGACCAGTACGCGCATGCGAAGACCACTGCCTGTTGACCGATTGCTTCAGCTATAGGCCGATTCCGCCGGCCTGGGAAACGACGGGGTCAGTTCTGCGGGACGACGATCTCGGAGCGGCGCGGACGCTGCCCGTTCTTGCCCGGAACGAGCACGACGATGACGCAGACCGGCTGCCCGCCTCGCGTCGACTGCGAGGCCTTGGCAAGCGTCCCGCCATTCTGCTCGGCCACCTGCTGGCCGATCGCGTAGCAGTCGGCCGCCGCCACGACAATCGATTCATCCTGCGCGGCTGCCGGCGCAACGCTTGCCGGCACCGCAAGCAGCCCGGCGCAGAGCGCCAGGGTCGCGGTTCGGAAATGGGAGCGAAGCGTTCTCATGGCCAGCGTTGTAACGCATCGGCGCTGAACGTGAAATGAACGGTGATCGCCGCTGAAACCATGCTCGCCACCCCTGCAATGCGAGACAAACAAATTGAGATTTCACCGCCCAACCCGATGAAACCCATGAAGTTCCAGTCTAGACTCCGTTTCGTTCATATTGAAAGCGCGCGTCAGGCGTTTTCCTGGGTCAGCGCCCGAAAACGCAGCAGGCCGTGATGGACAAGCAGTTCCTCGTCATAGCGCGCCTCGCTGAATTCGAGCGACAGGCGTGTCTGGCCGCGAGCGCCGACCTCCAGCACCGCGTCGGCAAGGCGCGCCTCGATGGCATCCATGATGGCGCGCGTTTCGGCTTCGCCATGGGCCTTCGACCAGACATGCAGCGTAATAAGTTGATCGTCGCGGTTCTCGGCGCCGGTGTCCCAGTCAAAGGCGCAGGTCTGGCCGCATGTCACATAGGGAAAGGCGACGTTGTCGGTTGGTTGTTCGCGCAGTCCGGCGCCGCCCAGCAGAGCCGACAGGGACGGATCGCTTTTTAGCCTCAGAAACAGTGCCTGTTGCAAATCGCCGGGCGCCGTCATCGTTTCTCCCTCACCCGGTGCGTACCGACCCTGCTTGCCAGAAGCTCTTCCGCACTCCAGACGCTTTGCCGTATATAGCCATTTACTGAACGAACACGATTGCCGATTCGTTGTCACGATGATGAATGTCGATGATCTCGAAAATACGACTTCCCGACAATCTCGTCAGCGACGATGAATAGCGGGTACCCTTTGCGAACCGCAAGCATCAGCAACGCCCGGCAGCGCCGCATTTCCTAATTTCAGGAGCTGATCATGCTCGATCCAGAAAAGGCCAGGGCCGCGTCGCGCCTCCTGGTAGGCCATTGGGACAAGGGCACCCGCCTCGACGCCATCCCCGAGGAATTGCGGCCGAAGACGCGGGCCGAAGGCTACGCCATCCAGTCGCACGTCATGGATCGCTCAGTGGCTCCGCTCTTCGGCTGGAAGATCGCGGCAACCAGCCTGGCCGGCCAGCGGCATATCAACGTCGACGGCCCGATGGCCGGGCGCCTCCTCGCCGAGAAGGCGGTCGAGGTCGGTGGCTCCGTTTCCCTGGCGACAAGCAAGATGCGTGTCGCCGAGATCGAATTCGCCTTCCGGTTCGGCCGTCAGTTGCCGCCTCGCCCGGCGCCTTATGAAATCGGTGATGTAGTGGACGCCGTGGCGAGTTTGCATCCGGCGATCGAAATACCGGACTCCCGCTATGACGATTTCTGCGCTGTCGGCGCGCCGCAGCTCATCGCCGACAATGCTTGTGCCAATCTGTTCGTCATCGGCGAGGCGGCGGAAGACGATTGGCGTGACGTAGATTTCGCGAAGCACCCGGTGGCCGCTTCTGTCTCTGGAAAGTCGCAGCATATCGGATCAGGAGCAGCCGTGTTGGGCGATCCGCGTGTTGCGCTGACCTGGATCGTCAACGAACTGTCGGGGCTGGGCATAACGCTCCAGCCGGGGCAAGTGGTGATAACCGGCACCTGCGTGACGCCGATAAATGTCGAGGCCGGCGACGAAGTCATCGGCGATTTGGGCAGGTTCGGCCGGGTCTCGGTGCGCTTCTGCTAGGAGTTTTACCCCTGTGACAATCCCCTGAGGCAGACAGGCCCCCGGTCATTGTCCTCCACGCAGCCGCACCACAACGCTGCGCGCTGCAAGCACCAGCACTGTGATGACGATCAGGATCACTGAAAGTGCCGCGATCGCCGGGTCGATATTGTCGCGCAGACCCATCCACATCAACCTGGGCAGCGTGATGGCGTTGACCGAGGTGATGAACAGCGTGACGCCGATTTCCTCCCAGGAGAGCACGAAGGACAGCAGTGCCGCGGTGACGATGCCGAATTTGATGTTGGGCATGATGATGCGCGTGGCGCGCTCCCAGACGCTGGCGCCAAGGCCACGCGCTGCGAGGTCGATACGGCGGTCAAGCTGGCTGAGGGAGACCAGGATCAGCACCGTGGCGAAGGGCACCGTCATCACCGAATGCGCCATGGCCACACCCAGCCAGGTGTCGTAGCCGAAAAAGGAACTGACGCCGGAGATCGAGGTGAGCAGGAAATAGAGCGTCACCGCCGAGACCACCGGCGGCACCATCATCGGCAACAGCACGAAGCCGACCAGAGCCGCGGTGAAGCGCGGCTTGAACATCCACACGCCAAGGCTGAAGCACAGTGCCAGCACCGTCGAGATGACACTGCTGACGATGCCGATCCTGATCGAGAGCAGGATGGACTGGAGCCAGCGCGGATCCTCGACCAGCGAGCGGTAGTGGCGCAGCGACAACTCGCCCGTCGGCATCGCCAGCATGCGGCTGGGCGTCAGCGAGACCGGGATCACGGCCAGCAGCGGCAGGAGCAGGAACAGCGCCACCAGGACGGCGAGGGCCAGCGAGACGGGACCGGGGCGATAGGTCGGCATAGGCTACACCAATTGCTTCGGTCTGACGTAGCGGAAGAGCAGCGCCATCAGGATGCCGACGAACAACACCAGCACCACGCTGATGGCAGCACCCAGCCCCCAGTCCGGGCTCTGGAAGATGCGGAGATAGATCAGTTCGGCGATCATGACGCTGCGGCCACCGCCAAGGATCGCCGGCGTGACGAAGAAGCCGAGCGAGAAGACGAAGACGATCAGCGCGGAGCCGATGATGCCGGAGCGCGTCATCGGCACGAACACCGTCCAGAAGGTGCGCATGCGGCTGGAACCCAGCCCGCGCGCGGCGAGCAGCACACGCTCGTCGAGGCTGCGCATGGAAGACGCCAGCGGAAAGACGGCGAAAGGAATGAGGAAGTGCGTCATGCCGACGATGACGCCGAATTCGTTGCGCACCAGCGTCAGCGGTTCGCCAATGAAGCCGATCGACTGCAGCCAGGTGTTGATCAGGCCGCGGTTGGAGAGAAGCGCCACCCAGCCGAAGGCGCGCGTCAGCACCGATATCCAGAACGGCACCAGGATGCAGAATTCGGCCAGCACCCGCTGCGCCGGGCTGCCGCGCACCCAGACCACGGTGATGGCGTAGGCAGCGGCAACCGATACAACGGTGACGATCGCCGCGATGCGCAGCGTGCGGACGAACACCGACTGTACCAGCGGGTCGGTTATCAGCGCGCCGTACTGGCCAAGCCCCGGCGTCGGCAGCGTGAAGCTCCACTTCACCACGCCGAGGAACGGCCAGGCATAGGCGAGGCCAAGGAACAGGAGCAGCGGCGCCATCAGCAGCGCCGCGCCCATCCTATCCGAGAGAACGCCTCTCATGTCAGCCCAGCGCCGGTCAGGCGGAGATGATCTTGGTATATTCGTCCAGCGCCGCCCCGTAATTCTTGGCGTACCAGTCCATGTCGAGCGGGATCTGCTTCTTCATGTTCTCGGGATCGACCGGGTTGATGCGCTTCTTGTCGGCGGGAACCAGAGCGTCGGCAGCCGGGTTGGCCGGGCCCTGACCGAGCTTGTCGAACATGACAAGCTGCTTTGCAGGGTCCTGCGCGCTGGCGATGAACTTCATCGCCGCGTCCTTGCCGCCGGGGTTGTTCTTCAACACGGCCAGTGCGCCGGGCGAAATCAGGCCCTGGTCCCAGATGAACTTGATCTGACCGCCCGAATCCTGCTCTATCAGCGAGGCTCGCGTCGACCAGACGATCGCCATCGAGGCTTCGCCGTTGAGCAACACGCTCTGGCTTTCCGCGCCGCCGCCCCAATAGGCGACGACGTTCTCCTTGAACGCGGCGATCTTGTCATGCGCGCGCTTGAGGTCGAGCGGATAGAGCGACGCCGGCGCGATGCCGTCGGCGAGAAGAGCCGCCTCCCAGCTCGACACGCCCCATTTGTAGAGGGAGCGCTTGCCGGGGAATTTCTTCACGTCGAAGAAATCGGCCATGCCGGTCGGGGCATTGCTGCCGTATTTCTGCGAATCGTAGGCGATCACATAGGAGAAGAAATAGGTCGAGGCGGCGTAATCCCAGCCGAAACCCGGCCGCATCTTCTTCTTGTCGACTATTGTGTAGTCGATCGGCTCGAGCATGCCTTGCGCGCCAAGCGTGATGGCCGAGAACGGGTCGACGTCGACAAGATCCCAGGTCGGCGCACCGCTTTTAAATTGTGCCGCGATGGCCCCTTCGGTCGGGCCGGAGCCATCCATCTTGACGGTGATGCCGGTGTCCTTGGTGAAAGCCTGGCCATAGGCGGCGTCGTAAGCCGTGATGGCGTCGCCGCCCCAGTTGACCAGCACCAGTTCCTTCGCGGCGGCGAAGGACTTGGTCGAGCGCAGCAGCAGCGGCGTGCCGGCAAGCACGAGGCCTGCAAGTTGCGTGAATTGCCGGCGCGAGATCTCACCGCGCCTTGTCCTTTCGGAGAGCGTTTCGATGGCCTGTTTTTTGGTATCGTTCATGTTAGTTCCCCTTTGTTTTCGTTGATCGAATCCGGAATCCGGTGCGGCGAATTCAGGCCGCGCCGGTGCTCATTGCCCTCCGTCCGGAAGGAGGAAACCCTTTTCCGCCGGCCAGGTCAGCCAGACGGAATTGCCTTTGCTGAGTGCCGCGGCCGCGACCTCGTTCGGCACAGAGACGGTCACCTTCGCACCTTGGCGTGTCGTAAGGTCGAGTTTGGTCGCCGCGCCCAGATAGGTCGATCCGATCGCGGTGGCAGCTATGCCGTTCTCGCCTGCCGCCGCCTCGCGCGCTATCGACATATGTTCTGGCCGGATCGCCAGGATGGCATTGCCATCCACTGCTTCGGCGTTGCCGCGCAGCTTGATTGCCCGGTCTTCGCAGAGCGCGGTCGCGCCATGGTCGGCGACGCGCACGCCCTTCAGCGGCAGCATATTGATCTCGCCCAGGAACTCGGCGACGAAGCGGTTGGCGGGCCGGTCATAGACCTCGTCAGGCGCTCCGACCTGCAACAATTTGCCATGGTTGAAGATGGCGACACGCGAGGACAGCGCCAGCGCCTCGCTCTGGTCGTGGGTGACGAAGACGAAGGTGGTGCCGGTCTCCTGGTGCAGGCGCTTCATCTCGGCCTGCATCTGACCGCGCAGGCTCTTGTCCAGCGCCGAGAACGGCTCGTCGAGCAAAAGCACGCCCGGCTCGAACACCAGCGCGCGGGCCAGCGCCACGCGTTGTTGCTGGCCGCCGGAAAGCTGCGCCGGCAGCTTCTTCTCGTGGCCGAGCAGACCGACGCGCTCTATCATCTCGCCGACGCTACGCTTGATCTCGGCGGCAGATTTCTTGCGAACCTTGAGGGGAAAGGCGATGTTTTGCTCGACGCTCATATGCGGGAAGAGCGCATAGCCCTGGAACACCATGCCGGCGGCGCGCTGCTCGGCCGGCCGGTCGGTAATATCGACGCCGTCGCTGAACAGGCGGCCCTCGCTGGGCTGCAGGAAGCCGGCCAGGATCATCAGGAAGGTGGTCTTGCCGGAGCCGGAGGGGCCGAGCAGCGTCAAAAACTCGCCGCGGCCGATATTGAGCGTCAGATTGTCCAGCGCACGGAACGAGCCGAAGCTCTTGCCGATCCCGTTCGCCTTGATCTCTGCGGCCCGGCCGGGTTGCTGCATCCTGCCTCTTCCTTGGTGGCTGGGGGAAATCGTAGGCAGCGCGAAGGCTCACCGCAACCGAATAGTTTTCGCCTGATCGGCAAATTTGATTCATCTATGGCGAATGCCGGCGACGCTGGAGCCGCGAAATTCACCTCTCCTGGGGGAGATCAGTTGATCTCAATATGTCCGCAACCTGTTCTCCGATAGCTTCGACCTCAACCATCCCCCAAACGCCTCCAGCACAGGGTGACCCGCCTTGGCGTGCTCGGAAACCAGGAAATAGGAACGCGGCGACGGGATCGAGGTCTCGAACGGCTTGACCAGCCGGCCCTCACTCAGCGCCCGGCGGCTGGTCAGCTCGTCCCCCATGGCGATGCCCTGGCCGGCAATCGCCGCCGAGAAAACGAGGTTCATGTCGGAAAAGAAGATGCCGCCCTCGGTGTCGGGGTTCTCGACCTTGGCCAGCGCCAGCCAGCGCGCCCAGTCCTCCGTATCGCCAAGATGCAGCAGGTTGGCGCGCAGGACGTCGGCGGGCTTGGAAAAGCCGCCCACTTTGTTGAGTAGCGTCGGGCTGCAGAGCGGCGTGAACGAGATATCGCACAGCAGTTCCACCACGCGGTTCGGCCAGTTGCCGACGCCAAAGGCAATGAAGGCGTCGGCGTCCGGATTGCTGACGTCGTCGAGCCGCCGGGGCGTCAGTATGCTCAGCGCCACATCAGGATACATCTGCCGGAACTCGCCGATATGGGTGCACAAGAACAGCGAGGCGAAGCCTGGTGTGCATGAGACTGCGAAGGAGCCGCCGACCCCGGTGCCGGCGTTTTGCGCCACCGCGTCGCCGAGCACGGTCAGCGCCTTGCGCACGTCCGCGGCATAGCGCTGGCCGCGCGGCGTCAGCGCCACGCCCTTGCCGATGCGCTCCAGCAGATCGAAGCCGAGGTCGCGTTCGAGCAAGCGCAATTGATGGCTGACCGCACTGCGGGTGAGGTGCAATTCGTCGGCGGCGCGCCAGACGCTGCCATGACGGGCGAAACTGTCGAGGGCGCGCAGCGCCTGCGTCGATGGAATTCTCAAGAGGTGAACCGAATTTGCACGAACCGGGAAAACATATCACTTTTTGGCAAGCCGCTTCACTGCTTTCTTTGGCGCATGGAAAAACCGGTGACGACATCGGCGCAAGAAACCGCTCTTGCCTGCCTCGACGGCATCCAGCCGCTGCTGTCGGCCTGGACGCGCACCATCTTCGACTTCGGCGAGACCGCCTGGCGCGAGTACCAGTCGGCAGATTGGTATGTCGATCGGCTGAAGCGCGAGGGGTTTGCGGTCGAGGAAGGCTCCGCGGGCATGCCGACGGCCTTCTGCGCCCACTGGACCAATGGAGACGGTCCGACCATCGGCATGTATGCCGAATATGACGCCGTGCCCGGCAACTGCCAGGACGCTGCCACGGTGAAGCGGCCCCGCCCAGGGCTCGGCTCCGAAGCCGGCGGCCATACCGATCCGCACTCGGGCCTGGGCATGGCCAGCCTGGGCGGTCTGCTCGCCACAAAGGCCGCCATGCAGCGCCACGGCATTGCAGGCACGCTGCGCTTCACCGGCGAGCCGGCGGAGAAGGTGCGCGGCTCGAAACCGATCCATGCAGCCAAAGGCTATTATGACGGCCTTGCCGGCATGATCTCCTTCCATCCCTTCTACATGCTGCCGCTCTGCAACACTGCGCGCTGGGACACCCATTGCGGCGCTGCCTACGCGATGATCTATCGCTTCATCTGCGATGAGCCCGAGAATTGGGCACGCGCCGCCGGCGACGGCGCCCCGATCCCGCAGGCACATTCGGCGGTTCGCGCGCCCGGCGCCAACGACGCGCTGATGACGATGTACATAGCCTCCAAGGCGCTGCGCGATTCCATGCTGCCGCACCAGGGCGGCTGGTCGATCAGCGAGGCGATCCTGACGGCGGGCCAGGCCACCGCCGACAATCTGCCGGCAGGCCTTGCCGAGATCCAGTACATGATCCGTGTTCCGACCATCGCCATGGCCGAGCAGGTCACCGCCGTGCTCGACCGAAACGCCTCGGCCGCCGCCGCGATCAGCGGCTGCCGCTACGAACGGCACTGGGTTTCGAAGTCGCGGCCGGGGCTGGCCAATCATGCCATGGCCGGGATCGCCTATGAGGCGTTGGCGAGCGTCGGCCCGCCCCGCTGGGACGAGGCGGCGAAGAAGATCGCCCGCGAGATCCAGGTCAATGCCGGTGGGGTGGCGAGCGAAAACCCCTTCATCGACGAGCTGGAGCGGCTGATTGCACCACAGGAGGCAGAGGCGATCCTGCGCCGCGACCTGCCGCCGTCGCAGGTGAACTCGACCTCGGACGACTACACCGACATGAGCTGGCACACGCCGACGGCGCGTTTCTATGTCGCCCGCCCTGCCCTGCGTTCGGCAAACGGTCATGTTTTTCCAGCTTGGGCGATGAACGCGCTGGGTGGCATCCCGGCGACCATCGACCCGATGGTCATCTGCGCGGCGAAGACCGTCGCGCTATCCGCCCTTCGCCTGCTGGAAGACAAGGCCGCGCGCGACATGGCGATGGACGAGTTCGTCACCCGAACCGGCGGCGGCATTGGCGGTTCGACCTGGATCGCCCCGCTCTGCGACTACGATCCGCCCATCAACTTCCGCTGGCCGGAATATGTCACCACGCCGCGCGGCCGCGACTGGTGGATACCAAGCAAGCAATGACCGCAAACGCCCATACGAGGAGAACCGCATGACCGTTCATGACCGCATCATCGCCGAGCCGTTTTCGCTGCAGCGCCGCAACCCAGCCGGCGGCACCAAGCCGCTGACATCATGGGGTTTCGCCAACGAGACCGACGTCTTGACCGATGTGCTGCTCGGCTCGCCCAATTTCCTGCGCCATCTCTCGACCAGCTCCCTGTCGCGCAAGCACCTGCGCGAGGCGCCCTGCAACATCCAGATCGCGCAGGCACAACACAAGGATCTGGTCGCGGCCTACGAGCATTTCGGCGTCAACATCCACTGGCACGAGCCGACGCCGGAGCTGCCGATGCAGGTCTACTCCCGCGATTCCAGCGTAATGACGCCCTACGGCGCCATCATCACCGCCATGGCCAATTGGTGGCGGCGCGGCGAGAATTACGCCGCCATCCGCACCTATGAAAAACTCGGTATCCCGATCTACGACATGGTCACCGCAGGCACCTTCGAGGGCGGCGATTTCAACGTCATCGAGGACGGCGTTGTGCTGATCGGCTGCGGCGGCGCCCGCACGCAGGAAGAAGGCGCCCGGCAGGTGCAGGCCTGGTTCGAAAAAGAAGGTTGGGAAACACGCATCGCCTTCATCGACGAGTACTATGTCCATATCGACCTGATGGTGGTGCCGATCGCCGAAAAACTCACCGCCGTCTGCCTCGCCTGCACCGAGCCGGGGATCGTCGACTGGCTGAAGGGCAAAGGGCACGAGATCATCGACGTGCCGTTCCAGGACACGATGGCGCTCGGTTGCAACTTCATGTCGCTTGGCAAGGACAGGGTGATCGCGCCGACATCCAGCCAGTCGCTGATCGGTCAACTCAAGGCGCGCGGCTTCGAGGTGGCGGCCGTCGACATGAGCGAGATCTCCAAGACCGGCGGCGGCATCCACTGCATGGCGCAGGCGCTGAAGCGCGAGGCGGCCTGAGCCCGGAACGGCAACCCCCATCTTCGCCGGCCTGATCAGCGTCAGGCGGGTGAATGGCGGTTTGTAACCGCCCCCATCAACAAACCCCGCAGGTGTGTCCTCGCCACCCTTGTGGGCGTCCGCAAATGGATGAATAGTCAGGGCGGCGTCGCCCTGAAACTGCCCGCTTGGTTTTCAGGCCGTGCCATAGCCGTCCGGGTTTTTGAATGGTCAGTCCTGAACCACGCAAGAGAAGAGGTACGATCGCCGCTCGGCTGCTGGCGCTCGACGCATGGATCGATTCCTCTCTCTACGAGATCGGGTTCAAGGCGCGCCAGTTCTGGGAGGGCGCGACGATTTTCTCGCGGCGCTTTCGCGTCAACGGCTGGCGCCGTGGCATCGTCGAGCTGTTGAGCGAAGGTTTCACGCTTGGCGCCGGCGGCATCGTCGTCATGCTGGCGCTGGCTATTCCCGCCTTCCAGGACACGGCCGGCGACTGGCGCGCCCAGGGCGACTTCGCCGTTACCTTCCTCGACCGTTATGGCGACGAGATCGGCCAGCGCGGCATCATCCAGCGCGATTCCGTGCCGGTCGACGAAATGCCGGACCACGTCATCAAGGCGGTGCTTGCCACCGAGGACCGGCGTTTCTTCGACCATTACGGCATCGACGTTCTCGGCCTGTCGCGCGCAATCTTCGAAAATGTGCGGGCAAACTCCGTCGTCCAGGGCGGCTCCAGCATCACGCAGCAGCTGGCCAAGAACCTGTTCCTGACCAATGAGCGCACCTTCGAGCGCAAGATCAAGGAAGCCTTCCTGTCGCTGTGGCTCGAAGCCAATCTGTCGAAGAAGGAAATCTTGCAGCTCTATCTCGACCGCGCCTATATGGGCGGCGGCACGTTCGGCATCGAGGCGGCGGCGGACTTCTATTTCGGCAAGAGCGTCAAGGACCTCAATCTCGCCGAGGCGGCGATGCTTGCAGGCCTGTTCAAGGCGCCGACCAAATACGCGCCGCACATCAACCTGCCGGCGGCGCGCGCGCGCGCCAATGTGGTGCTGTCCAATCTCGTCGATTCCGGCTTCATGACCGAGGGCCAGGTGCTGCAGGCAAGGCTGCATCCGGCCGATGTCGTCGACCGCGGCGAACAGAAGAGCCCCGACTATTTCCTCGACTGGGCCTTCGACGAGGTTAAGAAGATCGCCAAGCCCGGGCAGCACTCGCTGGTGGCGCACACCACCTTCGACGCCAACATCCAGAAGGCGGCAGAAGAGTCGGTGGAGTTCCACCTGCGCCAGTTCGGCAAGGAGTACAACGTCACCGAAGGGGCCGTGGTGGTCATCGAGACCAACGGCGCGGTGCGCGCGATCGTCGGCGGCCGCGACTATGGCGCCAGCCAGTTCAACCGCGCCACCAAGGCGCTGCGCCAGACCGGTTCCTCCTTCAAGCCCTATGTCTATGCAACGGCTATGGAGCACGGCTTTACGCCGAACTCGATCGTATCAGGCGGGCCGATCAGCTGGGGCAACTGGTCGCCGCACAATTACGGTGGCGAGTCGGCGGGCAAGGTTCCGCTCATCGTGGCCATGGCCAAGTCGATCAATACCGTGCCCGTGCGGCTTGCCAAGGATTATCTCGGTATCGGGCCGATCAAGGCGATGGCGGAATCGTTCGGCGTGGAATCGCCGCTCGAAGCGCACAAGACCATGGTGCTCGGCACCTCGGGCATGACAGTGATGGACCAGGCGACGGGCTACAGCGTGTTCGCGCAGAACGGCTTTGTCGGCTCCAGGCATGGGATCACGCAGCTCGTCACCCGCACCGGCGAGGTGGTCTACGATTTCGCCAAGGATGCGCCGCCGCCGCATCGCGTGCTGTCCGAGCAGGCGCTGAAATCGATGAACACCATGCTTGTCGCGGTACCGGCGATGGGTACCGCCAGGCGCGCGCAGATCCCCAACATCGTCGTCGCCGGCAAGACCGGCACGACGCAATCCTACCGCGATGCCTGGTTCGTCGGCTTCACCGGCAACTACACGGCGGCCGTCTGGCTGGGCAATGACGATTTCACCCCGACCAAGAACATGACAGGCGGCTCGCTGCCGGCGATGGTGTGGCAGCGGCTCATGGTCTATGCGCATCAGAACATCGACCTCAAGCCTATCCCCGGCATCGACAAGCCCTTCGTCGACGAGGAGATCGCGGCCAGGGCCGCGGAAGCGCAGAAGAAGAGCGAGGAACAGGCAGCGGCCGATGCCGCCGCCGAACGGCCGCCGGTGCTGTCCAGCCGGACGACACAGACGCTCAGGGACATGACCCACCTGTTCGAAACGGCGCGCAGGCTCGGTGCATCTGCTCCGCCCGAAACGCTGTCGGCGCTGTGATCGCGGCGCCTCTTCCCTTCTGTCTTCGGGAAGATGGAAAAGCCACACCTTGCGAATCCGCGTCCTGCGGCTTGCCACACGACCCCGCGCCGCGATATCCCCGAGCGGCAATTCTTCATGCGCCCGGCCTTTCATGCTCAAGAACGCCTTCCTGACGCTGCTTTCGCTTGCCATAGCCATCGGCGGCGGCGGCGCCAGCGTCTGGTATGCGCTGAAAATGCAGGACGGCGTCGGGGCGATCAGAATCGGCCAGTGGACCGCCTTTCCCGACATCGGTACACCCGCAGCCGACCCCTATTCCAAGGCCCGCGTGGCGCGCGAGGGCGTGCTCGCGCTTGGCCGCGCCGAAGGGCTGTCCTTTGTCGCCGAGGACGACGCAGCTGGCGGAGAGCTCAGGCGCGAATGTACCTACACGATCGAAGGCGGATTTCCGACCGCCCGATTCTGGACCCTCTATGCCGCCGACCAATCGCTCGGCGTGGTCGAGACCGGCAAATCGCGGCTTGCCGCACTTCAATCCTATGGCGTGCTGCGCCGATCCGACAATTCGGTGCTCATTTCCGTCGGCCATCAACCGATGCCCGGCAATTGGCTGCTGACCGACGGTTCCGGCAGGATGTATTTCGTCTTGACATTCTACGACACGCCGATCGCCAGCAGCACCGGCCTGTCGGATGTTTCGCTGCCCAAGATCACCAAGGTCGGCTGCGATGCGTAGTGTCTACGCCGCGACGCGCAGACTTGTGCATGCCGTCCTTCTCGGCCTCGTCGGTGCCGGTATCGTGCATATCGTCGTGCTGCTTCTGGTGCCTGAATTCTCGGAACGCGATGCCTGGTCGCGGCTGTCGATGGCATCGGATCTGTACCGGATGACCCGGCTCGATGCCGAGGCGGGCGGCGCGCCGGTGGTGAAATCGGTCGACCCGTTGTTTTATGCGACGGCTTGCCGGTTCGACCTCGAGGAGGGAATGGTGAGGATCAGAGCGCCGGGCAATGTGCCCTTCTGGTCGGTGTCGGTCTATGACCGCAACGGCCACAACATCTATTCATTCAACGACCACACGGCGACCGGGAGCAAGCTGGATGCCGTGGTGCTGACGCCGGCGCAGATGATCGACATACGCAGGGACCTTCCCGAGGAGCTTCAGGGAGCGATCTTCGTCGAAGCGCCGATCGACGAGGGCATATTCGTCATCCGCAGCTTCGTGCCGGACGACAGCTGGAAGTCGATCGTGTCGCGCTTTCTGGAGCAGAGTTCGTGCGAGCTGCAGGACTTTTAGACCGCGGCCCGGACAGTCAGCATCACAACAATCAAGGGCGGTGCCGCAGGGATGATTCCCGCCTCGGCCTCAAGAACGTTCAGTGGTGCGGCACTGGCGTGCGTGGCGATCCCGGCTTGTCAGGGCCGGCAGGCCGCGCTTCCCCCGCGGCGGACCGCTCATAGCGGATACCGGGAAAGATGATCACCGCCGCCGGTATTTCGGTGGTTTGCTTTGCTCGATTGGTCGGTGCCGTTCTCGGCACGAAAGACAGTACCATGCCCATGGTTCGCGTATTCCTCTCGGTTGCCCCGGAGCACAACGCAACGCCTCCAAATATCATTAAGGCCGGCAGAGGGTTAACGGAGCGCTAACGGATCCCAGCTAACTTGATCTTTGTTTTTGGCAATCGCGAAACCGACATGGTTCCGAGCATGGTCAAGCGTGTATAGAGTATCGGGCGTATCCCTCGTGTCATCTTCGGACTTCAGGCAAATCGCGGCAAGGACGGAATCAGGAAAGGCCGAAAGGCTGTTCCGCGCAGCGGTGTCTGCGTTCTGCTCGCTCACCCGGCCATCCCGCCGTGAAATTGGCCAGCTCGAAGATCTGACGCTGCCGCTGTTCGACAACGTGTCCGCCGAATCGCGCCGCTACGTTGCGGCGGCCCTCTCTGAATGCGAATATGCTCCGGCCGGGCTGGTGCGGCGCCTGTGCGAGGAGCCGGTAGACATCGCCGCCCCCTTGCTCATCCGCTCGCGCGCAGTCAGTGACATCGACCTCATTGCGCTGATCGGCCGGCACGGGCTGCCGCATGCGCGCGCGATCGCGCGCCGCAAGAACCTTAATCCGACTATCGCCGATCTGATCAGGGCACTGGAAAGGCCGACGCTGGTGCGGGTGCGCGATCCGGAAGCGGAAGTCTCTCCGGCACAAACCGCTCCCTCGAAGGCGCCGGCCGCCGACAGCGCGGCGAAGCAGCAGACGCCGGGCGTTGGTGCCGAAAATGCGCGGCGCAGACTGCGCTCCATGATGCGGACCGGCGAGGAGGCGCAGGCGGCGCAGGTCGATCCGTTCACCGGAGCCGACACCTATGCCAAATTGCGCGAGACGGCGCTGACCGGAAACGCCGCCTTCTTCCAGACCGCGCTCGCCGACGCGCTCGATATCGATTTCTCGACGGCCAGGTTGCTGACGGCGAACCAGAATTACATGCCGCTGCTGGCGGCGCTGCGCTCGCTCGACCTCAGCGAGGACCGGGCATTCCTGATCACGGTTGCCGTCTACTTCCGCGAGTTTCCGCATCCGCAGGCGATCCGAACCTTCCTCGATCGCTACCGGCTCCTGCACCGCGACGCGGCGCTGGACAAGGTGCGGGAATGGAAGGCCGTGACCCTGTCCGATGTGGTTCGCGACGCCGCCCCCACCAACAGCGCCAGCCGCGAGGCGTCGAACAGTGACGATGCAGCGGCCTTCCCTGGCCTCAGGACATCTTCACGGAAATAAGCTCCTCGACAGGAACAGCGCCGGCCTCGATCTCAACCACCCAGATGTCGGGATCGAATTTCTTCTCGCGTTCCAGCCTGGCGTCCAGCACCGAAGCATCGGCGGCGGTGGCGAGAAGGCTAAAGAAACGGTCGTCGGGCTTGGCCGAATCGTAGCTCGTCTGTGGCGCCGGCCCATAGAGAGCGATTTCACCAAGCCGGCTCCGCGTCAGGACGAACACGGCGCCGGCTTCGGTCGCGCCGCGCTTGACCACGGCGGCAAATCCGCCCGCGCCGAAAACCCGACGCAACAGGGCCGATACCCACAGATCCGTGGTCACGCGCATGAGAAAAGTCCGGACAGCATGCGGGCTATCTATCGGTATTTACACCGCTGGGCGAGCCGTTGTTTGCGCCGTCAGTTGGTCAGGCCGATCTCGCGCATCTTGACATAGACCAGTTCGTCGGGCTCGCCGGTCTGCGGCAGGCCGAACAGCGACTGGAATTCCTTGATGGCCGCCTTGGTACGGGCGCCGACGACGCCGTCGAGCTGCATGTCGTCATTGCCGAAGGCCTTGAGCCCGGCCTGTATCTTGACAATGCGAGGATCCGGCGCTTGGGAAGCCGTATCGGTCTGCAGCGACACTGGAACCGCCTGCGACACTTCGGGACGCGGTTGCGGTTTCGGCACGGCGGCGGTTTTCGGGGTCGCGCCCAGCTGATCGAGCAGCAGCGCGTCGATCTCGCCGGACGTGTTGAGCCCAACCTTCTGCTGATAGGCCTGGATCGCCTTGCGCGTGTTGGGTCCGGAAATGCCGTCGACCGTGCCGGCGTAGAAATCGAGATCCTTCAATATGCCCTGCACCTGCTCCACCACCGGATCGCCCTTGACCGGCGCCGGCGCGGTACCTGGCCGCACGATGTTGAAGGTGGTCTCCGGCTCATCAGCGGCCGCGTGCGGAACGCCCTGCATGCTGCGGGTCGCGAAGAAGGCGCCGGCATGCGGAAAAGGCTGGTACCACAGCGCATTCGCCGAAACGTAGAACAGCGTCACCAGGAATGCCGTCGACCCTCCCGCCAGGACGGGATTGCGCGAAATCATGCCGCCGATGGCGACGGCTCCGTCCTGGAAGGCGTTGCTGCGGCGCTTGGCCGCCTTAGGCTGTTTTGCGGAGCGCGCCATTTCCGTCCCCTTTCGCCCTGGCCAGCGGCATCGTCAGCACCCCGGCCTTGTCCGCCGGCCGCCCTTTCGGCCCGTTCACCGGCAGGCTGATGGTGACCGTGGTGCCCTCGCCCGGCATGCTTTCGATCGACATGGTGCCTTCGTGCAGCGCCACCAGTCCCTTGACCAGCGACAGGCCAAGGCCGGTCCCCTCGAAACGACGGGTATAGTCGTTCTGGATCTGCATGAACGGCTTGCCGAGATTGGCGAAATCTTCCTCGGCGATACCGATGCCGGTGTCCCGCACCCAGAAATGCAGGCGCGAACCGATCCGCTTGGCACCGACGACGACATCGCCGCCATCGGGCGTGAACTTGATCGCATTCGAGACGAGATTGATGAGGATCTGCTGCACGGCGCGCCGGTCGGCGTTGATTTCGCCGGCGTCCGGCGCGATCTGCGCCTTGAGATCGATGTTCTTGGCCTGCGCCTGGAGCCGCATCATCTGCTGACACATGTCGACGGCTTCCATGAAGCGGAATGGCTCCGGTTCGGTCGCATAGACGCCCGATTCGATCCGCGACACGTCGAGAATGGAGGTTACGACGGCAAGCAGATGCTGGCCGGAATCGCGCACCAGACCGACATATTCCTTCTGCCGTGGATCCTTGAAGGCGCCGAACATCTCGTGCAGCAGCATGTCGGAGAATCCGATGATGGCATTGAGCGGCGTGCGCAGTTCGTGGCTCACCACCGCCAGGAAGCGCCCTTTCGCCACTTCGGCGGCGGCGGCCGCGTCATTGGCGGCGCCGAGGTCTTCGCGCAACCGGGCGACCTCGTCGTTCTCGCGCAGCACAAGCGTGAAAACGTCGCCCTGCTCCTGAGCGCGCATCAGTTCGAGCGAAAACGGCCGATAGTTGTCTGCCGCGCCATTGCCATTCTGTCCATTGCCGTCCTGCGGCAGCCTGACGCGCAACTCCAGCCTGCGCGACAGCGCCCCGCCTCGCATGTCGGCCAAGGCACTGAGATAGGAGACGCGATCCGAGAGATGCACGCGATCGAAAAGCCCGGTTCCGCAAAGCAGTTGCGGGGGCAGCTTCAACAGCGTACGCGCCTTTGCCGAGGCATCGATAACCTCGCCATGGCGGGCGACGCGCAGGACCACCGCGTCGATCATGTCTTCCAGACGATCGCCGGTGTCCCCTACGTCGGCCGCAGCCGCCGTGTTGCGAACCGCCGATATACGCGGCACCAGCGTCAGCGCCCAGGCCAATGGCAGCAGCCAGTGCCACGCGGCGATCGGCACCGCGGCGTGCGGGAGGACGGTTGCCGTCACAGGCTGCAACAGAATGGCGACGACGGCGCAGACGGCTCCCCACAGCGCTGCGCGGCGCGAGGCGCCGATCCACCAGGCTTCGAACGGCAGCGCCACGAAAAGCATCGCGACCGGAGAGCTCAGCCCGCCGGCAGCGGCAACAAGACCGGCGAGCGCAAGTCCCGCGATCGCCAGCGCGGCCCGGCCGGCCAGATCCATCCTGCCGGTCGCGGCCACCAGCAAGGCGATGAACCAGCAAAGACCAAAGGCCGCGAAGATGGCGGCCACGGTGACGGCTGCGCCCATGCCTGACGTGACGAGCGTGACCGCGGCACCGGCGGCAAAGAACGGAGCGGCCAGCATGGCGCCGATAAAGCGACGCTGACGCTCGCGGTCGTCCAGCCCAAGAATGGAGGGATGGACCATACGTTCACAACCGGCGGCCATTGCCCCAGGCAATTCAACGTATCTGGCCTTGATCGGCATCAACTCAACGCACCCGCACTCGTCGTGAACAGCTCTGCTTTTGCAGATCGTTTTGATTGACTCTGAAACTCGCACCCAGCCTTTAAAGAATGGATAAGGCAGGGCCGACCCAAGGCCCGGCCCACGGCGAATATCGGGATGGGAGCGCCCAAAAACGCGGGCAAATGCCACCATAGTAAACGGAGGGTTATCCGCAGGGACCGCCCGCGGCGTGGCCAGCGGCAGTGCACCGACCGCCTGATTTTGTGGAAAACGCAATAGAAACAAAGGGGTGTATGGCTAATGGATGATAAGAAAAATGGTCCCAATCTGAGACAAATCGACAGCAAAACGCTTCGTTTCGAATTTGCCTCAAATTTGAAGAAAATTCTCGGCTAACCCGCAAGCCGTCCTTTGCGCCTGTGTGCCAATATCCCGCCCACAAAAGAGGTCATGCTCATGGATGCATGATCCGGTCACGACAAGAGGCGAGCATGTTCTTCCTGATGAGAATGGCTTTCTGGTTTTCGCTGGTGCTGCTGGCACTGCCGCTGGGCGTCGGTTCCGAGCCGGGTCAAGAAAGCGTGGGCCCGATCCAGGCTTTGTTCGCGGCCCGCGACGCGGTCGGCGACATCGCCGGCATTTGCGAACGCAAGCCCGATGTCTGTGAGACCGGCAAGTCGGCAATGCACACCATCACCGCAAGGGCCAAGGAGACCGCCAAGATCGCGGCCGCCATGCTGGACGACAAGTCCGCCGGCCCCGACATCTCCACAATGACCGGCAGCATTCCCGAAGAAGTCGTCTTGCCCGAGACAGTCAACCTGCCGGTAAAGAATTAAGCCGTTTCGACGGCGCACCGCGGGCAGTCTGCCTCTCGACGCCCGCGGTGTCCTTGTTTTTCCGTGACGCGGCGACGGTGGATGACTATATCCCTGTCATGACGACCACGATCCAGACGATCCGCGACGACTTCTCATTCCTTGACGAATGGGAGGACCGCTATCGTTATGTCATCGAACTCGGCGAGGCGCTGCCGCCATTCCCGGATGAGGAACGCACCGCCGCCAACAAGGTGCCGGGCTGCGTCAGCCAGGTCTGGCTGACCACCGAACGGGGACCGGGCGGCGATCCGGTCATCACCTTCAGGGGCGATTCGGACGCCCATATCGTACGCGGGCTGGTGGCGATCATGCTGGCGCTGTTCTCCGGCAAGACCGCCAGCGAAATCCAGAAAATCGATGCGGAAGCGACGCTGAAGGCGCTCGGCCTGGACGAGCACCTGTCGCCGCAGCGCGCCAACGGCCTTCGCTCGATGGTCAAGCGCATCAGGCGCGACGCAGAGGCCGCGCTCGAGCAGACGGCCTGATACCGCCTCCGCGATCAGCCGATCGCATCGTACCGCGCACTGTTACCAGCTCTGTCCCGGCCCGGCCGGCAAAGTAAAACGGCGCCCGAAGGCGCCGATATCGATCCGGTTGAACTGTCCGTCCGGCTCTATCTATCGTTTGAGCCGCATTCCGCGATACTAAGTGTACTCACCTGGCAGCAAATGCTTAGCGGGCCTTGCGCTTGCGGCCGAGGCCCATCTTCTTGGCGAGCTGGGAGCGGGCGGCCGCGTAGTTCGGGGCAACCATCGGGTAGCTCGGGTCGAGGTTCCACTTTTCGCGATACTGATCCGGCGTCAGATCATAGTGGGTCATCAGGTGACGCTTGAGCGACTTGAACTTTTTGCCGTCTTCAAGGCAAACGATGTAGTCGTCATGAACCGAGCGCTTCGGGTTCACTGCCGGCTTCTGCTTGTCGGCGGGCGGCTGTTCGGCGGTTCCGCCCACACGCCCGAGAGCAGCATGGACATCGGAGATGAGGTTCGGCAGTTCGCCGACCGGCACGGGATTGTTGCTGACATAGGCGGCCACCACGTCGGCGGTCAGCTCGATCAGCGCGTCGCTGTTTCTGGAAGGTGTTTCGACAATATCCATGGTCTTCAGGCCCCAACGAGAGTTAGTTTAGTGCGCCCTTTTTTACAGGCAAGGCATTGCACGAATTTTGTGCAGACAGAGCTTCTGCGATTCGTGTCGCGGGGGCATCAATGAACCTACCTAGCAAGTAAGTCAATTCGATCCTTGCACTATATTGAACGATGTTGATCAAATATTTTCGGATCAGCTTCAATCTTTCGTGCACGATGTAATTTTTCGATATTTCGCAGGCGAAACCAGCGACCGGTGACGCAGCGTTAGCTAACCGTTACATTCGCGCTAACTCACAAAGCATCTCCGAGTGCTTCGCTTTGCTTGGCGATCGCGCCGGCAATCTTGGTTGCTCACCCCCTTTCACAAAACCATAGGTTGCCCCACCTCGGCCATTGCCGGCCCTCACGCGTCGTGCAGCCGACCAGCTCGGATCACTCAATACGGGGCGATGTATTTGCCATAGGCCCACCCGGTGACAAAACCGCCGTTCTTCGCCGGATCATGCCAGACTTCGCACCAGCGATAGCGAACCGCCTGCTGCTGCTTCCATGCCGGCTGATTAGCGATGTCGAGCAGGTTCGTCCCGCCAGTGCATCGTCCGGTCATCTGCAAAACGGTGCCGTTCGGATATGCGGCCTGTTTCTGGGACGTGCCCGAGGGATATTTGCGCACGTTGAGCGTGTCGCCGAACGGCACGTTGGCCACTTGCCAAGCGGCGAATACGGTCGCATGAGATTGGCCGGCGATGGCCATAGTCGCGGAAACGACGGCGAGAGCCGCGACGGTGCGAGCATAGATATACATTATTTCTCCTCCCGGCCCGCTTTCTGGAGCCCGGCGCAGCAATAAGACCCGGCTCTTGAACCCGCGCTGATCGGCGTGTTCATTGGCCATTCAGGACATTTCCAAAGCGAGACGCAATGACCAAAACTTCTGCATTCCCGGATGTCACCCCGCCAACGCCCGAGAAGCGGCCGGTTTTCGACACGCATCACGGTATCACGCGAACGGACGACTATTCCTGGCTGCGGGCCGACAATTGGCAGGAGATGTTCAGGGACCCCGCATTGCTCGATGCGGGCATCCGCGCCCATCTCGAAGCCGAGAACGCCTACCAGTCGAAACTGATGGCCGACACGGCCGATTTGCGGAAGCGGCTGTTCAAGGAGATGAAGGGTCGCATCAAGGAGGACGATTCTTCCGTGCCGATGAAGGACGGACCCTACGCGTATGGCTCCTCCTTCAAACTCGGCGGCGAGCAGCCGCGCTATTTCCGCATGCCGCGGGACGGCGGCGCGCAGCATATCCTGCTCGACGGCGATGCCGAGGCCGAAGGCAAGGCCTATTTCCGGCTTGGCGGCGTCGATCATTCGGCCGACCATGGCAAGCTTTTATGGGCGTTCGACGACAAGGGCTCCGAATTCTATACGCTTCGGGTGCGCGACCTCTCCGACGGCAAGGAACTCGCGGACACGGTTCCAGACACTGGCGGTTCGGGGGTGTGGAACGCCGCCAATGACGGGTTTTTCTACACCCGGCTCGACCCCAACCACCGTCCCTCCAAGGTGCTGTTCCATGCGCTTGGGCAGGATCCGGCAAGCGACCGGCTGATCTATGAGGAAAATGATCCCGGCTTCTTCATGAATGTCGGCGGCACGCGCTCCAATGAATGGATCATGGTTGCCATCAACGACCACGAGACATCGGAATACCGGCTGCTGAGCGCGGGCGAGCCGTTTGGCGAGCCGAAGCTGGTGGCGGCGCGCGAGACCGGTCTTCAATACGAGATGGAGGAAGGCGGCGACATTTTCTTCATCCTGACCAACGCCGATGGGGCCAAGGACTTCAAGATCATGACGGCGCCGGCGAGCGATCCGATCCGCGCCAACTGGCAGGAACTGGTTCCGCACGAGGCCGGCCGGCTGATCCTGTCGGTGATCGGCTTCAAGAACCATATGGTCAGGCTGGAGCGCAAGGAGGGCCTGCCGCGCATCGTCGTGCGCGACCGTGCAACCGGCGAGGAACACCTGATCTCCTTCGACGAGGAGGCGTTTTCGCTCGGCCTGTCGGGATCCCTGGAATACGACACCGAGATCATGCGCTTCACCTATTCATCGATGACGACGCCGGCGCAGGTCTTCGACTACAACATGCGCACCCGCGAGCGCGTGTTGCTCAAGACCCAGGAGGTGCCGTCCGGCCACGACCCGGAGCGCTATGTCACGCGTCGGCTGATGGCGCCCGCGGCTGATGGCGAATTGGTGCCGGTCTCGCTCTTGTACCGCCGCGATACCCCGCTGGACGGCTCCGCGCCTTGCCTGCTTTACGGCTACGGTTCCTATGGCATCACGGTGCCGGCGGCCTTCAACACCAACTGGTTCTCGCTGGTCGACCGCGGCTTTGTCTTTGCAATCGCCCACGTCCGCGGCGGCAAGGACAAGGGCTATGGCTGGTACGATGACGGCAAGCGGGCGCACAAGATGAACACTTTCACCGATTTCATCGCCTGTGCACGCCATCTGGTCGCCGAACGCTACACTGTGCATGACCGCATCGTCGCGCAAGGTGGATCCGCCGGCGGCATGCTGATGGGCGCGGTCGCCAACATGGCGCCGGACTGTTTCGGCGGCATCGTTGCCGAGGTGCCTTTCGTCGACGTGCTCACCACCATGCTCGACGCCAGCCTGCCGCTGACCCCGCCGGAGTGGCCTGAATGGGGCAATCCGATCGCGTCGGCGGACGATTACCGGACGATCGCCGCCTACTCGCCCTATGACAATGTCGCCGCGCTCGGCTATCCACCGATCCTGGCGCTAGCCGGTCTCACTGACCCGCGCGTCACCTATTGGGAACCGGCCAAATGGGTGGCGCGGCTGCGCGAGCGCAAGACGGGCGACAATCCGGTCCTGTTCAAGATCAACATGGAATCGGGCCATGCCGGCGCGTCCGGCCGGTTTTCCCGGCTGGAGGAGATCGCCTACACATATTCATTCGCCTTGAGAGTGACAGGCAAGGCAACAGGGCCGCAGGGCTGAAGCGGTCATTGCCCTTCGGCCCCTGGCGTGACTTGATCGGCGACGAACGCCGAGGAGGATGCGAGCAATGATCGACCTGGCCACATTGACCACCTATGTCGCCGTGGTGCTCGGTTTTGTGTTTATTCCCGGCCCCGCCACGCTGCTGACGGTCGCGCGGGCAACGAGTTCGGGAACCAAAGCCGGCATCGCAACCGGCGCAGGGATCGCGGCCGGCGACGTGTTTCACACCTTCACGGCCATGGTCGGCATCTCGGCGATCGTCGCCGCATCGGCGGTGTTGTTCAGCGCCGTGAAGTATCTCGGTGCGGCATATCTCGTTTATCTCGGCATTCGCGCGATCATGGAAAAGACGCCGGCCGATCTCGCCGCCGGCAGGTTCCCAATCTCAGCGGGCAAGGCGTTTCGGCAAGCCATACTGACTGAGATGCTCAACCCCAAGACGGCGCTTTTCTTCCTCGCGTTCCTGCCACAGTTCGTCCGGCCCGAAAACGGATCGGTCATGCTCCAACTGGCGGTATTGGGGATCATCTTTGTTCTGCTGGGCCTCTTCAGCACAGTGGTTTTCGCGGTGAGCGCAGGCGGGCTTGGCACTTTCCTGCGTCGAAATCCCACGGTGTTAAAATGGCAGGGCAAGATTGTCGGCGGCATCTATTGCGGCCTGGGCGTGCGGCTGGCGCTTCAGCAGCGCTGACGCGAAACGGTGACCGGCGCGGCCTTCTCGGCGAGCCGGGCAATCATTGGTTTTTGAATTCCGTGTTGCTGGTTTTCGCTCGCAATTGCGATGCCCGCGCGCTACCCAAGGCGCGTTTTGTCCCGGGCCATGACAGCCCACAATCGCACAAGGGCCTGCCATGCTGCTCGTCGACGTCTATCTCGACAAATCCCCCATCCAGGGCATTGGTGTCTTTGCCAAGAATCCCATTTCCCGCGGCACGATGATCTGGAAGCTGGATCCGAGATTCGACCGGCTCATCGAGGTCGAGACCTATGAGAGCCAGACAGGACCGGTGAAGAGCTATCTCGATCGCTATGCCTATCCGGACAGGCGAGATCCGAACTACATCGTCTTCGAGGCCGACGATGCACGCTACATGAACCACGCCGACGAGCCGAATTGCGACGTATCCTCGCCGGAGGAAAGCTTTGCGTTGCGCGACATCGCGGCCGGCGAGGAACTGACCTGCAACTACAATCATTTCTTCGCGGCGGGCTTCGACTTCCTGGGCGATCGCCACCCGTAGTCAGCTCGCCGGTTTTTTGCGCGCCGGATAGCCGTTCGGATGCGGCGGAACCGCCTTGAGATAGGCCGCGATCGCCGCGCGGTCCTCGGGCGCCAGTTCGGCCATGTTCCTCTGCACGTCGACCATGGCCCCGCCAACGGAATCGAAATCGGGCGTGAAGCCGGTTTCGAGATAGTTGGCGATATCGGCCTGCGACCAGTCGCCGATGCCGCCCTCCCCGGAGGTGATATTGGGGACGATGCCGCTGCCTTCGGCGGCTGTGGCTCCAGCCAGCCACTCGCTCTTCTTTGTCCCCCCCGCAAGGTCACGCGGTGTGTGACATTCGCCGCAATGACCCGGTCCCTCGACCAGGTAGCGACCGGCAATCACAGGACCAGGCGCGCCTTCGGGCAGGGACACAACAGGCTGCTCGCTGAGATAGAGCCGTTTCCACAAGCCGATACCGCGACGGATGTTGAACGGGAAACTCAATGAATTGGCCGGCGCTCGGCCGGCAACCGCCGGCAGCGTCTTCAGGAAGGCATAGAGATCGGCAATGTCGGCGGGCTTCATGCGCGCGTAGGACGTATAGGGAAATGCCGGATAGAAATGCTCGCCCGACGGCGAGACACCCTTCAGCATGGCATTGGCGAGATCCTCGGCCGACCACGCGCCGATGCCGTCCTTGGGGTCTTGCGAAATGTTGGGCGGCACAAACGTGCCAAACGGAGTCTTGAGTTCAAGGCCGCCGACAAGTTCGAGCCGCTCATCGCCTTTCGAACCGGGTTTTGCATGGCAGGAGGTGCAGCCGCCGGCATAAAAAATGCGCTTGCCCCTGGCCGCGTCACCAGGCGCGAGCTTGGCCAGGGTTTCCGCATCGAGCTTCACCGGCGCCGAAAGCGTCCACGCGGCAACCGCGCCGACGCCGCCGAGCACGAGTGCGGCGCCGACAAACTTCCTCAGCCATGCCATGGCCGGCGATTAGCCTTTCTTGACCCTGTAGCCCTTGTGGCAGGTGCCGCAGTCGGAGCCGATGACGCCGATTTGCGTCTTCAGGGAATCCACGTCGGCTGGGGCCGCGGCGACCGCGGCCTTGACGTCGGCAAGATACTTGTCTTCTGTCGCCTTGAAACCGGCCATGTCTTGCCAGATCTTCGGCGCCGCCGTGGTGTCGCCCGTGTCGCTGCCCGCCGGGAACAGGACGTCGGCGTCGAATTTTTCCGCGTTCGCCTGGAGCGCCTGCAGCGCAGTCAGTACTGCGGCGGCATCAAAGGGCTCCTCACCCTTGACCACTTTCGACAGGCCGCCGACGATCTTCCCGCGTTCCTTCATCAGGGCCTGGCGGTCGAGGATCGGGTCGGCAAAGGCCGCCGAACCGGCGAACGCGAGCATAGAGATGGCGACGACAAGCTTTCTCATTCAATTAGCTCCATGATGAGGGCATTTCGGGACAGGACGTTAACGGACGTGGCGGGAGGAATATTCCCTTCCCCCGACGATTTTGCAGACCTTTGCTGTGGGATCTCGGCACAGAAAAAGAAAAGCCCCGGGGGTGCCGGGGCTTTCTGAATCTCGATCAGGCTTTCGCTTTTTCGTAGAGTTCGAGAACATGATCCCAGTTGATCAGGCTGTCGACGAAGGCCTCGAGATATTTCGGCCGGGCGTTGCGATAGTCGATGTAATAGGAGTGCTCCCAGACATCGACGCCGAGGATCGGCGCCGCGCCATGGACGAGGGGATTCTCGCCGTTCGGCGTCTTCGAGATCGCCAGCTTGCCATCCTTGACCGAAACCCAGGCCCAGCCGGAACCGAACTGGGTCGTGCCGGCGGCGATGAAGTCGGCCTTGAATTTGTCGTAGCCACCCAGATCGCTGTCGAAAGCCTCCTGCAACGCACCCGGCAGCTTGTTGCCGCCGCCGCCCTTTTTCATCCACTTCCAGAAATGGATGTGATTGTAGTGCTGGGCGGCATTGTTGAAGAGGCCGGCATTCTTGCCGAACGACTGCTTGACCACCTCTTCTACCGACAGATCGCCAAGGCCGGCTTCGGCGGCAAGCTTATTGCCGTTGTCGACATAGGCCTTGTGGTGCTTGTCGTGGTGATATTCCAGCGTCTCTTTCGACATGTAGGGCTGCAAGGCCTCATAGTCGTAAGGCAGAGCGGGCAATTCAAAAGCCATGGAAGGTACTCCCTCAAGGAAATCCGGTGTCGATACCGGACTAAGATAGGTCTGGATTGGGTTCGGACAACTCCGAAAAGTGAAGCGCCGGGTGCTCTTTCTAAGCGGGTTCCGGAGAACTGTCACACAGTTTCCGGAAACCGGGCGCATTGCGACGAAAAGCCTGGACGGATCAGCCCGCCGACGTCGAATGCGCCCAATCCCAATAGAGCTCCCGCGCCTTCTTGGCCACCGGCCCGGGCTGCAGGCTGCGGTCCTCGATGCGCGTGATCGGAATGACCTTGGAATGGTTGCCGGTCGAAAAAATCTCATCCGCTTCGAGGAATTCACGCACCGACAGCGCCTTTTCCGTGGTCTTGAACCCGTACTCGCCAAGCAACGTCATCGTGCGCGAGCGGGTGATGCCCGACAGGAAGGTGCCGTTCGGCGCCGGCGTCAGGACGTGGCCGTCCTTGACCAGGAAGATGTTCGAGGTTCCGGTCTCGGCGACGTTGCCCAGCATGTCGAGCACCAGGGCGTTGTCGAAGCCGCGCATCTTGGCTTCGAGGATGGCGCGGCCATTGTTGGGATAGAGGCAGCCGGCCTTGGCGTTGGTCGGCATGGTTTCGATAGTCGGGCGCCGGAACGGCGAAACCGTCACGGAAAAGCCGGTCGGCGAGATCATCGGCGATTCGTAGAGGCACAGGCAGAAACGGGTCGAGGCGGGATCGGCCGGCACGCCCATATAGCCGCCGTGCTCGGCCCAATACATCGGCCTGATATAGACAGCCGTCTTGCCATCGAATTTCTTCAATCCGTCCCAGGTCAGCCCGACGATCTTCTCGGCCGTCATCGAAGGCTTGAGACCGAGCGCGATCGCCGAGGCATTCACGCGCGCGGCATGAAGGTCAAGATCGGGAGCGACACCCTCGAACCAGCGGGCGCCGTCGAACACGCTGGTGCCGAGCCACATTGCGTGGCTGCGCGGGCCCAAAACGGCGACATTGCCCTCGTACCAGTCGCCGTCGACGAAAGTCCATGTCGCGGAAAGTGCGGCAGCCGCCAGTGTCATTGCTTTGTCCCGTTCCGATCAATCTCGTGTTGCAGCATTGGATGACGCTTTGGCCGGCGTCGTCAACCAGCATCGGGGAGTTTTGTTGAGGCCACAGACGGCGCGCTGCAATCAAGACTTGCACCTTGCCCCGCCTCGCCTCAAAACTGTTGCCATGCAATACGCCGCTTATGTTTTCGACGCCTACGGCACACTGTTCGATGTTCATGCCGCCGTGCGCCGCCACGCCGACGCCATCGGACCGGACGGCCAGTTGCTGTCCGAGATCTGGCGCGCCAAGCAACTCGAATATTCCTGGGTGCGTACGTTGATGGGCGCCTATGCCGATTTTTGGCAACTCACCGAGCAGGCACTTGATTTCGCGTTGCACAAGGTGCCCTCTGCCGATCCCGGCCTCAAGGCGGCATTGCTGGATGCCTATTGGCGGCTGGACTGCTATGCGGAAGTGCCCGCCGTGCTGAAGGCGCTGAAGGCGTCCGGCGCCAAGCTGGCAATCCTGTCCAACGGTTCACCGGAAATGCTGGAGGCAGCCGTTAAATCCGCGGCGCTCGATCAGGTGCTGGACGATATCTATTCCGTCGATGCGGTACGGCGCTTCAAGACCGATCCGTCGGTCTACGACATGGTCACGACAGGCTGGCGCCTCTATCCGGGTGCGGTCTCCTTCCAGTCGTCCAACCGCTGGGACATTGCCGGCGCGACCAAGTTCGGCTTCCGCACCGTGTGGATCAACCGCTCCAACCAGCCGGAGGAGTATCGGGATTTTCCACCGGCCCTGATCCTGCCGTCGCTCGATGCCCTTGTCACAGGTGGCTAACGCATGCGGCCCAAAAGTAATCCTGGTTTTCGCTCCTGTGACCGTAGCGCCACAGTGGCGACGCGGTCACAGCTTCGCCTTTGTTTGTCCACCTTGAGGCCAGATTCGGAACCGCCTATCGCGCCCAAGTGTTGATCAGGCACCCTCGCAACGGTCGGCATATTCATGCTTTGTTGCGATTTCAGACTTAAAGAAGGCAACCATGTTCCCAGCCGAAATCGAATCCTATCGCCTGAGCCGTCGCGGCTTTCTCAATGCCGCAGCCCTGGGCGCCGCCTCGATCGCGGTTTCCGCATGCGCCACCACCGGGTCCGGGCCAGTCGAGCCACCGCCACCGGCCTATGTCGAGCCGCCGCTCGCCGACTACGTGACGATGTACGCCGCCGTCAGCGATGGCGGTTTCGAAGTGCCGGCCATTCCCGTCGACAGGATCGATCCGCAATTCCTGCGCCAGATCGTGCCCGACCCGACCGGCCAGAAGCCGGGAACCATCGTCGTCGATACGACCGGCCACTTCCTCTATCTGGTTCGTCCGGGCGGCCAGGCGATCCGCTACGGCGTCGGCCTCGGCCGCGCCGGCTTCGAATGGTCGGGCGATGCCGTCGTCCAGTGGAAACAGAAGTGGCCGAAATGGACGCCGCCGGACGAGATGATCGCCCGGCAGCCGGAACTGAGGCAATACAGCGCTGACAATGGCGGTATGCCGGGCGGGCTGAAAAACCCGCTCGGTGCACGTGCGCTCTATCTCTTCCAGGGCAACGTCGACACGCTCTACCGGCTGCACGGCTCGCCGGAATGGCGTTCGATCGGCAAGTCGGTGTCGTCGGGCTGCGTGCGCCTGATGAACCAGGACATTATAGACCTATATGATCGCGTGCCTTCGAAGACCCCGGTCATCGTGACCAGCGACGCCAGCCAGCCCATGGTGGCGACCGCGAATCACAAAGCCATCCCGATCGATGCCGGCGTGCCGGACGGATCGGTGCTGCTTGGCCCGGTGAAAGCGGTGAGCGACGCGATTTTCTGATGGGAGCGAGGGTGAATGCGGCGACTCGCCGCCTTCACCTCCACATCAGCCTATCCCTGCATGGCCGTTGCGCGATCGCGCTTCCCTATCTGCCCCTCGACAGACTCCCGAGTATCCCGCGCACGATGGCGCGGCCGACCGACGAGCCGACAGAGCGCACCACCGACTTGATCGCGGCTTCCGCCACCGTCTGGCGGTTGGACGGGCGCGGTTGAGGCGGGCGTCTGCCGCCGGGTTGCGGCGGCGGAGCATCATTGCCGAAGCCCGGAATGGTCCAGCGTGAACGGCCGGCGTCGGCCTGCTGTGCCTCGGCATCCGCCGCGTCCTTGGCCTTTTTCTGCAGCATCTCGAAAGCCGATTCGCGATCGACACCCTCATCGTACTGACCGATCACCGGGCTTTCCTGGATCAGCTTCCGCCGCTCGGCTGGGGTTATGGGCCCAAGTCGTGACGATGGCGGACGGATCAGCGTGCGCTGGACCATGGACGGGATGCCCTTGGCTTCCAGCACTGAAACCAGCGCTTCGCCGGTGCCCAGTTGCGTGATCACGGTCGCGCAATCGAAATCCGGATTTGGCCGGAACGTCTCGGCCGCGGTCCTTACCGCCTGCTGCTCGCGCGGCGTGTAGGCGCGCAACGCATGCTGGACCCGGTTGCCGAGCTGGGCCAGAACCTTCTCAGGAATATCCAGAGGGTTCTGCGTGACGAAATAGACGCCGACGCCCTTCGAGCGAATCAGACGCACCACCTGCTCGACGCGGTCGATCAGCACCTTCGGCGCGTCGTCGAAAAGCAGATGTGCCTCGTCGAAGAAGAAGACCAGCTTCGGCTTGTCGGGATCGCCCACTTCGGGCAGCTCCTCGAACAGTTCCGACATCAGCCAAAGCAGGAACGTCGCGTAGAGTCGCGGATTCATCATCAGCTTGTCGGCGGCCAGCACGCTGATGGCGCCGCGGCCGTCGCGGGTGGTGCGCATGATGTCGGCGATGCGCAATGCCGGCTCGCCGAAGAAATTCGCCGCCCCCTGCTGTTCCAGCACCAGCAGCGTGCGCTGGATGGCGCCGACCGAGGGTTTCGTCACATTGCCGTAGCGGGCGCTGATCTCTTCGGCGCGCCCGGCGATATTGGCGAGCAGCGCCTGCAGGTCCTTGAGGTCGAGCAGCAGCAGCCCTTCCTCATCGGCGATGCGGAAGGCGATGTTCATGATGCCTTCCTGGGCTTCGGACAGATTCATCAACCGCGACAAGAGCAGCGGGCCCATCTCGGAGATGGTGGCGCGGATGGGGTGGCCCTGTTCGCCGAACAGATCCCAGAAGATGACGGGGAATTCCTGAAAGTCATAGGGGTCGAGCTTGACCTGCTCGGCGCGCTTGACCAGGAAATCCTGCGCCGTGCCGATCATGGCTATACCGGAGAGATCGCCCTTGATGTCGGCGCAGAACACCGGCACGCCGGCATTGGAGAATCCCTCGGCCAATATTTGCAAGGTGACCGTCTTGCCGGTGCCGGTGGCACCGGTCACCAGGCCGTGACGGTTGCCATAGTGCAAAAGCAGGTTTTCGGGACGCTGATAGCTGTCGTCGGGCTTGCGGCTGGCGCCGATGAAAATGGTGTCGTCAGCCATATGTCCGGTCTCCGCAACTGCTGTGTATAAAACCAGCCCTTCGCCCGAAGGTATAGTGGGGGCCTTGCACAGCGACAATGGCGATCGGCGAAAATGGCCTTTTTTGGAGCTTGCGGATTGTGCCCATGTTTGGCAATCGTTCATGCTTCGTGCTCGAAGGCTGGTGTACGCTCGAGGGATCGAATTCGAGTCTTGGAAGCGCATTGCATTGCGGTATCGCACCGGGACCCGTAGACTGAAGTGCTCCAGGCTGATGCGGCCGCATAGTGACGAGGACAGTGGATGAGCGCCGGAGCCTTGACCAGGGATAACGAAGTTCCGAATGCCGACCGGCAGCGATGGCTGGCCCTGGCTGAAAAGGCGCTCGCCGGCGCATCTTTCGAGGAAAAACTGGTCTCGCACACCGATGACGGCATCCGCGTGGAACCGCTTTATGAGCGCGCGGCGGCGGCCGAGCCGATCGTGCGCGCCAACCCCGGATCGCCGTGGATCGTCAGCCAGCGCATCGACGATCCCGACATTGGTCGCGCCAAAGCCCAGGCGCTGGAGGACGTCGCGCAGGGCGCGACGGGATTGTCGCTCGTCTTCGAAGGTGCCCCGAACGCCTTCGGCTACGGCCTGCCGAGAACGGCGCAGGCGCTGGAGACGGTTCTGGACGGCATCCCGTTAAACCGCGTCCAGATCCGGATCGACGCCCACCCATGGAGCCGCCCCATGGCCGACTGGCTGGTGGCGTTCCTTGGCAAGCGCCGCTCCGATCCGGCAAAGCTCAACCTCTCCTTCGGCATCGATCCGGCGGCGATCCTGGCCGGAACCGGCCGGTTGCGCATGTCGATCGAGGCGCTGCAGGAATCCATGCCGCAATCGCTGGCACATTTCTTTTCAATGGGCGTGCCCGGCGTGCTGCTCGAGGCGGATGGGCGGGTGTTCCACAATGCCGGCGCCACGGAGGCGCAGGAGCTTGGCATCATGCTCGCTTCGGCCGTCTCCTATCTCAGGATGTTCGAGAAAGCGCGGCAACCGCTCGTCTACGCAGCGCCCCATATCGGGTTTGCGCTGAGCGCCGACCAGGATCAGTTCCTGTCGATGGCCAAGGTCAGGGCCTTGCGCAGGCTGTGGGCTCGCGTCCAAGAAGCCTGCTCGATCCCGACTTCGACGGCCAATATTCACGCCGAGACGTCGTTTCGGATGATGACGGCATTGGACCCGGAGACCAACATCCTGCGCACGACGATCGCCTGCTTCGCCGCGGCGGCGGGCGGAGCCGATTCGATCGCTATCCTGCCGCACACCGTCGCGCATGGCCTGCCGGCGCCTTTCGCACGCCGCGTGGCCCGTAACGCGCAGTTGATCATGGCCAATGAAAGCCACATCGATCAGGTCGCCGATCCCGCCTGCGGCTCCGGTGGCGTCGAAGCGCTCACCGCTGGCCTCTGCGAAGCGGCCTGGTCCGAGTTGCAGGCGATCGAGGCCGAGGGCGGCGTGCTGTCCAGCCTTCAGGACGGACGCATACAGGAACGTGTTCGCACCGCCGCCGCCCAGCGTGCTGCCGCCTTCCGATCCCGCGAGCGCGCCATCGTCGGCGCCACGCTCTATCCGCAGAAAACCGAGCGCGCGGTCGAGACGCTGGCCGCGGAGCGGCGATCTGCCTTCACGGAAGGCATCGTCATGTGCGAGCCGCTGTTTCCGGTCCGCATCGATCAAGCGATCGGAGCCGCTTCTTGATTCCGGATTTCAGCCAGGTCGGCTGGGCGCCGCCTCGGCGGGCGCCGGTCGAGATCAAGGGCCAGCGGATGACGCCGGAAGGCCTTGCCGTCAAACATCTGTACAATCAGGGCGATCTCAAGGGGCTGCCGCATCTCGACACCTATCCGGGCATGCCGCCCTTCGTGCGCGGACCCTATCCGACCATGTATGTCCAGCAGCCGTGGACGATCCGGCAATATGCCGGTTTCTCGACGGCGGAAGAGTCAAACGCCTTCTACAGGCGCAATCTTGCCGCCGGCCAGAAAGGTCTGTCGGTCGCCTTCGATCTCGCCACGCACCGCGGCTATGACAGCGATCATCCGCGGGTGGCCGGCGATGTCGGAATGGCGGGCGTGGCCATCGATTCCATCCTCGACATGCGCCAGCTCTTCGACGGCATTCCGCTCGGCGAGATGACGGTGTCGATGACCATGAACGGCGCGGTGCTGCCGATCATGGCGCTCTACATCGTGGCGGCCGAGGAACAAGGGGTTGCGCAGAAGGATCTCGCAGGGACCATTCAGAACGACATTCTGAAGGAGTTCATGGTCCGCAACACCTATATCTATCCGCCGAAGCCCTCGATGCGGATCGTGTCGGACATCTTCTCCTACACATCCAGGCACATGCCGAAATTCAACTCGATCTCGATCTCCGGCTACCATATGCAGGAGGCCGGCGCGACGGCGGACCTGGAGCTCGCCTATACGATTGCCGACGGAATCGAATATGCCCGCGCCGGCGTCGCGGCCGGGCTCGACATCGACCGCTTCGCCCCGCGCCTGTCCTTCTTCTGGGCTGTTGGCATGAACTTCTTCATGGAAGTCGCCAAGCTCAGGGCGGCGCGGCTGCTGTGGTCAAGCCTGATGATGAAGAATTTTTCGCCGAAGGACGAGCGTTCGCTGTCCTTGCGCACCCACTGCCAGACTTCTGGCTGGTCGCTGACGGCGCAGGATCCCTACAACAACATCATCCGCACGATGATCGAGGCGATGGCCGCCACACAGGGCCATACACAATCGCTGCACACCAATTCCTTCGACGAGGCCATGGCGCTGCCGACGGATCATTCGGCCCGTATCGCCCGCAACACGCAGCTGATCCTGCAAAAGGAATCCGGCACCACGCGCATCATCGATCCGTGGGGCGGTTCGGCTTATCTCGAGAGGCTGACGCATGATCTGGCAGCGCGTGCGCTTGCCCATATCGAGGAGGTCGAGGCGCTCGGCGGCATGGCCGCGGCCACCGAGAAGGGCATTCCCAAGCTGCGCATCGAAGAGGCGGCCGCCCGCACCCAGGCGCGCATCGATTCAGGCGAGCAGGTGCTGGTCGGCGTCAACGCGCACCGGCCCGGTGCGGATATCGAAGTCGACGTCTTGAAGATCGACAATGCCGAGGTAAGAGCCCGGCAGCTATCGAAGCTGCAGCGGCTGAAGGGCACGCGCGACGTCGCGGTGCTCGAGAATGCGCTCGCAGCGCTCTCCCGCGCGGCCGAGAGCGGCGAGAACCTGCTCGAATTCGCCATCCACGCCGCGCGCGCCAATGCGACGGTCGGGGAGATTTCGCTGGCGCTGGAAAAGGTCTTTGGCCGCCACATCGCGTCGGTGCAGACGATTTCCGGCGTCTACCGCCAGGCGCTCGGCGACAATCCGGCCGTCGACCGGCTGCAGGAGAAGATCGGCGCGTTCGAAAAGAAGACCGGCGGCAAGCCGCGCATCCTGGTCGCCAAAATGGGACAGGACGGACATGACCGCGGCCAGAAGGTGATCGCCACAGCCTTTGCCGACCTCGGCTTCGACGTCACCGTCGGCGCCATGTTCCAGACGCCGGAGGAGATCGCGAAGCTCGCCCACGAGCAGGATGTGCACATTGTCGGCGCGTCGTCGCTGGCGGCGGGACATCTGACGCTGATCCCGGAACTCAGGGATGCGCTGAAGAGGCTCGGCCACAGCGACATGCTGATCGTTGCCGGCGGCGTGATCCCTCCGCAGGACTATGATGCCGTGCTGCAAGCGGGTGCGGCGGAAATCTTCCCGCCCGGTACCGTGATCCCGCAAGCAGCGGAGCGGCTGATCGACCGGCTGCTGGCGTCCTGAGTTATCGGCAACGAGTGTGTCCGGGCCTTCCTCCCATTCGTAAGTTATAATATCTGTTGCAACGGTGCGGCGGTCGAGTTATAATTGACGTTGCAACAGGAGCAATCCAGCATGAACACCACCATTCGCAAGATCGGCAATTCCGAAGGTGTGATCCTGCCCAAGGAGCTACTCGACCGCCTGAATCTCAAAGCCGGTGATCAGCTTCAGGTTCTCGAAACAGACAAGGACATCGTCCTCAAACCGGTCGACGATAGTTTCGAGCGGCAGATGGAAGCTGCTCGCAAGGTCATGGACAAGTACAAGGTCGCGCTTCAGAAGCTCGCCGAATGAACTGGGAGTTCCTGTCGCGCCGCGCGGTGGAGGCGATGCATGCCGAACAATTGCGCCGGCATGGCGGCGCACAAGGTTTGCGGGATGAAAATGCACTTGAATCGGCACTGGCCCGGGCCGAGAACAAGGCTAATTACGGCACTCCGTCGATTGCAGATCTTGCAGCAGCCTATGTCTTCGGCATTGCCAGAAATCATGCCTTTGTCGACGGCAACAAACGCACGGCTATTGTCGCCGCCGGCGCCTTCCTGATCGTCAACGGTCAGGTCCTGACGGCGGACAACGGCACGCTTTATGAATTCGTGATGGCTATCGCCGCCGGCGAGATCGATGAAGCGGGTGCAGTCGCGTTCTTTCGCGACCACATCGTGAAGACCGAGGACTGATGTTGGGGTTCAGCCGCCCGCGCTCAGCTTGACGATTTCCCATTCCTTGCCATTGACGGTGGCGACATCGCCGACCTTCTTGCCAAACAAAGCAATCGCCATTGGCGATACATGGGAAATGCTGCCTTTCGATGGATCAGCCTCGTCCTCGCCGACGATCTTCCAGTGCACCTTCTTGCCGTCGTCGGCTTCGAGCGTGGCGCCCATGCCGAAGCGGATGACGTCGCTCCCGGGCTCGGGCACCGAAAGCTCGGCACTTTCGCGCCGCGCGGTCCAATAGCGCAGGTCGCGAGATACCAGTGCGATGCGCTCGCGGTCTCCCCGCCGCTCGGCTTTGGCCAATATGTCGCGCAGATCGGCCAGATTCTCGTCGATCATTGCCAGGCCACGCTCCGTCACCAGGTTGCGGTGTTGACTGATCGGCCGTTCGCCGACGCCTGCGATGGCGTTTTCGCTGTCTTCCTCGCGGGTAAAGGCTCTGCTCATTCCTTGAACTTATGCCCGCCCTCACGACTTCACAAGTCATTGCCCTCGCCGGGGACGCAGGTGCCTGACTGGCACGAATCCTGCCACTAGATGGGCAAAAGCCAGGACCTGTGCCGATGTTGAACAGACGCAAGCTGCTTGTCCGGACAGCCGGTTTTGCCGTGTTCGGGCTTTCGCTGGGCAAGGCAGCCGCCGCGAGCTTGCCCGGCGTCGAGAAAGCCTCGATGCGCGGATCGATCAACGCCACCGAGCTTGGCGTGCAACCCGGCACCTTTGACGATCAGAGCAAGGCTTTCGCCAAGCTGCTGCGCGAGGCCAGCGATCGCGACATGCCGGTTTTCCTGCAGCCCGGCACCTATGTCGTGTCCAACCTGACGCTGCCCGGCCGGGTGCGCCTTACCGGCGTGCCTGGCGCAACGCGCATCGTCTATGGTGGCGACGGCCACCTGTTCATGGCCGAACAAGCCGATCACATCGAGCTCAGCGGCCTGGTCCTCGACGGCTCAAACCGCTCGATGGGCGACTACGCGCAAGGACTGCTCGATCTGCGCCGCGTGGCGCATCTCATCGTCGATAATTGCCAGATAACCGGCAGCGGCAAGAACGGGCTGGCGCTCGAGCACGCGGCGGGCCGGGTCGAGCGCACGGAAATATCCGGAGCGGCGGACGCCGGCATCTATTCGGTCGAGGCCGCAGGGCTGGCGATCACAGGCAACACCGTCTCCGACTGCGCCAATGGCGGCATCCTCGTGCACCGCTGGCAAGCGGCGGAGGACGGCACCATCGTCACCGGCAACCGGGTCGAACGCATCGCGGCGCGCGGCGGCGGCACTGGCCAGAACGGCAATGGCATCAATGCCTTCCGCGCCGCCAACGTGATCGTCTCCGGCAATATTGTTTCGGACTGCGCATTCTCCGCCATCCGCGCCAACAGCGCCAGCAATCTGCAAGTATCGGGCAACACTTGCATGCGTTCCGGCGAAACGGCGGTCTATTCCGAATTCTCGTTCGAGGGCGCCGTTATCAGCAACAACATCGTCGATGGTGCCGCCAACGGCATCTCGATCGTCAATTTCAACGAAGGCGGACGCATGGGTGTTTGCTCGGGCAACATCGTGCGCAACCTGTCGACATCAGGCCCCTACCCCGCCGACCCGCCGGGATTCGGCGTCGGCATCGGCGTCGAGGCCGACACCACCGTGTCCAACAACGTCATCGAGAATGCGCCGCTCTACGGCATGTCGATCGGCTGGGGACCGTATCTGCGCAACGTCGTGGCCACCGGCAACATCATCCGCAAAGCGGGCACCGGCATCGTCGTCAGCGTGGTCGACGGTGCCGGAACCGCCATCATCTCCGACAATGTCATCGACGGCGCACGCAATGGCGCCATTGTCGGGCAGCGCTGGGCCGATCCGGCCACGGGCGATCTCGCCGCGTCAGCCGATACCGGCTTTCCGCATCTGACCGTCGAGCGCAATCACGTCAGTTGAGAAACGTCTGTCTCAGGCCAGTGCCGCCGTCGGCCTGAGCGCACCGACCGTGGCGCCTATCCGGCTTTCGATGGGTGCATTCGCCATTTCGAGCAGCTTCGCCGCCAAAACCTCGTCCGCACGCAGCAGTCGGGCGATGATTGCGGCCACCATGGATTCGGCGGCCCGGCCGGCACCATCATCGCATTTGAGTGCGATGCCGAGGCCAAGCTCGGGAAGCGCCGCGCAATGGACCCCTTCGGCGCCGCCCTTCGCAAATATTCGGCCAGGCGCCGCCTGCATCAGCGCGAGATCGGCGCGGCCTGTGCCGGCGACGAAGAACGGCTCGGCCATGCAAGCCGACAACAATCGCTTTGCCGCCCTGGCGCGCCCGGGCGCGAAGCCCCTGCCGGTCACCATGCGGGCAAAGCCAAGCGCAAAACTCCTGAGCGGCACCGCGTAGGTCGGGATCGAACAGCCATCGGTTGCGCGTTCGTCGGCGCCGTGGCGAGCTCCTGTCACCGCCTGCATGGCGTCGCGCACCATTTCCTGCAAGGCGTGATCCGCCCTGACATAGCCTTGAGGCTCGATGCCTGAATGGACGCAGGTGCAAAGAAAGCCGGAATGCTTGCCGGAGCAATTGTTGTGCAAGGCGTTCGGGGAACCGCCTGCGCGGGCGAGTGCGATCGTCGCGTCGTGGCTCGACGGCCAATGCGCGCCGCATTCAAGCGCCGACCCGTCCAGCCCGGCCCTCGCGAGCATCGACCGCGCCAGTTCGACGTGGGCCGGTTCGCCCGAATGAGAGGCGCAGGCCAGCGCCAGTTCGCGGTTACCGAAGCCGTAGGCATCGGCAGCACCGCTTTCGACCAGCGGCAGCGCCTGGATCGCCTTGACCGCGGAGCGCGGAAACACCGGCCTCGATGTGTCGCCGATCTCGAGAACCGGCTTGCCATCGGCGTCGAAAACCGCGACCGCGCCTCGGTGCGCGCTCTCGACGATGGCGCCACGCAGAACTTCGATCAGAACCGGATTTGTCATGTTGCCCCCGCGGATGCGGGTCGCTTTTACCGAATCCGATCGAGAATGGAAACGTAGTTGGCGACCGCCGCGCCGCCCATGTTGAAGATGCCGCCAAGCTTGGCGTTGGGCACCTGGATGCCGCCGGCCTCACCGACGAGCTGCATGGCGCTCAGCACATGCATCGACACGCCGGTGGCGCCGATCGGATGACCCTTCGCCTTCAGGCCGCCGGACGGGTTGACCGGCAGCCGCCCGTCCTTTGCGGTCGTGCCGTCCAGCGCCAGCCTCGCGCCCTCCCCAGGCTTCGCCAGGCCCATGGCTTCATATTCGATCAATTCGGCGATGGTGAAGCAGTCATGCGTCTCGACGAAGGAGAGATCATCAAGCGTCACGCCGGCATTCCTGAGCGCCCGGCTCCAGGCCTGCTCGCAGCCTTCGAAAGTCAGGATGTCGCGCTTCGACATCGGCAGGAAATCCTGCACGTGCTCATTGGCGCGGAAGGTGACGGCGCGGCGCATCTTCAGTGCCGTCGCTGTGTCGGTGAGGACGAGAGCGGCGGCACCGTCGGAGACCAGCGAGCAGTCGGTGCGCTTCAGCGGGCCAGCGACGAAGGGGTTCTTCTCGCTCTCCTGGCGGCAGAACTCGTAGCCGAAATCCTTACGCATTTGCGCATAGGGATTGTCGACGCCGTTCTTGTGGTTCTTGGCGGCGATCATGGCAAGCGCATCCGACTGGTCGCCATAGCGCTGGAAATAGGCTTGTGCGATCTTGCCGAAGACGCCGGCAAAGCCGGCCGGTGTGTCGCCATCCTCGGGCAAATAGGAGGCTTTCAGCAGGTTCCTGCCGATCTCGGGGCCGGGCGTCGTCGTCATCTGCTCGGCGCCGACCACCAGCACGATGCGGGCGGCATTGGCATCGATGGCGCGGACGCCTTGCCGGACAGCGGCCGAACCGGTGGCGCAGGCGTTCTCGACGCGCGTCGCCGGCTTGAAGCGCAGCCGGTCGTCGGCCTGGAGGACAAGGCTGGCGGTGAAATCCTGCGCGGAAAAGCCGGCGTTGAAATGTCCGAGCACAATCTCGTCGACGTCGTCCGGGCCAATGCCGGCATGGTCGAGCGCCTCGGTTGCCACTTTGACGATCAGGCTCTCCAATGTTTCGCCTTCAAGCTTGCCGAAGCGCGAATGCGCCCAGCCAACGATGCATGCGGTCATGGCAACCTCCATTTGCCGCGGATCCTAACACGTCATATCGCGGCCTGAGCACTCAATATTGTTCAATAATGAACCGTTTTCCAGTCCGCGGGATGAGCCAGAGCCGACAATCGGTTGTTGTTTGGGCTGAATTTTTGTTGATTGACCCGTCAATAAAAAATAATCTTCACCGAAACAATGGGAACAGCATGCCGAAAGTCGGAATGGAGCCACTGCGCCGCAAAGCGCTCATCGACGCGACGATCTCGGCGATCGGCGAGCGCGGCTCGCTTGACGTGACGATGTCGGAGATCGCCGGGCGCGCCGGCGTGTCGTCGGCGCTGGCCCATCACTATTTCGGCGTCAAGGATGAGCTGCTGTTCGCGACGATGCGGCATATCCTGGCCGAACTGACCACAGACATGCGGCGCGCGCTTCAATCCACCGGTTCCCCACGCGAACGCGTCTCGGCGGTCGTGGCCGTCAACTTCTCCGAGATCCAGTTCCGTGCCGAAACGATCGCCGCCTGGCTCGCCTTCTATGTCGAGGCGCAGAAATCGGCTGCGCTGCGCCGGCTGCTCAGGATTTATGCGCGGCGGCTGCATTCGAACCTGATGAGCGGGCTGGCCGGCATCCTGTCCCGAGCCGAGGCCGACCGCGTCGCCGAAGCGACGGCGGCGATGATCGACGGGCTCTATATCAGGCGCGCGCTCAAGGACGGCGTGCCCGATGCCGCGACCGCGATCGCATTGGTCGAGGACTATCTCGAAACGAAACTCAGCGGACGGCAGACGCAGTGACACGCAAGCACCCTAACTTCCTGATCGTCATGGTCGATCAGCTCAACGGAACTTTCTTTCCGGACGGGCCGGCTGACTTCCTGCACGCGCCGCATCTGAAGACGTTGGCCGCCCGCTCGGCGCGCTTCCGCAACAATTACACCGGCTCGCCGCTCTGTGCGCCGGGCCGTGCCTCGTTCATGAGCGGCCAGTTGCCGTCGCGCACCGGAGTCTATGACAACGCCGCCGAGTTCGCCTCGTCGATCCCGACCTTCGCTCATCATCTGCGCGCCGCCGGCTACCATACTTGCCTGTCGGGCAAGATGCACTTCGTCGGGCCGGACCAGTTGCACGGCTTCGAGGAACGGCTGACCACGGACATCTACCCCGCCGATTTCGGTTGGACGCCGGATTATCGTAAGCCCGGCGAGCGCATCGACTGGTGGTATCACAATCTGGGTTCGGTGACCGGGGCCGGCATTGCGGAAACCACCAACCAGATGGAATATGACGACGAGGTCGTGTTCCTCGCCACGCAGAAGCTCTACCAGCTTTCGCGGGAGCAGGATGATGAGGAGCGCCGGCCCTGGTGCCTGACCGTTTCGCTGTCACATCCGCACGACCCCTATGTCGCGCGCAAGCAGTACTGGGATCTCTACGAAAATTGCCAGGCGCTCGACCCGGAAACCAATTTCATTGCGTATGACGAACAGGATACGCATTCGCAGCGGCTGTATGTCGCCAGCGATTATCCGTCGTTCCAGATCACCCCTGAGCAGGTGCGCCGTTCGCGGCGTGGCTATTTCGCCAATATTTCCTATGTCGACGACAAGCTCGGCGAGCTCCTGGACGTCCTCAAGCGAACGCGCATGCTTGACGACACCACCATCCTGTTCTGCTCCGACCATGGCGACATGCTCGGCGAGCGCGGCCTATGGTTCAAGATGAGCTTCTTCGAGGGCTCGGCGCGGGTGCCGCTGATGATTGCCGGCAGGGGCGTTGCGGCCGGGCTGATCGAAGCGCCGGTTTCCAATCTCGACGTGACGCCGACGCTTTGCGACCTCGCCGGCATCGACATCGATGCCGTCGCGCCATGGACCGATGGCCAATCGCTGCTGCCTCTGATCGACGGTGAGCGGCGCAGCGCGCCTGTGCTGATGGAATATGCGGCTGAGGGTTCATACGCGCCTCTGGTGGCTATCCGCGAGGGCCGATACAAGTTCGTCCATTGCGAGCTCGATGCGCCGCAACTGTTCGATCTCCAATCCGATCCGCTGGAGCGGGAAAACCTCGCGGCAGATCCGGCCAACGAACCGCTGGTCGCGGCGTTCATGGACAAGGTGCGGGCGCGCTGGAACATGGCCGCCTTCGACGCTGCGGTGCGCGAAAGCCAGGCGCGCCGCTGGGTCGTCTATCGGGCGCTGCGCAACGGCGCCTACTACCCTTGGGATTTCCAGCCGCTGCAGAAAGCGTCCGAGCGCTACATGCGCAACCACATGAACCTCGACAATCTCGAAGAGAGCAAGCGGTATCCGCGAGGCGAATGATGACTACGCTTGTCCCCTCACTCGACCACCTGAAGCAAGCCTATGCGGTCACCGCCAAGGCGACGCAGATCACGCCGCTGCTGGAATCGGCGGCGCTCGCCAGGGAAACCGGCGCCGCTCGCGTCTTCGTCAAGGCGGAATCGCTGCAATGGGCGGGATCGTTCAAGGTTCGGGGCGCCTATTGGCGGCTGAAGCGGCTGTCGCCCGACGAAGCCAAGAAGGGCGTCGTCGCTTATTCTTCCGGCAATTTCGCGCAAGGACTGGCGGCTGCGGGCCAGGCGCTCGGCATTCCCGTCACCATCGTCATGCCGATCGACGCGCCGGCCGCCAAGCGCGACGCCACAGCAGGCTACGGCGCGCGCGTGGTACTTACCGATCACGGCGAGCGCGCGCGTGAGGAAGTCGCTGCCGCCAAGGCGCGCGAGATCGCCGAGACCGAAGGGCTGACATTGCTGCATCCCTTCGACGATCCGGAAATCGTGGCCGGCCAGGCAGGTGCCGGGCTGGAGGCACTGGAGCAGCTTTCTGCCAAGGGCGCGAAGGCGGACGTGCTGTTCTGCTCGGTCGGCGGCGGCGGCCTGATCGGCGGCGTTTCGCTCGCTTTCCACTATCTGTCGCCGGCCACGGAAATCATCGGCGTCGAGCCCGAAGGTTTCAACGGCATGGGCGCCTCGTTGGCGCATGGCAGCATCGAGACCATGCCGCTCGCCCCGAATTCGATCTGTGACGGGCTGATGTCGCGGCGGCCCGGCGACGCGCCGTTCGCGGCGGTCAGAACCGCCGGCGTTCGCGGCATCACTGTCGACGACGCCTTGGTGCGGCGGGCAATGAAAATCGCCTTCGAGCGGATGAAGCTGGTGCTTGAGCCGTCCGGAGCTGCCTCGCTGGCGGCACTGCTCGGCGGCAAGGTGGATGTGGCCGGCAAGACCGTCCTTGTGGTGGCTACCGGCGGCAATGTCTCGCTCGCCGATTTCATCACACATGTGAACGATGGGCGCATATGAACAATGCTTGAAGCGGATTTCGTCATCATCGGCTCCGGCTCCGCCGGCTCGGCCATGGCCTATCGCCTGTCGGAGGATGGCAAGCACTCGGTCATCGTTATCGAATTCGGCGGCTCCGATGTCGGGCCGCTGATCCAGATGCCATCGGCGCTGTCGATCCCGCTCAACATGAGCCTCTACGACTGGGGCTTCGCCAGCGAGCCCGAGCCGCATCTCGGCGGCCGCGTGCTGGCAACGCCGCGCGGCAAGGTGATCGGAGGCTCGTCCTCGATCAACGGCATGGTCTATGTGCGCGGCCACGCCCGCGACTTCGACCACTGGGCCGAACAGGGAGCCGCCGGCTGGGGTTTTGCAGACGTGCTTCCCTATTTCAAGCGCATGGAAGATGCGGAGGGCGGCGAGGACGGCTGGCGGGGCCGTGGCGGGCCGCTGCACGTGCGGCGCGGCACGCGGAAAAACCCGCTCTATGGCGCCTTCGTCGAGGCGGGCCGCCAAGCCGGCTTCGAACTGACCGACGACTATAATGGCTCCAGGCAAGAGGGGTTCGGCCCGATGGAGCAGACCATTTTCGGCGGCCGCCGCTGGTCGGCGGCATCAGCCTATCTGAAGCCGGCGCTCGGGCGCAAAAACGTAAGCCTGGTCAAGGGCTTTGCGCGACGGGTGATCATCGAGAATCAACGCGCCATCGGCGTCGAGATCGAAGCTCGCAAACAGATTCAGGTCGTTAAGGCGCGACGTGAGGTGATCGTCGCGGCATCGTCGATCAACTCGCCGAAAATCCTGATGCTGTCGGGAATCGGGCCTGCAGAGCATCTCAGGGAAAACGGCATCGCGGTGGTAGCCGATAGACCCGGCGTCGGCCGCAACCTGCAGGACCATCTGGAACTCTATATCCAGCAGGAATCGACAAAGCCGATCACGCTGAATTCGGTGCTCAATCCGTTCTCCAAGGCGATGATCGGGGCGCAGTGGCTGTTCTTCAAGACCGGCCTTGGCGCCACCAATCATTTCGAGGCGGCTGCCTTCGTGCGCTCGCGCGCCGGCGTCGACTATCCTGATATCCAGTACCACTTCATCCCGGCGGCGGTGCGCTATGACGGCAAGGCGGCGGCGAAGTCGCATGGTTTTCAGGCGCATGTCGGGCCAATGCGCTCGAAGTCGCGCGGCTCGGTGACGCTGCGCTCGCCGGATCCGAATTCGAAACCGGTGATCCACTTCAACTACATGTCGCATCCCGACGACTGGAGCGAGTTCCGCCACTGCATCAGGCTGACGCGCGAGATTTTCGGCCAGAAGGCCTTCGACGGCTTCCGCGGCCAGGAAATTTCGCCCGGCAGCCACGTGCAATCGGACGACGACCTCGACATCTTCATCAGGGATCACGCCGAAAGCGCCTATCATCCCTGCGGCACCTGCCGGATGGGCCGCGCCGACGAGGTCACGAGCGTCGTCGATCCGGAATGCCGCGTGATCGGCGTCGAGGGCCTGCGGGTAGCCGATTCCTCTATCTTCCCGCGCGTCACCAACGGCAACCTCAACGCGCCGTCGATCATGACTGGCGAGAAGGCTTCCGACCACATTCTCGGCCGCACGCCGCTGGCGCCTTCCAACCAGGAACCATGGATCAATCCCCGCTGGCAGGCGTCCGACAGATAGAGCATGATCGTGCAACCGCACGATCGGCATGCCGCTAAGACGATTTGGAGAAGCCCATGCGCGCCCAGCCAACGGCATCGCACTATGTCAACGGACGCTACATAGACGACGAGCAAGGCGCGCCACTGCCGGTCATCTATCCGGCAACCGGCGAGACCATCGCCCTGCTGCGCTCGGCGACGCCGAACGTGCTGGAACTCGCCATCGAGGCTGCGCGTGCCGCGCAACCGGCTTGGGCGCGGCTGAAGCCGGTGGAGCGCGGCCGCATCCTGCGCCGCGCCGCCGACATCTTGCGCGCCCGCAACGCCGATCTTGCCCGCCTCGAGACGCTCGACACCGGTAAGGCGATTCAGGAAACGCTGGTGGCGGATGCGCCATCGGCCGCGGATTGCCTGGAATATTTCGGCGGCGCGGTTGCAGCTTACAATGGCGAGGCTGTCGATTTGGGCGGGGCCTTCGCCTACACGCGGCGCGAGGCGCTCGGCGTTTGCGTCGGCATAGGCGCCTGGAACTATCCAATCCAGATCGCCGGCTGGAAATCCGCGCCCGCGCTCGCCATGGGCAACGCCATGGTGTTCAAACCATCGGAAAACACGCCATTGTCGGCATTGGCCCTGGCCGAGATCTACAGCGAGGCAGGCCTGCCCGACGGGCTGTTCAACGTCGTGCAAGGCTATGGCGATGTCGGCGCCAGCCTAGTCAGCCACGATGTCGTGGCCAAGGTGTCGGTGACCGGCTCGGTGCCGACCGGCCGCAAGGTGCTGTCGCTCGCCGGCTCGAAGATGAAGCACGCGACGATGGAACTCGGCGGCAAGTCGCCGCTGATCGTCTTCGACGACGCCGATCTCGAGAATGCCGTCGGCGGCGCCATGCTCGGCAATTTCTATTCGACGGGGCAGATCTGCTCCAACGGCACGCGCGTCTTCGTCCAGAAGGGCATCCATGACCGCTTCGTCGACCGGCTCGTCGAGCGAACCAAGAAGATCCGCATCGGCGACCCACTCGATGCCGAAACCCAGATGGGCCCGCTGGTCAGCAAGGCACAGCAGGAGAAGGTCGTCTCGTACATCGCGGCGGGCAAGCAAGAAGGCGCCACGCTCGCCTGCGGTGGCAACGTGCCCTCGCTGCAAGGTTTTGAAGGCGGCTTCTTCGTCGAGCCGACGGTGTTCACCGGGGTGAGCGACAGCATGCGCATCGCGCGCGAGGAAATCTTCGGGCCTGTCATGAGCGTGCTGAAATTCGACGGCGAGGACGAGGTGGTCGAGCGCGCCAACGACACTGAGTTCGGTCTCGCGGCCGGCGTGTTCACGCGCGACCTGTCGCGCGCCCACCGCGTCATCGCCGAGCTGCAGGCCGGCACGTGCTGGATCAACGCCTACAACCTGACCCCGGTCGAAATCCCCTTCGGCGGTGTCAAGCAATCCGGCATTGGGCGAGAAAATTCACTGGCCGCGCTGGCGCTCTATTCGCAGATGAAGGCGGTTTATGTCGAGACCGGGGATGTGGTCAGCCCGTATTGAGCAAAATGTCGTCGGGACAGCGCCTCTTTCTCAGCCGCCCTTCTCGGCAGTCCCATCCAGATACTGCGTCAGCGCGCACACGAGATGATAAAAAATGCTGGCCGGCACATCTGATGCCCGCGAGCGGCCGCGCTCGTCGACGCGGTCGATCCACAGACCCAGCGGCGCCGGGTCGATGTGCCAGCGGAACAGCCGGCCTACGCGTTCCTCGATCTCCGGCTTGAGATCGGGTCCGCCAGAACCGTCCAACGCAATCGCCGCCTTGACCGCTTCGGCCTGTGGCCAACTACGCGAGACCAGGTCCAGCGGCAGACCCTGCCGGGAGACGGCGCCATAGGCAAGGCCTGTGGCGCGGTTGAGGCCATTGGCGATGGCCGAGGCATAGAGTTTCCTGGCGAAGCCACTCAGTTCGGCCTGGCCGCTAAGAGCGGCGAAATCGACAAGCAGCGCGGCCCATTCGAAATGATGGCCGGGCTCGGTCCAGGTACCCTTCTCGCCCGCCACGGGCCTCCAGCCGGCGTCGAAATATTCACCCAGCGTCCAGCTTTCGGGATCGAAGAAGTGGTTGCGGAACAGGTCGATGATGCGTGCCGCGCGGCGCAGATAAGCGCGCTCGCCTGTCGCTTCGTGCCAGGCGAGGAAGGCTTCCAGAAAATGCATATGCGGATTGGAGCGCCGCTCGCCCTGCCCGTCCGAGGTTTCGAGAAAGCCGGTCATGCGGCTATCCTCGAGATGGGCATCGAGGAAGGCGAAGGTCTCCTCGCCGAGCCGCAGCGCATCCGGATGGCCCGACATGTGGGCATGTGCCAGCGCCAGAAGCACGCAGGAATGATCGTAGGCGTCCTCGACCGGGTCGGCGACCGAACCGTCGATGTCGAGGGTGCGCACCCAGCCGCCCCTTGCCGTTCGGCCGCTTCCGGCCATGAAGTCGATGCCGTGGGCGATGAGCCGGTCGGCCGAGCCGTCCCAGCCGCGTTGCTTGGCGACCGCAAAGGCGTAGACTTGGCGGGCCTGCGTGCGCATGCGCTTGGGTTTCATCAGCGGCGTGGCGTCGAAGCCAAGCGCCTCGTGGAAGCCGCCATAGCGTTCGTCGACGCCTGATGTCGACCACAGCGGAAGCGTCTCCTGAAACAGCCAGTGGTGGACGCGACGGCGCCAGGCGCCGCTTTCGATGACCCGGTCGTGGGCAGGCGTGAAACGGGTTTCCAGCCGGCCGGATTTTTCGAGCTGCTCGACGATCTTCTTGACGTGCTGGCTATGGCTGACCGGGGCGACGAAGGTAGCGTCCGATGTCGAGACGATGGCGACATCTCTCATGCCGATGGCCGACAGCAGCCGGCCATCGCTGCGAATGTAGGAATTCTCGCAATCGATGGCGACGACGTCGCCGGCGATGACATTGCCTTGGCTATCGGCAGGCCCGACATCGAGCAGCGACTGCCAGGAGCCGAGATCGTTCCAGCGAAAGCTGGCCGGCACCATGGCGATGTCCTTTGCCCGCTCCATGATGGCATAGTCGATCGAGACCGAAGGAATGGCGCCGTAGAGGTCCAGCGGCATGTAGAAGCCGGAAAGGTCCGATGTCGCAGCCTTGTAGGCAGCTTCGGTCGCCTGCCAGATCTTCGGCTCGAAAGCTGCGAAAGCATCACGCATGGCGCCGGCGCGAAACAGGAAGATGCCGGTGTTCCAGTGGAAATTGCCGGCTTCGAGATAGGCCTGGGCGGTGGCAAGGTCCGGCTTTTCGACGAAGCGCGAGACATCGAACACGCCTGCTCTTTCGGCGGCGACTTCGATGTAGCCATAGCCGGTCTCCGGCTGTGTCGGCTTGAGGCCGAACACCACCAGCCGCCCGGCGCTGGCAGCGGCGATGCCCGCCTCGACGCTCTGCCAGAATTGCCGCGCGGTCGAAATCTCGTGATCGGACGGCACCACCAGCACCAGTTCGTCACCGAATTCGGCGAGCGTGCGCAGGCTTGCCAGCGCCACCGCCGCGGCGGTGTTGCGGCCGGTAGGTTCGAACAGCGGCCCACCGCCGGCAAGGTTTATGCCGGCGAGATCGGCATGGACGCGCTCGGCATGGCGTTCGGAAGCGATCATGAAGATGGGCGTATCGCCGCTGGGCCGTGACGCCAGCCGGCGCAAGGTCTTTGCCAGCATCGAGCCGTCGCCCGAAAGGTCGTGGAACTGCTTGGGATTGTCCTCGCGCGACAGCGGCCAGAGCCGCGAGCCGACGCCGCCGCTCATGACGAAACTGACGATGCGCTGGCTCATGATGCCCTTGTCAAAAGATCTGGTTGTAGGCGCCGACTTCCGGACTACGGCGCAGCACCGCGTCGAACGTCTGCCGGCGCCGCTGCGACGATACCGGGCTCTCCACCACCACGACAAGCTCCGGCAATCCGAAACTGTTGGGCCGTGCTTCGCCAACGATCCTGAGGGTCAAGACTGGAAATCTCCGGGCGGCTGGAAACACAAATCGCGCAAACGTTTGCCGAGGAGTGCCCTACCACGGAAGCCTTTAAGCGGCGTTTATTCGAGGCGCTGAAACAGGCTCGCGAAGAAAGCTGGCGAAATGCGACAGAAGTGCTGCCATTGACGCTTGCAGGAACCAGATGCGGCGGCTATAAGCCCGCGTCTGGTCACGGAGTGTAGCGCAGCCTGGTAGCGCACCTCGTTCGGGACGAGGGGGTCGCAGGTTCAAATCCTGCCACTCCGACCAGAAAAACAAAGCGATACGCGTGTTTGTTGTTCCCGCTGCAGCGGCTCGATGTTTGATCGTCGCCTGCTCCAATTCATCGCTTTACGCAATTCCGGCTCCAATTCATCGCTTTACGCAATTCCGGACGGAAAAACCGCTGCGCAGTTTTCCTGGAATTGGTTTAGCTGACGCGTTCTATGAGTTCGATTGCCGCTTTGGTGACGTCGGCGGCGTCAAGCCGTTGAACGCAATAAACGCCCCCTGCATTGCCCACCTTGCAGAGGCCCGGCGCTATGCACTTGCATGGCATCGGAGGCTGCAGCGTACGGTTAGGAACGCCAAGAGGCCCCCAGATGTCAGGTTGGGTCAGACCGAACAGGCCAACGACGGGCGTTTTCATGGCCGCGGCCAGGTGCATGGGTCCGCTTTCGTTGCCCAGGAAGATCAGGGCCTCGCCCAGCAGGGGCAAAAGGGTGGTCAGGGGTGCCTGGCCAACGAGATTCACGATCGGCGATGTTGCCGCATCCAACACCTTGCCTGCGATACCTGCCTCGTCCGGGCCGCCAACGATGACCGCCCGGAGACCCTTTCGACGGTAAATCTCTCCCAGGACCGATGCGAAACGGTCAGGCTGCCAGCAACGGCCTGGGAAACTGGCGCCGGCATGGACGGCGACAAACGACTTCGTTTCCAATTCGTGTCGGGCAAGCAGCTGCTTTGCCTGACGCGAACCGGATTCGGTTGGCTTGAGGGACGGAATAGGATCGGTCACAGGAATGCCAAGGGCAAACAGCGGCGACAGGTACCGATGCAGATAATGCTCGCCGCCATGGCCGTATGTGGCGGCAAAGATGTTGGCGCTTTGGCGCTCCCAGAATTTCAGGGGCTGCTCCGATGGAACATAGCCTACGCGAAAAGGCGCCTTGACGAAGCGCATCACAAGCCGTGATGTCTTGGAGTCGGACAGATCGATGATAAGATCATAATCCGACTTCCTCAGATCGTGCAGGAGCCTGGTCATTCCGGACATGCGCTCGAAAGGGGAGCCGCGCATTTTGCCGCGATCGAGCGAAACCACGCTGTCGGCGATGCCTTGCTCCAGAACGAATTTCGCCAGCGCCGCCTGGCATAGCATGGTGATCGTCGCGTTCGGAAACTCTGCCCGCAGATGCCTGACCAGAACCGAAGTTAGAACAACATCCCCGATAAACTTCGTCTGATTTATGAGTATTGATTGTACGTTGCCAGCCTTCGGCAGCGCCTTTGCCGGCTCTTTTGAATTCTTGATCCAACTTTTCATGGAATGACTATTCCATTTCAGCCAAAAAGAATCCAAAATTTTCGACAAACGATCGATGTAGGCAATAGCCGCGCAATGACAAGCTCGTTCTGTCCGCTGATATAGGATATCGCCTCAGCCATCAACCAACCAGGAATATTTGTCAACGCAGATGGGGCTCGCAGGCTCTCTTTCAAGGGTTCCGCCGAGGTCGAACTCGTGTCCGTCGTGAATGTGAATGACCCCGGTTCGTTTCGGCGTACGCACGCATGCGGACATATCGGAGGGTGGCCATGGTCGCTTACGCTGGAGTAAGGTCGTGGACATGAAATTGCATTCGACCCCCAGCAGGCCGTTCATCCCCGTGCTCCTCCTCGCCCTTGTCGGAGGCTGCGCGTCGACCAGCGGATCGATCGATCCGGCGAATTACGACAAGATGACATGCGCCGAACTGAACAGCGCCATAGGCGAAGCCGCCAAAGACATCTCGCAGACAGCCATCACGCGGGGCAAGGTCGCCAGCACCAGTGTTCCGAGATGGCTGCTGGGCGGCTCAAGCGTCAAGGCCGCCGTCGCCAATCGCGAAACGACCAGGATCGATCGGCTGAAGCAGCAGCAAGCGGCCATGGCCGCCGCCAGGGCGCGCAAATGCCCAGGGCTGGCGAGTTGAGCTGAGGCGCCGCCGCCCCGGCTCGCCTCACGCACTCAAGCGAAACCGCGTGACATCGATTGCGGCGCTCATCAGCGTCTGCGTGTAGCCGGCCTGCGGATTGCTGAAAATGTCTTCCGTCGGCCCTTCCTCGACGATCTTGCCCTGCTTCATGACGATGATGTAGTCGGCCATGGCGCGCACCACGGCCAGATCGTGGCTGATGAAGAGGTAAGACAGCTCATGGTCGGCCTGCAGCTTGCGCAGCAACTCCACGATCTGCTTCTGCACCGAACGGTCGAGCGCCGAGGTCGGCTCGTCCAGCACCACCAGCTTGGGTTTGAGGATCATGGCGCGGGCAATTGCGATGCGCTGACGCTGGCCGCCTGAGAATTCGTGCGGATAGCGATTGCGCGAGTTGGGATCGAGGCCAACTTCGCGCAGCGCCTCGACGGCGCGCTGGTCGCGCTGCTTGCCCGAGAGGTTCGGTTCATGCACCAGCAGCCCTTCGGTAATGACCTGGCCGATGGTCATGCGTGGCGATAGCGAACCGAACGGATCCTGGAAGACCAGCTGCAATTGGCGCCGCAGCGGCCGCATCGTCTGGCGGTCGGCGGTCGAGATATCGCGGTCGCCGAAGCGGATCACGCCATCGCTCGGCAACAGCCGCAGCAAAGCGCGGCCAAGCGTCGATTTTCCAGAGCCTGATTCGCCGACGATGCCGATCGTCTGATTGCGCCTCAGCCTGATCGAGATGCGGTCGACGGCGCGCAGCATCAGCGGTTCGCCGGCCAGAAAGCCGCCGCCGATGCGGAAGGTGACCTCGACGTTTCTGCCTTCGAGCAGGACGGGCGCATTGGCCGGCGGCGGCGCCTTGGTCCCGGTCGGCTCGGCCGCCAGCAGCATCTTGGTGTAGGCATGCTGAGGACTGGCGAAGATGGCTTGCGCGTCCCCCTCCTCCACCACCTCGCCGGAGCGCATGACATAGACCCGGTCGGCAAAGCGCCGGACGATGCCGAGATCGTGTGTGATGAACACGATCGCCATGCCGAGCTTGCGCTGCAGCTCAGCCAGAAGCATGAGAATCTGCGCCTGGATGGTGACGTCGAGCGCAGTCGTCGGTTCGTCGGCGATCAGGATGTCGGGATCGTTTGCCAACGCCATGGCGATCATGACGCGCTGGCGCTGGCCACCCGACATTTCGTGCGGATAGGATTTCATGCGCCGTTCGGGATCGGGAATATGCACCAGCCTGAGCAGGTTGAGCGCCTCCTCGCGCGCTTGCGCCGCATTCAAGCCCCGGTGCCGGCGGATCGGTTCGATCAGCTGGTTGCCGATCGAATAGAGCGGATCGAGCGAGGTCATCGGCTCCTGGAAGATCATGCTGATCTTGCGGCCGCGGACCTTGTTCAGCTCGGATTTGCTTAGCGTCAGAAGATTACGGCCGCGATAATCGACGCTGCCGGTGGCTTCTCCATTGGAGGCCAGCAGGCTCATCGCCGCCATCATCGTCTGGCTTTTGCCTGAGCCGGATTCGCCGACCACGGCGACGGTTTCGCCCGCCTTGACGTGGATGTTGATGCCTTTCACCGCCTCGACCGCGCCGTCGAGGGTGCGGAAGCGCACGCGAAGATCTTTTACGCTGAGGATGGTCTCTGCTGCGTCCATCTTAGCGGTCCTTGGGGTCGAGCGCATCGCGCAGGCCGTCGCCGACGAAGTTCAGGGCGAACAAGGTGGAGACCAGGAAGAAGGCAGGGAACAGAAGCAGCCAGTTTGCAGTGCCGATATTCTTGGCGCCGACCGAGATCAGCACGCCCCAGCTGGTCATCGGCTCCTGAATGCCGAGCCCGAGGAACGACAGAAAACTCTCCAGGATAATGACCTGCGGCACCAGCAGCGTCATGTAGATCACCACCGGCCCGAGCAGGTTGGGAATGACGTGGCGCAAAAGGATGCCGCGCTGGCCGACGCCCATGGCCTCTGCCGCCTGGACATATTCCTGGCGGCGGATGGACAGCGCCTGGCCGCGCACGATGCGGGCCATGTCGAGCCACAGCACGGCGCCGACCGCCAGGAACATCAGCACGAAGTTGCGGCCGAAGAACACCACAAGCATGATGACGAAGAAGATGAAGGGCAGCGAATAAAGCACGTCGACGATGCGCATCATCACCTCGTCTACCCTGCCTCCGGCAAAGCCGGCAGTGGCGCCGTAGAGCACGCCGATGGCCACGGCCACGACGCCGGCGAGCAGACCGATGGCCAGCGAGACACGCCCGGCCATCAGCGTCCGCGACAACAGATCACGGCCGGTGTTGTCGGTGCCGAAAAGAAAATATTGCTGCTTGACCGAGGCGCTCATCGTCGCTTCGAGGCCGTCAGGCGACTTGCTTTCGATCCTGGTGTCGTCGAAGGCGTCGGACCGGTCGAGATAGCGGATGTTGCGGTCGTCGATCGCCTTGCTGGAGGTGACGGTGACGAAGACGCGATTGCCGTCCTGGCGCCAGTCCTTGATGTCGACACGCATGCGCTTGATCGCCTCATTAAGCGCGGTCTCGATCATGTCCGCCTTCGGATAGGCCGACAGGCTCGGCGGCGTACGCACATAATCACCATAGATGGTGGTGTATTGGTGCGGCACGAACCAGGGCCCGAACACGCTGATCACGGCGATCAGGATCAGATAGTAGAGGCTGAACATGGCAGCGCGGTTGGCCTTGAGGCGCGCCCAGGCATCGCCCCACAGCGAACGGCCGACGACCGGTGCGGCGATCGCGATATCAGTCATAGCGCACCCTCGGATCGACGACGGCATACATGACGTCGACGATCAGGTTGAAGACGATGGTGAAGATGGCGATGACCACCACCGTCCCCATCACCAGCGTGTAGTCGCGGTTGAGCGCGGCATCGACGAAGTAGCGCCCGACGCCGGGAATGGAGAAGATCGTCTCGACGATGATCGAGCCGGTGAGCAGGGCGGCGGCAGCCGGACCGGTGAAGGAGACGATCGGCAGGACGGCGCCGCGCAGCGCGTGCTTGACCACCACCGACCAGTCGGACAGGCCGAGCGCGCGCGCCGTGCGGATGTGATGCGAGCGCAGCGATTCGATCATCGAGCCGCGCATCAGGCGGGCGACGATGGCGATCTGCGGCAGCGCAAGCGTCAGCACGGGACCGATCTTGTTGATAAGCGCGCCATCGCCCCAGCCGCCGATCGGCAACAGCTTCCAGGTCAATCCGAACACGAGCTGGATAATCGGCGCGATGACGAAGGTCGGGATGGTGCTGCCCGCGGTTGCCAGCGCAATCACCGTGTAGTCGCCAAGTTTGTTCTGGTTGAGCGCCGCAATGGTACCGAGCACGCTGCCGAGCAGCAGCGCCAAGATCAGCGCGGAGGCGCCGAGCTGAATGGAAATAGGCAAGCCCTTCGCGAAAAGCTCGGTGACGGTAAAGTCCGGCATATTGTAGCTCGGGCCGAAATTGCCGCGCAGGAGATTGCCGAGATAGTGGACATATTGCAGCCAGAGCGGGTCGGCGAGCCCGAACTGGGCTTCAAGATTGGCCCTGATCTCGGGGCTCAGGCCCCGCTCTTGGTTGAACGGGCCGCCCGGTGCGACGCGCATCAGGAAGAACGCCAAGGTCACGATGACGAATAGCGTTGGAATGGCGGTCAGAAGCCGCCTGAAAATGTAGCGTAGCATCGGCGGTGCCCTGCTTCGGCCAGGGTGACGGGCATCCAACCGGACGCCCGCAGCGCTCTGGCACCTCTCATCTTCGCACCATGGCCTGGGAAAATCGATTTCGACTTTCGGGCCCCATGCGACGACAGCTCGAACCGCCGTCCTGAACGGGCGGCGGGTCGATCAAGGTTTTCAATCCTTGGAGATGAAGCGGGACGGATGCACGTCCATGACGTTGTCGACGAAGCCGTGCAGCTTCGGGGAAACGATATCGTGGTAGCTATAGTAGAGAAGCGGGATCTGGCCGACGTCGTCGACGAGGATACGCTCGGCGGCGGCGAGTTCCTTCATGCGCTCTTCCGGCTTGCCGCCGGCGGCGGCCGCCTTGTCCATGGCCGCCTCATATTGCGGGCTGTCATAGACCGAATAGTTGTTGCCGCTGGCCTTGCGCGAGATGCCCAGGAAGGTTTCGGGATCCTTGTAGTCGGCAATCCAGGCGGCGCGCGCAACGTCATAGTCACCCCTCTGCTCGAGGAAGGAGTAGTGGGTCTTGGTGTCGGTGTTGAGCAGCGTGACGTCGACGCCGAGCGGCTTCAGCTGTTCCTGGATGGCGACCGCGGTATTCTTGTGGTTCTCCGAGGTGTTGTATCGGATCTCCATCTTCAGCGGATGCTCCGGCGTGTAACCGAGTTTCTCGAGTATCTTCTTGGCTGCGTCCTCGCGGTCGATCTGCGACATGTCGGCATATTTGGCCATCGCCGGCGTGTAGCCCTCGATGCCCGGAGGGACCATCGAATAGCCTGGCAGCATTGAATTCTGCCAGACCTTTTCGGCAATGAAATCGCGGTCGATGGCCATCGAGATGGCATTGCGCAGCTCGACATTGTCCCAGGGCTTCTTGTCGGTCTTGATCGCGTAGTAATAGGTGCCGAGATACGGCCCCACCTTGATCTGATCACCGAACTTGGCCTTGAGGTCGGCGAGCTGCTCGGTCGGTAGATCGTCGTAGCTGTCGAGTTCGCCGGCCTCGAAGCGCTTCATCGCCGAGGAGCGATCCTCTGTCGGGATGTAGTTGACGACGTCGATCTTGACGCTTCCGGCATCCCAGAATTTCGGATTCTTGACCAGTTTCATATGATCGTTGGGAACCCACTCGGCCAGCGTATAGGCGCCGTTGGAAACGAGATTGCCCGGCTTGATCCAGTCGGCGCCGAGCTTGTCCATGGACGCCTTGTTGACCGGATAGGTCGCCTGGTGGGTCAGCATTTCGAGGAAATATGGCGTCGGCGCCTTCAGCGTCACTTCAAGGGTGGTCGCGTCGATGGCCTTGACGCCCATGTCCTCGGGCTTGCCCTTCTTGGTGTTGACTTCCTCGGCGTTCTTGACGGGATAGAGCATCGAGGCATATTCGGCGGCCGTCGCCGGGTCTTCGAGGCGGCGGAAAGCGAAGACGAAGTCTTCGGCCGTCACCGGGCTGCCGTCGGACCACTGGCCGTCCTTCCTGAGCTTGAAGGTGTAAACGGTACCGTCATCCGACACCGTCCAGCTCTCGGCGGCGCCGGGGATGACGTTGGCCTTCTCGTCCTGCATCACCAGACCTTGGAACAGGTCGCGCAAGACGTTGGCTTCATAAACCGTCGAGGTCTTATGCGGATCAACCGACTCGGATTCGGCAGCAGTGCCTCTGTTGTAGACGACCTCGGCAAAGGCCGGCGTGTAGAATGTTCCGGCGGCCAGCGCCATGGTTGTGGCGAATGCCGTCGCCTTCAGCATGTTTTTCAGCATGAAGTTTCTCCCTGTCGGCGCTGCCAACGGCGCGCCTTTGTGTGTTGACGCCCCGGGACCGATGTCTGGCCCCTTTGAGCGCGCCGCCGGTTCCCTCCGTCGGCTGGTGGCAGGAGACTAGACAGGCGGCAAGCTCTTTTCAACCGAGTACTGATTGACCCTAAGTCAATAGCCAGGAATCAAAGAAGCCGCGGCTAAATTAGCGTAGCTTTTCAATCATACACACTTCCAGGTTGCGCCTAGAGTTTTCGCTTTTTGCATGCGAACTTTGGCATGCTCGGCGGCATGGTTCAGAACCTCATTCGCCGGATCCAGGGGCGCCGATTCCAGACAGACACTTCGGCAACTTCGGCGATTGAGTTCGCTCTGCTATCACCGATATTCATCCTTCTCCTGCTCGGAATGGTTGCATACGGTATCTATTTCGGCGCGGCCAATTCAATACAGCAGATCGCGGCGGACGCCGCCCGGACGGCCATCTCGGGGCTGAACCAGACCGAGCGGCAGACGCTCGTGGCCTCGTTTCTCGCCAATAACGCCGGTGGATATCCCTTCGTCGACGCCAGCAAGCTGACTTATCGGGCCAATGACAGCACGGCGGACGGCAATCAGTTCGTGGTGTCGATCCAGTACGATGCCCGAAACCTGCCGATCTGGAATCTCTTTCCGGGCATAGCCATGCCGGGTACCACGATCAAACGCCAATCAACGATCAGGGTCGGGGGCATCTGAATGCTGCTCAGTTCGCGCTTGAAGATCCGCAGGCTTGCACGCCTGATGCTTGGTGACCAACGAGCGAATTTCACGGTGATGACGGCGTTGAGCGCGCCGGTCGCGCTGGCGCTGGCAGCAGTGGCGATCGACGAGGCCTCCATTTACACCGAGCGCCGAGAAGCACAGGCGATGGTCGACCTGGCAGCGATCACCGCGGCTTCGAACATCAACAACGTCCAGACCGCGGTCTTGACCACACTCACCGACAACGGGATGCCAGGTGTCGTCGTTCAGGGCTCGGGTCAAACCATTCCCGCGGCGGTGGGCAAAACCGTCGTGACGGTCACGCGGGGCCGATATGCAGGGGCATCCTCGGTCAATGTGGATCATCGCTTCCAAGCAGGCGTAACCCCTTACAACGCGGTTCATGTGACCCTGCGCAAGATCCCCAACCGCTATTTCGCAAGCTCGCTGATCCCAACGCCCATCATCGGCACCGAAGCCACCGCCAGCATGACGCCACAGGCCACTTTCTCGGTCGGATCGAGGTTGCTCAGCGTCAATACCAGCAACAGCCCCATCCTCAACGCGCTTCTCGGCGGCCTCCTAGGCGGCAACATCTCGCTCAGCGTCATGGACTACAACGGATTGATCTCCGCCGATGTCAGCGTGCTTTCCTTCGTCGATGCCCTGGCGGTGCAATTGAACCTGACGGGCGTGACCTATTCGGAGGTTCTGGCCTCAAAGGCTACAGTCGGCCAGATCGCCACCGCCATGGCCAATGTTCCCGGGCTCGGCAACACGGCCAAGGTCGCCTTGCAAACCATGGCAAGCAAATCGACTAACACGGTCAAGATTCCGCTCAGCCATCTCATTGACCTCGGCCCCCTCGGCAGACTTGGCCTCGGGCAGAGGCCAGCCGGCCTTGGCGTTGACGCCAGCGCGATGGGAATGCTGATGGCCGCCGCCGAACTGGCAAACGGTTCGAAGCAGATCGACCTCGGTCTCAGCACCGGCATACCGGGGGTGCTGTCGAGCACGCTCGCCATCGCCTTCGGCGAACCGCCGCAATCCTCGCCATGGCTGAAGGTTGGCGAAGTCGGCACCATTGTGCGGACGGCCCAGACCCGTATCAAGCTGGTGGTGAAGATCGGAGCCGGCAACAGCAATGTCGGAGGCGGTATTACCCTGGTGTCGGTCAGTCTGCCTCTGCATGTCGAAGTTGCCTATGCCGAGGCCAAACTCACCGACATAAGTTGTCCGACAGGCCCCAGCAGCATCAAGGTGACCATCGCCACCCGTCCCGGTATCGTCGAAGGGCATCTCGGCGACAGCAGCAGCGCCGGCTTTGCCGATTTCACCAACAAGGAGACGTTTTCCAACACGGAAATCGCGAGCGTGAAACTTCTGATCATCCCGGTGCTGTCGGTGGTGGGCTCAGCGGCGTTCGACATGGCCAACAACACGCTAACGACGTTGACTTTCAACAAGGCCGATATCGATGCCAAGACGATAAGGACCGCTTACACCCAAAATTTTACCCAGTCGTTGACTACGTCGCTGGTCAGCGATTTGTCGCTGACGGCGAATTTACTCGGTCTGCCGCTGCTGAATCTGAACACGCTGATCGCAACCGTAAGCCCGCCAGTGGTGGCACTTCTGAACAGCGTAACAGCTCCGGTCGACACGTTGCTTACCAATCTGCTCGGAGCTCTTGGCGTGCGTCTCGGTGAAGCCGACGTCCGGGTCACCGGCGCAACGTGCGGACGTGCCGTGCTTGTCCAGTAAGATGGCCGGCACGCGCTGATCTAGGCAAGGTGTCCAAGAAAGCATCCGAGTGTCGGCAGCAAAAGCACGGCTTCTCCGGCCAGCGAGGCATCGCCGCCAAGTTTCGCAACCGCTCCTAAGTCTTGCGGCAGCGGCCAATTGGCCGGTTCCCCGGCGAAATTGAAGGCACAAAGCAGCCTCTCATCGCCATGCTCGCGGACAAAGGCCAGCACGTCGCCTTCGGCGTCGAGAAAGCGGATCGAACCGCCGACCAGCGCCGGATGCCGCTTGCGCAAAGCGAGTGCCGAACGGTAGGCGGAAAGTACCGATTGCTCATCGCCGCTCTGTACATCGACCGCGCGAGCGCGATGGCTTTCCGGCACCGGCAGCCAGGGTTTACCGGTGGAGAAGCCCGCATTATCGGCGCCGGACTCCCAGACCATGGGCGTGCGGCAGCCATCCCTTCCCTTCACACCGGGCCAGAAGCGGATGCCTACCGGATCGCGCAGGTCCTCATAGGCAAGTTCCGCCTCCGGCAAACCGAGTTCCTCGCCCTGGTAGAGGCAGATCGAGCCACGCAGGCAAGAGAGCAGCATGATCGAGAATTTGGCCACCACGTCAGGATCGCCGCCCGGCCGCGTCCAGCGGCTGACATGACGCATGACGTCATGGTTGGAAAACGCCCAGCAGACCCAGCCATCTACGACAGCGTTTTCGAAAGCCTCGACACAGCCGCGCACATGCGGCGCCGAAAATTGCGGGCCAAGCAGATCGAAGGTGTAGCACATCCGCAGCTTGTCGCCGCCGGAGGTGTAGGCGGCCAGCGTCTGTAGGGAGCGCCCCTCATCACCGATTTCGCCGACGGCGGCGCGATCCCCGTACTCGTCGAGCAGCGCCCGAAAGCGCCGCAGGAACGCTAGATTTTCCGGCTGCGTCTTGTCGAACAGGTGCTCCTGGTAGAGGTAGGTGTTGATCTCGGTGTTGGTGCCTGCAACGCTCGACGCCAAGGGCGGGTTGCTGCGCAGCCAGCGGTCGTGGACGTAGTAGTTGACGGTGTCCAGCCGGAAGCCGTCGACGCCGCGCTCCAACCAGAACCGCACTGTATCCAGAAGCGCGTCCTGGACCTCCGGGTTGTGAAAGTTGAGATCCGGCTGCGAAGCGAGGAAATTGTGCAGATAGTACTGCCGGCGGGTCGCATCCCATTCCCACGAGGGGCCGCCGAAGACCGACAGCCAGTTGTTGGGCGCGCCGCCATCGGGCCTGGCCTCGGCCCACACATACCAGTCGGCCTTTGGATTGTCGCGGCTGGCGCGGCTTTCGACGAACCATTCGTGCCTGTCGGAGGAGTGCGACAGCACCTGGTCGATGATGATTTTCAGGCCAAGCCGGTGCGCTTCGGCAACCAGTGTATCGAAATCCTCCAACGTGCCGAACATCGGATCCACGTCGCAATAATCCGACACGTCGTAGCCCATATCGGCCATCGGCGACTTGAAGAAAGGCGACAGCCAGACGGCATCCGCGCCGAGCGAGGCAATGTGGGCGAGCCTTGATGTGATGCCGGCGAGATCGCCGCTGCCGTCGCCGGTCGTGTCCTGGAAGGAACGCGGGTAGACCTGGTAAATGACGCAACCGCGCCACCAGTCGGCCGCTCGCTCGGCATTGTCGTCAGTCATCACGACCCTTTCCCTGTCTGGGCCCTTCCGTCCTGCGCTCGATCATGAAATTCACGCTGCGGCCCGGCAGCGCGCGAGAAAGATCAACTGCTTGCGCTTCGATGGCGGGATGCCATCGGAATCCGTCTCGCGCGGGCAATGTGAAGATGCATTGGCGGCGATCGCCATTGACCATGACGGCAAGCCGGCCATCCACGCCGCCGAGCAGCATGACGAGGCGATGCCGGGCGGGATCGTTCCACTCCGCCTCGCCGAGCAGCGCCCCCGTCTCGGTGAGCCAGGCGACGTCGGCAGTGTCCGACCCGGCCAGCGGCTGGCCGGTGAGGAAATCTGTATTAGAGAGCGCCGGCACCGCGCGGCGCAAGGCGGCCAGTGCACGCGCGTAGCCTTCCAGCGCCTGGTCACGCCCCTTCCAGTCGAGCCAGGTGATGTTGTTGTCCTGCGCATAAGCGTTGTTATTGCCTTGCTGGCTGCGGCCGAATTCGTCGCCGGCCGTCAGCATGATCGTGCCGCGCGAGGCGAACAGCGTGGCGAGCAGCGCACACTGGTCGCTGAAGCGCGCCTTCGCGATTGCCGCGTCGTCCGTCGCGCCCTCGACGCCGTTGTTCCAGGACAGGTTCTCGTTGTGGCCATCGCGATTTTGCTCACCATTGGCCTCGTTATGCTTCTCCTCATAAGCAACGATGTCGGCCAGCGTCATGCCGTCATGGGCCGCGATGAAATTCACCGTGCGGCTGGCGGGCTGGCCGCCCCTGCCGAAAATATCGGACGAACCGGCAAGTCGTGTCGCCAGCGTACCAACCATGCCGGCATCGCCGCGCCAGAAGCGCCTGGCATCGTCGCGATAACGATCGTTCCATTCCAGGAAGCGGGAGGGGAAGTTGCCGAGCTGATAGCCATCGAGACCGATGTCCCAGGGCTCGGCGATCAACACACGGCCGGCCAACAGCGCATCCTCGCGCATCGCCTCCAGCAACGGCGCTTGCGCTTCGAATGTGCCGTTGACGCGCCCCAGCACCGGCGCCAGGTCGAAACGAAAACCGTCGACGCCGGCATGGCGGACAAAATGGCGAAGCGTGTCGAGCACCATTTCCCGCACCGCCGGGTGATCGCCGGCGACCGTGTTGCCGGTACCAGTATCATTGACCAGCCTGCCATCCGGCCGGTGCCGGTAATAAGCCTGATTGTCGAGGCCGCGCAGCGACAATGTCGGACCGAGCCTGTCACTTTCGCCCGTGTGGTTGAAGACAAGGTCGAGAATGGTGCCGATGCCGGCCGCACGCAGCGCGGCAACGGTATCGCGCAATTCGGCCAGGCCGCCAGGGGCCAGGCGCGGGTCTAGTGCCATGAAGGTGACAGGGTTATAACCCCAGGCGTTGCTCAACCCGAGCGGCGGCAGATGCCGCTCGTCGATCGATGCCGTCACCGGCATCAGCTCGACGGCGGAGACGCCGAGCCTTCGCAGGTGCTCGACAATAGCCGGATGAGCAAGCGCGGCGGTCGTGCCGCGCTGTTTTTCCGGCACATCCGGATGCAGCTTGGTGAAGGCGCGCACCGGCACTTCGTAGATCAGGCCGCCCGGACGGAACAGCGGCGGCGGCACAGGCACAGCCGTGAGCAAGGCTTTCGCCACCGCCTTGGGCATCAGCGGCGCGGTGTCGGCACCTTCGTTGCGCCGCGCGGCGAGACGCCAGTGATAGGCGTAGGGCCGATCGATCTCGACGGCGTAGGGATCGGTCAGCAGCTTGTCGGGGTCGAACCAAAATCCGCGCTCGGGCGCGTAATCGCCATCGGCGCGAAAGCCGTAGCGGGTGCCCTCGCCGAGGCCGGAGACGAAGAGGGCATGCACGCTGTCGCCTTCCGGTTTCAGCTCCAGCCTGTCGAGTTCGCGCTCACCCTGCTCATCGAAGATCGACACCCAGAGGCGGCGCGCCGACGAGGACCAGGCGGCAAAGCGGATGCCGTCGGGGGTGATGGTGGCGCCTAGTGAGGTCATCGGCGCGTCCTCCACCCTCCCCCTTGTCGGAAGGGTCGCGAACGAAGTGAGCGGGGTGGGGGGTGACGCCGGCAAAGCCCTCTACGAGCACCCCCACCCCGACCCGCTACGCGGATCGACCCTCCCCACAAGGGGGAGGGTGAAGCCACCGCCACGCTCAAGTAATCACGCTCGGCTTGTCGCGGCCGGTATGGCTCCTGATTCCCGCGATGTCATCCGCTGCTGCGATCAGATCGGCGAGCGCCTTCTGCGTATCGAGATCGTGCCTGGCCTTGTCCGGCTCGTAGCGCTCGATGTAGACGCGCAAGGTGGCGCCCGAGGTGCCCGTGCCGGAAAGCCGGAAGACGACGCGCGAGCCGCCTTCGAACAGCACCCTGATGCCTTGATGCTCGCTCACCGAACCGTCGACCGGATCGTGATAGGTGAAGTCGTCGGCATTGGCGATCTTCAGGCCGCGCACGCTGGTGCCCGGCAGCGAGCCAAGCTTTGCGCGCAGTTCATCGACCAGCGCATTGGCGCGCCCGCTCTCGACTTCCTCGTAATCATGGCGCGAATAATAGTTTCGGCCGTAGGTCGCCCAGTGCTCGGTGACGATCTGCTTACAGCTCTCGCCGCGCGCGGCGAGGATGTTGAGCCACAAAAGCACGGCCCACAGGCCGTCCTTCTCGCGCACATGGTTGGAGCCGGTGCCCGCACTTTCCTCGCCGCAGATCGTCGCCATGCCGGCGTCGAGCAAATTGCCGAAGAATTTCCAGCCGGTCGGCGTCTCATACATGCCAATGCCGAGTTTTTCGGCGACGCGGTCGGCGGCCCCACTGGTCGGCATCGAGCGCGCAATGCCCTTCAGGCCTTCCTTGTAGCCCGGCGCCAGGCGGGCGTTGGCGGCAAGCATGGCGACAGAATCCGACGGGGTGACGAAAATGCCCTTGCCGATGATCAAATTGCGGTCGCCGTCACCGTCGGAAGCGGCACCGAAATCCGGGGCGTCCGGTCCCATCATCTCGTCATAGAGATGTTTGGCATGGACCAGGTTCGGATCCGGATGGTGGCCGCCGAAATCCGGCAGCGGCTTGAAGTTGCGGCAGGTGCCGTCGGGCGCGCCAAGCCGGTGTTCGAGGATCTCCTTGGCGTAGGGGCCGGTCACCGCGTGCATGGCGTCGAAGCGCATGCGAAAGCCCGACTTGAACAGTTTGCGCAGCGCGTCGAAATCGAACAGGCTTTCCATCAGCTCGGCATAGTCGACGACCGGATCGATGATCTCGACCGTCATGCCGGCGGCCTTGACCGTGCCGATCGCGTCGATGTCGATCGGATCGATGTCGACGGTCTTGAAGCTGGAGATCGCCTTGGTCCTGGCGAAGATCGCATCGGTCAGCTTTTCCGGCGCCGGGCCGCCATTGCCGGCATTGTACTTGATGCCGAAATCCTCGTGCGGGCCGCCCGGATTGTGGCTGGCCGACAGGATGATGCCGCCGAACGTCTTGTATTTGCGGATGACATGCGAAGCGGCCGGCGTCGACAAGATGCCGCCCTGCCCGACCATCACCTTGCCAAACCCGTTGGCGGCGGCCATGGCGATGGCCTTCTGGATGACCTCGCGATTGTAGAAGCGGCCGTCGCCGCCGATCACCAGGGTCTCGCCCTTGAACCCGTCCAGCGCGTCGAAGATCGACTGGATGAAGTTCTCGGCATAGTGCTCCTGCTGGAATACAGGCACCTTCTTGCGCAGCCCCGAAGTGCCGGGCTTCTGGTCGGAATAGGGTTTGGTGGGAACGGTGCGTATCATGCTTCAAGCAACCCTTTTCGAAAGCAGCAGGCGGTAGAGTTCAACGTATTTGTCAGCGCTTCGGTCCCAGGACAGGTCGGTCTTCATGCCCTGGCGCTGGATGGCCTCGAAGATCGCGGGGCTGGCATGGGCCTCGGCCAGGCGGCGGATGGCATGAAGCAGCGCGCCGCCGTCGCTGGGCGCGAACTGGAACCCGGTCGCCACGCCGGCGGCAATCGCCGCCTCGTTGGCGTCGATGATGGTGTCGGCGAGCCCCCCGGTGCGGGCGACCACCGGCACGCAGCCATAGCGCAGGCCATAAAGCTGCGTCAGTCCACAAGGCTCGAAGCGCGACGGGATGACGATGGCGTCGCAGCCGCCCTGCATGACGTGAGACAGGCCTTCGTCATAGCCCACGACGACGCCTATACGGCCGCGGTGGCGTGCGGCGGCGGCGAGCAGCGCGCCTTCGAGGCCGGCATCGCCCGAACCCAGAATAGCCAGCCGCGCGCCCGTCGCAACGATGCCGTCGACCGCCGTCGCCAATATATCCATGCCCTTCTGCCAAGTCAGGCGGCTGACGACGCAGACGATCGGGCTACCGTCGCGATCGAGGCCGAAACGGCCCTCGACAGCGGCCCTGTTGGGCGCGCGCGCCTTGAGCGAGGCGGCTGTATAGTTCGACACCAGATGCTTGTCGGTCTCCGGGTTCCAGATGGCGGTGTCGATGCCGTTGACGATGCCATAGAGATCGCTGGAGCGCATGTTGATCAGGCCGTCGAGACCCATGCCGAATTCCGGCGAGCGGATTTCCTGCGCATAGGTCGGGCTGACGGTGGTGATTGCCCAGGCAGCCTGCAGGCCGGCCTTGAGGAAGCCGACGCCGCCATAATATTCCACGCCGTCAAGCGCCATCGCCGCCGTCGGCAGTCCGAGTTCGCCGAAGATGCCGGCGCCGAACTGCCCCTGGAAGGCGAGGTTGTGGACAGTCATCATCGACGGCGTGCCGACCGCCTTGCCATAGCGCATATAGGCCAGCGTCATCGCCGACTGCCAGTCATGGGCATGCACGATATCGGGCATGTAACCGGAGATGGCACCGCCGGCGATGTCGGCGCCGGCCTGGCTGAGCGCTGCGAAACGGCGCCAATTGTCCGGCCAATCGGCACCCGCGGCATTGCCATAAGGACCGCCGGGACGATCGAACAGATGCGGCGCATCGAGCACGAAAAGATCGAGCCCGGCAAGCTGGACAGAATGGACCGAAGCCTTGCCGCCCTGCAGCAGCGGATACTTGTAGACAGACTTTTTTTTCTTGAAGGCGTCCATCACCATGGGAAAACCGGGAATAAGCGTGCGCATGGTCACGCCTTTGGCGGCTAGCGCGACGGGCAGCGCGCCGGTCACATCGGCAAGCCCGCCGGTCTTGATCAGCGGAAAGATCTCGGGCGTGACCGACAGAACCTGCATGCGCTTACCGAACCGCTCCTGGTGCATGTAGCCCAAACCGTGCAGCGGTTCTGGGGCAAGGACATGCACAAACCACCCTAAAGTGACAGCTTGTTGATCAACCCGATCGGATTGACAACTTGTTGATCAAACTGATCAGGTTGACAACTTGTTGATCATGTCCTGCGTGATCAGGCAGATGCCCTTTTCCGAAACGCGGAAGCGCTTGGCGTCGAGCACGGGATCCTCACCGACCACCAGCCCTTCCGGTATCCTTACACCGTGGTCGATGACGACGCGCTTCAACGTTGCGTTCCGGCCGACATGGACGTCGGGCAGCATGACGACTTCTTCCAGCGTCGAATAGGAATTGATGCGCGCGCCGGTGAAGATCAGGCTTTTGCGGAGCGTCGCACCCGAGACGATGCAGTCGCCCGATACCAGCGAGGACACGGCCGAACCGCGCCGTCCATCCTCGTCATGCACGAACTTCGCCGGCGGCTTCAACTCGGCATAGGTCCAGATCGGCCAGTCGCGATCGTAGAGGTCGAGTTCGGGCGTCACGTCGGTCAGGTCGATATTGGCTTCCCAATAGGCGTCGACGGTGCCGACATCGCGCCAGTAGGCCTCATTTTCCGCGGTCGAGCGCACGCAGGACTTGGCGAAGCGGTGGGCGATCGCCTTACCGTGCTCGACGATATAGGGGATGATGTCCTTGCCGAAGTCGCGGCTCGAGCCGGGCTCGGCCGCATCGCGGCGCAGCTGCTCCATCAGGAACTTGGTCTTGAACACGTAGATGCCCATCGAGGCCAGGGCAAACTCCGGTTTGTCTGGAATGCCGGGAGGGTCGGCCGGCTTTTCGACGAAGGCGATGATGTTGTCCTTGGCATCGACATGCATGACGCCGAAGCCCGTGGCCTCCATGCGCGGCACTTCGAGGCAGCCGACGGTGACATCGGCGCCGGCGTCGACATGCTGGCGCAGCATCAGCTCGTAGTCCATCTTGTAGATGTGATCGCCGGCGAGGATGACCATGTATTCGGGGCCATAGGCCTCGATGATGTCGATGTTCTGGTAGACCGCGTCGGCCGTGCCTTCATACCACTGGGTTTCCGACACGCGCTGGCTGGCCGGCAGGATATCGAAGCTTTCGTTTCGTTCGGGCCGCAGGAAGTTCCAGCCGCGCTGCAAATGGCGGATCAGCGAATGCGCCTTGTATTGGGTTGCAACGCCAAGGCGGCGGATGCCGGAGTTGAGGGCGTTGGAGAGCGCGAAATCGATGATGCGCGTCTTGCCGCCGAAATAGACCGCCGGCTTGGCGCGCCGGTCGGTCAGTTCCTTGAGGCGGCTGCCGCGCCCGCCGGCCAGCACATAGGCCATGGCGTCGCGGGCCAGCGGCTGGGTTCGTTTCGAGTTTGCCATTTTCTACCCTCCCAAGTTACCCGGTCTCGACATGGCTTGTTCCGCGACCAGTTCAAGCATGATCGTCGACAGCGGCGGCAAGAGCATCGTTGCGGAGATGCCCCCTTCCTCCGCCCGCGCTTCGACGGCGCCGCCATTGCCCTTGCCGGATCCGCCATATTCGGAAGCGTCCGTGTTGATGATCTCGCGCCATGTGCCGGCTTTCGGCAGCGGGACGCGGTAGTTGTCGCGCGGCACCGGCGTGAAATTGGAGATGATCGCGACCGGATTGCCTCCCGGCGCGCTGCGCAGCCAGGCGAAGACGGAATTCTGGCTGTCGTCGACGATCAGCCAGGAAAAGCCTTCCGGCTCGCAGTCGCGGCCGTGCAGGGCCGGTCGCGAGCGGTAGAGATAGTTGAGGTCGCGCACCACCTGCCAGACACCGCGATGCGAGCGGAAATCGAGAAGATTCCAGTCGAGCGCGCGCGCCTCGCTCCATTCGCGGCGCTGCGCGAACTCCTGGCCCATGAACAGCAGCTTCTTGCCGGGGTAGCCCCACATGAAAGCGTAGTAGGCGCGCAATGTCGCGAATTTCTGCCAGTCGTCGCCGGCCATCTTGCCAAGCAGCGTGCCTTTGCCGTGCACGACCTCGTCATGCGAGAGCGGCAGCACGAAATTCTCCGAGAAGGCATAGACCAGGCCGAAGGTAAGGTCGTTGTGGTGGTGTTTGCGGAAGATCGGCTCCCTGGAAAAATACTCCAGCGTGTCGTGCATGAAGCCCATGTTCCACTTGAAGCCGAAGCCCAGCCCGCCTTCATGGACCGGCGCCGAGACCTTCGGCCACGAGGTCGATTCCTCGGCGATGGTCATGACGCCCGGATGGTGGCGGTAGAGCTCCTTGTTCATCTTCTGCAGGAAGCTGACCGCCTCGAGGTTCTCGCGGCCGCCCTTCTCGTTAGGAATCCATTCGCCTGCCTTGCGCGAATAATCGAGGTAGAGCATCGAGGCGACCGCGTCGACGCGCAGGCCGTCGACATGATATTTTTCGGCCCAGAACAGTGCGTTGTTGACCAGGAAAGACACCACTTCGCGGCGACCGAAATTATAGATCGCCGTGTTCCAGTCGGGATGAAAACCCTGGCGCGGATCGGCATGCTCGTAGAGCGCGGTGCCGTCGAAATGGACAAGGCCATGCTCGTCGACCGGAAAATGCGCCGGCACCCAGTCGAGGATGACGCCGACGCCGGCACGGTGGGCGCCGTCGACAAAGCGGGCAAAGCCGGCCGGGTCGCCAAAGCGGGCCGATGGCGCATAGAGGCCTGTCGTCTGGTAGCCCCAGGAGGGATCATAGGGATGTTCGGAGATCGGCATGAACTCGATGTGGGTGAAGCCGGTCTCGACGACATAGGGGATCAGCCGGTCGGCCAGTTCATCCCATGACAGAAACGTTCCATCGTCGCGAAGCTGCCAGGAGCCGGCATGGACCTCGTAGATGGAGATGGCCTCGCGCCGCGGATCGGCATTGCGCCAGAAACTGCGATGCGCCTCGTCGCCCCATTGATGGGCGGGCGACGCAGCGGTCACCGACGCGGTCGCCGGGCGCAGTTCGGACTTGAAGGCAAACGGATCGGCCTTCAGCGGCAATCTTACGCCGTCGGGGCCGATGATCTCGTACTTGTAGGGCCTGCCGGCGCCGATATCGGGGATGAATACCTCCCAGATGCCGGTGTCGCGGCGGTCGCGCATCGAATGGCGGCGGCCGTCCCAGTCGTTGAAATCGCCGACCACCGAGACGCGCCTTGCATTGGGGGCCCAGACGGCGAAATGCACGCCGGTGGCGCCTTCGTGCTCGATGACATGCGCGCCGAGCTTGTCGAACAGCCTCAGATGCGAGCCCTCGGCAATGTAGTAATCGTCCATCGGACCGAGCACCGGGCCGAAAGAATAGGGATCCGTCAACCACCAGTCGCCCCCGGCATTCCTGGCGTGATAGCGCAATGGCTGGCGCTTCTTGATCGACAGCTTGCCTTCGAAAAAGCCGCCATCGTCACGCCTGGACAGTTCACCAGCAATCATGCCGGTCAGCGTATAGGCGGTGACGAACTCCGCATGCGGAACGAAACAGCGGGCAAACAGGTTCTTGCCCACCTCATGGACGCCGAGGACCGCAAACGGATTGCCGTGCGTGCCGGCGACAATCGCCGCGACATCGCTGGCCGGGGCCGATCCGTCCGGCCCGCTTGTCGCAGCGGTCGCGCGCGGTTTCCTCATCGGGCAGTGTCCCTCCCCGGGCACCAAATGTTTGTTTTAAGGTATAAATTCGGCGTTTGAACTCACACCCCGGACTACATCGTTCTTGGCCTCATGCAATCACATCAGGCAGGTACGTTCCAGATGTCTTTCGCGTATTGGCGGATCGTGCGATCGGAAGAGAACCAGCCGACGCGCGCGACGTTGCGGATTGCCCTGGCGTACCAGTCCGGACTGTTGCGCCAGACGGCGTCGACGTCTCGCTGGCAAGCGGCATAGGCGTCGAAATCCGCCGCGACCATGAACCAGTCGCTGTCGTAGAGACCATTGATGAGATCGCGGTAGCGGTTGGGATCATCGGGCGAAAAGACGCCCGATGAAACGGCCGCGAGCGCCTGCGACAGTTCGGGCGATGCCTTGATGACGCCACGCGGATCGTAGCCATTGTTGCGGCGTTCGGCGACCTCCGCCGTGGTCAGGCCGAAGATGAAGATGTTGTCGTCGCCGACGCACTCCTTGATTTCGACATTGGCGCCGTCGAGCGTGCCAATGGTCAGCGCGCCGTTCAGCGCGAACTTCATGTTGCCGGTGCCCGAAGCCTCCATGCCGGCGGTCGATATCTGCTCGGAGAGGTCGGCGGCCGGCATCATGATCTCGGCGAGGCTGACATTGTAGTTCGGCACGAACACCACCTTGAGCAAGCCGCGAACGGCCGGATCGCGGTTGATGACCCTGGCAACGTCGTTGGCCAGTTTGATGATCAGCTTGGCATTGTGGTAGCTGGGCGCAGCCTTGCCGCCGAAGAATTTCACGCGCGGCATCCAGTCGCGCTCCGGGTGCGAGCGGATCTGGTCGTAGAGCGCGACCGCCTCGAGGATGTTCAGGAGTTGGCGCTTGTATTCGTGGATGCGCTTGACCTGGATGTCGAACAGCGCCGAGGGATCAAGCCTGATGCCGAGCCGGTCGGCGACGAGATTGGCCAACTTCACCTTGTTCTGCCGCTTCACGCCGGCGAATTTTTCGCGGAAAGCGGTATCGGCGGCAAAGGCATCGAGCCCCTTGATGGCCTCGATATCATCCAGGAAGCGGTCGCCGATCGCCTCGCGGGCGAGTGCGGTCAGACCTGGGTTGCACTGGATCAGCCAGCGCCGCGGCGTGATGCCGTTGGTCTTGTTGTTGATGCGGTCGGGATAAAGCGTGTGCAGGTCGGCGAACACCGTTTCCTTCATGAGCTCGGTGTGCAGCGCCGAGACCCCATTGATCGAATGCGAGCCGACGAAGGCGAGATTGCCCATGCGCACGCGACGGTCGCCATTCTCCTGGATCAGCGAGATGCGGCTGATCTGCTCGCCGGAGAACTGATTGGTGGCGCGCGCCTCGAGCAGCACCTGCGCATTGATGGCGTAGACGATCTGCATGTGGCGCGGCAAAAGCCGCTCGAACAGCGGCACCGGCCAGCTTTCCAACGCCTCCGGCAGCAGCGTGTGGTTGGTATAGCCGAAGGTGCGTTTGGTGGTGTCCCAGGCCTGGTCGAAATCCATGCCGTGGACGTCCATCAGGAGGCGCATCAGCTCCGGCACGGCGATCGCCGGATGGGTGTCATTGAGGTGGATTGCCGCCTTGTCGGGCAGCGACTTCAGGTCGCCATATTGACTGAGATGCCGCTGCACGATGTCCTGCAGCGAGGCGGTGGAGAAAAAATATTCCTGCCGCAGCCTGAGTTCCTGCCCTGCCATGTGGGAATCGGCGGGATAGAGCACGCGCGACAACGCGTCGGCCTTGTTGCTTTCGGCGAGTGCGCCGATGTGGTCGCCAGCATTGAACTTGTCGAGCAGGATCGGATCGACCGGCATGCCCGACCAAAGCCGCAAGGTGTTGACGCGGTTCCCCCGCCAGCCGACGACGGGTGTGTCGTAGGCGACGGCCAGCACATGCTCGGTCGGCTTCCAGACATGGCGTTCCAGCCGGCCATCCCTGGTGGTGACCGATTCCACCGAGCCGCCGAACCCGACCTCGAACGACCGTTCGCGGCGTTCGAACTCCCAGGGATTGCCGTGATCGAGCCAGGTCTCGGGCAATTCCACCTGCCAGCCGTCATGGATCTCCTGGCGGAACATGCCGTTGGCGTAGCGGATACCGTAGCCATGCGCGGGAATATCGACGGTGGCCATGCTTTCCATGAAGCAGGCGGCGAGCCGGCCGAGGCCGCCATTGCCAAGTGCTGCATCCGGCTCAAGCGTGGCGATGAGGTCGAGTTCCACACCCAGCGACGACAACGCCTCGCGCATGTTCTCCATCAGGCCGAGATTGGAGAAGGCGTCACGCATCAGGCGGCCGATGAGGAACTCCAGCGAGAGGTAATAGACGCGCTTTTCCTGCTGGGCGTAGGCCTCTTTCGTCGCCTGCATCCAGCGATCGACGATGCGGTCGCGCACGACCTTGATCGAGGCGGTCAGCCAATCGTACTGGGTGGCGACGGTGGTGTCCTTGCCGACCCTGTATTTGAGGGCCATCAAGACTTCCCTTGCGAGCGTCTTGGGGTCGGGATTTTCAAGCAGTGGCGGGAGGGGGTCGGATGTCATCGTGCGCGTCATGCTGCCTCTCGTGCGTTTGCCACGATCATACCGGCTTTCATCATTCATCCCAGCCCATGCTACCGCATTGCAGCAAACGTTCAATCGATTTAAGTAAGCCGGAGGCGACTTACCCAGCGGCAATTTGGCAGTTCAGGCCGCCAGCGCCGCCTCCGGCGGCGTCTTTGCCCCGGTCATGAATGCGACGGCATCGGACATTGTATGTTGTTTGGGATCGATGACGCACAGCCGACGACCCAGCCGATGGATGTGGATGCGGTCTGCCACTTCGAAGACATGCGGCATGTTGTGCGAGATCAGCACGATCGGCAGGCCCCGCTTCTTCACGTCGAGGATGAGTTCCAGCACGCGGCGGCTTTCCTTGACGCCAAGTGCTGCCGTCGGCTCGTCCATGATGACCATCTTGGAGCCGAAAGCGGCGGCGCGCGCCACTGCCACGCCCTGGCGCTGGCCGCCGGATAGCGTCTCCACCGCCTGGCTGATGTTCTGGATGGTCATCAGGCCGAGTTCAGTCAGCTTGTCGCGGGCGCGCTTTTCCATCGCCGGACGGTCGAGCATGCGAAGCCATTGGCCGACAAAGCCGGGCTTGCGGATCTCGCGGCCGAGAAACATGTTGTCGGCGATCGACAGCGCCGGCGACAGCGCCAGGTTCTGGTAGACGGTCTCGATGCCGGCTTCGCGGGCCTCCATGGGCGATTTGAAGGCGACCGGTTTGCCCTCAAGCCGGATTTCGCCTTCATCGGGCACGACAGCGCCTGAAATCGCCTTGATGAGCGACGACTTGCCGGCGCCGTTGTCGCCGATAACAGCGAGGATTTCGCCGGGGTAGAGGTCGAAATCGGCATTGTCCAAGGCGGTGACGCGGCCGTAGCGCTTGACCAGTCCGCGAGCGGTGAGGATAGGGTCCTGGGTCATGCCGAAACCTTTCTGATCCATTGATCGACCGCCACGGCGCCGATGATCAGCACGCCGGTGAGCAGCACCTTCCATTGCGGATCGGCGCCCAGCATGTTGAGGCCCATGGAGACGACACCGACGATCATCGCGCCGAACAGCGTGCCGAGGATCGAGCCGCGGCCGCCGAAAAGAGAAATACCGCCGATCACCGTGGCGGTAATCGCCTGCAGATTGTAGTCGGTCACGGCGGCCGACGGCGAGATCGACCCATTGCGACCGATGGAGACCCAGGCGGCGAAAGCGGCGATCAGCCCGGCCAGGGTATAGACCGTCATGAGCACCTTCTTGGTCTGGATACCCGACAGTTTCGCCGCCTCCTGGTCGTCGCCGACAGCGTAGACATGGCGGCCCCATGCCGTGTGATTGAGCACGTACCAAAGGAGCAGCACGAGCGCGACCATCGCAATCACGCCGGCCGTCAGCACAGCGGTGCCGACCTTGAAGCTGAGCGCGAACAGATGCAGCAGCGGCGCCTGAACATCGACGTCGGTGTCGCGGATCGTCTCATTGGCCGAATAAATGAAGTTCGTCGCCATGACGATGTTCCAGGTGCCGAGTGTCACGATGAATGGCGGCAGTTTCATGTAGGCGACAAGCACCCCGTTGAGCAGCCCGCAGGCAGCACCCGCGGCAAGTCCGATCGCTACGGCAAGGACGCTCGGCAGGCCGTAGCTGACGGCGCAATTGCCCATGATCACGGCCGAAATCACCATGATGACGCCAATCGAAAGGTCGATGCCGGCGGTGAGGATGACCAGGGTCTGGGCGGCACCCAGAATGCCGACGATGGCGATCTGCTGCAGGATCAGCGTCAGCGTGTAGGACGAGAAGAAACGCCCGCCAATGGTGAGGCCGAACACGATAATCGCCAGGACCAGAACGATCAGCGGCACCGCGGCCGGCGTCGAATGCAGAAAATGCTGGATGCGTCTGACCGCCGATTTATGTTCGTCAAACGCGGCAACGCTCGTGTCGCTGCCTGAGAGAACCTTCTCGAATTCCTGAGCTTGAGACATGTTTCCTCCCCGTAGGGTATCAGCCACGCGGCGACACCCGTCCACGCCTTTCCGGTCTCCTGCCGGGATTGTTCGCGGTCACGCGACCATCGTCCACCCGAAGCGGCCGGGGATCAAGTCCGGCCGCTCCGTTTTTCGTTGCCAGTCAGACCGGCATCAGCCCCAGCACTTGGCGAGGCCTTCCTTGGTGTCGATGGACTTCACGCCATTGGCCGGCTTGTCGGTCACCAGATTGACGCCGGTGTCGAAGAAGTTCTTGCCTTCGGTCGGCTTCGGCTTGGTGCCGTCCTTGGCGAAGTTGGCGATGGCCTCGATGCCGAGCGCCGCCATCTGCAGCGGATATTGCTGCGATGTCGCGCCGATGACGCCTTCGGCCACCGACTTCACGCCGGGGCAGCCGCCATCAACGGAGACGATCAGCACCTGGCTTTCCAGGCCGACGGCCTTGAGCGCCTGATAGGCGCCGACCGCGGCCGGCTCGTTGATGGTGTGGATGACGTTGATGGTGTTGTCCTTCTGCAGAAGGTTCTCCATCGCCTTGCGGCCGCCCTCCTCATTGCCGTTGGTGACGTCATGGCCGACGATGCGCGCGTCATCCTCGTCGCCGATCTTGTTAGGATCCTTCACGTCGATGCCGTAGCCCATCATGAAGCCCTGGTCGCGCAGCACGTCCACGGTCGGTTGCGAGGGGGTCAGGTCGAGAAAGCCGATCTTGGCGTCCTTGGCCTTGTCGCCGAGCGTTGCGGCGGCCCAGGCGCCGATCAGCTTGCCGGCCTCCAAATTGTCGGTGGCAAAGGTCGCGTCGGCGGCGTCGATCGGATCGAGCGGCGTGTCGAGCGCGATAACCAGCAGGCCGGCGTCACGCGCCTTCTTCACGGTCGGCACGATGCCCTTGGTGTCGGACGCGGTAATGAGGATGCCCTTGGCGCCGTCGGCGATGCAGCTCTCGATCGCCGCGACCTGGCTTTCGCTGTCGCCGTCGATCTTGCCGGCATAAGTCTTGAGGTCGACACCAAGCTCCTTGGCCTTGGCGGTCGCACCCTCCTTCATCTTGACGAAGAAGGGATTGGTGTCGGTCTTGGTGATCAGGCAGGCGCCGACACCGGCCGCGGATGCGGACGAGGCGAATGCCATCAGGCCCAGAGCAGCCGCCGCAAAAACGGTGGACTTCAACAGTTTTGTATTGGTCACGATTTCCTCCCAGTGGAACATTTCAGATGCCGGCCAACCGGCACCCCTCCGGCATCCAAGCAACCTCTCCCGGTACGGATGCCTGCCTCAAATGACACCAGACCAATCTCTCTGTCAATAATTAAATCACTCTTATTTATTATTGACAGCCTTGCGCCGTTCGCACATTCTGCCCCAAAAGCATCGAGGGGTAATAACGGGAGGAACAGGGTGGAGACGGCCATTGCCAGGCATGGTTCGCCCGAGGCGAATGAGAGCCTTATTCACCGCGGCACCAACCAGAGCGGCATGCGGGACCACAATGAGCGGCTGGTGCTGTCGCTGGTGCGCCAGCATGGCAGCCTGGCGAAGTCCGACATCGCCCGCATGACCGGACTGTCGGCGCAAACCGTCTCCGTCATCATGCGCGAGCTCGAGGAGGAAAGCCTGCTGCTGCGGCAGGCGCCGCTGCGCGGCAAGATCGGACAGCCCTCCATCCCCATGGCGCTCAATCCCGAGGGCGCGTTCTTCATCGGCCTGAAGATCGGCCGCCGCAGCGCCGAACTCGTGCTGATCGATTTCCTCGGCAATGTACGTTCGATGCTGCAGCATTCCTACCGCTACCCTGCCCCGCGCGAGACGGTGGAATTCGTCACATCAGGCATGAAGAAGATGCGTGGCGAGCTTTCGCCCGCGCAGGACAAGCGCATAGCGGGGCTCGGCATCGCCATGCCGTTCGAGCTCTGGAACTGGGCCGATACCGCCGGCGCGCCGCGTGACGTCATGGACGAATGGCGCCATCGCGATATCCGCGCGGAGATCCAGGCGCAATGCGATTTTCCGGTCTATCTGCAGAACGACGCCACTTCGGCCTGCGGCGCGGAGCTGGTCTTCGGCCAGGCAGGCGCCCCGCGTGATTTCGTCTATTTCTATATCGGCGCCTTTGCCGGCGGCGGCATCGTCCTCAACGGACGGCTCTTTGGCGGCCCGACCGGCAACGCCGGCGCGCTGGGCTCCATGCCGGTGCCCGGACCGGAGGGAAAGCCGACCCAATTGATCGACGTGGCTTCGATCGCCATGCTCGAAAAGGCGCTCAATGCACGTGGCGTCGAGGCTTCGCATCTGTGGACGTCGCCCGAGGACTGGGGCGAGATCGGCGCCGAGCTCGACGACTGGATTACAAACGCCTCGCGGGCGCTCGCCTATGCCATCGTCGCGGCATCGTCCGTCATCGACTTCGAGGCGGCGGTGATCGACGGCTGGATGCCGACGCAGGTGCGCCGCAGGCTGGTCGACGCCGTCATCGCAACCATCGACACGGTCGATGCCGAGGGATTGAAACTGCCAAACGTCCGCGAAGGCACCGTCGGTATTCACGCGCGCGCTCTCGGGGGCGCCAGCCTGCCACTATCCGAGCGCTTCCTGATCGGTTCGACCACGATTTCCAGGAGCATCTGAATGCTGATCGGAATTCCGGCGCTGCTCGGTCCGGAGCTTCTGGCGATCCTGCGTGCGATGGGGCATGGCGACGAAATCGCCCTGGTCGATGGAAACTACCCGGCTGAAGAGCAGGCAAAGCGGCTGGTGCGGGCCGACGGCCACCATCTCATTCCGGTGCTGGACGCCATATTGAGCGTGCTGCCCGTCGATGACGTCGTGCCGGAGGCGCTGTTTCGCGCCTCGGCCAAGGGCGACCCCTCGCTCGCCGATCCCGTGCATCATGAAATCGAAGTGCTGTGTGCAAAACGCGCGCCCGGGCGCAAGGTGGTTGCGCTGGCCGGTGCCGACTTCTATGCACGCGTCAGGGCCGCGCACGCCATCGTCGCGACCAGCGAACCCAGGCTCTACGCCAACATCATCATCCGCAAGGGCGTGATCCATCCGCCGGAGACGACAAGACAATGATCCTTTGCTGCGGCGAGGCCCTGATCGATATGCTGCCGCGCACGACGACGGAGGGAGAACGGGCCTTCGCACCCTATGTCGGCGGCGCGGTGTTCAACACCGCCATTGCGCTCGGCCGGCTGGGCGCTCCTGCCAGCTTCTTCTCGGGCCTGTCGTCGGACCTGTTCGGCGGCCAGCTCCGCGAAGCGCTCGGGGCGAGCAAGGTCAGTTCCACCTATGCGCACACTTCGCCTCGGCCGACGACGCTCGCCTTCGTGCGGCTGAACGATGGCCAGGCAACCTACACTTTCTACGACGAGAACACCGCCGGGCGCATGCTGACCGGCGAGGATCTGCCGCAACTTGGTCCGGAGATCGAGGCCATGCTGTTCGGCGCCATCAGCCTTATTTCGGACCCGGCGGGGGCCGCCTACGAGGAATTGATGAAGCGCGAGCATGGTCGTCGCGTCATGATGCTCGACCCCAACATCCGGCCGAACTTCATCCCGGACAAGGCAAAGCATCTGAAGCGTATCCGCGAGATGATGGCGATGGCCGATATCGTGAAACTCTCGGATGAAGATCTTCACTGGTTCGACGAAGCCGGCTCGCACGAGGACGTCGTGCGCAACTGGCTCGACCGCGGACCCAAGCTGATCGTCGTCACCCATGGCAGCGAAGGCGCCGTCGGCTACACCAGGGACCACACGGTCAGCGTAACGCCGCGAAAAGTCGAGGTGGTCGATACGGTCGGCGCCGGTGATACGTTCAATGCCGGCATCCTCGCCTCGCTGCATGAGCAGGGCCGGCTAACGAAAGCGGCGATTTCAGGCCTTTCCGAGGACGCCATCCGTGCGGCCCTGACACTCGGCGCCAAAGCGGCGGCGGTGACGGTATCGCGGGCCGGCGCCAATCCGCCCTGGCGCCATGAGATCGCCTGAGTGGCGCGCCAGAGGAAACGAATCCAAATTAACAGGTTCCTTGGAACCTTCGCCGGCGCGCTGTTGATGAGGCAGTAAAGAAAACCCGCCTGTGCGGCGGGTCCTTGGCGCAACTCAGCACCATAGGCAGATATGTAGCATAGTTGCCTTCACCCCGTCAAGAAAAAATTCCTATCTTCGGATAGTTGCCGCACTGCGGACTGGCCGTTCTCAGGCCTTGGCTGACCCAAGTTCGGGCCGTGGTAAGGCCCAACATGGATTGAGCCGGCCGATCACTTTATGTTTAGCAGGGTCGACTCTGGGGTTATAAGGCCGTAATTGCGCCGCACGAATCCCGGATTTCCGGCGTCCGGCTGACCGACACCGAAAAATGCGGTAACAGACTGCCACGACCGGGCAATTTGTCGCTCCGCGCGCCCGGCTTTCTCGGCAGGCGCAATTCTGATACCAGCGGGTCGAGGCCAGACCGCCCGGTTAAAATCGTTTGAGGACGACATGCAGTTCATCGATCTTGGCGCACAGCGCGAACGAATCCGCGACCGGCTGAAGGCCGCGATCGACCATGTCGTCGAGGACGGCCGCTATATCCTCGGTCCCCAGGTAGCCGAATTCGAGAAAAAGCTCGCCGCCTATGTCAGCGTCAAGCACGTCGTGGCCTGCGCCAACGGCACCGACGCACTGCTTTTGCCGCTGTTCGCCGCCGGGATCGGCCCGGGCGATGCCGTGTTCGTTCCGAGCTTCACCTTTGCCGCCACGGCGGAAGTGGTGGCGCTGGCCAAGGCCGAGCCGGTTTTCGTCGACGTCGATCCCAAGACCTACAACATCGACATCGCCAGCCTCGAGGCGGCGATCACGATGATCAAGAAAGAAGGCCGGCTGAAGCCCAGGGCGATCATTCCGGTCGACCTCTTCGGCCTTGCCGCCGACTACGATGCCATCATGGCGATCGCCCACCGAGAAGGCCTGATGGTGATCGAGGATGCCGCCCAATCGATGGGCGGTTCGGCGGACGGCAAGATGTGCGGGTCGTTAGGCACGGTCGGCTCGACCAGTTTCTATCCGGCGAAGCCGCTCGGCTGCTACGGCGACGGCGGAGCGATGTTCACCAACGACGACGCCTTGGCCGACAAGCTGCGCTCCTTCGCCTTCCACGGCAAGGGCGAGACGCAATATGACAACATCCGGGTCGGCATCAATTCACGGCTCGACACGCTGCAGGCCGCGATCCTGATCGAAAAGCTCGCCATTCTCGAGGACGAGATGGTTGCCCGGCAAATGGTGGCGAACCGTTATGCCGAAGGGCTTGCTGATGTCGTCACGGCAGCCCGCAACCTGGACGGCAGCCGCTCGGCCTGGGCGCAATACGCCATCGAGACGCCCAAGCGCGACGGGCTGAAGGCGCATCTCGGCGAAAAAGGCATTCCGTCGGTCATCTACTATGTGAAGCCGCTGCACGAGCAGATCGCCTATCGCGACTGTCCGAGAACGCCGACCGGCCTTGCCGTATCCGAGCAATTGCCCAAGCGCATCCTGTGCCTACCGATGCACCCCTATCTCAGCGAAGCCGATCAGGACCGGATCATCGAGACAATCCGCAACTATGTCGGATCGAACTCGGCGCAGGCCGCGGCCGAGTAGTTAGCCGGCTTCAGGCGGGGCTTGCCCCTGCCCTGCCGCTGGCGATGAAATGCGGATTGGCGAAATCCGCATCGCCGCCCTGGTTTCGCTTGCCATACATCAAGGGCTGTCCGTCCAGCGTGCGCGTGATGCCGCCGGCGGCGCGCAGCACGGCATCGCCGGCCGCGGTATCCCACTCCATGGTACGACCGAAGCGCGGATAAATGTCCGCCTCGCCATTGGCGACCAGACAGAATTTCAGCGACGAGCCGACAGAGACGATCTCGGCGACGCCTAGGTCGCGAATATAGGCTTCGGTTTCGGGCGTATTGTGGGAGCGGCTCGCAACCACAGCCAGCGGCGTCGCAGCCGCCCTCACCGAAATCGGCCGGCGAGAAGCGATGCGGTAGTCGTCATCTATTTCGAGGGATTCCGCCCTCCCCGGCCGACCGGAAAAGAAGCGCCCCGTGCACGGCGCGAAGACGACGCCGACCTCCGGCACGCCGTGGCGGACAAGCGCGATGTTGACGGTGAAATCGGTGCGGCGATTGACGAATTCCTTGGTGCCGTCCAGCGGATCGATCAGGAAGAAAGCCCCGTCCAGGTCCGGCGGCACGATGCCGGCGGATGCTTCCTCCTCGGCCACGCAGGGGATGTCGGGAAAGGCCGCACGCAATCCGGCCAGAATGATCTTCTCGCTCTCGCGGTCCGCCTCGGTCACCGGCGAGGAATCTGATTTCTGGTCGACCGCGCAGCCGGCGTGGAACACACGCATGACCTCGCGGCCGGCCGCCAAAGCGAGCCCCTCGAAAATTTCGAGCATCGACCTGTCGTCAGATGCCGCCGCCATTGTCGTATTGGTCTTCGGCAATGTCACGCTCGTTCAGCCAGTGTTCCAGGGCATCTACCATCTCCTCGGCCGATTTGCCGAGCGTCTTCAGATGGATTTCCGGTTTTTCCGGCGCTTCGTAAGGCGAGTCGACACCGGTGAAATTCTTGATCTCGCCATTGAGCGCGCGGGCGTAGAGGCCTTTCGGGTCACGCCTGGCGCATTCCTCGAACGGCGTGTCGACGAACACTTCGACGAACTCGCCTTCGGCCATCAATTCGCGGGCCATGCGCCGCTCGGCGCTGAAAGGCGAAATGAAGGAAACGATGACGATCAGCCCTGCATCGGCCATGAGGCGGGCCACTTCGGCGACGCGGCGGATGTTTTCGACGCGGTCGGCGTCGGTAAAGCCGAGATCGCGGTTGAGGCCGTGGCGGACATTGTCGCCGTCGAGAATGTAGGTATGGCGCCCGGAGGCAAACAGCTTCTTCTCGAACAGGTTGGCGATGGTCGATTTGCCCGAGCCGGACAGCCCGGTGAACCAGAACACGGCGGGCCGCTGGTTCTTGATGTCGGCACGTACCCGCTTGCCGACATCGAGCGATTGCCAATGGATGTTCTCGGCACGGCGCAGCGAATGCAGGATCATGCCGGCGCCGACCGTGGCGTTGCTGATGCGGTCGATCAGGATGAACGCGCCGGTTGTACGGTTCTCGGCGAAGGTGTCGAAAGCGATCGGCGTGCGCGTCGAGATGTTGCAGATGCCCACTTCGTTCATCTCGAGCGACTTGGCAGCTTCACGGGCAAAGTCATTGACATTGACCCGATATTTCAAATCGGTGACGGTAGCGCTGGTCTGGTCGGTCTCGGTGCGCAGGATATAGGAGCGGCCCGGCAGCAGCGCATGTTCGTCGAACCAGACGATGTTGGCGGCGAACTGGTCGGCGACCTGCGGGCGTGCGGCAGGCGCCACCAGCATGTTGCCCCTGGAAATCTCGACCTCGTCATCGAGGACAAGCGTGATGGCCTGGCCGGCCACGGCCTGGGCGAGGTCGCCACCCTGCGCGACGATGCGCCTGACGCGGGAGGATTTGCCCGATTTGGCGACGACGACCTCGTCGCCTTGCGAGATCGCGCCCGAGGCGATCGTTCCGGCGAAGCCGCGAAAATCGAGATTGGGGCGGTTGACGTACTGCACCGGAAAACGGAACGGTAACTCGGCCGCGGCCTCGTCGACCGAAACGGTTTCGAGATGTTCGATCAGCGTCGGGCCGGAATACCATTCCATCCTGTCGGAGCGGCCGGTGACGTTGTCGCCGTAGCGCGCCGACATCGGGATCGGCACGATGGTCTCAAAGCCGAGATCGCGCGAAAACTGCTGATAGTCCTGCGTGATCCGGTCGAAGACCGCCCGATCGAAATCGACGAGATCGATCTTGTTGACGGCTAGCACGATATGGCGGATGCCGAGCAGCGAGGCGATGATCGAGTGGCGCCTGGTCTGGCGCAGCACGCCTTGCCGCGCATCGATCAGCACGATTGCCAGGTCGGCGGTGGACGCGCCGGTCGCCATGTTACGCGTGTACTGCTCGTGGCCGGGCGTGTCGGCGACAATGAATTTGCGCTTTGGCGTGGCGAAGAAGCGATAGGCGACGTCGATGGTGATGCCTTGCTCGCGCTCGGCTTCGAGACCGTCGACCAGCAGTGCGAAATCGATGTCGTCGCCGGTCGTGCCGTGCTTGCGCGAATCGCGTTCGAGCGCGGCAAGCTGGTCCTCGAAAATCTGCTTGGTGTCGGAGAGCAGACGGCCGATCAGCGTCGACTTGCCATCGTCGACGGAGCCGCAGGTGAGGAAGCGCAGCAGCGACTTCTTCTCCTGCGCCGCCAGATAATCGCGGACGCCGTCGGTAGGTGCGAGGCTCTTTGCCATGATGTGGCGCATGGTCAGAAATACCCCTCGCGCTTCTTCTTTTCCATCGAGCCGGCTTCGTCCCGGTCGATCAGGCGGCCCTGCCGTTCGGAGGTGCGCGCGGTCAGCATCTCGCCGACGATAGCTTCCAGCGTGTCTGCTTCCGATTCGATGGCGCCGGTCAGCGGGTAGCAGCCGAGCGTGCGGAAGCGCACCAGCCGATTCTCGATCGCCTCACCGGGGCGCAATTTCATGCGATCGTCGTCCTTGAGGATGAGCATGCCATCGCGTTCCACGACCGGCCGCTGCTTGGCGAAATAGAGCGGCACGATCGGGATGTTCTCCTGCAGGATGTACTGCCAGATGTCGAGCTCGGTCCAGTTGGACAGCGGAAAGACGCGGATCGATTCACCCGTGGCGATGCGGGTGTTGAAGATCTTCCACATTTCGGGACGCTGGTTCTTCGGATCCCAGACATGCTGGGCGTTGCGGAAGGAAAAGATGCGCTCCTTGGCGCGCGATTTTTCCTCGTCGCGGCGGGCGCCGCCAAAGGCGGCATCGAAACCGTATTTGTCGAGCGCCTGGCGCAGCGCCACGGTCTTCATCACATGGGTGTGCGTGTTCGAGCCATGATCGAAGGGATTGATGTTGTCGCGCACGCCATCCTGGTTGACGTGAACCAGGAGATCGAAACCGAGTTTTTGCGCCATCTGATCGCGAAAGGCGATCATCTCGCGAAATTTCCAGGTTGTGTCGACATGAAGGAACGGAAAGGGCGGCTTGGCGGGATAGAATGCCTTCATCGCCAGGTGCATCAGCACGGACGAATCCTTGCCTACGGAATAGAGCATGACCGGCTTGGCGAAGGCGGCCGCGACTTCACGGAATATGTGGATTGACTCGGCCTCAAGCCGCTGCAGGTGCGTAAGCGCTGTTGTCATGGCCTGTCTAGCGTTCTCTCGTGCCTTCCGACAGAAGACCTGGCATCAAATCATCGGGCTTCCCGCCCGGTTCAAGCTTGCTTCTGGACAATGTTATTCTTCCGGGCGTTCTAGCAGATCGCCGCTGCCCAGAACAATGCAAGACGCGCCTGGCAAGGAGTGGTTCGGGAATGAATTTTCCATCCATGCGTCAAAATGCGGAAATTCCTGCTTGTCACGCCGCCGGCTGAGAAAATGCGGGGGAAAAAATTGCTTGATGAAAAGCACGCAGTCTTCGCCGCGCCCAAATCCGATCGTCTGCCAGCGACTACCGATTTTCGGTGGCAATCGGCCTTGATGCACTTTCAGAAAAAGACCCAAGCCGCTATACCGGCCCCTGAAAGCGGGCAGATGCACGATGCGACACGGGCAATTTCGGCAGGGCTATGTTCGCCGCCGTCAGACAATCCGCCGTGTGAAGCGTCCGAGAATGGTGAGCCGCCCTTGAGCCAGCTTTCATCGATAAGACGGCAGTTCTCGCCCGCGCGGATCAATATCTATTTTTCCATCGCTTGCTTCTTTTTTCCACCGGTCCTGGGGTCTGTGGTGAGCTTCGTGTTCAACGGCGGCGGCCTGTGGTCGGTTCTTTTGATCGCCTCGAAAAAGAGGCGCTTCAACATCGACCGGGCGATGATGGCGCTCACGATCGCGATCTATGCCTATTGCGCGGCAAATCTCCTGGCTTCGCTCGCCAATAACGCAATTGTCAGGGATGCGCCGCATCTGATCCCGCTCGTCACCTTCCTGTTTTTCCCCCTCTCCTATTCAACCTGGAGCATTACGCAGAAAACAACCCTTGTCCGGATCATAATCCTCAGCAGCATGGCCGCCTGTTTCGTCGCGCTGCTGTTGGCGATCATCCAGCAATATTGGATCGGGATGAGGGCGGAGGGCGGAGCGGGAAATGCGATCGTGTTCGCCACGGTCGTCTGCCTTGCAGTGATGGCCTGCGTGGCCGGTGCCCTGTCGGGCATCGAAAGGCACAAGAGTGCGCTGATCTGCGCAGCGCTCGGCGGAACGATCGCCATCATCTATTCCGGCACGCGTATCATCTGGCTGGCGCTGCTGATTTCCGGCATTGCCGTGCTGTTGATCAACCAGCATTGGCTGAAAGGGAAGAATGCCGTCCGTCTGCTGCTTCTGATGGCGGCGATCGGCGTCGCGGTCGCCGCTATCGGATTCCATACGATATCCGACAGATTTGATTTTCTGCGCTCTGATTGGGACGCGCTTGGGGCGCACGGCAATTCCGACACCTCGCTTGGAATACGTGTTGCCCTCTGGGACATCGGCCTGAAGGCATTTCGCGACATGCCCTTGTTCGGACACGGAGTGGGCGCCAACCAGCTCTTGATCAGGCAGGGCTTCCAAGACCTGTTCGCGAAAACGGCAGGTTTCAATCATTTCCACAATGGCTTCCTGACGGCATTGGTACAGGCGGGCATCCTGGGCGCCGTGACTTTGGCGGCGATCTTTGTCGTCGCCGGCAGAAACGCCGCCCTGGTCCTGCGCAACAGCGCCGACCCGATCGAGCGCTTTGGCGCCACCATGGTCGTCGTCATGGTGATCACCTACCTGACGGCTGGGATGACAGGCATCCTGATCGGCCAAGACATCCTGGATTCGGTGTTCATGGTCTTCCTGGTATCCGGGACCTATCTTGCGTCGGGACGTCAGGCCCCGTTGCCGGAAGAGATGCCGCTTCCGCCAGTCACGCAATAGCGGCTCCGGGCAAGGCAATGAAGGTCTTGGTCACAGGCGCATCGGGCTTCATCGGACGCCTTGTCGTGCAAAGGCTTTGCGAGGCAGGGGTGGAGGTTCGCCTCGCCTCGCGCTACCCAGAAAGGCTCGCTTCGGGCAGCGACATCGTTGGCTTGCCGCGTTTCGATGCGCCGGCCAAGGACTTCCTTGCCGTCACCCGTGACGTCACGGACGTCGTTCACTGCGCCGGCTTGAACAATGATCAAGGCGAGGCCACCGAAGCCGACTACCGAGCCGCCAACGCGGAACTGAGCGCGCGGCTGGCGCATGCGGCTGCCATGCAGGCAAGCGGACGCTTCATCCAACTGTCATCGGTCCGGGCCGTGATCGGCGCCCGCGTCAGCGCAACGATCGACGAGCATACGGTCCCCGATCCGCAATGCGCCTACGGGCGCTCGAAACGCGAGGGCGAGATCAGGGTCCTGGACGCCTATGCATCGCACGGCCGCGCCGACGCCGCCGTGCTGCGCCTGCCGGCGGCCTACGCAAGCGGCATGAAGGGCAATCTGGCAATGCTGATGCGCCTGGCCGATACGGGCCTGCCGCTGCCGACAGGTATTCTGACAGGAACCCGCTCGCTGGTGTCGGCCGACGCAGCCGCGCAAGCCGTGCGGCATTTGTTGGCTCATCCGGGGCCGCTCAGCCCTGCCTATATAGCCAGCGACGTGCCTCCGGTGTCGGTGGCAGCCGTCGTAAGCGCCTTCCGTAAGGGACTTGGGCGGCCGGTGCGCCTGGCTGCCGTACCGGCCAGCCTGATGCGGATGGCCGCGGTGGCGCTAGGCAAGCGGGCGTTTTGGGAAAGCATGACGGCGACACAGATATGCGACCCTTCCCTGCTCGTCTCGCAGGGCTGGCTGCCGGAAACAGCGACGCTTGATCGTCTAAGCGAAATCGCGGCGCGCAGCAGGCAAGCTCAACCTGGATAAATCGTCGCAAGCAGGATGCGAAGATCAAGGCCGATGGACGCGACCTTGAGATAGTCGGCATCGGTTTCGGCCAATAGGGCCGGGTCCGACATGTCGATGCCCTTGACCTGAGCCAGGCCGGTGATGCCGGGAAGCGCCGATGAAACGCCCAGCCGTCGGCGGCACTCGATCAGCTCGGTTTGCGTCGGCAGACAGGGACGCGGTCCGACCAAGCTCATCTCGCCCTTCAGAACATTCCAGAACTGCGGCAGCTCATCGAGCTTGAACTTCCGCAGGGTCTTTCCGGCCGGCGTCACGGCATTCGCCGGCGCCTCGTGCGAAGGCAAGGATGGCGTGCCGACATACATCGTGCGCAATTTGTGACAGCGAAAGAGCACGCCATCGCGGCCAACCCGCGTTTGAGAAAAGATGGCCGGACCGGGCGACGATATACGAACAGCCAGGACAGCGAGCGCCAGGACGGGTGAAGTGACCAGGAGCAGCAGCGCCGCGCCGGCAAGATCGAAGATTTGCTTGGCTGTCTTCATGAACCGCCGATAGTGCTCGTTGCCAAAACCAAAGACGAAAATACGAATCCGCTCGACGTAGCATGAGGCTATCGCTCGACCAAGCTCGACCCCTCGCCTGCTCGGGTGCGCCCGCAGAGGAATGCCAGCCAGCGCCCCAGGGTCCCGAAGGTCCGCCGATAAATGCCGCTCTTGCGCAGACTGCTCAAGCGCCGAAGAAGGCCAGGGTCTTTCGAAGCATCAGTTCGCCTGCCCGGCCGCTTTCGGGATCACGGCCTCGGGCACGTCCCCTCTTACCTTCTTGGTATGGTCAAGACCCGCAAGCACCGCGAGCGAGGATGCCTTGTCCTGGCTCTTCACGGATTGCTGCAGGGCCGCAAGCGCCGCCTGGACATCGGACCATTCCGCGACATCGGTGCTCAGGCCAAAAATCTTGGAAATGCCGAGTTCGACCAGCTCCTCATCCTCACCATGCAACGTTTCATGGAGTTTTTCACCGGGCCGGATTCCGGTGAAGCGAATGGGGATGTCCGTGTATGGGCTTTTTCCGGACATGCGGATCATCGTCTCGGCAACTTCGAGGATCGGCACCGGTTTGCCCATGTCGAGCATGTAGACGGCGTAGTCGTCGCCGGCTTTCCGCGAGGCGGCATCGGCCGCCGACATGATGACGAGGTCGACGGCTTCGGCCACGGTCATGAAATAGCGCGTCATGCGCCGGTCGGTTATGGTGACCGGACCTCCGGCCTCGATCTGCGCCTGGAATATGGTTGCGACCGAGCCATTGCTGCCAAAGACATTGCCGAACCGAACGGCTATGAACTTGGTGGCGGGGCGCCGTGCGCCGGCCTCGCCGGCGGGCGTTTCATGCAAGGCGCTGACGATCTGTTCGGCCGCCCGCTTCGTCAGGCCCAGCACGGATGTCGGGTCCACGGCCTTGTCGCTCGAAACAAGCACGAATTGCTTGACGCCGCATTTGGCGGCAACCTCGGCACAGACAAGCGTTCCGAAGACATTGGTCTGGATGGCCGAATCCCAGTTTTCCTCGAGCAAAGGCACATGCTTCAGTGCCGCGGCGTGGAAAACGATGTCCGGCTTGAACTCGGTGACGACACGCGTCATCTGGCGCCGGTCGGCGACATCGACAATGCGGACCTTGAGGCGGTCATGGTCCTTCTCTTCGACATATTGGCTCAACTGGAAAATGCCGAACTCGGAATTATCGGCAACCAGCACCGCCTCCGCGCCCAGTTCCAGTGACCTCTTGACCAGGGTGCGGCCGATGGAACCGGCACCGCCGGTGACCAGGACGCGCTTGCCGCCGACGAAGGCCCCGATGCGTTCGATGTCGGACGGAACCGTGGGGCGGCGCAGGATCGTTTCCATCTCGACCTCGTCGAGAACGAGCTTTCCTTCCTGGCCAAGCTGCGAAAGCCCCGAGAACTGCACCACCGCTATGTCGCCTTGCCGGGCAACACGGACGAGCTCCGAATACTCCTCGATCTCATGTTCGGCGCCGCTGCCGAAAATCAGCAGGTCCAGGCTTGTCGTACCCTTGGCGTATTCTTCCAGCACCTCGATCAGGCGGGGGCGGGTGGCCACGACGGGAACGCCCTGGATCCGAGTGCCCTGCGGAACACCGTGCTCAATCGCCATAATCCCTGCAATTGAATACTCTACAGGCTGCGTCGTGCGCGTGAAACGGATGATTACGTCGGCCTCGCTCAGCTTGCCGACAAACACCGCTCTCTTGGTCGAAGCCTTGCCGCGACTCAGAATGCGCCAGCTCGCGCCGTCGCGAAAGAACCGGTAGAAAATCCGGGGCGCCGAGATGATCGTGAAAGAAACCAGGAAGAAGACGATGAACTGGCGCTCATTGAGGCCCGCCACCGGCTGAAAGGAACGAACAAAAAGCGAAACACAGTAAAGGACGATGGTCAGTATTGCGCAGCCCTTCAGGATGTTGAAGAAATCCGGCGTCGAGGCGAAGCGCCACACAGTATTGTAGAGGCCGCAATATCTGAATAACAGATGACTAAGAATAATGATGCTCGCCCAGCAAGCGAAACCCGCTGGAGAGAACGCTTCGAACGACAGCCTCGACTGCGATAAAGTCAGGCTAAGCGCCACCGCCACCAGAACCATGGCGATGTCTTGAATCATGATGATGGCGCGACGCATTGTGGGCCGGAGTCCGGGTACAGCTTCTACATAGGATTTCATCGGACGGTACTGAACTCCAGGCGCGAAGACTTCAATACTAAAGTGGCTCTAGAGCGAATACCATCCGTCACCGGCGGCTTCTTTTTAGTACCAAATCTTCGGCCCCCGCCGCGTGTATCGCATAGCGTGGACTTGAAATCATCGCCAGAGATTTTTTCATAGGTTGGCGGGTGAAGAGAAAGTCCGTTTGATCAAGATCTTGCACATCAACTGCAAAGAGCCCTAGAGTCCGACAGCAACTCAGGATAGAGAGAGGGGTCGACCGGAGAGGTCAATCCTTGACTACTCTTTGCCCTGGTGCGGTCTGCTCTCGACCTATGGCCTATGGTTCCGCAGATATCAAGCGGTTCGAGAATGCCGGCAGCGCGATCGTGAGGCCATCGCTCGGTCCTTGACGCCAGACGGCTCTCACCCTGTCGACGCGGCTGGGAATGCAGTGTGGATAGCTGGAAGGAAAGGTGAACCGCCCGAAGCGATTTTGCGGTTGACAGCCAAGTCTGCTGCAATATGACGGTCTTCCCTTTACCAGCCAAAGCGAAGTGATGAAGTTTGGATCAAGTGGCCTGCGAGGGTTGGCTTCAGAATTAGTCGGGAAACCCAGCGGCCTTTATACGGAGGCTTTCGCTTGGCGTCTCGTTGCCGATGGGGTCCGATCGAAGGCCAAGGTGTTCGTTGGTCGCGACTTGCGCGATAGCAGTCCGACGATCGCCGCCAACTGCATGGCTGCCTTGGCGGCAAGTGGGTTTCAACCGATCGATTGCGGTGCCATTCCAACGCCAGCCTTGGCGTTGTATGCCGGGCAGCATGACGCAGCGGCGCTCATGGTTACGGGTTCGCACATCCCTGCGGACCGCAATGGCATCAAGTTCTATAGCCCGCGGGGCGAGATCACCAAGGCCGATGAAGCCGCTATGGCACACTATGCTGCCGAACGGCTAGACGCCTATTGCCCCCCGCCGCCAATAGGTACGGCTTTGCCGGGACATCACGACAATGCGATCGCCGCCTATCGCGCGCGCGCCGATGACATCTTGGAGCCTGGGTCCCTTTCGGGCCTGAGGCTCGGCGTCTATCAGCACAGTTCGGTCGCGGCGGATCTTCTGGTGGAGGTTCTCCGATCCTTTGGCGCAGATGTGACACCTGTCGGGAAATCGGAGACCTTCGTGCCCGTCGATACCGAAGCCGTTGACGAAACCACAATTGCAAAGTTCAAGGGTTGGGCGCGAGAATTCCACCTCGACGCCATCGTGTCGACCGATGCCGATGCTGATCGGCCACTGATTGCCGACGAGAATGGTGACCTGTTTCGCGGCGACCTGATCGGCCTCGCCACGGCTCTGTTCCTGCGGGCTGACATCGTGGTGACGCCCGTGACTTCCAATTCAGGTATTTCGAAAGCCTTCGGTTTTACGGTTCTGAGAACGAAGGTCGGATCTCCCTTCGTCGTCGAAGCCATGGAAGCCTCACACCACCCCGAGAAAATCGTTGTGGGCTTTGAAGCCAATGGTGGCGTTCTCTTGGGGTCGGACTGTTCGCTACACGGCAAGACATTGACGGCATTGCCGACACGGGATTCACTGCTCCCCATCCTGGCTGTCCTCGGAATGGTCGCGTCGACAAGAAAGTCGCTGTCAGGTCTGCGCGCGTTGTGGAATCTTCCGGCCTGTGCAAGCGAACGCCTTGAGAATTTCCCAGTGGAGAGTTCGCGCAGCTTGATGCGTCGGCTCGCGGATCGGCCTGCACTGCAGCGGTTTCTGGCCCCGTTCGGGATTGTTGCTGAAGTTGACGAGACCGACGGCCTAAGGACACAAATGCTGACTGGCGAGATCATCCATCTGCGGCCGTCCGGCAACGCGCCTGAACTTCGCTGCTATTCGGAGGCAGCAGACCCAGGCAGAGCGAGAGCGATTGTGGCGCTGACGCTCGACAGGGCGCTGGCGATCGCATCCACAAACGAAGCAGAGGTCATTTCATGAAAGTGGTTCCCGTCATAATCAGCGGTGGAGCCGGATCGCGACTATGGCCTGCCTCAAGGCAATCGCACCCCAAGCCTTTTCTTAAAGTGGCGGACGGGCATTCGCTTATTCAGCACACAGTGCTGCGCGCCGCGTCGATTGAGGGAGTGGTGGAACTCGTGGCTGTAACGTCCGGGGACCACCTTTTCCTCACGAAGGACGACTTCGACGAACTGGATTCGGTTGTGTTGCCACGTACGTTTCTGCTCGAGCCGGAAGGCCGGGATACTGCCGCTGCCGTGGCGGCAGCCACTGTCCATACCAAGGCAACGCAGGGCCCTGATGCGATTCTATGCGTCTTCCCGGCCGATCACATGATTGGCAACTTGCCTGCGTTTCTAGACGTTATGGGCCGGGCCATCGAATACGCAAAACTGGGGCGGATTGCCACATTGGGCATCAGCCCGACCAGACCGGACACGGCATTCGGCTACATCGAAGCCGATGGTGAGAAAGTCGTCCGCTTCGTTGAGAAACCGGATCTCGACACAGCCAAGGCCTATGTCGCCTCCAAACGCTTCTTCTGGAACGCGGGGATATTCTGCTTCAGCGCGCAACGCATGCTCGACGAGATGGCTTTGCATTGCCCCGAAGTGATCCAGGCGGTTTCCGACAGTTATGAGAACGGCCGATTCAGTCAAGGCGAAGGCTTTGCCAAAATCGAACTCGCGCCCGAGCATTTTGGCTCCGCTCCGCGTATCTCTCTCGATCATGCGGTTATGGAGAAGGCGAACAATCTTGCCGTGGTTCCTTGCGACATGGATTGGAACGACATCGGATCTTGGAACGCAATGGCCGATTTGATCACTCCTGACGAAAGCGGCAACAGGCTACGCGGCGATGTTCATATGGTGGACACCACCGGCAGCTATATAAGTTCCGACAAACGCGTCATCGGCACGGTCGGGGTCAGCGATCTGGTGATCGTCGATTCTCCCGACGCATTGCTTGTCGCCTCCCGCGATCGCGTTCAGGACGTCAAGAAGTTGTTCGAGGGCCTCAAGGCTTCCGGGCATGAGGCGCATTTGGTCCACAGCACCGTACATAGGCCGTGGGGCACCTATACGGTTCTGGAGGAAGGCGAGCGCTTCAAAATCAAACGCATCGAGGTGAAACCCGGCAGACGTTTGAGTTTGCAGATGCACTACCATCGCTCCGAGCACTGGGTCGTGGTCAGCGGCTCCGCGAAAATAGTCAATGGCGACCAGGAGCTGTTCCTGGCGACCAACGAGTCAACCTACATCCCCTGCGGTCATAAACACAGGCTGGAAAACCCGGGCCGGATTGACCTGGTGATCATTGAAGTGCAAAGCGGCGATTATCTCGGCGAGGACGATATCGTGCGTTTTGACGACGTATACGGCCGCGCCTGACAATCCATTGGCTCACGGTGCTGGGGGCGGCAAAGCCTTAGGGGCTGGGCGGACACAAATCGGATACATCGAGAACATTGATGAAAAAAAAAGCACTGATAACCGGCATCACCGGGCAGGACGGCGCCTATCTGGCGGCATTCCTGCTGGAAAAGGGTTATTCCGTTCACGGCGTAAGGCGCCGCACATCCCTTTTTAATACGGATCGCATCGATCATTTGTATCATGATCCACATGAAAAGGGTGTAGATCTGACGTTGCATCATGGCGATCTGACTGACTCATCAAGTCTGATGCGGATCATTCAGCTCGTTCAGCCGGATGAGATTTACAATCTGGCGGCACAGAGTCACGTAGCCGTTTCATTTGAGGAACCTGAATACACCGCCAACTCCGACGCTCTAGGGGCGTTGAGAATTTTGGAAGCCATCCGAATTCTCGGCTTGGAGAAGAAGGTCCGTTTCTATCAGGCGTCTACGTCTGAGCTGTACGGGCTCGTGCAAGAGACGCCGCAAAAGGAAACCACGCCATTCTACCCACGGTCTCCTTATGCCGTGGCCAAATTGTATGCATACTGGATTACGATCAATTATCGCGAAGCATACGGCATCTATGCGTGTAACGGCATTCTGTTCAATCACGAGTCCCCAATGCGAGGTGAGACGTTTGTGACGCGTAAGATTACGCGAGCGCTGGCACGGATCAAGCTAGGCATGCAAGAGAAGCTTTACCTGGGTAATCTAGATTCACTGCGCGACTGGGGGCATGCCAAAGACTATGTTGAGATGCAATGGCTTATGTTGCAACAGGACGCGCCTGAGGATTACGTTATCGCAACTGGCGAGCAGCATTCCGTGCGCGAATTTGTGACCCTGGCGGCTGCGGAACTGGATATTGACGTAAGATGGGAGGGAAAAGGCGTCGACGAGAAAGGGTACGATAACAAAAGCGGTCAATGTATAGTGGCTGTCGATGCGGCTTACTTTCGGCCGACAGAAGTCGAAACGCTTCTTGGCGACGCCAGTAAAGCTCGAAAGAACCTTGGCTGGGAACCTAGAATTAAATTCACCGAGCTGGTCCAAGAAATGATTCGCGAGGACTTTAAGGGTGCCGAGCAGGAAAAGCTGCTTACAACGCATGGCTATCAACGCTTCACTCGCGCAGAATAACCATGGCACGAATTCCAGTATATGAGCCATACCTTAGCGGAAACGTATCGGCGTATGTCAACGAGTGCTTGACTACGGGTTGGATTTCCTCGCGTGGAGCCTTCATATCCCGATTTGAAAAGGCTTTTGCGGAGTATGTAGGCGCGAAAGAGGCGACAAGCGTGGCAAACGGTACCGTAGCCATCCACCTTGTGTTGGATGCATTGGGCATCGGTGCCGGCGACGAGGTCATCGTTCCAAGCTTCACCTACATAGCGTCGGTCAACACCATTTTGCAGACCGGCGCGACGCCAGTCTACGTCGATTCGTTGGAAGACACGCTGCAGGTGGATCCGCAGGCAATACGTGACGCTATAACCCCGAGAACCCGCGCGGTCATGGCGGTGCATTTGTATGGCCATCCTTGTGATATGGATGCGATCTCGGCCCTTTGCCGCGATCATGCTCTTTTGCTCATCGAGGACTGCGCGGAAGGCTTCGGGACCCGGTGGAAAGGCCGGCATGTCGGCACGTTTGGTGATGTTGCCACCTTCAGTTTCTTCGGGAACAAGACAATCACAACTGGCGAAGGCGGAATGGTTCTGGCGCGATCGGCTGAGGTGATGGACAAGTGTCGGCGCCTGAAAAGCCAAGGTGTTTCGCCGACCCGCGAATACTGGCACGACATGCTCGCCTACAATTATCGGATGACCAATATCCAGGCGGCGATCGGGCTTGCCCAGCTCGAGATGGCTGAAGAGATCATCAAACGCAAACAGCAGGTCGCAGAGATATACCGGACCCGACTGTCCGGACTTCCCTTGAGGACCCATGATCCCGTGGGCGACGTTAATCATTCGCACTGGATGTGTTCGATCGTCGTTGACCAAGTTGAGGATCGAGATCGGTTGCGTGCGCGTCTTGCCGACGACGAAATCGAGACACGCCCGTTTTTCCCCTTAGCCAGCCACATGCCGCACTGTTATTCTGACCGGGCCTTTCCGAATGGCGATAGCGTAAGCAAGCGTGGCATCAATCTGCCGAGCTACCCCGGACTGACCGAGGAACAGTTGAACCGCATATGTTCTTCGATCATCGGTTATTTCGAGGATCGACCGCGGTGACTTTGCGTTAAGGAAATGGCCTGTGAACGAGTATCTTAGGGGCATTTGGGCCGCGCGATATTTTTGGATGCATCTCGCGATGTCCGATCTGCGCGGTCGCTGGAGAAGGTCCTTCTTCGGTGTCCTGTGGTCGATTATCCAGCCTCTGGGCCTAACGATCCTTATCTCCATCGTGTTCAGTCGCATCTTCGATGCCGCGATCTCGGAATATGCGCCCTACATTCTCTCCGGGGTCATCATCTGGGAATACATCGTCTTCAATGTGAGTGGAGGCGCATTGGCTTTCGTCCAGGCCGACGCATACATCAAGCAGACACGTCACCCGTTAGCGATATATACGCTTCGAAACGTTATTTCCGGGCTTATGGTGCTTGCCCTGGCCAGCATCAGCCTCATCGGTTGGGTGCTTGTCGTTATGCCGCAGAATTTCGGCTGGTCTTGGCTTGCCGCCCTCACGATATTCCCGATCATCGGTCTGATTGTCTGGCCGTGGGCAACGATAATGGCATATTTTTCTGCCCGTTTTCGCGATCTGCCGCATGCGCTTGGCCTGATATTGCAAGCCCTATGGTTTGTCTCACCAATCTATTTCGAGACTTCGGTGTTCCGCAAAGGCAATCTGCATGTCCTGCTGGACTACAATCCGCTTTATCACCTCCTCCAGATCGTGCGCGCTCCACTCCTGCATGGTGAATGGCCCGTCGCTGCCAATTATCTGTGGTGCTTCGGGACTATCGCAGTGCTCATGCTGATCGCAGCACTCGTGGGCAGGTCCGCCGAAAAGAGGGTGATCTTTTACCTATGACAAATCGGATTCGCCTCGAATCGGTAAACCTCCATTATGCATCCGTCGGCTTCAGCGAGCGGTCGTTGAAATCCATGCTGGCATCGCTGGCGACGTTGAACGGAGGAGGCAAGAAGATCGTCGACATCCACGCATTGAAGGATGTTAGCCTGAACATTGGTCCTGGCGAACGTGTCGGCCTTCTAGGACACAATGGGGCCGGCAAGAGCACGTTCCTCAAGATGGTGGCAGGATTATACCCGATATCTTCCGGAAAGCGTGTGGTCGAGGGAACCGTCCGGTCATTGTTCGACCTGAGTTTGGGTTTCGAGCCTGATGCCACCGGCCGGGAGAACATCCTGTATCGCGGACTTCTCCTCGGTCTCTCGCCCAAATTCATGCGCTCGATAGAAGACGAAGTTGTCGCCTTTGCCGATATCGGGGAGTTTATCGACTATCCGATCAAAACCTATTCCGCTGGCATGCAGGTGCGCCTCGCCTTCGCGATTTCGACAGCGGTCGGCGGTGACATTCTCCTCCTCGATGAGGTGATCGGTGCCGGTGATGCGAATTTCATGGGAAAAGCGCGCAAACGCATCCTGGATCTTGTCGAGCAGGCGGAGATTCTAATTTTAGCTTCGCATGATCTCACAACACTGCAATCCATATGTGCAAGGGGAATTGTGTTTCATCACGGCGAGATCATTTTTGACGGCGATATCCTCAATGCGATCTCCGAATACAATAGGACGAATGGTATCGCTGTTTAATCACGAGCCCAAGCGTTCTCCTCAATCTGACCAACCAACCGGCCCCGACGAAAGGCCCAAACAAAGCTCACGGTGAGAAATTGCTGAGACATATAACGCTCATTTTGCCGATTGCTTATCGTGGTGGTTCTCTGCGCGTTACGAAGAGCATTGCGAAAATGATCAAGCAGGGGAGCAGAAATTTCGGCACACCTTGCGGCGTCCGGATCGCTGTCCTTTCCGGCTACTATGACATTCCCCTCGACTTTCATGAAGTCTTAGAAGATGGCATTGATGTCCGGGAATTCGACTGGATAGATTTCACTGCTGAGAACGTCCATATCGCCAACGCTCACAGCCATCGCTTTGTCGAAACTCTATTTGATGACTATTGCGTTCCTGAAGATGGCGTCAAGAACCTAACTGACACGGATCTATGGATCCTCATTTCGGACAGGGCGCCGAAACCATTGGCTCCGATCATGCCTTATGTGGTTTTTGCGACTGATTATATCCAGAGATATGTTCCGGAGATCATGCCGAGGGAATCTTTTGGCAAGATTGATATGCCGAGTATTCAGACTGTAAGGGCAGCAAACGCCGTAATTGTAACCACCCCGCACACCAAAGAAGACGTCATATCTTATGTCGGTGTCCCGGCTCAAAAGGTTCATCTCGCTCCCATGGATTTCGATCCAACGGTGTTTCCAATACTGGCTGATACCAAGCTGGATTCTGATCCATACTTTATATGGCCGACAAATCCGACCGAACATAAAAATCATATTCGAGCTTTCGATGCCTTGCAGCGCTACTACGAAAAGCTGGACGGGAAATTGCGGGCGAAGATCGTCGGCCCGAACTCACTTCGAATGAACCCGGAGCACGAAATACCGGAGAAAATTCTGGATATCCCTTACATCAAAAAACTAAGAGGGATGATCGAAGCGTCAGAATCACTTCAACAGAACATAGATTTTATGGGTGAACTTTCTGATGCAGCATACGCCCAGACATTAAGCGGCGCCCAATTCCTCTGGCATCCTACCATTATAGACAATGGTACGTTTGCGGTTGCCGAGGCCGCGTGGTTTCGATGCCCGTCCCTTGTAAGCGGATACCCGCAAATGCATTACATAGGAAACCGGTTCGCAATCCCGATGGAATTCTTTAATCCCCGTTCGGTTCCCGAAATGGCCGAATCTCTAAAAGAGATGGAAACGAAAGCCGGGAGGGTACGCATGGCCCTACCGAGCCGTGAAGATCTCTCTCAGCATTCCTGGCAGCGATACGCGGCAGAGTATTGGGCTATGCTGAAGGGGATCGCGCCATGAAGAAACTTGGCATTTTTCTTGGATACACACCGAGGCAGTTGGTGCCACACGAGGGCATCACGCGTCTGCTTGGTTTTATTGTGCGTGGAGCTGTAAAATCCGGAGATATATCAGTTACTATCGCCGGTCCTGCATGGCTAAAGACCGATATCATCAATCTTTTGGACGATGCGGGTGTGCCGGCTGGCTCCGTAGATATCATAACAACGAAGGGCGAGCCGTACCTCATAAAACTGTGGAGAGTTTGGACGAAGATATTCCACCGGCCCAGATCAAAGAAGCCAAAACGAACTCGTCTATTCAAATATTTGGCCGCTGGCACTCGTCTTATTGTTGACTGGTTGTCGAATTCATCTTTTTTTGTGTTCTTTTTCGGCGTTCTCCTTCTGATCATCTTGGCAACCATATTTGCGCTCCCACTGCTAATTTCGATAAGCTTGGTTACCTTGGTTTATGTGGGAAAAAAGCTCTCTTCCAGATTTAGGACTAATCGATACTTCCGTGCTAAAAACTGGTTTATGGCCAGGCTCTATTATCTTCTCAACACAGTAGGGCCGCTCGACACCGTTCAATCACACGAGCTTAATCGCCTCGTCAAACTGCTGAATAAAAGACGGGACATTGATGTCTGGTATGTCCCTTCGATGTTCTGGCCGGAGATATCCGGTCTCCGCGGCAACGTAGTAATGGCTGCTCCTGACATTGTTTTCTATGAGCACCCGGCGCAGTACATCACTCCGGCTGACATGAGAATGTTAGATCGAATATCGAAGAGCATTGCTGGCGCGGATCGCCTGATTACCTACAGCGATCACGTGAAGACCAATCATATTGTTAACCGACATCACGTGAATCCGAACCGTGTAACCGTGATCCGGCATGGCTTTGTCGATATGGCTTCAATTGAACGGGGGAATGGAACCAGACAGGATGCGCTTGACGTCCTGCACAAATATCTGAAACAGAAGGAAGATAGCCTTCCCGAGTACCTTCATGATTTTCGGTTTGACGATGTAAAATTCCTATTCTACTCGTCACAAGTTCGGCCTCACAAGAACGTTGAGGCGTTGATAACTGTTTTTGAAAGAGTGCTTAGAGAGAACTATCGCCCTGTAAAATTAATCCTTACTGGCCGTACAACGGGCATTGAACGAATTCGAAAACTCATTGAGGACCGTGGTTTGCAGAGGGACGTTATTTCTCTCCCGTCTGTGCCCAATTATGTTCTGGCATCTCTTTATAGACTTGCTGTTCTTTCAATAACGCCGACGCAGTTTGAAGGCGGCTTCCCGTTTACTTTCTCTGAGGCTTACTCAGTTGGCACCCCGTCGATAATGAGCAGAATCCCAGTGGTAACCGAGATCATTCAAGATCAAGAATTGCTTGACGTTATGACGTTTGATCCTCAAGATCGTGAGGAGATGTTACAGAAAATCTTGTGGGGCCTAGACAACGACCAGACCTTATTGACGGCACAGAAATCTTTGTTCGAAACAATGTCATTAAGATCTTGGGATAACGTCGCTAACGAATACCTTGATCTTATTCTTAGGTCCGCTACCGAACAGAAAAAGCCGAGACTTCAGGGGCGAGAGCCTAAACGATAGGACATGAGAAAGACTATATGAGTGTTAACGAGATCGATCAGATCGAGGCTGCGTCCAACACACATCTCGGCGAGATCTGATGCCAAGCATAACACCATCACTATGAGCAAAGGCCTTTTCATTCTGGGCTTTGGCGGCCATGCGCGTAGCGTAGGGGATATAGCGCTGTCGTCAGGGTTCAATGATTTGATTTTCATCGATGACCAGGCGAAGGCCGGTGAGGAATTTGCGGGCTTTCCTGCTGTCGCTGTTCTTCCCAGCAATGCCGCCGGCGCCGGTTGGCTCATGTTTCCGGGCTCGGGTGACAATGCGCGGCGACGCGCGCAATGCGGGAGCGCGCTTCTTCCTCTTGCGACGCTCGTCGCACCGACTGCCTCTGTCGGGAGGCAATGTGAGATCGGGCAAGGCTCACTGGTCGCTCATCAGGCCCATTTGGGACCGCTTACAAAGATCGGGCCGGGCGTCATCATCAATAGCGGCGCAATCGTTGACCATGAATGCGTGATCGGTGATTTTTCGCATATATCCGTCAATGCCACCGTTGCAGGCCGTTGTCGAATAGGCACACAGGTTCTGGTTGGCGCAGGTGCGACCGTAATTGATCGGATCTGCATATGCGACAATGTCATCATCGGCGCTGGCGCAACGGTCGTCCGAGACATTGAAGTGCCCGGCGTGTATACAGGCACGCCGGCCCGTCGAGCCCACGGCTAGACAGCGCCAGCCGCTTTCCTTTCAGGCTCGAACAGAAAAAACGGTCCGATTCATGAAAATCGGCATTGATGCCCGCAACCTTGTCCACAATCTCACAGGCATCGGCCGCTATGTGCTGGAGATGTGCCGTGGGTTGGCGGAAGCCGGTCACGAAATCTTTCTGTATCTCCCGGAGCGACCGGTGTCGGATCTGTCTCGTCTATCGGGCGGAACGTTTCGGATATCTGGTCATGCAGGCAATTTCAGGCGCATGATTTGGGCTCAAACCATCTTACCCAAACAGGCAGCCCGCGACAAAATCGACATCTTTTGGGGCCCTGCACACAGATTGCCCTTTAGTTTGGATCCGGATATCCCCCGCGTTGTGACCATTCACGATCTCGTATGGCACCATGCGGCATCGACAATGCGTTTGCAGGGTTGGCTCGGCGATCGCTTCCTCATGCGACCTGCAATATTTTCATCGGATAAGATCGTCGCAGTCTCGCGCTCTACGGCCGATGCCATTCGAATGCTGTATCCACAGGTCTCCAAGAAACTGCACGTGGTGTACCCTGGACTGACGCGCCTGGAGGATGGCGGGACCAACAGCGTGCTTGCGGACAGAGGCATCGACCGCGAATACGCCCTCTTTGTCGGCACACTTGAACCCCGCAAAAACTTGCCAAGTCTCCTGGAAGCATATGCGCTGCTTCCGGAGCCGGTCAGGAAAAATCTGCTGCTCGTCGTAGCGGGGGGTCAGGGGTGGCGTCTCGGCGACCTGCGCGAGCGCATGGTGCGCCTCGAAATCGAATCGGATGTGCGACTTACGGGATATGTCACGGACAGCGATCTCGCTGTCCTCTATCGCCGAGCGAAGTTTCTTGTCATGCCGTCATTATACGAAGGCTTTGGATTTCCAATTATCGAAGCAAATGGGGTTGGGGTGCCTGTTGTAACTTCAAATATGTCTTCCATGCCCGAGGTGGCTGGCGAAGCTGCCATTCTTGTTGACCCGACCAACGTCCAGGATATCTCCGCCGCGATGGGCCGGTTGGCACTCGACAATGCGTTGCGCTCGCGGCTGGCTGAGAAAGCGCCCCTGAACGCGCTCCGGTTCGACTGGAGAAAAAGTGCCTTAGACCTGGTTGCGGTGTTCGAATTGGCCCTCGCCGCGAGGAAGCGCTGACACGGACAGGGGTATGCTTCAGATTTTTGAACTGGCCATCGAGCGAAGACGGAAGACCAACATTTGAAAGTGCTGCATTTCTTCAAGACATACTGGCCCGATACCTTTGGCGGGGTGGAGCGGACGATACATGCCATCGCTCAAAGCACCGCCAGCCGCGGCATTGAAACCGAAGTGCTCTCGTTGAGCCGTGCTCCGAACGAGAACACGCAGCATCTCGACGGGCACATGGCCCGAAAAGCCAAGCTGGATTTCGAACTGGCGTCGACCGGGTTTTCGTTCGAGGTCTTTCGGAAGTTCGGAGCGCTCGCCAGGAAAGCCGACCTCATACATTACCATTTCCCATGGCCACTCATGGACATGGTGCATTTTCAATCCCGTCATGGCAAACCGACCGTCGTCACCTACCATTCCGACATCGTCAAACAGAGGCTTTTGCTGCCTCTTTATCGGCCGCTGATGCTGCGCTTCCTCAGGGATGTGGACGCTATCGTCGCGACATCTCCGGACTATTTGAAATCGAGCCCCGTTCTCAGAGCCTTGGAGGGCAAATCGGCGATCATTCCAATCGGCATCAATGAAACCGATTACCCCGCGCCAACCGAAGCCGACCACAGATGGTGCCAAGCGGCAGTGGCGGAGCCTTTCGTGCTCTTCGTCGGCGTCTTGCGCTACTATAAGGGGCTGGACGTGCTGATTCAGGCGGCCGACAAAGTCAGGTGCAAGATCGTTATTGCCGGATCAGGGCCTATCGAAGAGCGCCTGAAGCTTCAGGCCAAGACGTTGCGTCGCAACAATGTGATATTCCTCGGCGAGGTGGCCGAGCGGCACAAGATGGCGCTCCTCCACAACTGCCTGGGGTTCGTTTTTCCGTCAAACCAGAGGTCGGAAGCCTACGGGCTTTCTCTCGTCGAGGCGGCGATGTGCGGTAAACCGATGATCTCTTGCAAGATCGGAACGGGAACAAGTTATGTGAATAAAGCCGGCGAGACCGGGCTGGTCGTACCGCCTTCCGATCCAGCACGCCTTGCCGAAGCCATCAACCAGATCGTCGATTCGCCGGTCGAGGCAGCGAACTGGGGGCGAGCTGCTCGCAATCGCTATGTTCGCCTCTTTACAGCTGACAGGATGGGAAAAACATACGCCGAGCTCTATCACCAACTCGATAACCGCCGACGCTGAAATACGGCTTCGCGCTGTGGCAGCCGGTGAATCCCCCGCGGGTTGATGGTTGTTGATGCAGTCAAAGCCCGTTAGGTCACCTGCTCAGGAGACGACGGACCACCTCCCGCGCCGACTTCTGCAGTACCGGCGCACTCCATCCAAACACGGAGGCGAACTTCGCGCTCGACAGCCGTGAATTGGCGGGGCGGCGCGCCTTGGTCGGATAGTCCGTCGCAGCAATATCGCGCACCCGCGCGGAGGGGCCACCGAGCCCACCGCTTGTGTCCAGGATATGGCGGGCGAAGCCGCTCCAGTTGGTCTCGCCCGTGCCGGCCAGATGATAGATGCCCCACGCGGCGAGATCCTCGTTGCGGTGCACCCGTGCCGCATGCAGGATCGCGTCTGCAATATCAAGCGCGGAGGTGGGATTTCCCCATTGGTCGGCCACAACCGGTATCTCGTCGCGATCGCTGGCCAGCCTCAGCATGGTTTTGGCGAAATTCTTGCCGAACGGGCTGTAGACCCACGCCGTGCGCAAGATCAGGTGGCGCGGATTGGCTGATGCCACCGCCTGTTCGCCGGCAAGCTTGGAGGCGCCGTAGACGCCAATAGGCGCGGTCGCGTCGGTTTCCAGATAGGGACCGTCCTTGGTGCCGTCGAAGACATAGTCGGTCGACAGATGGATGACGGGCACGCCGAGCCGAGCCGCCGCCTGCGCCACCTCGCCGGCGCCGGCGGCGTTCACCGCAAAGGCGAGCTCGGGTTCGTCCTCGGCCTGGTCCACCGCCGTGTAGGCGGCGGCCGACACGACGATATCGGGCTTAGCGGCGGTGATGGCCTCGATCACGGTCCCGCGCCGCGCGAGGTCGAGTTGCGGCCGGCCGATGGCGATGACCTTGACGTCTTCGCGCCCAGCCTCCAGAAGGCTTGCCGCGACCTGGCCCTCGCGTCCGGTGACAACGAGCCTCACACCGCCTCCTTGCGCGCTTCGCCCAGTCTTTCGCCGGCATAGCGCTGTTCGCGGATCGGTCCCCACCACCATTTGTTGTCCAGGTACCAGTCGACCGTCCTTGCCAGGCCGCTGTCGAAATTCTCCCTCGGCGCCCAGCCGAGGTCGCGGCCGATCTTGGAGGCGTCGATGGCGTAGCGGCGATCATGGCCGGGACGGTCGGTGACGAAAGAGATCAGGTTACGATGGCTTTTGCCGCCGGCCCGGGGGCGCCTGGCGTCGAGCAGATCGCAGATCGTCTCGACGACGCCCAGATTGGTGCGTTCCGAATTGCCGCCGACATTGTAGCTCTCGCCCGGCTGCCCCTTGGTGGCGATCAGTTCCAGCGCGCGCGCATGGTCCTCGACGAACAGCCAGTCACGCACATTGGCGCCGGCTCCGTAGACCGGCAGCGGCTTCTCGTCGAGCGCGTTGAGGATGACCAGCGGGATCAGCTTTTCGGGAAAATGGTAAGGCCCGTAATTGTTCGAACAATTGGACAGCACAACCGGCAGGCCATAGGTCTCGTGCCAGGCGCGCACCAGGTGGTCGGAGGCCGCCTTGGAGGCGGAATAGGGCGAGGACGGCGCGTAAGGCGTCTCTTCCACGAACATGCCGCCATCGAAGGGCAGGTCGCCGAACACCTCGTCGGTCGAGACGTGATGGAAGCGGAAACGGCCCTTCCTGTCGTCGGAAAGGCCGCGCCAGTATTCCAGCGCTGCATTGAGGATCCGGTAGGTGCCGACGATGTTGGTCTCGATGAAGGCGCCCGGCCCATCGATCGAGCGGTCGACATGGCTCTCGGCGGCGAGGTTCATGACGATGTCGATATCGCCGCGGCGCAATATGTCGAGCACCGCCCTCTCGTCGCAGATGTCGGCGTGGGCGAAGCTGTAATTTCGTGCATTTTCGATCGGCCGCAGCGAGGCCAGGTTGCCCGCATAGGTCAGCTTGTCGAGATTGGTCACCCGGTAGGCCGGGTTGGCGCACAGATGCCGGCACACCGCCGAACCGATGAAGCCGGCCCCGCCCGTCACCAGAAAGTTCATGCCGCTATCCCCGTGCATCTGGCAATGTTCATCAGGCAAACACCTCGGCGGCGGCGAGCAGCGGCGCCTTGAGGTCCTTGTCAGAAAGCTGGAAGCCGCCAGCCGGCGGCGGCCATTCGATACCGATGGCCGGATCGTCGAAACGGATCGAGCGGTCGTGTTCGGGCGAATAGGTGTCGGTCACCTTGTACAGCACCTCGGTATGGGGCACGAGCGTCATGAAGCCGTGGGCGAAGCCCTTGGGCACCAGGATTTGGTTGCCCTTCTCGGCCGAGACCTCGAGGGCAACCCATTTTCCAAATGTCGGCGAGGAGCGGCGGATATCGACCGCGACATCCAGGACGCTGCCTCTGACAACGCGCAGCAGCTTGTCCTGGGCACGTGGCGGCAACTGATAGTGCAGCCCCCTGAGGACACCGGCCGCGGCGGAATAGGAGTGATTGTCCTGGACGAAGGCGAGTTCGAGGCCGGCCTCGGCGAAGCGTGCGGCGTTCCAGGTTTCGGTGAAGTAGCCACGGGCATCGCCGTGCCGCTTCGGAATGATTTCGAGCAGACCTTCGATGCCAAGGGGTCTCACCTCCAGCATCTAGTCCTCCGACAACTCGACCACCCGGCGGCGCAGATAGGCGGCATATTCATTTTTTCCCAATCGGGTTGCGCGCTGCAACACTTCGTCAGCCCGCAGCCAGCCCTGTTCGAAGGCGATTTCCTCCGGACAGGCGACCTTGATGCCTTGGCGACGTTCGATTGTACGCACGAACGAAGAAGCATCATCCAGGCTGTCATGAGTGCCGGTATCGAGCCAGGCATAACCGCGCCCCAACCTATGCACCTGCAACTGGCCACGCTCGAGGTAGGCATTGTTGACCGCCGTGATTTCGAGCTCGCCTCGAGCCGAGGGCCGAATCCTTGAGGCGATATCGACAACCTGGTTGTCGTAGAAATAAAGGCCGGTGACGGCCCAGTTGGATTTCGGCTTCTGTGGTTTTTCCTCAATCGTGAGCGCGGTTCCAGTGGTCTTGTCGAAGGACACCACGCCATAGCGCTCCGGATCCTCGACATGGTAGGCGAACACCGAAGCGCCGCTTTCGCGCGATGCCGCGGTGCGGCAAAGCTTGGACAATCCGTCGCCAAAATAGATGTTGTCGCCCAGTATCATCGAAACGCTGTCCGCGCCGATGAAATCGCGGCCGATAATGAACGCTTCCGCAAGCCCGTTGGGCTGCGGCTGCTCGGCGTAGGACAACTCAAGCCCGAATTCCGATCCATCGCCCAACAGCTCGCGGAAAACCGGCAGGTCCCGCGGCGTGGATATGACCAGAATCTCTCGAATCCCCGCAAGCATCAAAACGCTCAGCGGGTAATAGATCATCGGTTTGTCGTATACCGGGAGGATTTGCTTGGAGACCGCCAACGTTAGCGGATAAAGGCGCGTTCCACTGCCCCCAGCAAGGATAATTCCTTTCAAGAAACTCTCCTTGACATGCCTAAGTCCCCTCCCCTGACACAAGCCGCCCGTGCTTAGGTTTCATGCCGTGGCTTGTCAATCTGGTGCCCGACGAAGGGGCCGAGCGAGTGTCCCCGGCCCCCGCCAACCGCCCTTGCCTTGCCGGGCCCGAGGTCCTGGCCGGGACAAGCAGATCGTCTTCATCGTGATGGCCTATCTCGCCCATCTCGCGCCTTTGGTTCAGCCGCTCGGCAAAACCCTTGTGAAAGACGATCGCATTCAAATAGGCAAACGTCATCGCGAGTGCTGCGGTTCGCAAGGGATAGTCGACAAGAGAGTGAACGAGCAAAAACGACACCGACAGAAATGCAGCCTTCTGTAACGGCTCCCGGCGAATCCGGACCGACGAGGCGAAAAGCAATATGGCATACACAATCATTAACAAAACGACCGGTATGCCGCCCTCAAGTGCCAATTCGAGGTAGTCATTGTGGGCATGATTTACATAAGTTCTGAAAATCATTCCGGCTTTTTCGTATATCTGATAAACCTTCGGAAAGCTGCCGAAACCAACGCCAGTCACCCAGTTCTCTTTCATTCCTTCGATCGTGGTGCGAGCAAACTCCGCCCTGCCGAAAGCCGGATCGACCACTTTCGCATCGATCTTCGCCCATGCGCCGATCGTGTAGACGGAAAGCCCGATGAAAACCGCAAGAATGCCATATCCGCCCGCCCTTGAGCGAGCGGACAGGAAGACAACTGATATCGCGGTGATCACCAGTCCGATCAGAATGCCGGCGCGCGAGCCGGCTGCCAGAAGAAGCAGCAAGAGCATCGTCAGCCCAAGCGATCCGGACAGAAAATGTCCACGGAACAAGCCATAATAGACCACGAATGGGATGGAGACGAAGAGCAAGGCCGAAAAGTGATTTTGATTGGCAAACAGGCCCGCATTGATCGTAAACGGCAGCAATCCTTCTATGGCGACGGTATCGGAGAGCGAATACTGGATCGCCGCGGCCAGGCCATTGCAGATGACGCCCATGAAAAAGAAGGGAACAAGGCCGTAGACCTCCTCGGTGCGCAGGCGGGTGACGCCGAGGAAAAATGCCGCGGCGGCGGCGAAATACAACATGCACTCGATCGTGCGCCCGACGCCGACGCTGACGAAGCGCGATTGCGTTTCACCATCCAGCCAGGGTCTGACAAGCAGCACCTCGGGCCGCAACCCGTCCAGCAAGGCCCCGGGCAGCGGAACGATCTGGAAGCAGAACACGGCTAGGCCGAGAGCAATCAGCCACAAGATCGCCCGGGGAATTGTTTGTCCGCTGGGCCGCGACAGGATGGCCGCGGCCGAGAGAATCGCCGCGATCTCGATCAGCGTTTCGGTGTAGAGGCTGCTCGCGGTGCCGCCGCCAATCAGCAGGGACAGGAAAAGAACCGACCCAAGCAGGTATTTGTCCCACTGCCCGGGCTGCCGTGACCGTGCTCTCACGACGACACCCTCTCGATGCTCAATCTGTGCATGACCAGCGTGCCGACGTATCGAAACCGCCAGCTCTCGGCAATTGCGGCTGTTTCCAGCCTCAGCAACTGTATCGGACACGCAGCCGGTCCGACGATGAAATCCAGGCTCAGGCTTCGCCGGTTGAATGTGCCTTCCGGTATGTTGAAGCGCGCTATCTCGCTTGACGGGTCCGCGCATCTGACGGACCAGAACAGCTGCTTTGGCAGTTTGAGATTTGTTGCGGACACGGTCATGGACATCCGGTAAGAACCGGGGGGCAATTCGACATATTGCTGAAGCGCAGCGTTCTTGACCGGCGTGTTTAGAAATCGAACCGTCGCCCCGCTGTTGCTGTCGCTTTCACTTTCACCCGCGCCCTGCGATCCGGCAAAGGTGATCTCCAGCCCAGATCGGTCGTGTATCACCCAGTCGAACGGCTTGCCGCTGAAGAGCGGCTCGAAGCCGCCATTGAAGATATAGCCGCCCAGCTTCCGCTCCCGATCGGACAGGCTGAAAAGAAACAGCCGATAGGCCGGGCCATAGTCCTTCTGCTTGATGTAACCGGTGATAACGGCGGACAATTCGCTGGATTTCGGGGGCGCATCCGTGCGTCCGAGATCGAGCAGCAGCTGGTTTGCAGGTCCCAGGCTTTGCGGGTTCTGGCCAAGGGCGAGAAAAAGCTTACCACGCCACGGCGCCTCTGCCTCCAGGGCTGCCAGCACGGCCTGATAGCCGTCGGAATTGGAAAGGATGGCAGGCCAGCCTGGGGCGATGGCCGAAAACTGGTCTGGCCACCGGCGCAGCAAGGTGTCGATCTCGCCCACGGCCCTCGCCAGATCGCCTGCCGCGATCGAGCGATCGATGGACCTCTGCAGCGCATGGATTTCAGTCTTGGACAGTTTTCGCGCCTGGTCGAAAAGTTCGAAAGCCTGGGCCTGTTCGCCTTGCCGATATCTGATCTCACCGATCAGGCTGTAGAGACGGGCGTCCGCGACATTGAAGCGAAGCGCATTCTTGGCCTTGGCGGCCAAGGCGCCGAGATCGGCGCTTGTTTCGTTCAGCTCGCCGGCAATTTCGTCTATCAAGGCATCTGCGTTCAGCGGGTCCAGTGCCAGAGACACGCTCGGCGTTTCCTCCTCAAGGAGCCGACTTAGCCCGATCGACGAAGCCATCAACACCAGAACGGAGGCGACGAACCAAACGCTTGAACGCAGGAGATTTTGCATGAGAGGGCTGGCCTGCTCCGTCATCGACTTTGCCCTCAATCTTCGGCGTGCCCGCGCCATGTTCGTAATATTGGTAGTTCATGTATTTATAGGCGTAGTTGTAGTCGAACTTGTTCACCGCGAATTTCGACATTGCCGCCCCGATCACGTTCGCTCCGGCTGCGCGCAGGCGTTTCAGCGCCGTCTTGGCCGCCTTGCGCGTCACCTGGTTCGTGGAAATGACAACCAGCGTGCCCTCGGCAAGCCGGCTGAGAATGGGCGCATCGGACAGGCCGACGATCGGCGGAGCGTCGATGATGACGAGATCGAAGCGCTTGCCAAGATTGTTGACGATCAGCGCCATCTTCGGCGATGAAAGCAGATCCGCAGGGTTGGGCGGGATCGTTCCGGACGTCAGCACGGTCACGTTGGGATATTTGGTCGTCCTGAATATGCCCGCCACATCTTCCTTGCGCACGGTATTCGTCAGGAGATTGCTCAACCCGATCGCGTTGTCGAGACCGAACAGCCGATGAAGATTCGGTTTGCGCAGATCGCCGTCGATAAGCAAGACCTTCGCACCGAGGGCGGCGAAATCCTGGCCGAGCTTGAACGAGGTCGTCGACTTGCCTTCGGAAGGCTCGGAGCTGGTCACCAGCAGCGAACGCGGCGCGCCCTCCGCGCCGGAGAATTGCAGCGACGTTCGCAGCGAACGATAAGCTTCCGATAGCCCGGACTTCTGGTCGGCGATGCTGGCCGTCAGTTCGCGGTCATCTACGAGCGGCAGGATGCCGAGCATGGCCAGCCCCAGCTCCCTTTCGACCTGCTCGGGGTTGGTGAAGGTGTTGTTCAGCAACTCGATGATGTAGATGATCGATGCAGTGAGAGCCATGAACAGCGCTAGCGCGATCGCCAGATTGATGATCAGGCGCGGAGAATAGGGACTTACGGGCAGGGTCGCGAAATCGACAATGGCTGCGCTTTGCGTCTTGAGCTCGGAGCTGACGCCTACTTCATTCAGCTTGGTGATGAGGCTGTCATATTGCGACCGGTTGGAATCGACCTCGCGCTTGAGGATGGTGTATTTTATGTTCTTGTCATTGAAGACGACCTGCTGCTTTTCCATCTCGGCGAGCTTGGATTTGAGGTCGGCTTCCTTGTTCTGCGCTTCCTGGTACTTCAGGCGCAGCGAATCGGTTATCGCCAGGACGCCGTTATTATAGAGCCGCGTCAGTTCCTTGATCTGCGACTGAAGTTGCTGCATCTCCGGAAAGCCAGGCTTCAGAATGCTCAGTTTCTGCTGATATTGGCTCTTGAGGTCCGCGAGTTTTTCGCTGAGTTTTTGTAAGCCATCACTCTCCAGAACCGGCGACAGGCTGGAGCCTCGCCCCTTGTCTATCTGGTCCACGACGCGACCGGCATCAAGACGATCCTGGATAGCGGTCGCGAGCGCTGTGTTCAGCGCCTCGATGTTCGATCCGATCAGCGATTTGTCGTCGCCGGTGACGGTGATACCGGCATCCTTCGCATAGGTGACCAGCTCCTCCTCGGACTTCTGCAGCTTCTGCTTGACCTGCAGGACCTGTTCCTGGATGAACTGTCTCGCCAGATCGGACGTCTCGCTGGTCTGGTCGAGACGTTGATCGATAAAACTCTGCGCGACCTGGTTGGCGACGTCGCTTGCGTATCTGGGCTTCTGGTCGATGAAGGTGATCGACAGCAAGCTGGTGTTGGTCACAAGGTTGACCGTCAGATCCTTCAGAACGCGCTTGATCGCCATTGCCTCTCGCTCTTCGGGGGTCTTTTCCTGGATCGAAGGCGATTTGGAAATTCCGAATGCACGGTAGAGGATGTTGCTGAGCGAGAAGCTCGGGGTTGGGAACAGGAAATCCGGTTTTTCGGAGAGCCCCAGCTGAAACACGACGCGCTGGGCCAGCGCACGGCTCTTCAGTTTCTCGCGAGCGGTCAGAAACGCGCGTAAGTCGCTGTTTTCAGAAACCACTTCGATGTCCTGAAAAACCTTTGCCGAAGGGACCAGGACTTCCAGCTGTGTCGTTGCCTGATACTTCGGCGTCTGCATCATTGTCACTATGATACCGGCAATTAGGCCAGCCACCGCCATCATGACAATCAGCCAGCGATATTGCACGACATAGAAAAGCAGCTTGAGCGGATTGAATCTCTCGTCGTGAGCGGCATAGTCTCGACCGTAAGGACTATAATTCTGCGCCCCGTCATAATAGAGGTCCGCGGACAAAGCCTGGCCATGTCGAGGACCGGCGATTTGGGGCTGCCTGTGGCGATCGAGCATGCGCGAGGTGATCCTGGTTGTCCGTACCCTGGCCGGCCAGGCCTCCCTTACGGAATGACCGCAATTCGGGCCGCGCTCGACGCGAGGCCCAGGGCATCCTTCAAATTGTTCATTGCGATTTTCGACTTCGAAGCGAAAACCACGACCACGTCGCCGCCATAGATACGCGGGTTGCGATTCTTGCCGGCGCGGATTTCCTCGACATTGTAGTTTGCGACCAGCTTGTTTTGACCGACATTGCGGTAGACGAAGACCTTGCCGGCATCGCCGATGGCGTTGAAGCCTCCGGCAAGGGCGATCGCATCCAGCAAGGAGGCGCTGCTGGACACCGGATAGATGCCGGCCCTGTTGACCTCACCGTCGACCGTGATGCGCTGGCCTATCGATTCCTTGACGAAAATTGTGACATCCGGCGATTGCAGATATTTTGCGCCATAGGCTGTCTCGATATCCTTTTCGAGCTGGCGGACCGTCTTGCCGGCCGCTGTCATCGTCCCGATAAGCGGAAGGGAAATCTGGCCGCCGGCGTCCACCTGAACCGTCCTGTTCAGGTTGTCGACCTGGAATACGCTGACTTCGAGTACATCGTTGGCAGACAGCGGCTGCTCGCTGCCGTTTTGTGTATTCTGCGGTGCCGGCAGATCCTTCACCATCTGTAGCGCGCCGCCCCCGGCAAGCGCCGTTGAGGACGATGTCGGCTGCAGCGCATCGACAGAGCCCGTGGACGATGATGAACTGCTCGCGCAAGCAGAGAGGGCGAGCAATACAAGCAGTGCCGGCATCCCCGCGCCACTTCCCCCGAGATCGAGAATGCCCATCACAGAGCCCCACTTTTGAACAGCTTGGGCGGCCCATCGAAATGGCCCGCACAGCTGGCTCCCGGCTTCTTCGCTCGTTTTTCCGATGGCGTGAGCGACTGGTTCTGCACTATCGCGCCCGAGCTTGCGCAAACCGGCGAGACCAGACCTTGCCTAGCGGCTGACTGCGTTGTCGTCATCCTGTAGTCCAATAGCCAGTGCGGCGCCGCCACCAACCGCGCCGGCGCCCAACAGCACCGGCAAAATGCCAGGTCCGGAATTGGCAGGTCCGGTAGCAGCTTCCTGCGCATCAAGCGAGACGCACATACCGCCTTGCACCGGATTGATGCTGACGGTCGCGTTGGCCGGAACATCAAGCGCGCAATTGGCGCCGATGGCCAAGGAAGCCGATGCTTGCGGCCCGGTCATGATGCGCGCGCCTGGATAAATCGGCGCTCCCGCGCCCACCCCGGCGTAACCGCCGGCCTGCGACATCTGCACATCACCCCGGACTTGGGTGAACTGGCCGACAATGCCAGACACGGGCGCAGCGGCCAGGCACGAACATGTCTGTGCCGACTGGGCAACAGCATCGGACGCTGTAAACCAGGCACCTCCCCCGGCGAGCGTGATAAAAGCGAAGACAACCCCAACCCGATGACGCCCGGTCATTTCTACCCCCCTTCGAACCAACGACCCGCCCCCGGAACGGATCGCTTACGCACCCCTTCGATCAACAACACTCAAAGAACTCACCAGCACTCACGGTGGTCCGCCCCTCAGCGACTGACCGCTTTGTCGTCATCCTGCGTCGCCGCCAACACACCGCTGGTGACAAGCGCACCGGCGAAAATCCCTTCGGGCAGGCCAAACCCACTTGTGCCACCGGACGGCTGGATGGCCGCCGTCCGTTCTGAACCCACGAGTTTCAGACAGATGTTGCCGCCCACGCGTGAAACATCCAGACTGGAATTCGCCGGTACATTCATGTTGCAGCCGCCAACAAGTACGGATGCCGAACCCTTGGTACCGACTACCACCCGACTGCCAAGGCCGAGAGTGCTCCCCGCCTTTGCAGGACCATAGCCGACCGACTGCGAGACCATCACGTCGCCATCGGCGGAACGAATGGATCCAATCGCACTCGCCGGGCCGCGATAGGCGGCAGCGCAGCTGCAGGATACGTCCTGGGCGAAAGATGAAACCGAAGTGAAACCGCTCGCGGCAACCAACGCGCTCACTGTGGTTCTAATGATGACATTCATCCGTTTCGCCTTTCCTTCAAATCATCCCGGATATGCCAGATCAAAAGGTGGTGACATCAGCGCCTAACATTTTTTTGCCACAATTCCAACCCGTGTCGCACGATGCGGAGAAGTTTGACCTGAACAACGCGCCATTTTAGCAATTACGTATAAATAATCCCGAGCTGTCGGCGATGGATGTCTGGCCCTCCAAAGAGAAATTACGATTCCCTTTTCATCCTGATTACACCGAGCCCAACTTGATCAAAGCCGAGCCCCCTCGAAAGCCGAGTCCCGATCTGCAATGCAGCAAGACAAGCTTAGCGCCTGCTTGAATGCCTGATCTCCTCGGCTCGAACTTCAACCGCGTTCAACTACACGCCGGCCCGGTTCATCGCCTGGCGAGGCATTGAGCTTCCCTATCTGCGTCATGTAGCACTCTATGACGATCCGTTCCGAAAACTGCCGCTCCACTTTGCTTCGGCTCTCCATGCCCATCCTGTTCCTGGATGCGGCGTCCATCGTTGCGAATTCGAGCATCTTGCTTGCCAGGTCGCCTGCGTCTTTCACCTTGCACAGCAGGCCGTTGACGCCGTGGTCCACCACCTCCCTGCAGCCGGGCACATCTGACGCGATCAGCGGCTTGCCCATCGCGGCTGCTTCCAGCAGCGAGCGCGGCGTTCCTTCCCTGTAGGAGGGCAAGACGACGCAATCGGCCGCGTCCAGGAAGGGACGGACGTCGTCGGTGGTTCCGAGATACTCGACCAGGCCTTCGCCTGCCCATCGCTCGACCTGCGCACGGCTGACCGCTGTGCGGTTCTCGACATCGAGGAATCCAAGAAGCTGGAAGCGCGCGCCAGGCATGTTGCGGCGCATCTGACGAGCTGCCTCGACGAACTCGCCCACGCCCTTGTCCCAGAGAAGCCTGGCCACCAGCAGAAAGACGATCGCGCCGGACGATTGGCTTTGGCGGGGCGCCGGAGAGAAGCGAATAAGGTCGACCCCGGAGCCCGGCAGCAGCGCGGTCAGTTCCTTGCGGACTAGGCGCTCGCTGACGAACAGCATCCTGTCGTCGTCATTCTGAAAGAAGACTATTTTCGAACGGGCCAGCGCCAGCCGGTACAGGACCTTGGCAATTTTCTGGAGAAGGCCGCCACGGACGAAAACCGTGCCGAGCCCTGAAACATTGTTTATGACCGGGATGCCATTGAGGTTTGCCGCCAGCGATCCGAACACGTTGGGCTTGATGGTGAAGCCGACAAACGCCAGCGGCCTCTCGCGGCGCAGCAGGCGCCAGTAGCGCCACAGAAGCACCATGTCGCGAAACGGCGAGGTGCCGGAATTATCCATCTCGATTTCGACATACCGGCAGCCCATCGGCGGGATCAGGCGCGAATACTCGTCCCTGGGCGCCGCAACCACCACTTCATAGCCCCGCCCTTGCAGCGCCTCGATGAGGCCTTTGCGGAAATTGACGACATTCCAGGACGTGTTGATGGAGATGATTATCTTTCTTCCGATCCCAAGCATCGTCCCCGCCTCCCCCAATGCCGTTTCGCTCACCGTCTTGTATGCAGTCGTGCCCTGCCCGGCCCAAAGGTCTCGAACAGCCGCAAGATCTCGTCGTCACTGGCGAGCGATGAGATGCGGGCGAAGCAGGCGTCCCTTGCAGGCCCCAGATCCTGTGGCCGAGCGATCAGCCTCGCGACCGCGCGTGCGATGTCTTGCGGATCGTCGGGGTTGAAATCGAAAGCGGCCCCCTCGGGCATGTAGTACCTCGTGCCGCTGTCTCGCGACATCAGCACGGCACATCCCGCCCAGGCCGCCTCGATGGGAGACACCGCCGCGGGTTCAGCCCGCGAGGGCAGTATCAAGAGATCATGAACGGAGAAGACCGAGATCATGTCGTCATGCGCAATGTTGTTTTGAAACCGAAGCCTGTCCGCCACGCCAAGCGCCTGAGCCTCGCGCCGCAAGGCCTGACAGAAAGCCGTGTCGGCGTTCGTTGCCTCCTCGCCGCAGAATGTCAGGGAGAAGGGCATGGATGAAATCGCGGACAACGCCCTCAGAAGCAAACTGTGCCCCTTGCGCTCCCGGTATTTTGCCACCATCAGGATTCGAGGCGGCCACTGCAATGGCCTGCTTTCCAGGCCTTCAGTCCGGGCCGGCTCGAAAGGGCTCCCGAATGGCAGGGACATGGCATCGCCGAGCTTGGCCGGGCCAAGATTTGGCGAAAGCCGTGAGGTGAAATGCGGGATGCCTAGGCCATGAAAGACGGCTCTTCGAACCCATGTGCCACTCCATGCGTTGGGCTTGGCGTCCTCCTGGTCGTAGATGACCAGCCTGCGCCCTTGCAGAATTGAACAGAGTGCCGCGACCCTGCAAAACCATCGCGTCACTCCGCGGATGATCACCACGTCGGGGTCTTCGGCCTGCAAACGCTTCCAGTAGGAAAAGACGCCGGGAAAGGAAAAAGGCGAATTCGGAATGTTGCTTGAGCGCCGACGCATGATCATCCGGGACAGCGCGGATGGAGCCATCACGTTGGGAGAAACAAGAGCGTGATTCTCGGTGACGCTCGTTTCGACTACGTCGACCGCAACATGGTGCCCCGCCGAAGTCAAAATGCGAACCCAGGGTACCGCATTGGTGTGGTATCTTGGCAGGCAAAACAAGTATCTCAAAACATCCGCCTTCAGATATCTTCCGCCAGGCGGATTCGCCTTTTCAACAATAGATGCGAAACCACTGTCATCGCCGCGTAGACCACCGCCGATACGAGCAAGCCGGCCCAGGCGATGCCCGAAATTCCGATCCATCCGGACAAAGCCAGGCAAAGCGGAACATAGATGGCGATCGCCAGCGCCGTGATTTTCAAAAGCGGCTTCGTCCCGGCCAAGACCTGGATCAACGGATTGAGATGCATTCCAGCCAGGCCGAAGCATTCTGAAGCGAACAAAATGGCAAAGAGCAGCGAAGCTTCGGCGTAGGCCGAGCCGCCAGCCAGAAGGACGATGGGGTTTTGCAGCAACACCCCCCCAACCGCCATGCCGGCGGCGGCGCATGCCGAAACCACGGTGATGCGGGCGTTCAAGCGGTATAGACGAGAAGAAGGCTCTTGCTTCGACAGTTTCGCGATTTCGGGAAAGATCACCTGGTTCAGGGGAGCGGTCAGCCGGGAAACCATAGTCGCCAGGCGCGATGCGAGCGAATAAGAGCCCGCGGCGACCTCTCCCAGCAGGCCCGCGACAAGGAACAATGCGAGATGCCGCCTGGCACTTATCATTGTCGAGAGCAGACTGGTCCCCGTGGCCATGGCAAGAAATGCCCAGAAGAAACGGCGTTTGGATCGGGAACGGAGCGGGTTGAACAGTTCGATATCTTCCCGCCCGGCATAGAGAAGCAGGCGTACGAACAGCGTCAGGTTGTAGAATGCGCCGACCGCTGCCAGCACGATTACGTAAGCCGGCAATGAGGCATCGAGGATCCAAAGGACGAGAGAGGCAACCACCACGGCAACCCCTTGCATGAGTTGATTGCCGGCAATGACGTCGTACCGGCCGTTCAGCCGAAGCACACCTTTCGGCGTACCCGAAAGACTCGCCAACAAGGTGAGGCTGTAGATAATCGCCAGAAGGCGATTATCCCGCGACACGCCGACAGCTTCTCCAAACAGCAAGATCCCGCCTATCGCCAGGACCGTGGCGAGAAGGGCGGCTGAAACATCGAGGGCAATTCCGCAAGATGCCGCCGGTCCCAGACGCAAAGGCGACCTCGCGCACAGCCTGATCACTAACTGCCAGCTCTCGAACGTGCATAGGCCGGAAACGAACGCCACATAGGCCTGAATTACGGCGAGTGTGCCAAAATTCCCCGGACCCAGCGACCGTGCGTTGAGCGCCAGTGCAAGGATGGAGCACAACGCGGCCACTCCGCTTGCGGACGTCGTAAACGTAACGTCGCGGGCAATCCGCCGCGCGCGCATCCATCCGGAAGGCTTGGCGACCGCCGTCACGTCCTCAGCCATTGTCTCGGCGCAAGGCCCGCGCCCCCTGCGGCACCACCTCGGCGGGGGCCGGTGGAAAACACTTCCGGTGCACATAAACCAAGCCAAAAATGAAAAGCGCAACGAGAACGGCTCGCTTGGCGGAGATGAAGGCGCCAAGCAGCTCCTTGCGCTGGATGTAGAATGTGAGATGGACGATGGCCACGATCAGCCCGGCCTTGAGCGTCGCGCTGCGCACATTGCGGATTATCGCCTCGACGGCAACACACACGAGCGACAGAATGACAACGAGCAGCGGAAATCCGGCATACCCGAAATTGGCAAAGAACTCCGCCCAGATGTTTGCAGCGACGCCACCACTGTAACCCGGAAATAGGAACGGCTGAACCTGCTCGTTGTAGGTGCATCCGTCCTTGCCAAAGACCGTATCCGAGAACGGAAACAGAGAAAAAGGCACCAGCCAAAGATTCGAGCACGGTAAGGTGTAGTCATATTTCACGACCAGATCCAGGTGAGCCAATGTCACGAACTGCTCCAGCCCCACGAGAGCGGAATCGGACAATTGGTCGAATTGTATTTTCTGACCTACAAGTTCAAAATTTCCTGCTTTTATTGCTGCATATACTGCCTTGTACACTGCAAGAAAAAAGAATGCGCCAATTCCTCCAATTATGTATCTTTTCCTGATCAAAAGCAGGGAAATGTTCCTGTACCTTATGTACAAACAAGCTAAAATCGCGATGGCAACCGAAGAGCGATGCCCGATATAGAGCGTAAGCATCAGTCCCAGGCAGCTCAAGATGATGACCAGCCTGGATTTCTTCCACCCCGACAGGGCTCCGAACACCATGCCGATGATGCAGCTGTTGTAAAATACATACTGGATCCGCCCGGTAGATGACAAAACATCGGCCTTTGAGGCCGAAAAAAGTGCCGGATTTGCTATCGAAATCCCACCGAACACCACCAGCATCACAATTATTACGATCGACTCTCCCCGAACGTCGCCTTCGACTTCGAAATCTTGACGCCTTGGCATGAAGACCAGCATCGCGGCAGCAATGCAAGAAAGAGAAAGCGCAATGGCATATTCAGTGCCCGCGTGATATATGAAATCATACTTCCTTCTGCCGACATCAACATACTGAAATCCCCCGGTGACGAATGGCACAAAGTAGACCAAGCTCGACAAAAGCAACAACATTTGCGGCGTGAGCGCAAATGGCGAAACAAAATAATCTCGTTTGAGGTGCTTCACTTTCGTTCCATCGCCATCTGAATATTCGAATTGTTCTCACCCCTTAGCGGCTCAGGGACGATTTCTCCCACAGCAAGCCATACGAGTGCGCCATCCGCTCAAGCGAGAAATCCGCAGCGATGCGGTCGCGACATGCTTGCCGCCTGCTCGCCCAAGACCGGGTATCCTGGATTTCCGAAGCCATGATCTCGATGGAACGCGATAACGCGTCAGGGTTCCGCGGCGGAACGATCAATCCCGTGTTGCCGACAAGCATCGCGATGTCCCCGACGTCCGTTCCCACGCATGGCGTGCCGCATGCCATCGCCTCGGCAACCACGTTCGGAAAGGCTTCGCTGCTGGAGGCCAGCACATGAATGTCGAATGCATTCATCAAACCGGCAATGTCGTCGCTCGGCCCAAGAAGCTTCACCTTGTGGCGAACATCAGAGCGCTCCAACAGCACGGCAAGCGCAGTGTTTTCAGCCGTCATACCCGGGCCGGCAAGAACACATTTGAAGGGAAGGCTTTTGTGCATCGACAGCCTGGACAAGGCAGCGAAGAGATTCTGGTGGTCCTTGTCGGGATGCCAGCGAGCGACGTTTCCGATAACGAACTGGCCATCACCTATCGACCAATCCTGACGGAGCCGCGCGCGCGCCCGGTCGTCCGGCTCGAACACGGCCAGATCGTACCCATTCGGTATGATCGTCCAGTTCGAGCTCGAATATCCTGCATGGATGTGGCGCTGCGACGCGTTTTGCGAGCAACTGACAATCCGAGCCGGGATGATACCGGATATGAGAGCGCATATCCTGTCCACTGTCCTGGTCGTAAAGGAGGCCGCCCGCGGATCCAGTCCGCAATTGTGCATCCCCCAAAGAACCGGGCTGATGCCGCCAAGCCGCGCCAGGACGCCTCCGACGAGGTTGGCGTGATACATCCAGCACTGAACCACGTCCGGCCGATAGGTCGAGAACACGCGCCTGAGCGAGGCGAGCCCCTTGAGACTCAACCTTCCCTTTGGCATCGCCAGGCAGGCGAGCGGTATTTTGGCCGCGCGAAGCAACGGGCCATATTTTCCGTCACCCGAAAGCGAGACGACAAAATGGGAATGGCTGCGCTCGGCCGTGCACAGGCGGTATAGCGCTGCCTCGGCGCCGCCGTTCTCAAGTCCGGTGATGACGTGCAGGATCTTAATACGACCGCTCCTTCCCTACGGCGTTCGTGGGATCGACACCCATCGCGAGCAGATAGGCGTCGGCCACTTTTTCGACGCCGAAATCCCGCGCCCGACGCCTGACGTCTGGGGGATCAGTTTCATCAAGGGCGGCCATCACTTCTGCCGCGAAACCCTGGACATCGCCGACCGCGGCGAGGCGCCCCCACTTGCCGTCCTCGAGTATCTCGGCCGGACCGCTTTCGCAGTTGGTGCTCACCACATTGGTCCCGCAAGCCATTGCTTCGATGATCGTGTTTGGAAATCCCTCCCTGCGGGAGGATTGAAGAAACAACGCTGCCCGCCGCATCCACGGATACGGATTTTTCGAAAAGCCGACCAGAGCGATCGAAGAATTCAGCTCGAGTTCGTCGATCAGGGTTTGAAGCGATCCCCGCAGCGGTCCTTCCCCGACAATGGCCAATTTGACGGGCCTCTTCGTCGCAATCCGCGCGAAGCTGCTTATGAGCGTGGCATGGTCTTTTGCGAAATCAAGCCGCCCAACGGCCACCAGCAAGACCCTGCCATCCTCGACCGCGAAGGGGTGATCGAGCGGCTCATCCGCCTGCTCTTCAACATGTTTGATGTCCAGCGGATTGTAGATCGTTTTGACGGAACTCCGGTGGACCCCGATGCTCTGGATCAGGTCTTCCGCGACGCCATGCGATACAGTGATGATCGTGTCGGCACGACCATAGGTCAGCCGCATGAGGAATGGCAGGAACTTCTCACGAACCAGCTTAGTATCGGCGACGGTCCTGGAAAGATTGCTCCTTTCGGATATCACGATTGGCGTCCGGCGCAGCGAGAGCATGGACGAGACGATGCCAACGATATTGGCATGGGGTAACGCCGTCAGCATCACCCGCGGCTGCTCCCGTCTCAAATACCGGATCAAAGCCAATACGGAAAACAGCAACCGCGAGGCCCGGAGGTCCTGTATCCTTATCGTCTTCGGAACCAAAGCGAGATACTCGCCCGTCGCACACCCAAGCACCAGATCGATCGGCAAGCCGCGCCGGCCAAATTCGCCGGCCAGGGTGAGCATTGCCCGCTCGGTGCCGCCAGCACGAAGAGAGGGAATGAAGATAGCAATCCGAGCGTCTGGGCTGCCTGACGATCTCTTGTCTTGGCGCGTGCACGTCACTCGGTTCGCCACCTTTCCTGGGCGGTCACGGCGAAAGCTTTTTTGCTTGCGCCTGACCGTGCGCGGTGAGCGGTGCTCCACCCGGATACCGCGGAGACAGCCCGTCGCATTCGGGTCCACGAAAGCGGAGAATATCCTCGGGTGATCAATGTCTTCGCCGAAAGACATAGGCGTAGGTTTCGGCCGCATCCTTCCCGATGAGAAGCGCCGAGAGACCTAGCCAGAGGCGCCAGACCAGGAAGGCCGGCACGAAAGCGTAGAAGTATGAACTCCTCCAGAACAGATGACGCTGGACAAGCTCCAGGCCATTTTGCGCTGCGATCCTTTCCACCTCGCTCGGCAGGCATCTGTCATAGAAGGCTGGGAAGCCGTCGTGCCCTCTGCCCTTGTCGGGATAGACCGTAAACAGCAGGCGACGCTTGATCGCCTCGGGCAAGACCCGATTGAGCCTGGCGAAAACGGCGTTGCGTGAAGGCGAGAAAATGGCGACCGTGCCGCCCGGCCTTACGCAGCTGGCAATGCCGCGAAATGCGCCTTCGCCGTCGCGGACGTGCTCCAGAGTGGCCTGGCATATGACCAGATCGGCATCTCCCTTCCCCCTGAACGAGGTAAGATCCGCCTCGATCCGCTCGTCATAGATCTCGCCCGGAGCCTTCGACAGTTCCTTGGCATCGCGGTCCACCCCGACGACAACCAGCCCCAGACGACGCTTCTCGGCTAGGCTTACAAGCGGCCTTGCTCCTCCGCCCAGATCATAGACCAGTGCGTTAGGTGTAAAGAGCACCGGTGCGATTTCCGCAGCAAAGGCGTGGTTGCCATCCACGCGCAGCCGTAGCGGCAAGGCTCGGTCCAGACATTCTGAGACCGCCACGTTCGTGCGAACAAAGCCCCGCAGCAACGACGCTATCCCGTCATCGATTTCGTGGACAAGACGTGACCTCCCCCCTACCTCCGCTCAAAATAGGCCTGGTACCATTCGACGAACCGCCCGACGCCCTCCGTCACGGACGTGCCGGGACGATAGCCGACCGCCGCCTGCAGCGCCGAAGTATCGGCAAAAGTGTCAGGCACGTCGCCGGCCTGCAGCGGCAAGAGCTCCACGATGGCCTTACGGCCAAGCGCGTTTTCAAGCGCCTCGACATAGGCGGTCAGCTTCACCGGGTTGTTGTTGCCGATGTTGAAAATGCGCCAAGGCGCGCTGCTCGTCGCAGGATCCGGATGACCGGAATCCCAGGCGGGGTTAGCCGCGGCGGGGCTGTCGCTGGTGCGGATCACGCCTTCGGCGATGTCTTCGACATAGGTGAAGTCGCGTGTGTGGTTGCCGTTGTTGAACAGCTTGATCGGCTCGCCGGCCAGGATGTTCCTGGTGAACAGGAACAGCGCCATGTCGGGACGCCCCCAAGGGCCGTACACTGTGAAGAAACGCAAGCCCGTGGTCGGCAGCCCGAATAGGTGGCTGTAGCTGTGCGCCATCAGCTCGTTGGCGCGCTTGGTTGCGGCGTAGAACTGCAGCGGATGGTCGGCCGGGCGATGCTCGGAAAACGGCATGTCGGTATTGGCGCCATAGACGCTCGACGTGCTGGCATAGGTCAGGTGGCCGACACGGCTGTTGCGGCAGGCCTCCAGCATGTTGGCGTAGGCGATAATGTTGCTCTCGACATAGGCGTGCGGGTTTTCAAGGCTGTAGCGGACGCCGGCCTGGGCGGCGAGATGAATCACCCTGTCGAAGGCGTGATCGGCAAAGCAGCCGTCCACCACGTTTCGCTCTGCGAGATTACCGTGGATGAAATGGTAGCCCGCATTGGTGTTGCGGCTTGCTTCGGCCAGAAGCCGCAGCCGCGCCTGCTTGATCTGCGGATCATAGTAGTCGTTGATGCTGTCTATGCCGACGACCTCGTCGCCACGTTCGAGCAGCCGCCTGGCGACGTGATAGCCTATGAAGCCGGCAGCGCCGGTGACCAGAACCTTCATCAGAACCGCCCGTCCGTAACATCCCTGGGGAATAGACCCTTGATGTCGTAGACGACGCTAGGGTCCTTGCAAAGCGCCCGAAGACCGGCAACGCCCAGGGTGTGAAACTGCCCGTGCCCCACGGCGACGACAACGCCATCGTAACGCGCGGCGGGCATCTCTTTAAAGCTCGTTACGCCAAAGGCGCGCGCGCATTCCTGCGCATCGACCCAAGGATCCCAGATATCGATGCCGGCATTGTACTGCCTCAGCTGCGCGACAATGTCGGCGACCTTGGAGTTTCTCAAGTCCGGACAGTTTTCCTTGAAGGCCGCGCCCATGACCAGAATCCGGCTGCCAACGACAGGTATGCCCTTGCGCATCATAAGGCGGGCCGTCTGGTCCGCTGCATGCCGGCCCATGCCGTCGTTGATGCGGCGACCGGCAAGAATCACCTCGGGATGATAGCCGAGTTCTTGAGCCTTGTGGGTCAGATAATAGGGATCGACGCCTATGCAGTGGCCGCCGACGAGACCAGGGCTGAAGCGCAGGAAATTCCATTTGGTGCCGGCCGCTTCCAGCACCTCCGACGTGTCGATGCCCAGTTTGCCGAAGATCAGCGACAATTCGTTCATCAAGGCGATATTGAGATCGCGTTGCGTGTTCTCGATGACCTTGGCTGCCTCGGCGACCGCGATGCTCGAGGCACGGTGCGTGCCGGCGGGAACGATCGAGGCATAGAGCGCGTCGATAGCGTCCGCCACCTCCGGCGTGGAGCCGCTGGTGATCTTGACGATCGTCTGCAGCCGGTGCTCGCGGTCGCCGGGGTTGATGCGCTCAGGACTGTAGCCCAGGAAGAAGTCTTCGTTGTAGCGCAGACCGGAATGTTTCTCGATCAGCGGCGCACACACCTCTTGCGTACAGCCGGGATAGACGGTCGATTCAAAGATTACCACCGCACCGGGGGAGATCACCTCGCCGACCGCGGCGGACGCCATGACAAGGGGCTTCAGGTCCGGCCGGTTGGCCCTGTCGATCGGAGTGGGGACAGTGACGATGAAAACTCCGCAATCCCGCAGATCGGCCTTGTCGCTGGTGAACCGCAGCCGCGTGGCGGCGTCGATTTCATCTCTGCTGGCCTCAAGCGTGTGATCTTCGCCACGCCTCAGCGCATCCACGCGCGATTGGCTGATGTCGAAGCCGACGACGTCCCTGATCGCTCCGAGGGCCACCGCCAGCGGCAAACCCACATAGCCAAGCCCGATGACAGCTATTTTCCTGGAGCCGAGGTCCATTTGCTTCCTGTCCGGCAAGCCTTAATCAGCCACGGCCTCCGCTATCGCGCACCATGGCCGGGAATCATCGTCTTGATGGTTCTGAGGGTGATGAGAACATCAAGCCAAGGCGAGAAGTTCTTTATGTAGTAAAAATCGTAGTGTAATTTCTCCATCACATCGTCGACCGCCGCAACATGCCCCTGGTTTACTTGCGCCCACCCGCTCACACCTGGCCTGACGATGTGCCGGTAGCGATAGAACGGCAATTCCGCCTCATACCAGTGCGACAGGACGACAGCCTCGGGCCGTGGCCCGATCCAGCTCATTTCGCCGCGCAGGATGTTGATGGCCTGCGGCAGTTCGTCGATCCTGAACTTGCGTAAAAAACGCCCTATCCGGGTGATGCGATCGTCGTCACGTTTCGTGATCGCCTTGTCCTTGTCGCTGCCAATGCCGGCTTGCTGCCTCATCGAGCGAAACTTGTAGACCGTGTAGGTCCGGCCCCTGTAGCCAATGCGGGGCTGGCGAAACAGCACCGGGCCCTCCGAGTCCAGCCGGATCAGCAGCGCGATCAGCACCACGAAGGGTGAAAGAGCCACGATCATGACAAGCGCGGAGATCCAGTCGATTGCCTGCTTGATCTTGAGATAGGCCTGGTTCGGATTGAGCGAGCCGAGCGTGTTTTCCGACAGGTGTTCGATCTCGACGCGGCCGGTCAGCGACTCGCTGACCTGCTTGACGTGGTAGACCGGCGTGCCCGAAAGGGCCCGGTCCGCGATGTATCGTTCCCATTCGGCGTCAAGGTCGGCCCGCAGATCGACAACCACGCCATTCGCCCGTTCGATGACGGTGCCAGGCGAAGTGATCCAGAACCAATGCACTCCCGGCAGTGTCCTTAGGCGCTCTACGTTCCCGCCGGGAATGACGACCAGCCGGTACGGTTCGAGATGCCGCGTTATGATGCTCAGGCCAAAATACCAGAGCGTGGACTGGGTGAAGCTGGCAGCCGCCTGAAACCGGCTGTACTCGAAACGAAAAAAGAAAATAGTCAGGAAAACAAGCCCGTAGGACAGCACAAATGTCGGCAGGATGTAGCTGGCAGCGGCCACGCCGGGGAAATTCCCGATACGCCGATAGGCAAGGAAGCCTGCTACATGCGCAATGACCGCGGCAGCGACGGTTACCTGGAGATTGGCGACGTAGACCGCATCGGGTTTGAAGGCGATCCGGATGAGGGCCGGCGCGACGATCGCGAACGTCAGTCCGCCAATAAGTTGAAAGCGAATTCTGAACAGGAAGTGCCGGCTTCCGACAAGAGTTGATGTTGCGACATTCAACTTCTTCCCCCCTCGAAGCTGCCATGTCGGCGATTGCCATTGCAATAATGCGCTTGGCTTGGCCGTTCATTCGCAAAGCGGAATCGGGCCTCTCGCTACTGGCTGTTCGACTCAGTCGAAGATCAAGAGCTACGACACTGTAACGATACCAGCAAGTATCTATTTACACTGTAGCAATCGGCAGGATTTTTTATCAATCGCGTCGCTGAATGCGGTTCAAAAGCTATCGCTAATAAATTGGCTTACTGCCCGCCATCGAGAATGTCTGGACGCATGAAGGTAAATGGATGTTCGTATCTCTGGTGACTGGCTGGCTGCTTGGGCACGACCTGCCAGTCACATCTGTCCGACCCGGACCAATGACCAGGTACTTCCCCGGAACCTCGTTTAAATTCAGGAGCGCTTCAGCAGCGACCAGACGGCTGGCACCAGGCTTGCGGCCAGAGCAACCTTGATCAGATCACCGACGATGAACGGCACGACGCCGAACTGCCAGGATTTTTCCGGACCGATGAGCATCGCCAGCCAGGCAAAGCCCATGGCCATCATGACGAACTCGGCAACCAGCATCGCGTTGAAAAGCTTGATCGGATGGCGATCCCAGCCGCGATCGGCGGCCCAGCCGGCGATCGCCGCCATGACCACGAAGCCGGCGAGATAGCCGCCGGTCGAGCCGAGCATGTAGGCAATGCCAATTCCCTTTTCCGGCGTGCTCTGGAAGACCGGGAAGCCCATCGCGCCCTCGGCCATATAGAGCAGCAGGGTGGCGACGCCGAGCCGCAGGCCGAAAGCGGCCCCGATCAGCAGGACGGCGAGCGTCTGCATCGAAATATCGACTGGCCCCAGAACCACCTTGGTCTTGGCCGACAGGGTCAGGAGCAATGTCCCGGCTATCGCCAGGAAGAACTGCGTTGCCAGCCGCGCCGCGCCATCTTGCGGCAGAGCCAGAGAAACAAGCGGGCGCATCGTCGTTGCAGTTGCCATGGTCTTCCCCATCCGAGTGCCGCCATCCGATGATCGCGGTCTTGCGTTTTCCTATATTGGCTTGCGTGCTATGCGGCAATCGGTTTTGCCATTCCCGCAACAGGCATCGACACCGTCATGGCCCTCGAATTCGATACCAGCTTCGATCCCTGCTACGGCGGGGGCGTCAGCGTCGCGCCCGACGTGCAGCGCGTCACGGCCCGAAATCCAAGTCCCTTCACCTTTCACGGCACCAACAGCTACATCGTCGGACGCGATACGCTGGCAGTGATCGATCCGGGGCCGGATGACGAAGCTCACCTTCGCACCTTGCTCGACGTCATCGCCGGCAGGCCGGTCAGCCACATCTTCGTCAGCCACACGCATCGCGACCATTCACCGCTGGCGGCACGGCTGAAGCAGGAGACCGGAGCCCAGGTGATGGCGGAAGGGCCGCACCGGCCGGCAAGGCCATTGCATATTGGCGAGATCAACGCGCTCGATGCCAGCGCCGATACCGCTTTCGTTCCCGATCTCGCGCTGCCGGACGGCGCGCTGGTCGCCAGCGACGGCTGGGCAATCCGCACGGTCCTGACCCCCGGCCATACCGCCAACCACGCGGCATTCGCGCTGGAGGGCACCGGCATCCTGTTTTCGGCCGACCACGTCATGGCGTGGGCGACCTCCATCGTCGCGCCGCCGGACGGGGCGATGGCGGACTACATGGCCTCGCTGGACCGGCTGATCGAACGCGGTGACCGCCTGCTGCTGCCCGGCCACGGCGGGCCGGTGACGGCACCGCGAGGCTTCATGCGCGGATTGAAGACCCATCGCAAAATGCGCGAACGGGCCATATTGGAGCGGATCCGCGCGGGCGACCGCACGATCACAGACATGGTCAAGGCGATCTACAGGGATACCGACCCGCGGCTGCATGGCGCCGCCGGGTTGTCGGTGCTTGCCCATCTGGAGGATCTGGTGGCGCGCGGCCTGGTCGCGACAGACGCCGCGCCGGCCATAGACGGCATTTTTAGGCCAGCCCCTTAGGCCCGAGCATCTATTCGGCCGGAGCCGCGCCGACCTGGCCGGCGACTTCCTGGTCCAACTCCGCCAGAAAGTCGGTGATGCGCGCAGCGTTGTCGCCGAGGTCGTAGCGGCCGTAGCGGGAAGCCGACCGCATGTCGACGAGAACCGTATCCCCGTCGTCCGTGATGCGAATTGCCACGTCTGCGGGGAGGCCCAACACGAAGCTCCTGGCGACAGCGGTAATCGTCACGTCGCTTTGCCCGGCGAGTTCGGGATAGGGTCCGGTAAGATCCCAATTGCGGCGGTCGAGCACGGTTTCAACGGCAGTGACGACGGTCTCGAACGGCAGGTCGTAGCTGCGCGCGGTGACAAGCGGATAGCTGTCGGTCTGCAACCGCTGCTCGCCGGGCGTCGGCGGCGAGAGCACGTTCATGTCCTTCGTGCGACCGGTGACGTCGAGTGCCGGCGGTTCGTCGAAATCGGTCGAAATATCCCTGAGCGGCGGAAAGATTGTCGCCCAATAGGCGGCGATGCCATAGGGGGTCAGCACCAGCACTGCCAGCAAGACGCCGACCGTGATGTCGCGGCCGCCATAGTCGCCAAAATTCCACACCCTCGAGAAGGCAAATCCGGCGAACAGCAGCGCCAGCGCCGCCAACAGCGCGACGATAGCCAACACCCACAGGAACACCGGCGTTTCAACGAGGTTGAAATAATGGCCGACGAACACGGTCAGCAAAAGCACCGCCGAAAAAGCAGCGGTGCGCCGCGACCATCCGGCAGCCTTCGACGTTTGCCGTTCCGAAATGCTGACCATGTTTCTCTGCGTCATCCCAAGCCGAAGAAGACTTAGCGCATGGCCACCAAAATCGGAATCGATTTTCGAGGAGGATCGTGCGCCAGTTGGAAATGCTATCGTGCCCTGCCGGAAAGGTGCACGTCGCTGCACTGTCCTTTTACGACCGCATCAGGCCGAGACACGCAATATCCCGTCAATCCGTCGGCAAGCGATAGTCGCTGAATTGCTGGCGCAAGGTGATCTTCTGGATCTTGCCGGTGGCGGTGTGCGGAATTTCGCCGACGAAAGCGACGTCGTCGGGTATCCACCATTTGGCCACCTTACCGTCGAGAAAACCAAGGATATCGGTTTTGGTCGGTTCCTTCCCCGGCTTGCGGACAACCACCAGCAAAGGCCGCTCGCCCCATTTCGAATGAGGGACGCCAATGGCGGCTGCCTCGGCGACATCGGGATGGCCGACGGCCAGATTCTCCAGGTCGATGGTCGAAATCCATTCGCCGCCGGACTTGATGACGTCCTTGGCGCGATCGGTGATCTGCATATAGCCGCCAGCGTCGATGTGGGCGACATCCCCGGTATCGAACCAGCCGTCCTCGTCGAACTGCTCCGAGCCGGCGCCGCCGTAGTAGGCGCTGGCCACCGCGGGGCCGCGCACCTTCAGCCGCCCGAATGTCTTGCCGTCCCAAGGCAGCGCGTTGCCGTCGTCGTCCGTCACCTTCATCTCGACGCCGAAGGGCGGGTAACCCTGCTTGCCCTGGACATCGAGCCGGGCGTCACCCTGAAGGCTTTCATAGTCCGGCTTCAGCGTACACAGTGTGCCGAGCGGCGACATTTCGGTCATGCCCCAGGCGTGGACGACCTGGACATCGTAATTGTCCTGGAATTTCTTGGTGATGATGCGTGGGCATGACGAGCCGCCGATGACGACCTTGTTGAGGTAGGGCAGCTTCCTGCCGGTCTCCTCCAGATATTGCAGCAGCATCATCCACACGGTCGGCACGGCGGCACTGAAGGTTACTTTCTCGGTGTCGAGCAATTCATAGATGGAGGCGCCGTCCATCTTGCAGCCCGGCATGACAAGCTTGGCGCCGATCATCGGTGCGCTCTGGCCAAGGCCCCAGGCATTGGCGTGGAACATCGGAACCACCGGCAGGATCGTGTCGCGCGAAGACAGGCCCATCGCGTCGGGCATGGCGGCGATCATGGCGTGCAGGACATTCGAGCGGTGACTGTAGACGACGCCCTTTGGATCGCCAGTGGTTCCAGACGTATAGCACATGCCGGCGGCGGTGCCTTCGTCGAAGCTTTTCCAGGCGAAATCGCCATCGGCCTCGTCGAGCCATTCCTCGTAGGCAACGACGTTGGGCAGCATGGTCTGCGGCAGATGCGCCCTGTCGGTCAGCACGATCACCTGTTTCAGGGACTTGACCGCGCCGGCGATCTTCTCGAGCAAAGGGAGGAAAGTCAGGTCGACAAAGACCGCCTTGTCTTCGGCATGGTTCATGATCCAGACGATCTGCTCGGGAAACAGCCGCGGGTTGAGCGTATGATAGATCGCGCCGATGCCCATGATGCCATACCAGGCCTCGATGTGGCGCGCCGTGTTCCAGGCCAGCGTCGCAATGCGGTCGCCCAGCCGATAGCCGTCACGCTCCAGGCGCTGGGAGACCTTCAGGGCGCGACGGTGGATGCTGGCGTAGGTTGTGCGCACGATCGGACCTTCGATCGAGCGCGATACGATCTCTCGCGCGCCATGCTGCCGCTCTGCGTTGTCGATAAGCTTATGGCAAAGAAGCGGCCATTCCTGCATCAGCCCCAGCATTCGTTCCTCCCTTACGCTCCTCGCTTTTGTTGCCATTGTGAAGCGAACCGGTGGATTGTCCAGCCACCGCCGGTGGCGAACGAAATCCGAATGCCGGTCGCGCAGGCAAGCGATCGAGTCGTGTCTTTTCTTGGAGGTCCGAATGCCTGGCGCTCATGTCATAGGACCGGCGGCCTTGAAATCCATTATATCAGAGAAGTCTAAATTACTCGACCGAGAGGAGAATCCGCCACAATCCGGCCATCGTCGGCATTAAGTTTCGTTAATGGGCAAAGGGGTGCGATTGGCGACTGAAAGAGGTTCGCATGGACACGCAGCTCGACGATAAGGCACTGGAAAGCACGCTTGCCGAAAGCCTGGGCGATCTGGTGCCGGACACAAAGACTGTTTCCGAAGATGAATTTGTTGAAGTTGTCGGCGGTGCGCTCGAAGCGGTGGGCGGCACGCTGCTGTTCAAGATGTGCGTCCAGAACGAAGGGGAAGGCGAGCACGTGGCCGCGGCATCCGTGGGCGATGGCGGCAGTCGTCAATTCCTGCTGCTAACCTTGCCGACCGGCGGCGGCCACTTGAAAGTCGAGACCGCATCCAGGAGCAGCAATCCCGTGGCCGGTATCGCGGCCGCCTATGCCGGCCTGATGGACGCGTTCAGAACCGCGGCCTGAGCCTCGCCGGACAAGGTCATCGCTAAAAATGCCGTCGGCAGCGCCCACGGCTGGAGATTGATTGCGGATTGCCGGCGACCGTCGGCCTTGCGCAAACCACCTCGTCGACACACTTAAAGCTGAGACGAGGAGAAACAGCATGGACAAGATCGCCAACCCGGCACCCGGCTTCCAGCGCAACCCCGATAAGGTCATCACCGTCGAACCGTATAAGGGCACCGTCACCGTGCGTGCAGGCGACACTGTTATCGCCTCATCGACGAACGCCAAGGTGCTGACGGAAGCGCCCTATCCGGCCGCCTTTTACATCCCGTTCGCAGACATCGATTTCAACAAGCTGAGCGGCACGCAATCCTCCACCCATTGTCCCTACAAGGGCGACGCAAGCTACTGGAGCGTGCTGCCTGCCGCCGAGGCAGGCAAGGATGCGATGTGGGCCTATGAGCAGCCTTTCGACGAAATGGCTGAAATCCGCAACCACGGCGCGTTCTACGCAAGCAAGGTCAGCATCGAAGCCAAGCCAGCTTGAACGGACGAACGAGGAGGCCGGACCTGCCGTCCTGCCGATCAGTCGGTGGTGCCGTTATTGCCGAAGCCTCCGGCATCATCGAGCCGCACGAAGGTCAGTCCCTTCTGCTTGAGCGCCAGCAGGCCCTGCACGACGCCCTCCCCGGCGGCATGGGTCGGCTGGTTGATATGGGCGATGATGACGTCGCCATCCTTGGCCGCTTCTATGCGCCTTGTGGTTTCCCTGGCGCCGAGCAGCGAACCGCCGTCGCCATTGATCGAGAAGCCGGCGATCTTGAAGCCCAGCTTGCGGATCATGGCGATCGCCGACGGACTATACTCCGCGGTCGCGCCACGAAACCATTTCGGCGCCGGCTCGCCAGTCCCGGCCAAGGCGACGGCGCCCGACTCGACCTCGGCCAGAACCGCTTCCGGACTGCCGGCGCTGCGTATGCCATAGATCTTCTGCGGCGTGTCGACGGCCGGGATGTGATGGCCGCCGTGGTTTTCCAGTTCGAACAGGTCGGGATGCGCCCGCATGATCTCGACGGCGGCGGCGTTCCGCTTCAGCCAGATGCCGGTGACGAAGATGGTCGCAGGTATCCTGTTTTCCACCAGCGCCGAGAGGATGCGGTTGTCGGTCCGTCCGCCGCAGGCGTCGAGGGTCAAGGCAATGCGCCCGGTTCCACCTGCATCCGGCTTGATGTGCAGGATGGGTTCGACCAGCGATGCGGCATGGCCGCTGGACACGACGGCCAAAGACATGGCGACAATGCAGAGATTTTTTTGCAGCAGGCGCATCAAATCCAATTCCAATCGGGCGTTTCACGCAGGCATCCCAAGACCCGCATGAAGGCGAAAATCGGAGCTGGATAGCAGAAAAGCACCAGACGCGACAATCTGACCGTCTTGCGGCAGTTCCTCGTTCCGATCGGCGGCAGGCGCTCAGCCGCGGCCCGCCTTTGCCACCTGAACGGCCGCCTGCGCGGCCGCCAACCTGGCGATCGGCACGCGGTAGGGCGAACAGGACACATAGTCCAGTCCGACCTCCTCGCAGAAGCGGATGGAGGCCGGATCGCCGCCATGCTCACCACAAATGCCGAGCTTGATCCCTGGCCGCGCCGCCCTGCCCTTCTCGGCGGCCATGCGCACCAGTTCGCCGACGCCATGGATGTCCAGCGATACGAACGGATCCTGTTCGATGATGCCTTTCTGGCGATAGGTCTCCAGGAACGAGGCCGCGTCGTCGCGCGAGATGCCGAATGTCGTCTGGGTCAGGTCGTTGGTGCCGAAAGAGAAGAACTCGGCCGATTCAGCGATGACATGGGCGCGGATCGCCGCGCGGGGGAGCTCGATCATGGTTCCAGTCAGGTAGTCGATCTTGACGCCGCTTTCGTCCATGACGCTCTTGGCCACCGCATCGATGCGCGCCTTGACATAGTCGAGTTCCTTCACAAGCCCGACCAGCGGCACCATGATCTCGGGTACCACCAGCGCGCCGGCCTTGCGGCCAGCCTCGACGGCGGCTTCGAAAATGGCGCGCGCCTGCATCTCGGCGATCTCGGGATAGGACACAGCAAGCCGGCAGCCGCGATGGCCGAGCATCGGGTTGAATTCGTGCAGCGCCTCGGTGCGCTGCCTGAGCTTGTCCGGCGCAACATTCATCGCCGCCGCGACTTCGGCTATCTCGGCCTCGGTCTTGGGCAGGAATTCGTGCAACGGCGGATCGAGCAGGCGGATGGTCACCGGCAGACCGGCCATGATCTCGAACAGCTCCAGGAAATCCGCTCGCTGCATCGGCAGCAGCTTGGCAAGCGCGGCGCGCCGGTCCTTTTCGGTGTCGGCCAGGATCATCTCGCGCATGGCGATAATGCGGGCGCCATCGAAGAACATGTGTTCGGTGCGGCACAAGCCGATGCCTTCGGCACCGAAGGAGCGCGCCATGCGCGCATCGAGCGGGGTTTCGGCGTTGGTGCGCACTTTCATGCGCCGCACCGCATCCGCCCATTCCATGATGGCGGCGAAATCGCCGGAAAGCTCGGGCTGGAGCATCGCTACGGCGCCCTTGAGCACCTGCCCGTTGCCGCCGTCGATGGTGATGATGTCGCCCTTGCGGAAGGTCTGCCCCATCGACATCAGCGTAGCTGCCTTATAGTCGACGCGCAGCGAACCGGCGCCCGAAACGCACGGCTTGCCCATGCCGCGCGCCACGACGGCAGCATGGCTGGTCATGCCGCCGCGCGTGGTCAGGATGCCTTCCGCCGCATGCATGCCGTGGATGTCCTCGGGGCTGGTCTCCACACGCACCAGAATAGCCTTGCGCCCTTGCGCCTTGAGATCCTCGGCGTCCGCGGAGGAAAAGACGATCTCGCCGGTAGCGGCGCCTGGAGACGCCGGCAGGCCGACACCGATGACGTCGCGTGCGGCCTTCGGATCGATGGTGGGGTGCAGGAGCTGGTCGAGCGAGGCGGGATCGATGCGGGCGACCGCTTCCTCTTTCGAGATCAAGCCGTCCCTGGCCATCTCGACGGCGATCCTGAGCGCCGCCTTGGCGGTGCGCTTGCCGGACCTCGTCTGCAACATCCACAATTTGCCGCGCTCGATGGTGAATTCGAGGTCCTGCATGTCGCGGTAGTGCTTTTCCAGCCTGTCCGAGATGGTGACGAAGGACTGGAAGGCGTCCGGCATCAGTTTCTGCAATGACGGCTTGTCGGAGCCGGCGGCGATGCGGGCCGCCTCGGTGATGTTCTGCGGCGTGCGGATGCCGGCGACGACGTCCTCACCCTGCGCATTCACCAGGAACTCGCCATAGAGCTGCTTTTCGCCGGTCGACGGATTGCGAGTGAAGGCGACCCCGGTGGCCGAAGTTTCACCCATGTTGCCGAACACCATGGCCTGGACATTGACCGCCGTGCCCCAGCTTTCGGGAATATCGTGCAGGCGCCTGTAAGTGATGGCGCGGTTGTTCATCCAACTCGAGAACACGGCACCGATCGCCCCCCAGAGCTGTTCGTGCGGATCCTGCGGGAACGGCCTGCCGAGCTCCTCTTCGACCTTGGCCTTGTAGAGCGCGATGACGCCTTGCCACTCGATAGCTGTCAGTTCCGTGTCGAGTTCATGGCCGAGGCTGGCCTTCTGATCCTCGAGGATCTCCTCGAACACCTCGTGGTCGAGCCCCATGACGACATCGGAATACATCTGGATGAAGCGCCGGTAGCTGTCATAGGCAAAGCGCGCATCGCCGGAATCGGCGGCCAGCGCCTCGACGGTTTCGTCGTTGAGGCCGAGATTGAGCACGGTGTCCATCATGCCAGGCATCGAGGCGCGGGCGCCGGAGCGCACCGACACAAGCAGCAGTTTCGACGGATCGCCGAAACGGCGGCCGGTGAGCCGGCCGATATGGTCCAGCGCCACGGCGACGTCCGCTTCAAGCCCTGCCGGATAGGCGCGGCCGTTGGCATAGTAGGCGTTGCAGACCTCCGACGTGATGGTGAAGCCCGGCGGCACCGGCAGGCCAAGGCTACACATCTCGGCCAGATTGGCACCCTTGCCGCCCAACAGATTCTTGTCGCCAGCCCGGCCTTCGGCCGCACCATCGCCAAAGGTGAAAACCCACTTGGTCATGCTTTGCTCTCCGGTTGCAGGAGATTGGAAAGATTGACGAAACAGAAAGCCCCGCCATATCCCGACTTTGGACGGATATGATGCTGCAATGCGAAAGGCAAGGCGTCGGCAAAGCCGTTTGGCCGCTACAATCGATTAAGCAAAAGCTGCGGCAAAAGGACTTGCCAGTGCAACGGTCCAAGACTAGAACATACAGGGAACGAAGAGGTGCATCATGAAGCTCACCGGAAAACTCGACTATCTGGAACTGCCGGCAACCGGCGCGACGCTGGACAGTGTGAAAGCCTTCTACAGCGCCGCCTTTGCCTGGTCGTTCACCGACTATGGCCCGACCTATTCGGCCTTTAGCGAGGGACTGGACGGCGGTTTCCAGGCCGACAGCGGCGACGCCACCGCCAAGCCGTTGCCGGTGCTCTATTCCCAGGATCTGGAAGAGACGCTGGCCGCCGTCGAGAATGCCGGCGGCACGATCATCAAACCGATCTTTTCGTTTCCGGGCGGCAGGCGGTTCCACTTTGCCGACCCGGCTGGAAACGAGATGGCGGTGTGGGGAGAATAGGCGGCACGACCGGCGCATGAGACGACCGTCGCCAACGGAGTCGTGGATCAGCAGGAAAGTCGCAATCTCCAGGCATTGAGCTTTCCACCGGCACAGCCTATAAGGCCACGCGCAGTCGACGCATGTCAGCTGCTGGGGCGTCGCCAAGTGGTAAGGCATCGGTTTTTGGTACCGACATTCCCAGGTTCGAATCCTGGCGCCCCAGCCAAGCGCGCAAGGGTCCGTTCCGGACACATAGGTTACGGTTTATACCGGAGACATGTTGTTGGAGCAGAATGAGAATCTATTCCGTCGCCGAGCGGATTGCCTTTGTCGTCACGCTCCTGGCCGTCCTCGTTCTCGCGCTGCTGCCGGCACATCGCCTCAAGCAATTCGGAATCGATATCGGCTTCCATTATGACAAGCTCAATCACGCCAGCGCATTCGCCGTGCTGGCTTTCCTGGGAAGCCTCGGCTGGCCGCGGCACAAGCCGGCGCTGATCGTCTTCCTCGCCTTTGTCGGCGCTGCCATAGAAGTTCTCCAGGGCACCACGGCGATAGGCCGCGATTTCGACGTGCTCGACTGGGTTGCCGATTGCATTGGCATTGCATGCGGTCTGCTGGCCGCGATCTGGGCGACCTGGATCGTGCAACGCGCAAGGTGAGAAGAAGCCGAACCGACTGCCTTACCGCGAAAGACAACGCTCAAAATCAGGCTTCAGCACGGCACGTTGAAGGTGAAGTCAGCTTGCCTCGCGCATGGCTTCGGCTGCCTGCAGATCGACCGAAACGAGCTGGCTGACGCCCTGCTCGGCCATGGTCACCCCGAACAGCCGGTCCATGCGCGCCATGGTGATGGGATTGTGGGTGATGATGACGAAGCGCGTCTCGGTGGTCTTGGCCATCTCGTCCATCAGATTGCAGAAGCGTTCGACATTGTGATCGTCGAGCGGCGCATCGACTTCGTCGAGCACGCAGATCGGCGCCGGGTTGGTGAGGAACACGGCGAAGATCAGCGACATCGCCGTCAGCGCCTGCTCGCCACCGGACAGCAGCGTCATGGTCTGCGGCTTCTTGCCGGGCGGACGGGCAAGGATTTCAAGTCCTGCCTCGAGCGGATCCTCGGATTCGATCAGCTGCAATTCCGCCGTGCCGCCGCCGAAGAGATGCGAGAACAGCCGCTGGAAATGACCGTTGACCACGTCGAAAGCGGCGAGAAGCCGCTCGCGGCCTTCGCGGTTGAGGTTCTGGATCGCTTGCCTGAGCTTGCGGATCGCCTCGATGATGTCCTCGCGCTCCGAGACGATGGTCTCCAGCCGGTCCGAAAGCTCCTTCTGCTCCTCCTCGGCGCGCAAATTGACGGCGCCGAGCCGCTCGCGCTCGATCTTCAGCCTGTCGAGCTGGCGCTCGATCTCGGCCATTTCGGGCATCGGATCGTCGGCCTCCAGCCCGGTATGGCGGATGACCAGATGTGGCGGCGTGTTCAGCGTCTCCTGGATGCGCGCCTCGACCTCCAGCCGGCGCTCGTCGGCCGCGGTCAAGCGCTCCTCGGCGCGGACACGGGTCTCGCGCGCCTCGGCCAGCGACTGGATGGCGCTGGTGGCCGCCTTGTCCAGTTCGGCCTGCCTGTTCTCCGCTTCCTGCAGACGGTCGGCCGCCGCCTTGCGCAAGGTCTCGGCCTCGGTGAGCTGTGACAGCAAGGCGCGCCGCTTGGCATCGATCTCGTCGGGTGCGTCGGCCAATCTCTCGCGTTCGGCCTCGGCCTCTGCCTTGCGTTCGCCCAGCGAGGCGATCTGCGTCGAAGCGTTCTCGGCGCGCTCCAGCCAGTTGCTGCGCTCGGCGCCGATCGCATCGAGCCGGCGCGACCGCGCCTCGGCCTCCCGCCGCAACCCTTCATGGACGGCACGCGCATCGGCGAGCGTGGCGCGGTCGCGGGCGACATTGGCCGAGGATTGCTCGAGCTGTATCTGCAGGTCGCCGAGATCGGGCGCGTCCTGCAGCAGCATTTCCGCCTCGGCAAAGGCGGCCGAAGTTTCTTCATGACTGTCGACAATACGGGCGCGGGCCTCGTCCAGGGCGGCGCGCCGGCTCGCCAACTCGCCGCCGGCCTTTTCGGCTTCGGCCAGCGCGTTGCGGGCGGCGTCCAGCCCGTGCTGGGCGTCGCGTCCGGCCTGACGCGCGGCGCGCTCGGCCTCGCTGGCCTCGCGAAGCGACTGTTCGGCCTGTGCGAGCACCGCCTCGGCCTCGCGCAGCACAAGCGTCGCCTGCACCGCTTCGGCATCGAGCTCGGCCAGCCGGTTCTTTTGCGCCAGGCGTTGCGCGGCCGCGGTCGGCGCGTCGGCGCTGGCGGTCAGCCCGTCCCACCGCCACAGCGCGCCCTCAGGGCTGACCAGCCTCTGGCCGGGCGCGAGCAGCCCTTGCAGGCGGCGGCCGTCGGCGGCTTCGACAATGCCGATCTGCGCCAGCCGGCGGGCAAGCTGCGCCGGGGCACGTACCACGCTGGCCAGGCTCTTGATGCCTTCGGGAAGCGCGGCGTCATCGGCCTGGATCGCGCTCTCGCCCCAATGCACCGGGGCGCTGCGGTCGAGCGGCACGTCAAGGTCCTCGCCGAGGGCGGCGCCCAAGGCCGTCTCATAGCCGCGCTCGACGCTGATCTGTTCCAGCACGGACGGGAAGAGATCGCCGCTGGCTGCGTTCAGGATCTTGGCCAGCGTGCGGGCTTCGGTTTCGATGCGCGCCAGTTCGGCCCTGGCGTCCTGTAATGGCGGGCGGGCGGCATTTTCGGCGGCGCGCGCCTCGGCGACCGCCTGTTCGGCGGCAATCGCGCCGGCCTCGCTCTCTTCGAGCCGCGCCAGCGCGTCCTCGACCAGAAGTCGCTTCTCGGCCGGGTCGGGCAGGCCCGCGACTTTGGAGAGTATTTCCGACAATTCGCGGTCGACATCGGCGAGTTGGCGGGCGAAACGGTCCCGACGCTCGGCGGTCTCGCGCAGCGTCCGCTCGACCTGATTGCGCGAAGCGGCGGCCTCGGCCCGCTCGGCGGTAAGTGCTGCAAGCCTGGCTTCGCTCTGCGAGAGCGTCGCGGCTGCCTGTTCGAAGGCGGCGCGGGTGGTTGCTTCACGCTCGGCCGCGCCGGCATTTTCGGAGTTGAGCGCTGCTTCCTCGGCGCGCAGGCGTTCGAGGATATCCGCATTGTCGCGCACCATGCGCTCCTCGCGGGCGATGTCACCGTCGAGCTGCTGGAGCCGGCGCTCGAGTTCCGCCTGACGGGCGCGGATGCGGCCGGCTTCTTCCTCGATCTGCGATCTGGCGATCGACAGGCGCTGGAAGGCCGCGGCCGCCGCAGCTTCGGCGTCACGCAAATCGGGCAGCCGATGCGCGCCGATACCTTGCTCCCTGGCGGCCGCCATCTGGGCGGCGGCGCGGTCGCCAACCAGGGCGGTGGCGACGGCCAGCGCCGAACGTGCCTCGCCTTCCTGGGCCTTGGCCAGCGTCCAGCGCAGATGGAGCAGCGTCGCCTCGGCCTTGCGGATGTCGGCCGACAGGTTCTTGAAGCGGGAGGCCTGGCGTGCCTGGCGCTTCAGGCTTTCGATCTGGCTTTCCAGCTCGCCAACGACGTCATCCAGGCGCTCGAGGTTCTGCTCGGCGGCCTTGAGCCTGAGTTCGGCCTCGTGGCGGCGCGTATGCAGGCCGGAAATGCCGGCCGCTTCTTCCAGCAGGGCGCGGCGCGCCTGGGGCTTGGCCTGGATCAGCTCGCCGATGCGACCCTGGCCAACCATCGAGGGCGAACGCGCGCCGGTCGACTGGTCGGCGAACAGAAGCTGCACGTCCTTGGCGCGCGCTTCCTTGCCGTTGATACGGTAGAGCGAGCCCGCCTCACGCTCGATGCGGCGCGAGACCTGCAATTCGTCGGCGTCGTTGAAGGCTGCCGGCGCCGAGCGATCGCTGTTGTCGAGGAACAACGTGACCTCGGCGGTATTGCGTGCCGGGCGCGTGCCCGAGCCGGAAAAGATCACGTCGTCCATGCCGGACGCGCGCATGTTCTTGTAGGAGCTTTCGCCCATCACCCAGCGCAGCGCCTCGACAAGGTTAGACTTGCCGCAGCCGTTCGGCCCGACAATGCCCGTCAGGCCGCGTTCGATCACGAACTCGCCTGGTTCGACGAAGGATTTGAAACCGAGGAGGCGAAGGCGCGAAAACTTCATTCACGCCGCCCTGAAAGCGACTTTTGCGAAAACGCGCCGCGGGTTTGCGGCGGCGCGCAGCACGGCCAAAGGCCACGCATGCCGAAGCGCTGCCGCTTCGGCATCGCCAAGACGTCAGAGCTGAGGGTCGATGATGGCCGACATTTCCTCAATCGACATCGCCCCTTTGTAGGTCTTTCCGTTGATGAAGAAGGTCGGCGTCGAGTCGACCTTGAATTCGTCGGCGCCGCGTTTCTGGACCGCCCTCACATCGTCCAGAAGTTTCTGGTCCGTCAAGCAGGCTTCGAAGGACTCCTGTGTAAAACCGGCGAGCTTGGAGATTTGCAGCAGCGCATCCTTGGTGTTGGACACGCCCACCCAGTTCGCCTGCTGCTTGAACAGGACATCCACCATCGGGAAGTAGTTGTCCTTGGCGCAGCGCGCCAGCATGAAACCGGCCTCGGCGCTCGGATCGAACGGGAATTCGCGCAGAATATAGCGCGCCTTGCCGGTATCGATGTATTTCTTCTTCAATTCCGGAAAGGTGGTTTCGGCAAAATGCGCGCAATGCGGGCAGGTCATCGAGGCGTATTCGACGATCGTGACCTTGGCGTCGTCCTTGCCGAGTTGCTTGTCGGGCAATGCGCCGGGCTTAAGCAGTTCGGCCATGTCGACGGTGCCTTGAGCCTCCGGCGCCTTGACGGCGGCCGGCGTGGCCGATGTCGCGGGTGCGGCGGGAGCGGCAGGCTTCACATCGGCCGCCTTGGCTTCCTCACCAGAGTCGCTGCATGCCGCAAGCACGGCCACCACCGGAATGGCGGCCAGCGAAGACAGCAGGTTTCTGCGGGACAAGCTTTTGCCGAACGGAGGACGGTTCATACGAATCACCTGACAGGGGTTGGATTTTGCAACGCAAAGGCACGAAAAGGCGAGAGTTGGCGCGAATTAAGGCATCGCCGTCCCCAATCGTGAAACTTGAAGCTTATAATCACGAAATCGCGAGATTGGCGACGGTGCTATGACTTTCTTTGTCCCAGAATAGTGGCGCCGAGCCGCTCCAGAGAGGCACGCAGGCCATCGTCTTCTATCTTGCCGACGATGTGCGACAGTCTTGATTTTTCCGCCTCATTGAGAGGCCTGACGGGTGGTTTCGGCCGCGCCTTTTCACTTAGAACCGGCTTCTGCACTATCCTGATGCGGCCGATGGCCGTGAAGCCGAGAAATGCATTGACGCGATTGATGATCTCGCCGGCCTCATGCTGCAGATGGAGCGCCGCCATGCCCTCGCAGGCGATCACCAGCACGGCCGGCTCGAACGGGTCGTCTTCGTGCAGCCGCCGAGGCCACTGGATCTTTTCAGGGCGCGAATGGCCGGCCAGGCGCGAACCGGCAATCTCTTCCCACGACTGGACCAGGCTGACCGAAATGCCCGCCCGCTTGCGCAGCACCGGGTCGAGGATCGCGGTGGCGAGATCGCTCACCGGAACGGGATTGCCGAAGGGCCTTTTCCCTGCCATGTGCGTTCTCCAGCCACCACCTCCACTCTTCCCGGCCGAGGCCGATACGAGATCAATGGCACCGCACGAGCAGACCCGCAAGGCCATATCAGAGGACAGCAGCAGCAAAGCTGCGTCTAGTGACAGCAGCAAAGCTGCGTCTAGTGACAGCAGCAGAGCTGCGTCCGGGGACAGCAGCAAAGCTGGCGATACCGCATCCCGCCTGCTCGCATGGTACGACGTGCATCATCGCGAGTTGCCGTGGCGCGTGACCCCGCGCGACAATGCCCGTGGCGTGCGGCCCGATCCTTACCGGATCTGGCTGTCGGAGGTCATGCTGCAGCAGACCACGGTTGAAGCCGTGAAGGCCTATTTTCGCGCCTTTGTCGAGAAATGGCCTGATGTCGCGGCGCTGGCGGCGGCGCCCGTCGAGGACGTGATGAAAGCCTGGGCAGGGCTCGGCTACTATTCCCGTGCCCGCAACCTCAAGGCCTGCGCCGATCTGGTGGCCGGGCGCGACGGCCGGTTTCCGGATACGGAAGCCGGCTTGAAGGAATTGCCGGGCATCGGCGCCTATACTTCGGCGGCGATCGCGGCGATCGCTTTCGACCGGCCGGCTGCCGTCGTCGATGGCAATGTCGAACGTGTCGTGACCCGCCTGTTCTCCATTGCCACGCCGCTCAGCGAAGCCAAGGCCGACATTCGCGCCCGTGTCGAGCGCATGGTTCCCACGACGAGGCCCGGCGATTTCGCCCAGGCGATGATGGACCTCGGCGCCACGATCTGTACCCCGCGCCGACCGCGCTGCATGCTTTGCCCGCTGCGCGAGGGCTGCAGCGCGGTCGTTTCAGGCGATCCTGAACAATATCCCGTGCGCCTGCCCAAGGCCGACAAACCGCTGCGGCGCGGCGCAGCCTTCGTCGCCGTGCGAAGCGACGGTGCCATTCTTCTGCGCAAACGCGCCGACAAAGGGCTGCTCGGCGGCATGACCGAGGTGCCGACGACCGGCTGGACGGCGCGGCTGGACGGCGCGACCACAGCGGCGGCCGCACCCTTTCCCGGCGACTGGCGACAAGCCGGCCGGATCGCGCATGTCTTCACCCATTTTGCGCTCGAGCTCGAAATCTTCCTCGCCCGAAGCACCGGCGAGACGCCCGCCGGGCATTTCTGGTCGCTGCCATCGGACATTTCGGGTGAAGCGCTGCCCACTGTCATGAAAAAGGCAATCGAGGCTGCGATACCCGGCGCGACGAAAAAGCCGTCACCGAACAGTGCAGAGAGGCCCCATGACTGAAATCCGCCACATCGTGTTCGACATCGGCAAAGTGCTGATCCACTACGACCCGAACATCCCGTTCAGCCGGCTTATTCCCGATGCCGAGGAGAGAAAGTGGTTCTTCGACAATGTCTGCACGCATGACTGGAACATCGAGCAGGACCGCGGCCGGACATGGGAAGAGGCGGAAACGCTGCTGATCGCGGACCACCCGGATCACGCGGATAACATCCGCAATTTTCGCCGCCACTGGCACGACATGGTGCCGCATGCCTATGACGACAGCGTCGCCATCATGGTCGGCCTGATCGACAGCGGCCACGATGTCACCATGCTGACCAACTTCGCCGCCGATACGCTGGCCGAAGCGCGCAAACGCTTCGATTTTCTCAATCGTCCGCGCGGTGTCACCATTTCGGGTGAGATCGGCAAGATCAAGCCGGATCGCGACATCTACGACCATCACGTCGCCGCGTTCGAGCTCGAACCGTCCGCGACGCTGTTCATCGACGACAGCCAGAAGAATGTCGACGGCGCCAAAGCGGCCGGCTGGCAGGCAGTGCTGTTCACCGATGCCAAGACACTTCAAGCAGACCTTGAGCGGCTCGGAATCAAGGCGTGATTTGAATCGCTTCCAGTACTTCGTTGAGACTTTGAACCAACGCCAAAGCCGCGGCAATCGGCAGGGTCAGCCCCCTGCCCTTTCCATGCCGAGACGCGCGATGCGACGCAGTTCGTCGATCGGGGTCAGGCCGCCGCTGCGTTCATAGTGCCAGAAGGTCCAGCCGTTGCAGGCATCCAGGCCCTGAACTTCGGCGCCGATTTTGTGGATCGATCCGGCACTGTCGCCGATCGCCACCGTGCCATCGGCGCGAACCTTGGCCGCCCAGCGCTTCTTGGCGTCGTAGAGCGTAGCACCGGGCGTCACCAGCCCGGTGTCGATCAGGCTGACGAAGGCGACGCGAGGCTCGGCGCGCTTGCCAGTGAGCACGGTCAGGTCCGCGCCGTCGAGCGGCCGCACCGCGTCGATGCGTTCATTGGCGGCGTCGATATAGGCCTGCTCGCGCTCTATGCCGACAAAATGCCTGCCAAGGCGCTTGGCCACCGCGCCTGTCGTGCCGGAGCCGAAGAAGGGATCGAGCACGACGTCGCCCGGCTTGGTCGAGGCCATCATGATGCGGGCGAGCAGCGCCTCCGGCTTCTGCGTCGGGTGCAGTTTATCGCCATTGTCGTTCTTCAGCCGCTCGCCACCGGTGCAGATCGGGAACAGCCAGTCGGAACGCATCTGTATGTCGTCGTTCGACGCCTTCAACGCTTCGTAGTTGAAGGTATAGCCCTTGCCCTTCTGGTCGCGGGAGGCCCAGATCATCGTCTCATGCGCGTTCTGGAAGCGGCGACCGCGAAAATTCGGCATCGGATTGGTCTTGCGCCAGACGACGTCGTTGAGGATCCAGAAGCCGAGATCCTGCATCTTGGCGCCGACCCGGAAGATGTTGTGATAGGAGCCGATGACCCAGATGGTGCCGTTGGGCTTCAACACCCGGCGCGCGGCCAGCAGCCAGGCGCGCGTGAAGGCATCGTAGGCCTCGAAGCTCTCGAACCGGTCCCAGTCGTCGTCCACCGCATCGACCTTGGATTGGTCGGGCCGGTGCAGGTCGCCGTCGAGCTGCAGATTGTAGGGTGGATCGGCGAAGATGACGTCGATGCATTTTTCGGGCAGCCGGTCGAGCGCCGCGACGCAGTCGCCCTTCAGGATCGTGTCCAGCCATTCGGATTGCTGGGGAGCATGGGAAAGCTCGTCGACAAGACGCACGGCTGACATTTTTACACCCAAGGCACGCGTTACTGTTTACTCCCGGTTATGGTTACCGATCAGCGTAAATATTCGGTGAAGGGCAGCGATCGGACGCCGCCGGTTTGCGCCGACGTGCCCGTTGGTGTATGCCGCGCCGCCTGAAGCCTGCCCGTTCTCATTGCCCGGATCACCATGCCCCAGCCAGACCTTGTCATCTTCGATTGCGACGGCGTGCTCGTCGATTCCGAAATCATCGCCGCGCGCGTCGAGGCCGAGCTCCTGACCTTGTCCGGATACGAAATCTCGGCCGAGGAGATTGCCGAGACTTATGCGGGGCTGACGTTCAAGGACATTCTGATGCGGGTTGAGGAGAAGTCCAACATCCCGTTCCAGGTTTCGCTGATCGATCGCGCCGAAGAGCTGGTCGACCGGAAACTGCGCAGCGACGTTCGTGCCATCGAGGGCGTGCGCGAAGCGGTCGCCTCGGTGACGGCGCAACGTTGCATCTGCTCCAACTCACGCTCGGAGCGGATAGAATTCATGCTGGAGAAGGTGCATCTGCTGCCATTCTTTGCCGGGCGCATCTTCTCCGCGATGGAGACGCCGACCGGAAAAACCAAACCGGCTCCGGACGTGTTCCTGTTCGCCGCCGAAAAGCTCGGCGCCCATCCGGCAAACACTTTCGTCATCGAGGATTCCGTGCACGGCGTGACCGGCGCAAGGTCGGCAGGAATGCGTGTCATCGGGTTCACGGGCGCCGCCCATAGCTATCCCGGCCATGCCGATGCGCTGACGGAGGCGGGCGCCGAGACGGTGATCCGCCGCTGGGCGGATCTGAGCGGCACGCTGGCCGCCCTATCAGAATGGTCGGCGGACGTGTGAGCGTCCGCTAGGCCCCGACGAGCACCCCTGCGGATTTAGTTGGTCGCGGCGGCTTTCTTCCTGTTTTTCTTCGATTTGTCGGTCGCGGCCTTCGGCGCATTTTCATCATAGCCGGCATAGGCCTGATAGTCCTGCGCCGTCGGCGCCGGCACGACGATGTTGGAATCGGTGAAGACGAACTGCGTGGCGACCGAGGGGTCGGTAACCTGGACCTGATATTGGTGGATCTGCGAATAAAGCACCTCGGTGCCATGCATCACCGCGGTGCGGATCGGCATGGTGATGGTGCCGGGCGTGAATTTCGGCCCTGGCACGATCTTGCCGGCGACGGCGATCTTCATCGTCAGCTGTCCGTCGGCGCGGCTGCAATCGCGGGTCACGTCGCTGATCGAGGCCTGATAAATGACCCTCGCCGAATCGTCCGGCGGAGTAGCAGCGGCAGCATCGGCCGCAGCCTGGGCCGCGGCATCCTGCGCGGCGTCGCCGGTCTTCTTGAGCTTGGGCCTGGGCTTCCGGGCTTCGTTGGCGTAGGTGTTGAAGAATGCCGTGCCGTCGCGAAGCATCACCCTCGGGCAATAGGCATTCAACTGGCTGGCCAGAATCTTGGGGTCCTGCGGCGGCGGTGGCGCGGTCGGGTCCTTCTTGCCAAAACCCAGGTTCAGCATACCGTTGTCGCCTGATTGGCAGCCGGCGGCGGCAAGCATAAAGCCGGTGAGCGCAAGACCCGCGAAAAAGCGACCGCTGAATGTATGAAACGCCATGAAACTGCACTTCCCTCTCGCAAAGCTGGTGACGTATATCAACCGCGCGGCAAAAATGCGACTGAGCCAGCGTAGAAATTAACCACCTTGCGTGGGTCGAAAACCCAAGGCAGTAACGGAATTGTGACGATGCAATATGTGAGTACCCGCGGCGAGGCGCCCGCGCTTGGGTTTTGCGATGCCGTCCTGACAGGCCTGGCACGTGACGGCGGGCTCTATGTGCCGCGCCAGTGGCCGCAATTCTCGATGGCCGAGATCCGCGCCATGCGCGGCTTGGCCTATCCCGAGCTGGCCATCCGCGTGCTGTCGCCGTTTCTTGGCGACGAAATCCCGGCTCCCGTGTTCGAGCGTCTGGTGCGGGAGGCCTATGCCACCTTCCGCCACGAGGCTGTCTGCCCGCTGGTCCAGACCGGCCCCAACGCTTTTATCCTCGAACTCTTCCATGGACCTACGCTCGCCTTCAAGGATGTCGCGATGCAGCTGCTCGCCCGGCTGATGGACCATGTGCTCGCCGAACGCAACCAGCATGCCACCATCGTCGGAGCCACATCGGGCGACACCGGCGGAGCAGCGATAGACGCCTTCGCCGGGCGCAGCCGCACCGACATCTTCATTCTCTTCCCGCATGGCCGCGTGTCGCCGGTGCAGCAACGGCAGATGACGACATCGAAGGCTGAGAACGTGCATGCCCTGGCGATCGAAGGCAATTTCGACGATTGCCAGGGCATGCTCAAGGACATGTTCAACGATCACGGCTTTCGCGACCGTGTCTCGCTGTCGGGGGTGAATTCAATCAACTGGGCCCGCATCATGGCCCAGATCGTCTATTATTTCTCCTCGGCCCTGTCGCTCGGCGCGCCCGATCGCCCCGTCTCCTTCACCGTGCCCACAGGGAATTTCGGCGATATCTTTGCCGGTTACGCCGCCAAAAAAATGGGCCTGCCGATCGATCGGCTGGTCATCGCCACCAACGACAACGACATACTGGCACGCACTTTCGCGACCGGCGAATACCGCACCAAGGGCGTGTTCGCGACCACCTCGCCTTCCATGGACATTCAGGTGTCGTCGAATTTCGAGCGCCTGCTGTTCGAGGCGTCGGGCCGCGACCCGGCGACTGTGCGGCGCTACATGGCCGGGCTCAAACAATCCGGCGCCTTCACCATCGAAGCCACGGAAATCGCAGGGATGCGAGCCGAATTCGATGCCGGCCGCGCAGATATGGACGAGGTCGCCGCGACGATCCGCTCGACGCTCGCGGCCAGCAACTACCTGCTTGATCCGCATACCGCGGCAGCCGTGCATGTCGCGGCCGGCAAGGCTTCGAATGCCGTGCCGATGGTGGTGCTGGGCACTGCGCACCCAGCAAAATTCCCGGCTGCCGTCGAGGCCGCCAGCGGCGTGTCACCCGCGCTGCCCGCATGGCTAGGTGGGTTGATGACATCGGAGGAAAAATACACGGTACTTCCATCCGACCTGAAAATGGTGGAAGATTACGTCAGCCGCCGTGCGCGAGCGGCGCGTTAAGGAGTACGAACCATATGGGTGTTGAGGTAAGCCGTCTGTCGAACGGCCTGACAGTCGCCACCGAAACCCTTCCAAGCATCGAATCGGTTGCCCTGGGTGCCTGGGTCAAGTCGGGTGCCCGCAATGAACGTGACGAAGAGCATGGCATGGCCCATCTGCTCGAGCACATGGCGTTCAAGGGCACAAAGCGGCGAACAGCCTTCGAGATCGCATCGGAGATCGAGGACGTGGGCGGCGAGATCAACGCCGCCACCAGCGTCGAGACCACATCCTACTATGCCAGGGTGCTCTCCGACGACGTGCCGCTGGCCGTCGACATTCTTGCCGACATCCTGCAGGAATCGGAATTCGATCCGCAGGAGCTCGAACGCGAGCAGCACGTGATCCTGCAGGAAATCGGCGCCGCGCACGACACGCCCGATGACATCGTGTTCGACCGGTTCACCGAGACGGCCTTTCGCCACCAGACCATCGGCCGCTCGATTCTGGGCACGCCGGAAACCGTCAAATCCTTTACCTCGAAGCAATTGCACGATTTCATCGAGCGCCAGTATGGCGCCGAACGCATGGTGATCGTGGCCGCCGGCGACATCAAGCACGACAATTTCGTGCGCGAAGTGGAAAAGCAGCTCGGCGGCTTCCGCACCAAGGCCGACAACACCATCCCGCAATATGCGCAATATGTCGGCGGCGATTTCCGCGAGGACCGCGACCTGATGGACGCGCAGATCGTGCTGGGCTTCGAAGGCCGCGCCTACCATGTGCGCGATTTCTACGCCTCGCAGGTGCTGTCGATGATCCTCGGCGGCGGCATGTCGTCCAGGCTGTTCCAGGAAGTCCGCGAAAAGCGTGGCCTGTGCTATTCGGTCTATGCCTTCCACTGGGGCTTTTCCGATACCGGCATATTCGGCGTCCATGCCGCGACCGGGCAGAGCGACATCGCCGAACTGGTGCCCGTCATCATCGAGGAATTGCAGAAGGCCGGCGAGAACATCCTGCAGGAAGAGCTCGACCGGGCGCGCGCGCAATACCGCGCAGGTCTGATCATGTCGGCGGAAAGCCCGGCCAGCCGCGCCTCGCAGATCGCGCGACAGCTGCTCTTGTTCGGCCGGCCGATCGCCAAGGAGGAACTGATGGAGCGGCTGTCGGCGCTGACGGTCGATCGTTTGACCGACCTGTCGTCACGGCTGTTCTCGACCAAACCGACGCTTACCGCTGTAGGGCCTGTGGGTACGCTGGCGCCATACGAAGCGATCCTCGATTCGCTTCCGGGCACGCCCACCACGGCCCGCAAGCTCGCCGTCTAAGCCCGCACAAGCGCCGTGTTCGCGCTCCCTTTCTTTCGCCGCGACCTGCCGGCACTGAAGGGCGACCGCGTGACGCTGCGCGTGCCGTTCACCAATGACTACCGGGAGTGGTGGACTGTGCGCGGCGAGAGCCGGGCATTCCTCGAACCATGGGAGCCGCGCTGGGCGCCGGACGAGCTTGACCGGGCGGCATGGCGGCTGCGCATCAGCCGCTACCGCGAGGACTATGCGCAGGGAACCGCGATCGCCTTCTTCATATTCGAGAAGTCGAGCGGCAGGTTGGCTGGCGGAATTACGCTCGGCAACATACGCCACGGGGTCTCGCAGAGCGGGCATGTCGGCTACTGGATCGGCGAGCGCTTCGGCGGCCGTGGCCTGATGACCGACGCCGTCAAGGTCGTGACCCGCTTCGCCTTCGATACGCTGAGGTTGCACCGGATCGAAGCGGCCTGTATTCCCGACAATATCAGGTCGATCCGTGTGCTTGAAAAAGCCGGATTCCGGCGCGAAGGACTTCTGCGATCCTACCTCAGGATCAATGGCATCTGGCAGGACCATTACCTCTACGCCCGGATCGCGGACGATCCGCCAGGCGCTGGAACGAAGGACTGATTTTTGACGAAATTCCTGCGCAACGGGCCGCTGTTCGCCTTTGTCCTCGCGACGATCCTGACGCTGTACGCGGCGTCCTCGGCCTTTGCCGTCGAACCGATCAAGATCGCTCGCGACGATGTCGCGCTCGATCTGTCCGGCGCCGTGGAAATTTACCGGAACCAGGGCGAAAACTTCCAGGTTTCAACCGCGCCCGGACCCGACGGCATCGTGCGACGCATCGAGGTCGAGGCCAATGACGCCCGTTCCACCGGCGACTGGGCCGTGTTCGCGCTTGCCAATACCACCGACCAGCAGCTCGACCGGCTGATCGTGGCGCCGCATTTCCGACTGGTCAATTCCGGCATCTTCTGGCCGGATCTCGGCTCGACCCGTATCGCCGCCATCACGCCCAGCGAAGGCTTTGCGCTCGACCGCCAGAGCAGCCCGGACGCCGACGTCTTCCGGGTGACGCTGAACCCGGGGACGGTGATCACCTTCATCGCCGAACTCGCCTCGCCCAAGCTGCCGCAGGTCTATCTCTGGGACCCGGAATCCTACAAGGACTCAGTCAATTCCTACACGCTGTTCCGCGGCATCGTCATCGGCATCGCCGGGCTTCTCGCGCTGTTCCTGACCATCCTGTTCGTGGTCAAGGGAACCTCCATGTTCCCTGCGACCGCAGCACTCGCCTGGGCCGTGCTTGCCTATATCTGCGTCGATTTCGGCTTCCTCAACAAGATCATCGAGATATCGCCCGGCAACGAGCAGATGTGGCGGGCGGGAACGGAGGTGGCCCTGGCGGCGACCTTCGTGGTGTTCCTGTTCGCCTATCTCAACCTCAACCGATGGCACGGCCATTTCAGCTATGGGGCGCTGGTCTGGATCCTCGGGCTGCTCTTGATCGCCGGCGTCGCCATCGTCGACCCGGCGGTCGCCGCGGGCATCGCCAGGCTGTCCTTCGCCGCCACCGCGCTGACCGGGCTCGGCCTGATCATCTTCCTCGGCATACGCGGCTATGACCGTGCCATCATGCTGGTGCCCAGTTGGGTGATGGTGCTGTTGTGGCTATGCGGATCGTGGATGGCGATAACCGGCATGCTCGACAACGACATCGCCCAGCCGGCGCTTGGCGGCGGTCTGATCCTCATCATCCTGCTGATCGGCTTCACCGTCATGCAGCATGCCTTTGCCGGCGGCGCGCTGCACCAGGGTCTGTTCTCCGACCTCGAGCGGCAGGCGCTGGCGGTGGCCGGCTCGGGCGACACGGTGTGGGACTGGGACGTGCTGCGCGACCGCGTCGTCACCAAGCCCGACGTCAGCATCCAGCTCGGCCTCGCCCCCAACAGCCTGGGGGGTGCAGCCCGCAACTGGCTGCCGGTGCTGCATGTCGATGACCGCGACACGTTCCGCACCACGCTCGACGTGGTGCTCGAGCACCGTCGCGGCAAGGTGGCGCAGAACTTCCGGTTGCGCGGCGCCGACGGCCACTATCACTGGTTTGCGCTGCGCGCGCGCCCGGTTATCGGATCGGACGGTGAGGTCATCCGCTGTGTCGGCACCATGGTTGACGTCACCGAGCAGAAAAAATCCGAGGAGAGGCTGCTGCACGACGCGGTGCACGACAACCTCACCGGCCTGCCCAATCGCGAATTGTTCATGAACCGGCTCGAGGCGATCATCTCGATCGCACGGACCGAAGAGAAGGTGCGCCCGACCGTCTTCGTCATCGACATCGACCGCTTCAAGCAGGTCAATGACGGGCTCGGCATCTCGGCCGGCGACACCATCCTGCTCACCATCGCGCGACGCCTGCACCGGCTCTTGAAGCCGAAGGACTCGCTGTCACGCTTCGCCGGCGACCAGTTCGCCTTGATGCTGCTTTCCGAGCAGGACCCGGCCCGCATCGCGGCGGTGGCGGACGCCATCAAGCATGCCATCAACGCCCCGATCACCTTTGCCAAGCGCGAGATCGTGCTGACCGCCTCGATCGGGCTGATCACCTGGACCTCGGCGCAGACCTCGGCCGAGGACATGGTCAAGGACGCCGAGCTTGCCATGCATCAGGCCAAGCGCTTCGGCGGCGACAGGATCGAACCGTTCCGCCCGGCCTTCCGCACCGTCGGCACCGATCGGCTGCAGTTCGAATCCGACCTGCGCCGTGCCATCGAACGGCGCGAATTCACGCTTGCCTACCAGCCGATCGTTCGGCTGGAAGATGGCAGCGTCGCCGGCTTCGAGGCATTGCTGCGCTGGGACCATCCGCGCCGCGGCATGATCCCGCCGGCGGATTTCATTCCGGTCGCCGAAAGCTGCGGGCTGATCGTACAGCTTGGGCTGTTCGCCATGCAGCAGGCCGCCGAGGATCTGGCGGCATGGCAAAAGCAGATCGGCGACGCGCCGCTGTCGGTTTCGGTCAACCTTTCCAGCCGCCAGCTCATCCGCCGCGACCTGGTCAGCGACGTCCGCTCCGTGATTGCGCGGGCCAATCTGAAGCCGCGCTGCTTCCGGCTCGAGCTCACGGAATCGCTGGTTATGGACAATCCCGAGCAGACTGCCCATGTGCTGACCAAGCTGAAGCAGCTCGGCATCGGCCTGTCGCTGGACGATTTCGGTACCGGCTATTCTTCGCTCGCCTATCTGACGCGCTTTCCCTTCGACACGATCAAGATCGACAAGAGTTTCGTGGACGACAGCACGCCCAAACGCGCCGTGCTGCTCAAATCCATGGTCAGCATGGCGCATGAGCTCGGCCTGTCGGTGGTCGCCGAAGGCATTTCGGACGAGCGCGACGCGCTGGAGCTGCGCCAGATGGGCTGCGAATATGTGCAGAGCTTCATGTTCGGCGCCCCGATGCCCGGGGATCAGGTGCTGAAGACGCTGAAGGAACAGTATCCGCTGACGCAGGCGTAGTTGGCTTTCACGCCGCTGGAGCTCAGGCGTGGCCGGCCGCTACACTCAAATGCGCGAGGTCGATGCCGATCGAGGCGAGAATCCGGTCGTATTTGCGCTCGATGTCGGTATCGAACAGAAGCTCCGGAGTGGCCGGACAGGTCAGCCAGCCGTTTTCGGCTATCTCGGTTTCCAACTGGCCGGCGCCCCAACCCGAATAGCCCAGCGCCATCAGCGCGTGACGGGGTCCCCGGCCCGACGATATGGCGCGCAATATGTCGACGGTCGCGGTCAGGCAGACATCGTCGGAAACGGTCAGCGAAGACTCCACCCGGTAATCGCCCGTATGCAGCACGAAGCCGCGGCTGCGGTCGACGGGCCCACCATTGCGAACGACGAAATCACGGGTACGGGCGGGCAACCGGATCGCCTCGTGCTCGTTCATGATGCCAAGTTGCACCAAAAGGTCCGGAAACAGCATCTGCTGCGTCTGGTTGATGATCAGGCCCATCGCGCCCTCATCGCTGTGGGCGCAGATGTAGATGACCGAGCGCGTGAAACGGTCGTCCTTCATGCCGGGCATGGCAATGAGGAACTGATCGTCGAGAAAGCCGCTGCCGGCGGCTGTCTTCTTGTGGCGCAACAAGTCCATAATCAGAGGGTAACGCGTTTCCCGGGCGCCGAAAAGATGTACCGCGCCGGTTTTCGACCAAGCCCGTGCCGCCGGCCGATCATTACCTGCGGCAAAGGTCACGCAAATATGATACCGGCAAGACCATGAAATCATTGCACGGCCATGAACGGACGATCAAATCATCACCATGCAAAGCTTGAAAATCCTGTTGCTCGGCGCCGTTATCGGATCGGCAATCACACTCCCAGCCGCGGCCTCTTCGTCCGCCTGGTACAACAGCGAAGGCGGCAAGGTACGGCTGGTGACGAGCGGCAAGCCCGACGATGCCGGCCGCATCCGGGGCGTTCTCGACATAGCGCTCAAGCCTGGCTGGAAGACTTATTGGCGCGACCCGGGCGACGCGGGTGTGCCGCCGCAACTCGATATCTCCGCCAGCACCAACATTTCCGATGCCAGCCTCTCCTTCCCGGCGCCGAAGCGTCATGACGACGGCTACGGCAAATGGGCGGGCTACGACTATCCGGTCTCGCTGCCGGTGACGTTCACGCTGTCGGCCGCGAAGGATCCGTCCGTCATCGACGCCGACATTTTCCTCGGCATTTGCGAGACGATATGCATCCCTGTGCAGACGCGGCTGACCGTCGACCCCGGCTCCGACCCGGACAATGCCGAGGACGCGGAGCTGGTCAAGGCGAGCTTCGCCGCCTTGCCCGCGCCGGCAAGATCCGACTTCGGCATCAACGTGCTGCCGGGCGACCATGAAACGCTGGTTGTGGAGGCGAGCTTTCCCGGCGATCCGGAAGCGGCGGACTTCTTCGTCGCAGGAGACCGCGACTACATGTTCGGTTCGCCGGCCCGTAGCCAGAAGGACGGCAAGCTGGTCTTCACCGTGCCGATCCTCGACCGGCCATCGACGACACCCACGGATGGCGGACTTCACTATACGCTGACGAGTTCGGCAGGCGCGGTCGAAGGGCTCTTGCCTTTCCCTTGATCCAGCCCCCGCGATGGTTGCGGGAAACCGCATAGTTCGCTACCCAAGGCTACGTCCTTCCCCATTCTCCCAAGCGAGGAACTCATGACCATTTCCGCTGGCGACAGACTGCCCGATACGACGTTCAAGACGATGACTGCCGACGGTCCCAAGCCGATCACGACGGCCGAGATTTTTGCGGGAAAGAAGGTCGTGCTGTTTGCTGTGCCGGGCGCCTTCACGCCGACCTGCAGCAACAATCATTTGCCCGGCTACCTGGAGAACCGCGACGCCATCCTGGCGCGCGGTGTCGATACGGTCGCCGTGGTTTCGGTCAACGACGTCCATGTCATGGGCGCCTGGGCACGCTTCACCGGCGGTGAAGGCAAGATCCTGTTCCTCGCCGACGGCAATGGCGACTTCGCCAAGGCGATCGGCCTCGACGCCGACTTCTCCGGCGGAGGCATGGGTCTTCGGTCGAAGCGGTTTTCAATGATCGTCGATGACGGCAAGGTCACCGCCCTCAATGTCGAGACCAAGCCCGGCGTCGATGAATCCGGCGCCGCCAAGATCCTCGAACTGCTCTGACCATGACGTTCGACATCGTCTGGCGTAGCGTGGCGATCGGCATCGGCGCCACGCTGTTGATGGATATCTGGGCCTTTCTTCTCTACAAGATGTTCGGTCAAGCACGGCCGAACTGGGCCCCCGTTGGCCGCTGGGTCTGGCATTTACGGGAAAAAGTGTTTCACGACGATATTGGCGATGCGACGCCCTATGTACACGAATCGGCTTTGGGCTGGGCCTTTCACTATGTTGTCGGCATCGTCTACGGCATCATCCTTGTCGTGGTGGCCGGAGCGGGCTGGCTTGTCGCGCCGATTTTCCTGCCGGCTTTCATCCTTGGCATGGTCACAGTCGGCGCCGGCTGGTTCCTGCTGGCGCCCGGCATGGGCGCGGGCTGGGCAGCGTCGAAGCGGCCCAACCCGATGAAGGTACGGGCGCTGAACCTGGTGTCACACACCGTGTTCGCTTTCGGACTCTACGGTACGGCGCTGCTGATCCGCTGAGGATCTGCGGCTGTGCCGGCCTGCCGATCGGCCGCCACCCGTGGACAATTCGGCGCGCGTCGTCCCATTCCGGCACCGGAATCTTGGCGTCCACCTGAACCTGGGGATGCGTCACATAGTGCAGGCCCGGCATGACAGAGATCCCAGCCTGGGATGGTGCCGCCCCGGAATTCAATAGCTTTGGGTCGAACGCCGCGCCTTTGCCACCGCCGGCTGTTTGGACTGCGAGACCGGCTTGGGTGGGGTAGAAACAAGCCTGACCGGGCCCTTCTTGAACGGCGCCATGCCCTCACGAGCGAGTTCGTCGGCGCGTTCGTTCTCGGTATGGCCGGCATGGCCCTTGACCCAGATCCAGGTGACCTTGTGACGCCGATTGGCTTCATCCAGCGCCTGCCAGAGTTCGCCGTTCTTGACGGGCTTCTTGTCGGCGGTCTTCCAGCCGTTCTTCTTCCAGCCATGGATCCACTTTGAAATGCCGTCCATGACATATTTGCTGTCGGTGTGAAGATCGACGGTGCAAGGCTCCTTGAGCGCATTCAGCGCCGAGATGGCGGCAAGCAATTCCATGCGGTTGTTGGTCGTCTCGGCCTCGCCACCCGATAGTTCCTTGGTGGCGCCGTTGAAGCGCAGGATCGCGCCCCAGCCGCCCGGGCCGGGATTGCCCGAACAGGCGCCATCGGTGAAGATCTCAACGTGTTTGCTCATGCCAGCCCATATTCCGAAGCAGATTTGATCGTCCGATGAAACCGCATTCTCCTGATGTATTCGGTCGGATCGCGTTTCATCACCAGCCCGCCATCGGGAACGGTCAGCCAGTCATACAGCCGGGTCAGCATGAAACGCAGCGCCGAGCCCCGTGCCAGCATCGGAAGTGCTGCCTTTTCCTGATTACTCAGAGGCCGCACATCCTGGTAGCCGGCAAGCAACGCCTTGCCCTTGGTGAGATTGAAGGAAAAATCCTTCTCGAAGCACCAGGCGTTCAGGCATGTGGCGACGTCATAGGCGTAGAGGTCGTTGCAAGCGAAATAAAAATCAATCAAGCCGGAGAGCTTCTCGCCGAGAAAGAACACATTGTCCGGGAAAAGATCGGCATGGATGATGCCTTCCGGGAGACCCTTCGGCCAATTCCGCTCGAAGTCGGCGAAGTCGACGTCGACTTCGGCCGCAAGGCCCGGCTCGACCTCATCGGCACGGTCGCGAGCTGCCGACCAGAGCTTGCGCCAGCCGTCGATGGCGAGCGCATTGGGGCGGGTCATCGGAAAGTCGGCACCGGCCAGATGCAGGGAGGCCAGCGCCTTGCCGACCTCGGCGCAATGGATCGATGTCGGCCGCCGGAGCGAGAGACCCTCGAGGAAAGTGATGATGACGGCCGGCCGGCCCGCCAGCGTGCCGATGACGCTGCCGTCATGCGCGGTTACCGGCAGCGGGCAGGACACGCCCTTTTTGGCGAGATGGCCCATCAACCCGAGGAAAAACGGCAGATCCGCCTTTTCGACCCGTCTTTCATAGAGCGTCAGGATGTAGGAGCCGCTGGAGGTGTGCAGCAAAAAATTCGAGTTCTCGGTGCCCTCCGCGATCCCCTTGTAGGAGAGGAGATCGCCGACTGGGTAGTGCTTCAGGAATGCGCCGAGTTCGCCTTCCGCAACGTCGGTGTAGACCGCCATGTGCCTTACGGCGCCCCGTTGACGAAAGCCATGTCGGCCGCCGTCAGTTCGACATCGCGCAGTACCCGCATGACGGGAAAATCCTCCGTTTCGGTGGCCGTGATGGCCAGGTCGATCGTGACATCGAAGCGCTGGCGGAATGCATCGATGATCTCGTCGACGATGATCTCCGGGGCGGATGCCCCCGCCGACAGACCGAGCGTCGAGATGTCTCCGATGTCGTCCCACGGAATCTCGGCGGCGCGCTGCACGAGAAGCGACATGGTGGCGCCGGCACGCTCAGCCACTTCGACAAGACGCCGCGAATTGGAGGAATTGGGCGCGCCGACGATCAGGTAGAGATCGGCGCCCGCGGCGGTATCCTTGACCGCTTCCTGACGGTTCGTGGTGGCATAGCAGATCGATTCCGCCGCCGGCGCCTGCAGGTCGGGAAAGCGGTCCTGCAGCGCGCGGATGATGCCGGCCGTGTCCTCGACCGATAGCGTGGTCTGGGTGACGAAGCCGAGCGCCTTCGGGTCCGCCGGCGCAAGCCTCGCGGCATCGGCTTCGGTCTCGATCAGCGTTACCGCGCCCTCCGGCAATTGTCCCATCGTGCCGATGACCTCGGGGTGTCCGGCATGGCCGATCAGGAGCACGTGGCGGCCGAGCCGCTGGTGGCGCATCGCCTGCTTGTGGACCTTGGAGACCAGCGGACAGGTGGCGTCGAGATAGAACAAATTGCGCGCCTGGGCATCCGCCGGTACCGACTTCGGCACGCCATGCGCGGAAAAGACGACGGGCGACTGCCGATGTTCGGCCGGGATCTCGGAAAGTTCCTCGATGAAGACGGCGCCAAGGCTTTGCAGACCCTCGACGACATAGCGGTTGTGCACGATCTCGTGGCGGACATAGACCGGCGCGCCATATTTCTTCAGCGCCAGCACGACGATCTGGATAGCACGGTCGACGCCGGCGCAAAAACCGCGCGGCTGGCAGAGGCGGATCGTCAGAGAAGGCTTTGTCGTGGTCTGAAGCATGAATCCGGGCCGTTTGATCAGAGCCGAAATGAGGTGCCTACCCCCGTCCTGTCAAGGGCGATGGCCCTTCAAGCGGGTCGGTCGCGCTCATTCCTCTTTCGCTGGCCTGCGAAGCCGCAGGATGAGAACGGCGGCAAGTGCCGCGGCAAGCCCATACCAGGTCATAGCATATTGCAGATGGCTGTTCGGCAGGTCGATGATGGTGACACCGCCGATGGGCAAACCGCCCGGATTCGGCGTCTTGTCGGCGTCGATGAAGATTGGCACCAGCTTGGCGCTCGCCGGCAAGCCAGCGCTCGCCGCCATCACGTCACGGTCCTTCCAGTAAAAGATGTTCTTCGCCACGTCGTTGTCGGGAAGCATCATCGACGGCTTTGCCGGCAGCGGATTGCGAGCGAGGCCGGTGACCGTGACCTTGCCCGCGACCTGTCCCTTGGCGCGCTTGGCGGCATCCTTCAGATCGTATGGCACGAAACCGCGATTGATCAGGACGAAGCGGCCATCGTCGAGGGCCAGCGGCGTGTAGACGTTGAAGCCGGCTTCGCCTTCCCATGTCGCGTAGAAATGCCGCTCGCCGGAATGCAGGAACGTGCCGGTCACCGTCACCGGCGTGTAGTCGACGTCCCCAGTCGAGGCGAATTGTTTCTCCACCTCGGCCAGCGGGAGCGGCCGCGAGTGGGTGCGCTGGTCGATGGTCTGGAGAAGACCTTCCTTCCAGTGCAGGCGCTGGACTTGCCAAGTGCCGAGCGCCAGCAGGATCAGGAGCAGGACGACGCCAATGCCGAGCAGCAATACCGATCCTGGCCGCGAACGACCGCCGTCTTTGGCGGACATGTCGGTCATTCGCCGCGATCCAGCCGGCCCTCGGCCGCCTTGTTGCGGTACTGTAGCGTAAGCAGCACCCCCTTGATCAGCCGGAGCGCCGTCAGGCACAGCACCAGCGCCAGCGGGATCCAGACCAGCAGATGCAGCCAGAGCGGCGGGCTCAGCGTCACTTCGACCCAGAGCGCCAGGCCGACGATGATGAAGCCGATGATCAGGATGACGAAAACCGCGGGCCCGTCGCCGGCATCGGCATAGGAATAATCAAGGCCGCAATTGGTGCAGCGTTTGCCTACGGTGAGAAAGCCGGAAAACAGCCGCCCCTCGCCGCAGCGCGGGCAGCGTCCATGCAAGCCCGCCGAAATAGGGTCGATCGGAGGCCAGATCGCCTTGTCGTCGCTCATTGCTTTACCGCTCAATCCTGATGGGTGTTCCGATGGGTGTTCCATCGACCACCACTGCCCAGACTTCGTCCATGCCGGAGTCCGTAACGGCAATGCCGCCGTCGGTCCAGCCGACCAATTGAAGCAGCCGCCGAATCCGTTCGGCTGGCCGTGGATCATGATCATGCCGCCGGCATCGACACTGCGCGCCCTCGCAACCGCCCGGATCGCATTGCACCGAAAAGAAGAAGGGCGGCCACGTTGCCGCAGCCGCCCCTTCAAAGTCATCAGACCGGTATCAATGGGCTTCGATTACCGCGCCGACCGATCCCCAGACATAGATCGAGGCGAACAGGAACAGCCAGACCACGTCGACGAAATGCCAGTACCATGCGGCAGCCTCGAAACCGAAATGCTGCTTGGGCGTGAAATCGCCCTTCATGGCCCGGATCAGGCAGACGGCCAAGAAGATGGTGCCGATGATGACATGGAAGCCGTGGAAGCCGGTCGCCATGAAGAAGGTGGCGCCGTAGATGGAATCTTTGAAGGCGAACGGAGCATGCATGTACTCGTAGGCCTGCACCATGGTGAACAGCATGCCGAGGCCGACGGTCAGCACCAGCCCGTTGATCAGCCCCTTGCGATCGCCGTGGATAAGGGAGTGGTGCGCCCAGGTGACCGTGGTGCCCGACAACAGCAGGATCACGGTGTTATAGAGCGGCAGGTGGAAAGGATCGAGAACCTCCATGCCCTTCGGCGGCCAGACACCGCCGGTGAACGCGGTGCGGGCATATTGGTGGGCTTCGCTCGGAAACAGGCTGGCATCGAAATAGGCCCAGAACCAAGCGACGAAGAACATCACCTCGGAGGCGATGAACATGATCATGCCATAGCGCAGATGCAACGACACGACCCGCGTGTGATGGCCCTCATGCGCTTCCTTGATCGTGTCCGACCACCAGGCGAACATGGTGTAGAGGACGATCGCGAGGCCGATGAAGAACAGCCACGGATTGGCGATGTTGAAGCCGAAGATCGGGAACGAGCCGCCCTTCAGGTATTCCATGAGGCAAACGCCGCCAAAGGCGGTGACGAGCGCCCCTATCGATCCCAGGAAAGGCCACGGGCTCGGGTCGACGAGATGATAGTCGTGATGTTTTGCGTGCGCGTCTGCCATATCAACCCCCGAGATTTCCTTCGGTATTTGAAATTGTCTTGCTGTTGCCCTGGACCGGCTCTGACGATGCGACCGGCTTGTTCTTCTCGACCGGAAACATCGTGTAGGACAGGGTGATCGTCTTCACGTCCTTCAGTTCCGGCACGTTGACGATATCGGGGTCCACGTAGAACAGGACCGGCATGTCAAGCGTTTCGCCGGGCTTCAGCGTGGTGTCGGTGAAGCAGAAGCATTCGACCTTGTTGAAATAGGGACCCGCCAGTTCAGGCTGGACATTGAAGGTGGCGCGGCCGGTGATGGGGCGATCGAACTTGTTGGTCGCCTGATAGTGCGCCTGCACCGTCTCGCCGATCTTCATGGTCATCGAGCGCTGGACCGGCTGGAAATCCCACGGCACGCCGGCGATATTGGCGTCAAAGCGGACGGTGATCTCGCGATCGAGCACGCGGCCGGCATACTGCTTCTCGACGCGTTGCGTCGTGCCGCCATAGCCTGTCGCCTGGCAGAACATCTTGTACAGCGGCACCGCGGCATAGGCCATGCCGATCATGCCGGTGAAGAAGGCAAGGCAGATGGCCGCAACAAGGCGGTTGCTGTTGTGCCCGGCCGGTTTGGCACTCGTGTCGACACCCATCTCCCGCCTCACATCGTGCCAGAGAGGTTATGACCGAACTTCACGATCGTCGCGATATAGAAGATAACGACCAGCACGGCCAAGGCTACGCCGATGGCGACCGAGCGGTTGCGCCGGGCCTTCCGCTGGCGTTCGGTCAAGGTGACCGTTTCGAGCTTGTCTTCGATCATGCTCATGCTCCACCCACCGCAAGTGCACGTTCGACGACGCTGTCGGCGAGATAGACGGCGAAGATGGCGAAGAGATAGAGCAGCGAATAGCCGAACAACGCCTTGGCTGGCTTCATCGCGCGATCGTCGTCGGACATGCCAAGCACTTTCCACGCATACCAGACAAAGCCGAGCCCGAGCAGCAGGGCAGCCACGCCATAGAACGGCGTGGTGTAGCCAAGCAGCCACGGCAGCACACCGACTGGGGCCAGCACCAGAGCATAGGCGAAGATCTGACGGCGGGTCGACGCCGGGCCGGCGACATTGGGCATCATCGGGATGCCGGCGCGTTCATAATCCTGCGACTTGAACAGCGCCAGCGCCCAGAAATGCGGCGGCGTCCACAGGAAGATGATGAGGAACAGGACGACGCTCTCCAGGCTGACCGTGCCGGTCACCGCGGCCCAGCCGATCACAGGCGGGATGGCGCCGGCAGCACCGCCAATGACGATGTTCTGCGGCGTCCAGCGCTTCAGCCACATTGTGTAGACGACGGCATAGAAGAAGATGGTGAAGGCCAGCAGCGCCGCCGACAGCCAGTTGACCAGCACGCCGAGCGTCATCACCGACAAAACCGAAAGCACCAACCCAAAGGTCAACGCCTCGTGGGGCTGGATGCGGCCGGCCGGCACCGGGCGGGTCGCAGTGCGTGTCATCACCGCGTCGATATCGGCATCGTACCACATGTTGAGAGCGCCGGAGGCACCAGCCCCGATGGCAATAGCCAGGATCGCGATCACCGCCAGCAGCGGATTGATGGTCACCGGTGCCGCGACCAGTCCGACAAAGGCGGTGAACACCACCAGCGACATGACGCGCGGCTTCAGGAGGGCGAAGAAATCACCCGCCGTCGCTTCCGACATGCGGAAGCCCGCTTCGTCAATGCTGGTTTCGTCGACAAGGGCCATGCGTACTCAAATCCATATTCCGTTTGGCCGAAACCGCCGGCAGGCCGGCGGTTTCGATTCCGGGCTGCCGCCTTATTTGATCTTCGGCAGCTGCTCCCATTGGTGGAACGGCGGCGGCGACGGCAGCTGCCATTCCAGCGTCGTTGCGCCCTCGCCCCATGGATTGGCGCCAGCGATCCGCTTCTTCTGGAAGGCTTCGAACACGCCATAGAGGAAGATCACCACGCCGACGGCCGAAATGTACGAACCGTAGGACGACACCATGTTCCAGCCCGCAAACGCGTCCGGATAGTCGATGGTGCGGCGCGGCATGCCGGCAAGGCCGAGGAAGTGCTGCGGGAAGAAGACAAGGTTGACGCCGACGAACATGACCCAGAAATGGGTGTTGGCGATGACGGGCGAATACATGTAGCCGGTCATCTTCGGGAACCAGTAGTACCAGCCGGCGAAGATGGCGAACACCGCCCCCAGCGACAGCACGTAATGGAAGTGCGCGATCACGAAATAGGTGTCGTGCAGCGACCGGTCGAGACCGGCATTGGCCAGCTGAACCCCGGTAACACCACCGATCGTGAACAGGAAGATGAAGCCCAGCGCCCACAGCATCGGCGGCTTGAACGATATCGATCCGCCCCACATCGTCGCGATCCAGGAGAAGATCTTCACGCCGGTCGGCACCGCGATGACCATGGTGGCGAAGACGAAGTAGCGCTGCGTGTCGAGCGACAGGCCGGTCGTGTACATGTGGTGCGCCCAGACGATGAAGCCGACCGCGCCGATCGCGACCATGGCGTAGGCCATGCCGAGATAGCCGAACACCGGCTTGCGCGAGAAGGTGGAGACGATATGGCTGATGATGCCGAAGCCCGGCAGGATCAGGATATACACTTCCGGATGGCCGAAGAACCAGAACAGGTGCTGGAACAGCAGCGGATCGCCGCCGCCATCGGGAGCGAAAAAGGTCGTGCCGAAATTGCGGTCGGTAAGCAGCATGGTGATGCCGCCGGCAAGGACCGGAAGCGACAACAGCAGCAGGAATGCGGTGACCAGCACCGACCAGGCAAACAGCGGCATCTTGTGCAGCGTCATGCCTGGCGCGCGCATGTTGAAGATGGTGGTGATGAAGTTGATGGCACCCAGGATCGAGGACGCGCCGGCGATGTGGATCGACAGGATCGCCAGATCCATGGCCGGACCGGGCTGACCGGAGGTCGAAAGCGGCGGATAGAGCGTCCAGCCGCCGCCGACGCCGTAGGCGCCAGGCGCGCTCGGCACGAACATCGAGATAAGCAGCAGGATGAAAGCCGGCGGCAGCAGCCAGAACGAGATGTTGTTCATGCGCGGGAACGCCATGTCCGGGGCGCCGATCATGATCGGCACCATCCAGTTGGCAAAACCGCCGATCAGGGCCGGCATGACCATGAAGAAGATCATGATCAGCGCGTGCGCCGTGGCGAAGGCGTTGTACATGCTCTTGCCGCCGTCGATCGCGGCGTCACCGTTCATGCCGTAGACCATCTGCGCCAGACCGCTGAAGATCTGGATGCCAGGCTCCTGCAACTCCATGCGGATGGCGACCGACAGCGCGCCGCCGATGATGCCGGCCATGATCGCGAAGATCAGGTAGAGCGTACCGATGTCCTTGTGGTTGGTCGAATAAACCCAGCGCACCCAACCATGATAAGGCTTGTGGTCGTGCCCGTCGTGAGCTGCAGCGTCTGCCATGTTCCGCTCCGTTCCCTAAATCTTGCTAACCCGCGGCATCAGTTGCCGGCGGCCGCTACCTTGTTCTGGCCATCGACCTCGGCCATCAGCGTCTTGTTGGCGCCGGGCAGATCGGTCTTGGCCGCAGCCAGCCAGGTCTTGAACTGCGCGTCGGAGACGACGCGGATGGCGATCGGCATGAAGGCATGGTCCTTGCCGCAGAGCTGCGAGCACTGGCCGTAGTAGAGGCCTTCCTTCTCCGCCTTGAACCAGGTCTCGTTGGTGCGGCCGGGAATGGCATCGATCTTGATGCCGAAGGACGGCATGGCGAAGGAATGGATCACGTCGGTCGCGGTGACGAGCACCCGGGTCATCGTGTGGACGGGCACCACCATCTCGTTGTCGACGGCAAGCAGGCGCGGATAGACCTTGCGATCTTCCTTGCCGGCGGCGGCACGGTCGCCATCCTGGAGGATCGCCGAGTTGAACGAGAGCGTGTTGTCGGTCTGGTATTCGTAATCCCAGTTCCACTGGTTGCCCGTCGCCTTGACGGTGAGCTTAGCTTCTTCCGGCGGCGTGTACTGCGCGGTCAAGAGCTGGAACGAGGGGATGGCGAGGCAGAGCAGGACGACGACAGGACCGACAGTCCAGATCACCTCGATGAGCGTGTTGTGGCTGGTCTTGGACGGAACCGGGTTGGCGCTCGCGCGGAATTTCACGATGCAGTAGATCAGAAGGACCAATACCAGGGCGGTGATCGGGATGATGAACCACATCGTGTAGTTTCCGAACCACTCGATCTGGCGCATCATGTCGGTTGCCGGCGCCTGGAAGGTCGTCTCCCACTCGACGGGCTGATCGGCATGGGCGGCCGTGCCGGCGAAAAACGTGGTAACGGCACAAGCGCTTAGAAACTTGGCACTTGCTGGAAACTTGGCGTTTGCCAGGAAATTTCTCATCGCCCTCTTCGTCTCCCAGTTCCTCGCGGCTGTGTCCACGAGAATAACGAACAATGCCGGGACGGGAATCCCGACTGTCTCAAGCTGGTTCAAACCATACTCTTTTTCCCTCCGCAAGAAAGGAGCGGAGGAAACCGTGCGGCATTTTTGCGCGCAAGCCGGAATGCATCTTTGAAGGCGGCGGCCGCCATGGCGAATCGGCTATGTTCGACGGATCGGCTGCTTGCTGCCGGCCGGCGCGCCTGGCGTCGTAATTCGGGCGAAATTGGCTAGGAAAAGCGCCGCATGGGCATTTTCGTGGCGGCTCGGCCGCTGTCTCGTCCTTTACTTGGCTTTGGCGCGGCTTAAAGTGCCGTGATTCGCAATGGAGCCGTCATGAACTCTTGGCTGTCGGGATTTGGGCTTTCGAGCCCCTTGGCGAAGGTCATCTTTCTCGCCGCCTTGTCCGTCGCCGGCTTGTCGGCCGCCGGCCAGGCCAACGCGGCCCAGCCGAGCGGCACGGTGCGCTCGACCCATGGCGCGTGGTCGATCATCTGCGACACGCCGGCCGGCGCCACGTCGGAACAATGCGTGATGATGCAGAACGTCGTCGCCGAGGACCGCCCCGAGATGGGGCTGTCGGTCGTGGTGCTGCGCACCGCCGACAACAAGGCGGAGATCCTGCGCGTGCTGGCGCCGCTCGGCGTGCTCTTGCCCAACGGGCTCGGCCTCAATGTCGACGGCAAGGATATCGGCCGCGCTTATTTCGTGCGCTGCTTCCAGGACGGCTGCTACGCTGAGGTCATTCTCGAGAAGCCGCTGCTCGATACGCTGAAGACCGGCACGTCGGCCACGTTCATCGTCTTCCAGACGCCAGAAGAAGGCATCGGCATCCCGGTGGACCTCAAGGGTTTTGCCGACGGATTTGCGGCCCTGCCGTAGACTCCCGCGCCTCGACCCGGGAGCTGCCGATCAACGATAGGTTTTCCGGACCTGGGATAGATCCGGGACGCCGCCGCCCTGCATTTGAATGACGATTGGCGATTGTCTGGGCGCGGCTTCGCGCCTACATCCCGGATATAACCATTCATCCACGGACATACGCCATGAACAGCCTTATCGGCCAATTCGATATTTCCGACGATCGCGTCAAGGAGATCGTCGCAGAGACCATCAACGGCGCCGACGATGGCGAGTTGTTCGTCGAATACAGCGAGAGCGAAGCGCTGATGTTCGACAACGGTCGGCTGAAGACGGCCAATTTCAACACCGACCAGGGTTTCGGCCTACGCGCGGTTGCCGGCGAAGCCAGCGGCTATGCCCACTCCAGCGACCTGTCCGAGGCTTCGCTGCGACGCGCGGCTAATGCCGTCTCGACCGTCAAGGGCGGTTATTCCGGAACGCTTGCCGCCGCGCCCGCCCGCACCAACCGCCATCTCTATGGCGATGAGAACCCGATCCCCTCCCCATCCTTCGAGGCCAAGGCGAAGCTGTTGCAGGAAGTCGACGCATGGCTGCGCGCCGAGGATCCGCGCGTGCGCCAGGTCTCGGCATCGCTGACCTCGTCCTGGCAGCATGTCGAGATCGTGCGCGCCGACGGCCAGGTGGTGCGCGACATCCGGCCGCTGGTCAGGGTGAACGTGTCGGTGGTGGTCGGCGACGGCGACCGCCAGGAAAGCGGCTCCTACGGCATGGGCGGACGCAAGGCGTTCGGCGACTTCCTCGTCGAGGACAGCTGGAAGCACGCCGCCAAGGAGGCGCTGCGTCAGGCGCTGGTCAATCTCGAAGCCGTACCGGCGCCGGCCGGCACTTTCGACATCGTGCTCTCCAGCGGCTGGCCCGGCGTCATGCTGCACGAGGCCGTCGGCCACGGGCTGGAAGGCGACTTCAACCGCAAGAAGACATCCGCTTTCGCCGGCCTGATGGGCCAGCAGGTGGCGGCAAAGGGCGTCACCGTCGTCGATGACGGCACGATCGCGGAACGACGCGGGTCGCTCACCGTCGACGATGAAGGCACGCCTTCGGCGCGCAACGTGCTGATCGAGGACGGCAAGCTGGTCGGTTACATGCAGGACCGCCAGAACGCCCGGCTGATGGGCATGCGGGCCACCGGCAACGGAAGGCGCGAGGGCTACGCGCACCAGCCGATGCCGCGCATGACCAACACCTACATGACATCGGGCGACATGGAGCCGGACGAGATCATCGCCTCGGTCAGGAACGGCATCTATGCCGTCTCCTTCGGCGGCGGCCAGGTCGACATCACCTCCGGAAAGTTCGTGTTCGGCTGCACCGAAGCCTACATGATCGAGAACGGCAAGGTGACGCAACCGATCAAGGGCGCCATGCTGATCGGTAACGGGCCCGACGCCATGCACCGCGTTTCGATGATCGGCAATGACATGAAGCTCGACAACGGCATCGGTATGTGCGGCAAGGCTGGACAGGGCGTGCCGGTCGGCGTCGGCCAGCCGCACCTCAGGATGGACCAGATGACGGTCGGCGGCACAAGGGTTTGAAGCCGCCTCGTGGCCAGTCTGCTAGGTCTTGCTCACAGACCGGCGCGACGTGGCATACAGGATCAGGAAGCCGATAACGCCGCCGATCGCGTACTGGGTCCATGCACTCAGGTAGTCGACGGTCCCATCATGGCCCGAGACATAGAGCGCAGCGCCGACAAACGTCATGACCGCGACGCCAAGCGCATAGGATGGCACCAGCCCCACACGCGTGAATTTTCTCAAGATCCAAGCGAGCACCGCACCGGTGAGCGCCATGATGAGAGCCGAACCAAAAATCTCGGCAACAAAACCTGGTGAAATCATCTTCTCCCCCTATCCCAATTTGGATTATGCCTTTTTGCGGGGCAGATTCAACTGCAGTGGCGATGATCCACAACTTTAGCGATAAATCTGGCTGGGATTTCGGGGCAGACTGCATGACGCGACCAGTCTCGCTGAGCAGGGCTAAGCGCCTAACGTCTTTTCCGCGGCTTCTCCAGCAAGGCAACAGCCTCGACATGGGGCGACCACAGAAACTGATCGATCGGCGTCACGCTTTTCACCGCGTAGCCGCCGTCGATGAGGATGCGCAAATCCCGCGCGAGCGTCACCGGGTTGCAGGAGACCGCGGCAACGAATGGAACATCCGAGCGGGCGATCTGCTTCGACTGATCCTCCGCGCCCGCGCGGGGCGGATCGAAGACAACGCCATCAAAGGCGTTTAACTCCTTGAACGTCAGCGGACGGCGGAACAGGTCTCGGCGCTCGCCGGTCACGCGTTTCAGGCCGGTGGCGAAGCGTGAACCCCGATCGAGCGCCGAAAGTGCGGCCGCATCGCCCTCCACCGCATGCACTTCCGATCTCGCGGCCAACCGCAGGGCGAAGCTGCCGCAGCCGGCGAAGAGATCGGCAATTTTTTTGGCACGTTTCAGATGTCCGCCGACGATATCGGCCATGGTCCGTTCGGCTGCCTCCGTCGCCTGCAGGAAGGCGCCCGGCGGCACCGCGACGGCAACGCTGCCGAACATGACGACAGGCTTCTTCGGCTCGATGATGATCTCGTCATCGATGGACAGTCTGGCAAAGCCCTGCGCAATGACAAAATTGGCGGCGATGCGGCGCTGGTTTTCGCCGAGCTTGCCCGATTCATGCACCGCCACGTCGAGGCCGGAATCCGTCACTGTGACCGCCATGCGAAACGATTTCGGGGTGGCGCAGATCAATTCGGCGAGTGCCCTCAAGCCGTCGAGCGCGCTGACGATCCCAGGCAGCGAGATCGGGCATTCGGAGATGGAAATGATTTCCGGCGACAGATGGCGATTGAAGCCGAGCAGCATGCCTGTTTCGGTGCGCCTGGCGGCGAGCACGACGCGGCGGCGCGTGTGCGGCGCGCAGGCGACCAGACCGCCTATTTCGCAATCGATGCCTCTCAGCGCATGCACGACCTTCTCGCGCTTCCACTGCTGATAGGCTTGCGCCTCCAAATGCTGGAGGGCGCAGCCGCCGCACTCGCCGAAATGTCGGCAGGCGGGTTCGATGCGCAGGGGCGAGGCCTCGATCAGCGCCATCAGCGTGGCGCGATCCCTTTCACGCGCCGCGGTGACGACCTCGCCTGGCAGCGTGAAAGGAATGAACAGATCGCCGCTTTCGGTGTCGGCGATGCCATCTCCCTGGGCGCCAAGCTTTTTGATGGTGAAGCGTGCGCTCATCGATCCTTGACCCCACCAAGCAGGAATTCGCGATTGCCGTCACCGCCCTCGATTGGCGACAGATGCAAGCCGAGCGAGCGCCAGCCGGGCACGGCATCCAGCCAATCCTGCAGCAAGCCGGCGACACGGGCGGCATGATAGGGGTCTTTCAGCAGGCCGCCCTTGCCGATCGCCTCGCGACCCGCCTCGAACTGCGGCTTGACCAGAAACATCGCTGCGGCACCCGGCTTGGCGATGGCAAGCGCAGGCGGCAGGGCCAGTTTCAGTGAAATGAAACTGACGTCGGAGACTATGAAGTCCGGACTCCGGCCGCCAAGATCGGCGGTTGAGAGATCGCGGGCGTTCAGCCCCTCGATGACCGTCACGCGCGCGTCCTTGCCGATATCAGCATGCATCTGTCCGTGACCGACATCGATCGCCGTGACATGGGTCGCGCCGCGTTCGAGCAGGACCTGGGTGAATCCGCCGGTCGAGGCGCCGATGTCGAGCGCCTCACAGCCGGCCGGATCGAGGCCGAAATGGTCGAGCCCGGCGATCAGCTTCAGCGCCGCGCGTGAGACATAGCCTTGGGCCGGGTCATCAACGGCGATGACGCATTCCGGTTGCACGGCCTGACCCGGCTTGCGGCCAATGACGCCATCAACAGTTACCGTACCACGTTCGATCGCGTCACGTGCACGCGAGCGGCTGGAAAACAGCCCACGCGCTACGAGCAGATCGTCGAGCCGCTGGCGCGTGCTGGCTGGCCGGGGAAAATTCATCGGTCTTCCTTGGCGAAAGCCGGCGGCGAAGGCAAGGAGATTGGAGCAGGAGAAGCAACATCGCCGCAGGGCAGCGACCGCAGAGAGCCGCTCGCGGCCAGTCGCATATCGCATCAGGTCGGCCACGATGATAAGGAAGAAACGCCGTTTTGCTGCCGAAGGCGAAGGAGGACGGATGCTTACGGGAACCTGCCATTGCGGTGCGGCCCACGGACCTTGAAGGGCGATCATCCCGGGCCGATCACCGCTTGCAACTGCACGCTGTGCCGACGTTACGGCGCGCTCTGGGCCTACGACTTTGTCGATGAACGTATCCGCGTCGTGGGGCCGATAAAAAGCTATAAACGTGCCGGCAAGGCCGAACCCACGCTCGAGATCCTGTTCTGCCCGACATGTGCGTGCGTGCTTGCCTGGCGCGGTTTGCGCTCAGCCGAGTCCGGTCGCACGCGGATCGCCGTCAATGTAAGGCTTGCGCCGCCGGAAGCCGTGGCCGACCTGCCGATCGACCATTTCGACGGTCTCGAGACCTACGACGATCTGCCGCGCGATGGCCGCTGCGTGCGCGACATGTGGTTTTGATTTGGGTGGTTTGATTTGGGCGAGATCAGAAGATGGTGCGGGGAGCCTGCCGTTCGACGGCGGGAGACAGGCCGTCATCCCGATCGCGGGCAACTTCCCTGCGCGGGCGCTCGACTGGCGCGGCGGATGCCGATGCGGCGTCCGGCGGGACAACAAGCTGCGGCAGCTGCTTGTAGGAGAAGCCGCCCCTGATATGCCCCATCCTGCTGGCGACTATATCCACGGCCGCCTTCTCGAGATTGCGGTCGTAGCGCGTTCCGGCGATGGCCGGCGCTGCGATGGCGGTCAGGATCGCCATGCCCCACAGAAGCGTCTTCACTGTTGTTGTCTCCCTGCCTGGCCAGAACCTAGCAGCGTGCCGTTGAAAAACGGGCAAGAGACACGGTAAGCAAAACGCCAAACCGCAATGTCAACAATGCGTTACGACATCGAGCCGGCAAACCGATTCAAGCGCTTGATGTGTCGAGTCAGGCGCGCTGGGCGTGGGCCGCCTGCCCGAGGGCGGTGAAAACCGTATGGACGATGCCGGCGGCATCGAGACCGGCATCGGCATACATCTTTTCCGGCTTGGCGTGGTCGGCAAACACGTCCGGTAGCACAAGCGGGCGCACTTTCAGGCCGCTTTCCAGCAGGCCCTCATGGGCGAGGAACTGCAAAACGTGACTGGCGAAGCCGCCGACGGCGCCCTCCTCCACCGTGACCAGAACCTCGTGCGAGCGGGCCAGCCGTCGGATCAGGTCCTCGTCGAGCGGCTTCGCGAAGCGCGCATCGGCGACGGTGGTCGAAAGCCCGGCCGCGCCCAGCTCCTCGGCCGCGATCAGGCAATCCTGCAAGCGCGTGCCGAAGGAGAGGAGTGCCACCTTGCCGCCTTCCCTGATGATGCGGCCCTTGCCGATTTCGAGCACCGAGCCGCGATCGGGCATGTCGACGCCGACGCCATTGCCGCGCGGATAGCGGAAGGCGATCGGGCCGTCATCGTAGGTTGCCGCAGTGCGCACCATGTGGCGCAGTTCCGCCTCGTCGGCCGCCGCCATGACGACGAAGCCCGGCAGGGAGGCCAGGAAGGTGGTGTCGAAGGCGCCGCAATGGGTGGCGCCGTCGGCTCCGACGAAGCCGGCGCGATCGATGGGGAAGCGCACCGGCAATTTCTGGATCGCCACGTCGTGCACGACCTGATCGTAGGCACGTTGCAAGAAGGTCGAATAGATCGCCGCGAACGGCTTGTAGCCTTCGGTCGCGAGGCCGGCCGCGAACGTCACCGCATGCTGTTCGGCGATGCCGACGTCGAAGGTCCTGGCCGGAAACACTTCGCCGAACAGATCAAGCCCGGTGCCGCCCGGCATAGCGGCGGTGACGGCGACGATGCGCTCGTCCTCCTGGGCCTCCCGGATCAGGCTTTCGGCGAACACCTTGGTATAGGCCGGCGCGTTGGCCGGGGCCTTGGCCTGAGCGCCGGTGATGACGTCGAACTTGTTGACGCCGTGATATTTGTCGGCCGCGGCCTCGGCCGGCGCGTAGCCCTTGCCCTTCTGGGTGACGACATGGATCAGCACGGGGCCCTTGCCATTGTCACGGACATTTTTCAGCACCGGGATCAGATGGTCCAGATTGTGACCGTCGATCGGACCGATGTGGTAGAAGCCGAGCTCCTCGAACAGCGTGCCGCCGGTGACGTAGCCGCGCGCATGCTCGACCGCCCTGGTGATGGCACGGTCGGCACGCTTGCCAAGATACGAGGTCAGTTTCTTGCCGAAGTCGCGCAGGCCGACATAGGCCTTGCCAGAGGCCAGGCGCGCCAGATAGGCGCTCATGGCGCCGGTCGGCGGGGCGATCGACATGTCGTTGTCGTTGAGGATGACGATCAGGCGGGCGTCGAGCGCACCGGCATTGTTCATCGCCTCGTAGGCCATGCCGGCCGACATGGCGCCGTCGCCGATGACAGCGATGACATTGTTGCGGCCGCCGGCAAGATCGCGGGCCGCCGCCATGCCGAGGCCGGCCGATATCGACGTCGAGGAGTGGGCGGCGCCAAACGGATCGTATTCGCTTTCGGTGCGGCGGGTGAAGCCGGAGAGGCCGCCCTCCTGCCGCAGGGTGCGGATGCGATCGCGGCGCCCGGTCAGGATCTTGTGCGGATAGGCCTGGTGGCCGACATCCCAGATCAACCGGTCATCGGGCGTGTTGAAGACATAGTGCAGCGCCACGGTCAGTTCGACCACGCCAAGCCCGGCGCCGAGATGACCGCCGGTGCGCGACACCGCGTCGATCAGTTCGAGGCGAAGCTCCGATGCCAGTTGCGGCAATTCGCTTTCGGAAAGCGTGCGCAGCTCGGCCGGGATGCGGACCTTGTCGAGAAGCGGCGTATGCGGCGTTGCGTTCACGGGTAGGCCCAAGCTTCTGTTCATGCGCGGGATAGGCCGCCGGCAGGCGAAAGTAAATGCCTGCCAAATGACGCGAAAGGCACGCCCCGTCGTCGACTTCCTCAGCCTTCCGGCAGTGGAATGAACTCTTCCTCATCGCCGGGAACGATGTCGAAGCGGCCGGTCTTCCATTCTTGCTTGGCCTGTTCGATGCGCTCCTTGGAGGACGAGACAAAATTCCACCAGATGTAGCGCTTCGAGCCCAGCGAGGCACCGCCGAAAAGCATGAAATGGGCACCAGCCTGTGAGGATACGACGATCTCGTCGCCGGGCCGGAACACCAGAAGCCGTTCCGCCGGAAACACGTCGCCGGAAATCGAGACCTCGCCTTCCAGCGTATAGATGGCGCGTTCTTCCGCGTCAGCAGGGATTTTCACGCTGGCGCCGGGCGCCAGCCTGAGGTCGGCGTAGAGCGTCTCGGAATCGGCTCGCACCGGGGAACGCAGCCCCTGGAAATCGCCTATAACGATGCGGCCGCTGACGCCTTCCGCGTCGATGTCGGGAAGCCGCGCGACAGCGGTGTTTTCGAAAACCGGCGCCACTTCCTCCTTGCCGTCCGGCAGCGCCAACCATGTCTGCAGCCCCGAGATCGACATCGGCGCGCCGCGCAGTTCTTCCGGCGTGCGCTCCGAATGGACGATGCCGCGGCCGGCGGTCATCAGGTTCACGTCACCCGGCTCGATCACCATCTCGGTGCCGAGCGAATCGCGATGCCTGATCCTGCCGTCGAACAGGTAGGTGACCGTCGACAGGCCGATATGAGGATGCGGCCGGACGTCGAGCGCCTGACCGGCACGCAGGATGGCCGGGCCCATGCGGTCGAAGAAGATGAAGGGACCGACCAGCCGCCTTTTGGCAGTCGGCAAGGCGCGGCGAACCTGAAAACCGCCAATGTCCTTGGCGTTCGGAATGACCATCAATTCGATCTGGTCGCTGGCAAAGGCATCGCCGGCTTCAGGATCCTTCCCGGGAAAGAAGCTCATGAACTCTCCTTGTCAGCGGCCGATGGCTGCTTTGGCCAGATCAGGCAAAGCGGATCGCCGCCTTCGCCCGCAGCTTGGCCGCAACCTCCTCGCGATTGCGCGGATGCTGGTTGGTTTCAAGCGAATCGAGAAGCTCGCGCGCCGACGCCGCGATGGCCTCGACGGCATGGTCGAATGCGTGCTGGTTCTGCTTCGAAGGCCGCGTCGTTCCGCTCAGCTTGCGAACGAATTGAAGGGCTGCATCGCGCACCTCGTCGTTGGTCGCCGGCGGATCAAAATTGAACAGGGTCTTGATGTTTCTGCACATCGCTTCCGTATCTCCTCTTGTCCTGGAGCCGTTTCAATCGGGACGCGTTCTATCCTCAATCATGATCATGTCAAAAACCAGAGAGACGGCTGCGTGCCTCAATCCGCGTCCAGCGGCTCCGTCCCGACCGGCTTGCCGTCGCGGGACAGCCTGATCTTCTCCACCTTGTCCTCGGCCGCCTTCAGCAGCCGGTCGCAATGCACCTTCAGCGCCTCGCCGCGCTCGTAGATCCTGATCGACTGGTCGAGCGGCACATCGCCACGCTCCAGATCATCGACGATCTTCTCCAGCGCGTCGAGAGCCTGTTCGAAGCTCATCGCCTTGACGTCTTCGTTGGTTTCACCAGCCATCATTCATCCTTTCATCAGTCGCCCGACATGGGCGGCGACCGAAAATGCCAATCCTTGCAGATCGTAGCCGCCCTCGAGCAGGCTGACGAGCCGGTTGCCGCTGTGGCGCGCCGCGCGCTGCATGAGTTGGCCGGTCGCCCAGTCGAAATCATCCTCGGTCAGGTTGATCTCGGCCAGCGGGTCGCGATGATGCGCATCGAAGCCGGCCGAAATAATGATCAGGTCGGGTGCAAAATTGTCGAGCGAGGGCAGCACGCGCGACAGGAAGGCATCGCGGAACGCCTCGCTGCCGGTCTGCGGCGCAAGCGGCGCGTTGACGATGTTGCCGGCGCCGGTTTCGTTCTTTGCTCCGGTGCCGGGGTAGAGCGGCATCTGGTGCGTCGAGCAATAAAGCACGGACGGATCGTCCCAGAAAACATCCTGCGTGCCGTTGCCGTGATGCACGTCCCAGTCGACGATGGCGACACGTTCGATATCGTGTTTGCGCTGTGCATAACGTGCGGCGATGGCCGCCGTGTTGAACAGGCAGAAGCCCATCGCGGTCGCTTTCTCGGCATGATGGCCGGGCGGCCGGGCGGCGACGAAAACGTTGTCTGCCCTGCCGGCAAAGACGTCGTCGACGGCGGCGTTGGCGGCTCCGATCGCGGTGATCGCCGCCTGCCAGCTCTTCGGGCTGGCCGTTGTGTCGGCATCGATGCGGGCGATGCCCGTCTCGGGAATGGCGGCGCGTACCCGCTCGACGAAATCCTCGGGATGCGCGTAGAGAATGGTGGCCTCGTCGCCTTCCGGCGCCTCGAGGCGGTCGAGCGCGGCAAAAGCCTCGTCGTCGAGCACGCGCTCGATGGCGCGCAAGCGGTCCGGCCGCTCCGGATGGCCGGGCGGCGTGATGTGCTCAAGGAAGATCGGATGGGTGTAGAGACGAGTGGCCATGCCCCCTATCTAGTGCCCCGGCGCGGCGATGGCCATGCGTTGCGGCCTGATGGCTGGGGAAAATCGCGCCTGCGTCCATTCGCGTCGCCGCGGGGATTGGCGGCGCAGGGGCTTCGTCGTAAAGTCCCGGCCACTGCCTGGTGCCCGCCGCGAGCGGGAGAATCGGGAACACGGTTTGATACCGTGGCGTGCCCAACGCTGTAAGGGGGACCGCGCCGGTAAATGCCACTGTCGATGACGGGAAGGCGCCGGATGCGGGTTGATCCCGAGCCAGAAGACCGGCCTGGCAGGCATCGTCATCCGCATGGTCAGGCGGACGGCAGTTGATTGCAATCGCAAGGGGACAAGCGATGCCGGACAATATGACCATCCCCGTGGGTGACGGATTCGACCAGATGGCGCGCGATGCGGTCTACCGCGCCATGTTCACGCGGCGCGATGTTCGCAGCCATTTTACATCAGAGGCCGTCGACGACGAGGTCTTGGCGCGGCTGCTGCTTGCCGCCCATCACGCGCCATCGGTCGGCTTCATGCAGCCATGGAATTTCATCGTCATTCGTGGCACCGAACGACGGGAACAGGTGCGCGACCTGGTCCTCGCGGCGCGCGAGCAGGAATTGCCGGCGATCGAGGAAGAGCGGCGGGCGCTCTACCGCAAGCTCAAGCTGGAAGGCATCTGCGAAAGCGCGCTCAATATCTGTATCACCTGCGACCGCCGACGCTCACAGGGTTCGCCGCTGGGACGCTGGCACAATCCCGAGATGGATCTCTACAGCACGGTCTGCGCGGTGCAGAATTTCTGGCTGGCGGCGCGCGCCGAAGGCGTCGGCGTCGGCTGGGTCAGCATTATCGAGGCGCAGGCGTTGAAAGACCTTCTGTCGATTCCCGGGCATGTGACGCCGGTGGCCTATCTCTGTGTCGGCCGTGTCTCGGAGTTCGCGCCGAAACCGGACCTCGAAACACATGGCTGGGGGCGGCGGCTGCCGCTGCCCGAGCTGATCATGAGCGAGACGTTTTGCGGACAGGGCGAAGTTCCGCTCAAATCAACGATCGCACGCCTCAAGGCGGCAACATGCGAAAAGTCTGACAAACCCTTGATTTGATTGCCGATATGGCATGCGCAGCGCGCTGCCGGCGGCCTGCCGTCGTCAGGCGGCTCCGGCATCCTTCCTCAACAATCCTTCGAGCAGTTGCTTGAATGCCGCCACCACGGTCTTCGACGTCGCTTCCGGGTCGTTCGAATTGGCGATCCGCTGCGCCGCCTGGCTGCTCGCCCCGTTGATCAGCCGTGCCGCGGTCTCGGGGTCTACGCCCGGGACAACCACCCCGTCGCCCTGCAGCGTCGTCAGGTGATCGGTCATCGACGCGACGCAGGCATTGGCGTTCGGCCATTGCGCGGGATCCCCCAGCACGGCCGGACCGTCCCGAAACATGATGCGCTGGATTTCCGGCTCCAGCGCCATTTCGATGTAGCTCGTGCATTCGTCGACGAAGCTTTGCCAGCGGGTCGGTGCTTTCGCTGCAACCTCATTCACCCGTGCCGCCATCTCGGCGTCTATCTCGGCGATAACCGCCTGCAAAAGCCCCTTCTTGTCCCCGAAATGATGATAGAGCGCACCGCGCGTCAGCCCGGCCGATGCGGTGAAATCATCCATCGATGCCTCGGCATAACCGATCGTTCCGAACGCATGCCGGGCCGCGGCAATCAATTTGGCGCGCGTTTCGGCGATCATTTCCCTGCGGGGCTTGTGCATCTCTTCTGGCCTTATCCACATACGTCACGTATGCCAATTGACATACGCGACGTATGATCTATTTAGTATTCATACGCATCGTATGTAATTTCCGAATCGCCTTTTGTCGAGGAACGGACCATGCAGAACCCCTATTCCGAGATCTTTCGAGCCCCTGGCGCCAAGGGCTTTGCCGCTGCAGGCTTCATGGCGCGCCTGCCGGTCGCCATGGCGCCGATCGGCATCGTGGCGATGCTGTCGCAGACGCGTGGCGAATACTGGCTGGCGGGTGCCGTCTCGGCGACATTCGCGCTGGCCAACGCTTTCCTGGCGCCGCAGATCTCCAGGCTGGTCGACCGCCTCGGCCAGACATGGATCGTCGTGCCCACCACCATCATCTCCGTGCTGGCATTCCTGCTGCTGATTGCGTCGGCCAATCAGGATTGGCCGGTATGGACAATGTTCGTGTCGGCGCTGCTGGCAGCGGCCATGCCCAGCATGCCGGCAATGGTGCGCGCGCGCTGGACCGAGCTTTTTCGCGGCCGGCCGGAGATGAACACCGCCTTCGCCTTCGAATCGGCGGCCGACGAACTGGTCTATATCGCCGGCGCGTCGCTGTCGGTGGGCCTCAGTGCGGCGCTGTTTCCGGAAGCAGGCATGCTGGCGAGCACGTTGTTTCTCGCTTTGGGCTCGATAGCATTCATCCTGCAGCGATCGACCGAGCCGAAAGTGCGGCCGGTGGACCATGGTTCGACTGGCTCGGCAATCCGCCTGCGGCCGGTACAGATCATCACCTTCGCCCTAATCTTCATCGGCGCGACCTTCGCGACGACGGAAGTGAGCACCGTGGCGATCACCAACGAGTTCGGCCAAGCCGGTGCCGCAAGCCTGGTGATCGGCGTCTATGCGCTGGGATCGTTCGTGTTGGGCATCGTGGTCGGCGCGCTCAACCTCAAGACGCCGCTACAGCGCCAGCTGACCGTCGCGGTCGCCATCATCGCAGTCAGCACGATTTTGCCGCTCACCGCCGACAGCGTGCCGATTTTGGCGCTGACCGTCTTCATCAGCGGCGTGGCGATCTCGCCGACTTTCATCACGGCATTCGGCCTGATCGAACGGCATGTGCCGGAAGCGATGCTGACCGAGGGCATTACCTGGGTGACAACGGGAATCGGCATCGGCATAGCGCTGGGCTCTTTCGCCGCCGGCGCGGTGGTGGATGCGTTCGGCGCCCAGAACGGGTTCTGGGTCTCGGTGGTCGCGGGCGGCATCGCGCTGGTCACGGTGCTGCTCGGCCAGCGCAGTCTTGCCACTCACAAATGCGAGTTGGATGGGTGTGAAGCGGCCGTCGCTGCCGCGGAATGAACCATGACGCGTCCGGTTCAGCGGATCGGACGCTATTGCCGCCGTCGAACCTAGAGAATCTCGGTCTTGGCGATGTGGATGCCAAAACCTTCGAGGCCGACATAGTGGCGCTCGCGCGAGGCGATCAAATTGATCGAGGAAATGCCGAGATCCTTCAGGATCTGAGCACCGAGCCCGATCTCGCGCCATTCATTCTCGCGGCGGCGCGCCTCTTCGTGGTCCTCCCGGTCGCCGCTCGCCGGCCGGTTGCGCTCCTGGTGGGCGACACCGACCGAGCCCTCGCGCAGATAGACGATGACGCCGCGCTTGCGCTCGCCCATCGCCTTCATGATGGCGTCCAGCCGGTGGCTGGTGCCGAAGACGTCGGTCACCACGTCCTCGGAGTGCAGACGCACAGGCACCTCTTCCCCATCGCGGATGTCGCCGAAGACGACGGCGACATGATGCATGGAATCCCAGGGCAGCGTGTAGGTGAAGACCTGCGCCTTGCCGCCGAGCGTGTCGATCTCGGAGCATGCCACGCGTTCGACCAGTGTTTCCTTGCGTTGCCGATAGGCGATGAGGTCGGCGACCGAGACCTGCTTGAGGCCGTGCTCCTCGGCAAAAGCCGCGACCTGCGGGCCGCGCTTGACGGTGCCGTCATCATTGACCAGTTCCGAGATCACGCCGATCGGCGGCAGGCCGGCGAGCTTGCACAGATCGACGGCCGCCTCGGTATGGCCCGAACGCATAAGCACGCCGCCTTCGCGCGCGATGAGCGGGAAGATGTGGCCGGGGCGGACGAAATCGGAGGCGCCGACATTGCCGTTGGCGAGATTGCGCACGGTCAGCGTGCGGTCGTCAGCTGAAATGCCAGTCGTGGTGCCGTGCTTGAAATCGACGCTAACCGTGAAGGCGGTGGTGTGCGCCGAATCATTGTCGGCGACCATCGGCGCAAGGTTGAGGCGCTTGGCCTCCTCGCGCGGCATCGGCGTGCAGACGATGCCCGAAGTGTTGCGCACGATGAAGGCCATCTTTTCCGGCGTGCAATGGACGGCGGCGACGATCAGGTCGCCCTCGTTCTCGCGCCCGTCATCATCCATGACGACGACGATCTCGCCCCGCTCGAAGGCGCGGATTGCTTCGACGATCTTTTTCTGGTCGTAAGACATGGAAATGCTCGCTTCGCTCGCAAGGGAGTAGGGGAATAGGGCAGTAAGGGAGTAAGGGAGTAAGGGAAAGGAAAAATTGCTCGTCTCGCGGGCAGCTTAACAGACTGCCCTACTGCCCTACTGCCCTACTGCCCTACTGCCTTCCTTGCCTGTCTGTCCTCGGTGCCGCAGATAATGGTCGGCGATTGCGCAGGCAACCATCGCCTCGCCGATCGGTACGGCGCGAATGCCCACACACGGATCATGGCGACCCTTGGTCATCACTTCGACGTCGTTGCCGTCCTTGTCGATCGACTTCCGGGGCGTCAGGATTGAAGACGTCGGCTTGACGGCGAAGCGGGCGATGATCGCCTGGCCGGTCGAGATGCCGCCAAGGATGCCGCCGGCATTGTTGGACAGGAACACCGGCTGGCCGTCATTGCCGATGCGCATCTCGTCGGCATTCTGTTCGCCGGTGATGCGGGCGGCCTCGAAGCCGTTGCCGATCTCGACGCCCTTGACGGCGTTGATCGACATCAGGCCTGACGCGATATCCTGGTCGAGCTTTGCGTAGATCGGCGCGCCGAGGCCGGCCGGAACGCCGTCGGCGACGATCTCGATCACGGCGCCGACGGAGGAACCCGCCTTGCGGATGCCGTCGAGATAGCTCGTGAAAACGGGAACGGACGCCGGATCCGGAGTGAAGAACGGATTGTCCGCGTCGCCAATGAAATTCCAGTTCCAGTTGGCGCGGTCGATCGACTTCTCGCCCATCGATACCAGTGCACCGCGCACCACCATGCCCGGCACGACCTTGCGGGCGAGGGCTCCGGCAGCGACCCGAGCCGCGGTCTCGCGCGCCGAGGATCGGCCGCCGCCGCGATAGTCGCGCACGCCGTATTTGACGTCATAGGTGTAGTCCGCATGGCCCGGCCTGTACTGGCGGGCGATCTCTCCATAGTCCTTCGAGCGCTGGTCGACATTCTCGATCAGCATGGAGATCGGCGTACCTGTCGTGATCATCGTCTCGCCGTCATCGTCAAGGATGAAGCCCGACAGCACCTTCACTTCGTCAGGCTCACGGCGCTGTGTGACGAAGCGCGACTGGCCGGGCCGGCGCTTGTCGAGTTCGGCCTGGATTTCGTCACGCGTGAAGCGGATGCCGGGTGGGCAGCCGTCGACCACGCAGCCCAATGCGGCCCCATGGCTTTCGCCCCAGGTGGTGACGCGGAAAAGATGGCCGAACGTATTGTGAGACATCGCAAAGTGCCCTGCCCGGCATCGGAGCCGACTGAAGCCTGCCTTCTATTGGCGTTTTCCACAGGGGTCAAACCGTGATCTTCGGATTTAGTTTTGACACATTCGATTGGTTTCTGCTCTGCTCCATTCGCCGTTGAGGATCCGCCGCTACCCATGCCGGCGCAATACCAAAGAGGACGATGATGCCTACCCTGATTGGCGCTGTTGCCGCCACATTCCTGCTTTGCACCGCCGCTTTCGCCGGGCAGACCGAAGGCCTGATCAAGAAGATCGACAAGGACGCGCTGACCCTGACGCTGGACGACGGCAAATCCTACAAGCTGAACGCGGAAACCGATCTCGACGCGCTGAAGCCCGGCATGGACATCGTCATCGCCTATGACGTGACCAATGGCGAAAACGTGGTCACCGATATGCAGTTGCCTGACAGCGACTCCGACTAGGCTTCCAATGCAAATCGGCTGTTCGGCGTTTGTTGAGCCGTTACAGCCGTTTTATGCACCCCGCAACCGGCAGCCTGCATGAGCCTTCCTGGATCGTGCCGGGTCCCTAAAGCCACCCCAGGCTGTCGCCTTCCAGCTTGAGCACGCGGTCCTGCGGTATCGCCAGCTTCGCCGCATCGTTCTCGGCCATGTCAAGCACGAAGCGAAACAAGGTGCGCATGACGCCGCCATGCGTCACGCAGACTGTCTGGCGCTCGAGCGCGTCGAACCACGGCTTTACCCGTTCGAGCAGCATCTGGTAGCTCTCGGCATCTTTGCCCGGCGGCTGAAAGTTCCATTTGTCCAGCGCACGCGTCCTGCTCGCACCCGGAAATTGCGTCTCCAACTCGGCAAAGGTGAAACCCTGCCAATCGCCGAAATTCACTTCAACAAGGCGGGGGTCGGTCCCGTAGGCAGCCGGGTCGAGCTTCATGGCGGCGCGAATGCGCTCCATGGTCTCGCGCGTGCGCCGCATCGGGCTGGCGACGAAATCGAACTCTGCGGGATTGGAGATCAGGTCAGCCAGCCGATGCCCGTTTGCGCTCGCCTGCTCGCGGCCGAGCGCGTTGATGTCGGTATCGGCCTGCCCCTGAAGCCGGAATTCGGCATTCCACGCGGTCTGGCCGTGGCGCACGATATAAACCAGCGGGTACATCAGGTCTTCCGGAGGTCGGGCCAGGGCCTGGGCGGAGGATAGGCGGAGGAGTTAATCCTTGACTGTCGAAATGTCAGGTGCGTCGACCGCCTTCATGCCGACGACGTGATAGCCGGAATCGACATGATGCACTTCGCCGGTGACGCCGCGCGACAGGTCGGACAGGAAATAGACGCCGGAATCGCCGACCTCTTCCTGGGTGACCGTCTGCTTCAGCGGCGAATTGTACTCGTTCCACTTCAGGATGTAGCGGAAGTCACCAATGCCGGAAGCGGCCAGCGTCTTGATCGGGCCCGCCGAGATCGCGTTGACGCGGATCTTCTTGGCGCCGAGATCGACGGCGAGGTAACGCACGCTGGCCTCGAGTGCGGCCTTGGCGACGCCCATGACGTTGTAATGCGGCATCACCTTTTCGGCGCCGTAATAGGTCAGCGTCAAAAGCGAACCGCCATCGGTCATCAGCGCCTCGGCGCGCTTGGCGATGGTGGTGAAGGAATAGACCGAAATATCCATCGTGCGCAGGAAATTATCGCGCGTCGTCTCGACATAGCGGCCGGTCAGTTCGTCCTTGTCGGAAAAAGCGATGGCATGGACGAGGAAGTCGAGCTTGCCCCAATGATTGGCGACATTTGCGAAAACGTCGTCGAGGCTCGCCGGATCGGTCACATCGCAATGGCCGGCGACAAAGGCGCCGAGTTCCGCAGCCAGTGGCTCGACCCGCTTCTTGAACGCTTCACCCTGATAGGTCAGCGCGATCTCGGCGCCGTGGTCGACGCATGCCTTGGCGATGCCGTAGGCGATCGACCTGTTGTTGGCGACGCCGAGGATCAGGCCGCGTTTGCCGGCCATCAGGCCCTGTCCACCCGCCATATGCGTGCTCTCCGCAAGATTTCTTATTTGTGGAGAGCCCTATCGCACAGGCACAGAGCCCCTTCAAGCGCTCAAACGGGACAGTTCGGGGACAAGAGCCGCCAATCAGCCTTTTTGGCTGCGCAACAGCCCTTCGAGCGCGCTGTCGCCGCCTTCTGGCAGCATGATGCGCACATGGGCGTAGAGATCACCGTGGCCGCCGGCCTTTTCCGGCAGGCCCCTGCCCTTCAGGCGCAGGACCTTGTCCGAGCTCGACCAGGCGGGAACGTTGACCGCGAGCTTGCCGGTCGGCGTTTCTACGGCCACCTTGGCGCCAAGCACGGCATCGGCCAGCCCCACCGGCAAATCGGCATGCAGGTCGCGGCCCTCCAGGCGGTAGCGCGGATGCCGGCGGAAGCGGATCTTGACCAACGCGTCGCCGGGCTGGCCCGGCCCTTGCTCGCCCTGCCCCTTCAGCCGGATGGTCTGCCCGTCCTCGACATAGGCCGGCAGCTTGACCGCCACCTTGCGGCCGTCAGGGAACATCGCCGTGACCTTTTCAGCGTTCGCCGCTTCCTCGATGGTGATGTCGAGCGTGACATTCAGGTCGGCGGCGGTTGCCGGCTGGCGGCGGTCACCCATTCCTGCCCCGCTTTGGCCGGGGCCGCGCGACCCGGAGAAGACGTCGCCAAAAATCTGGCTGAAGATATCGCTGTTGCCGTCGAACGGATCGCCGCCCGGGCGTCCGGAGCGGAACTCGAATCGCGAACCGCCGGCTCCCTGCTGCTGGCGGCGAAAACCGGCGAAGGGGTCACCGCCACCGGGGGCGCCCTCGAAGCCCTGGAAACGCGGCTTGCCGTCGGCGTCGATCTCGCCCCGATCGAAAGCGGCGCGGGTCTTCTCGTCCCCGACGATCTCATAGGCCTGATTGGCCGCGGCAAAACGGTCCTTCGCCTTGGGATCATTCGGATTCTGGTCCGGATGATGCTTCTTGGCGAGTTTGCGGTACGCCGATTTTATGTCCTTGGCCGATGCGTTCTTTGCAACGCCCAGCACCTCATAGGGGTCGCGCATGCTTCCTGCCCTGGAGAAAGAGTGAGTCCATAGTCGCCTCTTATATGCGCTCGCATAGGAAGAAATTCCAGTGCTGGACGTTATTCAAAGGTGGAAGCTCAAAGCGCCCTGAAGTCCTGCATGCGCCAGCCGCCGGCGCTGGCCAGGCAAAGTTCGCCCGCGAACATGGCAACGCCGTCAAAGCTTTCGCGCGAAGCCTTGAAGCGGCGGCAGGTCTGACCCCCGTCCTTCAATTCCGCCAGTTCGGTGATGGAGCCGCGCGAACCCGTACCGGCATTGGCCCACGGCACGGCTTGACCGCCGAGCTGCTCGATGTCGGCGGAGGACACCGCGTTGCCGATCGTCGTCTGGTCGGAATCGCGGTCCGAATCGGCCGACGCGGCTGGAGCCGAAATGCTGCCGGTCAGGATCGAGCGATCGACCTCGGCTTTTTGCAGGCTGAAGCCGCCCGCGCCACATGCGGCAAGCGGCAAGGCAATCATCACGATCGCGGCTTTGGCGCTGGCTGAAGCAAATAGGCTGCCTTGCCTGCTGTCAAAAGCTTGCGCGATACGCGACAATCGGCAACCTCCCCTGTTTGATGAAAATTTGAGAAAAACTATGAGTGAGACTGAGTTAACAAGCGGTGACTTTACCGAGGCCGCCGAGCCGTTTCGCCTTTTTGCCGCATGGCTGGACGACGCCACCAAAAGCGAAATGAACGACCCCAACGGCGTGGCGTTGGCAACCGTCGATGCCGAGGGCATGCCGGATGTGCGGATGGTGCTGCTCAAGGGCTTCGATGAGAGCGGCTTTGTGTTCTACACGAATTTCGAAAGCGCCAAGGGCCGGGAGATCCTAGGCAGCATGAAGGCGGCGATGTGCTTCCACTGGAAATCGCTGCGCCGCCAGGTGCGCGTGCGCGGGCCGGTGGAGATCGTCAGCGATGCCGAGGCCGACGCCTATTACGCGACACGGCCGCGCGGCAGCCGCATCGGCGCCTGGGCCTCGAAACAGTCGCGGCCGCTGGAAAGCCGGTTCGCGCTGGAAAAGGCGGTGGCCGAATACACGGCCCGCTACGCCATCGGCGAGATTCCGCGCCCAAAACACTGGTCGGGTTTCCGCATCGTGCCGAAGACGATCGAGTTCTGGCACGACAGGCCGTTTCGGCTGCATGACCGCGTGGTGTTTTCGCGCAATGCCGGGGGCGGTTGGGAGAAGACGCGGCTTTATCCCTGAGTTTGTAAACTAGCGCCGACATCCTCACTGCGCCTAGCCCGGGCTGGCCAGTGGCGACCGAGGCACGCGGGATAGGTCGGCGCTCCACCCCACCCGACCCTGCGGGCCGACCTCCCCATCTAAGGGAGGCGGGGGCCGAACTATTTTTTTCTGGTCATGAATGCCGTCAGTGCAGCGCGGGCTTCGTCCGATTTCAGCCGCTCGCGAAAATGCTCGCTTTCCACGTTGATGCGGGCGACGAGGTCCTCGCGAGAGCCGCGCATCAGGTCGCGCGCGATCCTGAGCGCCTGCGGCGGCTTGGCGGCGATCTGGCCGGCGGCCGCCAGAACCGACGCCTCCAGCGCTCCTTCCTCGACAACTTCGTAGATCAGACCAGCGGCCTTGGCGCGTTCGGCCGAGAAGCCTTCGCCAAGGCCGAGCAGCGCGAACGCGCCCTGCTGGCCCAGGATGCGCGGCGCCAGCAGGCTCGATCCCGCTTCGGGCACAAGGCCGAGGTCGACGAAGGGTGTCCTGAACACGGTGCGCGGCGTGGCGAAGGTCAGGTCGCAGTGCAAATTGAGCGTGGTGCCGATGCCGACCGCGATGCCGTCGACACCGGAGACGATGGGTTTTGCGACCCTGGCCAGCGCCATCAGGAAATCCCAGACTTCCGTGCCGCCTTCGCCGCCAGTGGCGACGACCATGAAATCGGCGAGGTCGTTGCCGGAGGAGAAGGCACCGGGCACGCCGAGAAAGACATGGACGCGAATTGCCGGATCCGCATCCCCTTCGGCCAAGGTTTGCGACATCTTGGCGTACATGGCGCGCGTCAGCGCGTTCTTCTTGTCCGGGCGGTTTATGCGGATGATCTGGATGGCGCCCTGGCGCTCGACGAGGATATGGTCTGTCACGGTTCTTTCCTTGTGAACGTCAGGCGGAGATCAATGTCTTGCCGGCAGCGGCGAGGCTTGCGGCGCCGTCGACAACGCGCTCCTTCAAGGCACTTGTCTCGCCGAGCAGGTTTTCGGCGAAAAAGCGGCAAAGGGCGACGCGGCCGTGATCGGCAACGGCGCCCCGCGCCAAGTAGGCGCCGCCGGCTGCAAGCGAGACCAGCCGGAGATAGGGTGTCGCGCCGGCAAGCGCCTCGCCAGTCCGGCCATCGGCCGACAGTTTTTGCAGGAAACGTGTCGCTTGCGTCAGATCGTCGAGCCCGCGGTCGAGAGCATCGGCCGTATGGCCAAACCCTTCGAGATTCGATGTCCGCACGGCGCTGGCGACAGCGGCAAGCTCGGCGATGAAGCCGTGCACATGCTCGCCGCCGCCGAGCGGCAGTTTTCGGGTCACCAGATCGATCGCCTGGATGCCGTTGGTGCCCTCGTAGATCGGCGCGATGCGGGCGTCGCGATAGAGTGCCGCAGCCCCCGTCTCCTCGATGAAACCCATGCCGCCATGGACCTGGACGCCAAGCGAGGCGACCTCGACGCCGATATCGGTCGAAAAAGCCTTGGCAAGCGGCGTCAACAGGTTGGCCCGGTCGCGCCAATGCGCCGCCTGGTCACCAGACGATACGCGCGCCAGGTCGATGGCATGGGCACAGGAATAGCTGATCGCCCGCGCGATCTGCGTCAGCGCCTTCATGGTCAGGAGATTGCGCTGCACGTCGGGGTGATGGACGATCGGCGCCATGCCGGCGCCGGCGTAATCCGCCGCCTTGCCCTGGCGGCGCTCATTGGCATAGGCGATCGCCTTCTGGGTCGCGGCTTCCGCGACCGCCACGCCCTGCATCCCGACGGCGAGGCGGGCATTGTTCATCATGGTGAACATGCAGGCCAGCCCCTTGTTCTCCTCGCCGATCAGCCATCCGATGGCGCCGGGCTTGGCGCCCTGAAAACCGTCGCCATAGATCATGGTGCAGGTCGGCGAGGCATGGATGCCGAGCTTGTGCTCGAGGCCCGAACAGAAGACGTCGTTGCGTGCGCCAGGCAAGCCGTCCGCGCCGACCAGGAATTTCGGCACCAGGAAGAGCGAGATGCCGCGCGTGCCCGCAGGCGCGTCAGGCAGCCGCGCCAGTACCAGATGGACGATATTGTCGGTGAGATCATGCTCGCCATAGGTGATGAATATCTTCTGGCCGAAGATGCGGTAGGTGCCGTCGCGGGCCGGTTCGGCGCGCGTGCGCAAGGCAGCGAGGTCCGAGCCGGCCTGCGGCTCAGTCAGGTTCATCGTGCCCATCCACTCGCCGGAGACGAGCTTTGCGAGATACTTGGCCTTGAGCTCTTCCGAAGCGTGCTTGTCGAGCGCCTCGACCGCACCCATGGTCAGCGTCGGGCCAATGCCGAAGGCCATGGCGGCGGAATTCCACATTTCGAGCGCGGCGACCCCGAGCATGGTCGGAAGCGCCTGCCCGCCATATCCTTCCGGGCCGGAGAGCGCGTTCCAGCCGCCGTCGATCCAGCGGCGATAAAGTTCCTTCCAGCCCGGCGGCATGGTCACTGCCGCGTCCTTCAGCACCGCGCCATGCTCGTCGCCGATCTTGTAGAGCGGCGCGACCTCTTCGGTGGCGAAGCGGCCGGCCTCGCTAAGAACGGCGTCGACGAGATCCTCGCCGAGATCGCCGAACGTGCCGTCATCGAGGGCAGGCTTCAGGCCGGCCACATGCTTGAGGGTGAACGCGATGTCCTCGACCGGTGCCAGATACATGCCGCTCGCTCCTCCTGATGCATCGGCCAGGCTGATCCTAGGACCTGAGTGGGACCTGCTTGCCACACACCGTATTCGCCTTTGGGCGATCGCCCATCTTCTTTTTACGTAAACGTCAAATTTTGTCACGCTGATTTTGTAATCGCGCCGGCTCGTATTAAATGCGATGGACGCCGGGTCAAAATCGACCGGCAACAGACCAGAACCAGCCGACTGGAAACCAACTCATGCTTGCCAGACCTGACGCCTACCGTTGTATCGAGTGCGGCCTGCCCTACCGGGCGGCGGGGTTCTCATACTATCACGGTGAATTGGAAAACGGCGCCGCCTATTGGTCGGATCGCGGTATATTGTGCTCGCCGAAATGCTCGCTCGCCCATCATCGCAAACGCGCGGCCGAAGGCACGCTGCCGCAACAGCCCGCGCCGGATCCGTTTGAATTCCGGCCGTTCATCCGGCGGTGAGCGCTGAACCATCGATGACATGATGCCAAGCGAACAGACCGCTATTTGCCCTTACCAAAACAGCGCTGCCCTCCATTGACGAGGCTGCCGCCGTCCGTCTTTCCATCGGGGATCGGATCGCCTTGGCGGAAACGATTGTGAATCCACCGAAAGCAAATGGAACGTTGCGCGCACCGTCAACCGTTACAAACGGCCTGTCGTGGAATCTTCGATAATCTCGCACTTGGCGGCTGTTCCCTGAAGGCCACTTCGGTCCGGGCCCGAAGTAAATCCTTAACCATAGCGGTCCAGGATTTGCCTTTGATCAACGGGGATTCCTGTTTGAAGAGAACGGCGCATCTTCTTCGCCGCCCAGCGATCGCTCTCGCGGCGATGATGGCGCTGACACCGGCGGCAAGGGCCTCGGATTTCTCCGAGCCGTGGAAAAGTGCCGACCGGGCGCTTGTCGTCGATGCCTACGAATACAATTCCATCGACTGGGCACAGCTTGCCACGGACAAGCGCGTCGTCGGCTTCATCAACAAAGCCTCCGACGGCATGTCGCCGCCCTATTCCTGCTCCGGAGACGATACCGAGGTCAAACTCTGCAAGGCACTGTGGAAACGCCATGCGGTGACGCGCGAACTGTTCCAGACGCGCAAGGTGGTCGCCAAGGCGCTCGGCCTGAAATGGGGCGCCTATCACCTCGCCCGCCCCGGCAATCCAGTCGAGCAGGCCAATAATTTCCTTGATTTCGCCGATCCCGCGCCGGACGACCTCATGGCCCTCGACATCGAAGGCATCGATCCCGCGCAATGGATGTCGCTCGACGACGCCGAGGCGTTCGTGCGCCAGGTGCATCGGCGCATCGGCCGCTTCCCGGTACTCTACACCAATGGCAAGACTGCCCAGTATATCGCCGACAACAGCTACAAATACCGGCTGCTGTCGCGGCTGCCGCTCTGGTACGCGCGCTACAAGCCTGACATCGACGTGCATTTTCCCATCGGCAACTGGCAAGGCTATGCGCTCTGGCAGTTTTCGGCGCAGGCCAATTGCGGCCGCTTCCGTTGCCCCTACAGGGTAGCCGGGACGCCGGACGACATCGACGTCAACATCGCGCCGACAGATGCCGCCACGCTGCGCCAGCAATGGCCGTTCGGCGGGCTGATCGACGTGCCTGCGGATTATCTCGCCAGCGTACCGGTGCCGCTCTCGCGCGAAGCCGCTTTGGCCGGCAAGACCACCCTCATCTACGCCGATGTGGCGACGCCGCCGAGTTTCGGGGAAATGGTCGCGGTGCTTGGTTCGCGCTGGTCGAAATTCCGCGACGGGTTCCGCATGCCTGTCGTGAAGACGGTGCCGCGGCGGCCGATCTTCGGCATCGTCCAATATGTCTCCTGGAAGCGCACCGGGCAGCGTACCCCAGCGCAACTCGACGCCGCCTTCGCTGCGGCGGCGGACCCGGTGAGCACCGCTTCTACCGAACCCGACCGCGGCAAACGCTGAATTTGTGCGACCGGATGCTTGCGGTCAGCTTGCTCCTGCCGCTTCGCGCGCCACGGCCTGCCAGCCAATGTCGCGGCGGCAGAAGCCCTGCGGCCAGTCGATACGGTCGAGCGCGGCATAGGCCTTCTCCTGCGCCTCGCCGACAGTCGCGCCGACCGCGGTGACGTTCAAGACGCGACCGCCATTGGCGACCAGCGCACCGCCATTGATGGCGGTGCCGGCATGGAAAATCTGGGCGCCTTCGCTGGCAGCCTCATCGAGCCCGCGAATGACCGAGCCTTTTTCGGGCGTGCCGGGATAGCCTCTCGCGGCCATGACGACGGTCAGTGCCGCCTCGTCGCTCCAGCGCGCCGACATGTGCGCGAGTTGGCCATCGACGGCGGCATTGAGCAGCACCAGCAGGTCGTCCTTCAGCCGCATCATCAGCACCTGGCATTCGGGGTCGCCGAAGCGGGTGTTGTATTCGATCAGCTTCGGCCCTTTGTCCGTAATCATCAGCCCGGCGAAGAGAATGCCGGCGAACGGTGCACCTGTTGCAGCCATGCCGCGCATGGTCGGTTCGACGATCTCGCGCATGGTGCGCTCCACCATCTGGGGCGTCATCACCGGGGCCGGCGAATAGGCGCCCATGCCGCCTGTGTTGGGGCCGACATCGCCATCGCCGACGCGCTTGTGATCCTGCGCGGTGCCGAAGGGCAGTGCTGTAGTGCCGTCGCACAGGCAGAAGAAGCTGGCCTCCTCGCCGGTCAGAAACTCCTCGACCACGACTTCCGCACCGGCGGTGCCGAAAGAACCGTCGAAACAGGCGTCGAGCGCGGCCAGCGCCTCATCCATCGTCATTGCGACAGTGACGCCCTTGCCCGCGGCAAGGCCGTCGGCCTTGATGACGATCGGGGTGCCCATCTTCTCGACATAGGCCTTGGCCGATGCCAGGTCCGCGAAACGGCCATAGGCGGCGGTGGGGATATCGTATCTGGCGCAAAGATCCTTGGTGAAGCCCTTCGATCCTTCGAGCCGCGCCGCCGCTCGCGACGGGCCAAAGACGCGGATGCCCCAGCCACGCAGATCGTCTGATATGCCGGCCACCAGCGGCCCTTCCGGCCCGACCACGACGAGGCCGATTTCTCTGTCCTTGCAGAAGGCGGCGATAGCGGAATGATCGGCGATGTCGAGCTTGACCAGCTCTGCCTCGCGGCCGATGCCAGGATTGCCGGGCGCGGCATAGAGCTTGGTGAGCAACGGCGACGCGGCGATCTTCCAGGCGAGCGCATGTTCGCGGCCGCCGGAGCCGAGAAGAAGAACGTTCATGGCCACCTCTTGATGCCTGTAATCTTCCAGAGAACCCGCTATTGCTCTCTGGACGACGGGTCAAGGCATCCGGGCGCTTTGATCGGAATTGCGCACGGGAACGTTACCCCTGCCCGAAAATCGGCGGCGGAGACCGTCGCCGATTTTCTGGAAAGCGCTTCAGCTCTGGAAAACGATCGGGAACCAGTCCTCGCGCAGCTTCTGCCCCGGCTGCATGCCATGGCCATGATAGGGCGGCGAGGTGCGCCCCGGCCGTTCGACATAGTGGGCGTCGTCGCCGACCCAGCGCAGCGAAAGCGCCCGCCGCCGCGCCGCAGTGAGGTTGCCGCGTGCGCCATGCGCTGTCCTGAAATCGAACAGGATAGCATCGCCCGGCTCCATTTCCCATTCAAGCACCTCCAGCGAGGAGTCCGTGTCTGGATCCGGCACCGGCAGGTAGTCACCCTCGTCGCCATAGAAATTGCTGTCGTCGAGCCAGCGCACCGGCAGGATCATCTTGTCCCATTTGTGCGAGCCGGCAATCAGCCGCAGCGTTGCCTCCTTTACAGGGTCGATAGGGATCCAGAAGCTCACTGTCTGCCGGCCGTCGACAAAATAATAGGGGATGTCCTGATGCCAGGGCGTCGGCTTCTGCGTGCCCGGTTCCTTGACCAGGACATGATCGTGGAAGAACTGCGCCGTGCGCGACCGCATCACCGCGGCCGCCAGTTCGGCCGCCGGCGATTCGCGCACCAGCTCGACGAATTCTGGAATGCGTTCCCAGTTGCAGTAGTCGTCGAAGAAGCTGCCGCGGCCATTGGCGATATCCGATGCGGTGGCGCTGCGGTTTTGCATGTTCCGCTCGATGCCGGCGGCGATCGTTTCGACCCAGTCCTTGAAAGCGCCGCGGATGCAGACAGCGCCGTCGCGCTGGTAATCCGCTATTGTCCGCGCATCGATCAAGCCTGTGTCGATCGCGCGAGGTGCGGTCTGGGAAGCCATGGCATTCTCCTTTCAGGGATCGATGCCACTATCGCAAGCCTCTTTCATTCAGTAAAATAATAACTTCTCATCTGTCACATAGTGCCACTCTATGAGTCTGACCCTAACGCAGCTGCGCTATCTGGTTGCCGTCGCTCGCCACGGCAGCGTTACCGGCGCGGCCAGGGCGCTGAACGTCTCACAGCCGTCCATTTCGGTGGCGATCGACGCGGTCGAACAGGATTTCGGCCAGAAACTCTTCGTGCGCCAGCGCGGAAGCGGCGTTTCGCTGACATCCTTCGGCCGCGCCGTGGTGGCCAAGGCGAAACAGGTCCTTGCCGAGACGGACGAGCTCATCGGTCTCGGCTCGCGCAAGTCGGCGCTCGGGGGCGAACTGGTGCTCGGATGCTTCGAAGATCTGGCGCCTTATTTCGCGCCGGCCCTGATCCGCGCCTTCTCGGAACGCCATCCTGAGGTTGCAGTGATCGTGCGCGACGAGACCTTCGAGACGCTCGGGCGGCGCCTCGGCGATGCCGCCGTCGACCTCGGGCTCACCTATGATCTTGGGCTGCCTTCGCATTTCGCCCGCATCCTGCTGCATGAGCTCAGGCCGCACGCGCTTTTGCCGGCTGGACACGCGCTGGCGGATCGTCCCGATGTCAGCCTGGCCGATCTGGCCGCCTATCCGCTGATCACGACGGACCAGCCGCATAGCTGGCAGCACATGCTGGACCTGTTCCGCAGCCGTGGCCTGTCGCCGGTCGCCGACAGGCAGACAAGCTCGTTCGAACTCCAGCGCAGCATGGTGGCCAACGGCTTCGGCGTCGCCGTCAGTTACACGAGGCCGCATGGCGACCGCAGCTATGACGGCTTGCCTCTCGTCTGCAAGCCGCTTTCCGATCCGCTGCCCATGCAGCGCATCATCCTCACCCATGACACGCACCAGCGCCTGCCCAATGCCGTGCTGGCCTTCGTCGACGTGGCAAAGAGCTGGTTCTCCGCCCGCGACATCTTCGCCTCCTGAAGCGCTGACGAATGCCACTGCCCTGCTCGCCGCTTGACGGTTTGCGCGGCTGCTGCCACTCCATCGTCATGGAAACGGTTCAGTCGAAAGCAGCCCAGGGCCGCGTCGCCGACGCGCCGAACGGCCATTGGGTCTACCGCGTGCTGCCGCGGCCGATATGGCCCTACGCACAGCTTGCCCGATGGGACCGGCCGATCGGCTGGCAGTTGCTTTTGTGGCCGTGCTGGTGGTCCGCGGCTCTCGCGGCCAGCGCCTACCCGCGCCCGGGCGATCCGCTGCTTTCACTGCTGCCGGCGCCCTTGTATCTCGTGCTGTTCCTGGCCGGCGCCATCGCCATGCGCGGCGCCGGCTGCACCTACAACGACTTGGCTGACGAAGACATCGACAATCAGGTCGAGCGCACGCGCTCGCGGCCGCTTCCGTCGGGCAAGGTCACGCGGCGTGGGGCGTGGCTGTTTGTCATCCTGCAGGCACTGGTCGGACTTGCCGTGCTCTTGCAGTTCAACAGCTTCGCCGTCCTGCTCGGCGTCTGCTCGCTGGCCATCGTCGCCATCTATCCATTCATGAAGCGGATCACCAACTGGCCGCAACTGGTTCTCGGCCTTGCCTTTTCCTGGGGCGCGCTGATGGGATGGGCGGTTGAGTTCGGCGACCTCGACGGGCCGGCCGTCATGCTCTATCTCGGCTCGATCCTGTGGGTGATCGGCTACGACACGATCTATGCGCACCAGGACAAGGAAGACGACGCCATCGTCGGCGTACGCTCGACCGCGCGCCTGTTCGGCGACAATACCAAGTCGTGGCTGGCCGGGCTTTACGGCGGCGCGCTTGTCTGCTTCGCCATCGCCTTCGCGTCAGCGCAGGCCCCTGTCGTGGCTCTGGCCGGACTTATCGCCGCCGGCGCCCACATGGCGCGGCAGATCCTGGTGCTGGATGTCGACAATCCGGATCAATGCCTGCGGCTGTTCAGGTCGAACAACCAGGTCGGCTGGCTGATCTTCCTCGGCCTCATCGGCGGCGCGCTGTGGGTGGCGCTGAAGCCACTGGTGTAGTTTTCTTTTCCTTCTCCCCGTTTACGGAGAGAAGGTGGCGCTAGCCGGCGCCAGCCTTCCAGACAGAATTTCAGCCTATTCGCGCGCGATGATCTCCTCGCCGCCGATCACCAGCCTGAGACCGAGGTCACCCGCCCTGCGGCGGGCGAGGAAGCGCGGGCGGCGCATGGTCGAAACGCGGCCCTTGCGGCGGTCCTGCGGCGGCAGCGTCTTGATGGCCGCGCCGAGCGATTCCTCCAGCGTGCGGGCGATGCCGTCCGATTCGATCAACAGCATCGGCAGGCGATAGGCGTCGGCCCAGGCGCGCCAGTCGGCGGCGACGTCGTCGAGATCGTCGGCCACCAGCAGCGGCACCGACAGCATCGGATCATTGTGCAGGAGTTCCAAAGTCACCGTGACGTTACCTTCCGGGTCCTCCATCGCGCGGGCGGCAACGCCGCGGAACGCATTGGCGGGCAGAGCGATGATTGCCGGTACGCCGCTCATCTCGAGCAGGCGGCGGATCACGGCGCCACGGTGGTCGATGGTGAAGGTCACGTCGCCATAGTCGTCGCGCGTGGCGTAGCTTACCACCTGCGGCAGGCGGAATGGGTCGAGGCGCATGTTGCGTCCCGCCCAGACTGGCTTCAGTCCAGTGTTCATTGAATGCCTTCCTGTTTCTCCTGAGAGCCGGTGTCCGGTTCTCTCCGGGCCAGTTTTCCCGGCCTCGTTATGGGGAAACAGTAGCGCGGCCTCCTTACCGCCGCGCTTAAGAAAGTCGGTTAAATTTTGCTGATCACGGGGATGGTTATCGGAATGCGACCGAGCGCTTGAATCCGAAAGGATCAGATAACCTTACCAGGATTCATGATGCCGGCCGGGTCGAAGGCCTGCTTGACCCTGCGCATCAGGTCTATCGCCATCGGCGGGGCGGTGGCGATCAGTTCGTCCCGCTTCAACTGGCCGATGCCGTGCTCGGCCGAGATCGAGCCGTGGAAGGAGCGCACGACGTCGTGCACGGCCTTGTTCATGGGGTGGTAGAGATCGAGGAACGCCTGGTCGTCGCCGTCGACTGGCCGCGAGATGTTATAGTGGAGATTGCCGTCGCCCATATGGCCGAAGCAGACCACGCGCGCTCCGGGGCTGACCGAAGCCACCGCGCCGGCGGCCTCTTCGATGAAACGTGGGATCGATGCCACCGGGACCGAAATGTCATGCTTGATCGAGGCGCCCTCGGGCTTCTGCGCGTCGGGCAGCACCTCGCGAAAATTCCAGAAGGCATCGCCTTGCGCAAGGCTGGCCGCGATCACCGCATCGCCGACGATTTCCTGTTCCAGCCCGGCCCCGAGCACGTCCTCGATCAAGGCCCTGGCATCCTCCGGTGAACGGCCGGACGAGATCTGCATCAGCACATACCACGGCCAATCCTGCGCCAGCGGCCGCACCACGCCCTGGGCATGCGCCAGCGTGAAATCGTAGGGCCGCTTGCCGATCAGTTCGAAGGCGGTGAGCGCGGCGCCGGCGCGGTCCGTCGCCAGGCTGAACAGCGACAGCGCCGCCTCGGCCGACGGCAGGCCGACGAACGCGACCTCGCGACCTTTCGGCTTCGGGAACAGTTTCAGCACGGCGGCGGTGATGATGCCGAGCGTGCCTTCGGCGCCGACGAACAGGTTCTTGAGGTCGTAGCCGGTATTGTCCTTCTTCAGCTTGCGCAGATCGTCGAACACTTCGCCGGTCGGCAACACCACCTCGACGCCGAGGCAGAGCTCGCGTGCATTGCCATAGGCCAGCACGCCGGTGCCGCCGGCATTGGAGGAAAGGTTGCCGCCGATCTGGCAGGAGCCCTGCGCGGCCAGCGACAGCGGAAACAGCCGGTCTGCGGCATCGGCCGCTTCCTGCAACGTCTGCAAGATGACGCCGGCCTCCGCCGTCACGGTGTTGGACAAGACATCGATCTCGCGGATGCGGTTCAGCCGCGACAGGGACAGCACGATCTCGCGGCCGGACCTGTCCGGCACCTGGGCGCCGACCAACCCGGTATTGCCGCTTTGCGGCACGATTGGCGTTGCCGTCTCGGTCGCCAGCCGCAGGATCCGGCTGACCTCCTCGACGCTGCCTGGCCGCAGCACGAGCGATGTCGCGCCATGCCATAGCCCGCGCCGTTCGGTGATGTAGGGTGCTATATCGCGCTGGTCGCGCAACGCGTATTTTTCGCCTACGATCGCCGCGAAGCGGTCGATGAGAGCGGTGTCGGGAATCTCGGCGATGTCGGTCATGTGCGCGAAACTAGGTTGGCGGCAAGCTATTGTCACGCGGCGCGGCGGCCCGTGAAAGCCGATCGTTGATCGCTTCGCCGAGCCCGTCGAAGGGAACGGGTTCCACGGCGATGGTCCGCGCGCCGCTGCGATCGAGTTGCTGCATGTAGGCGAAAAGATTGCTCGCCGCTTCGCGCAGGTCACCGGCCTCGGACAGATTGAGGCAGGCGGCCGCCTTTTGCCAGCCTTCGGCGCGACGTTTGCCGAAGGCCAGCAGCGCCTCGCCTTCGCCGACGGTCCCGGCGTTGAGCCGCACCGCGGCGTCAGGCGCATAGTGCGAGGCAAGCATGCCCGGCGCCTCGACACCGGCGTCGGCGCCGCGCAACAGGTCCATGCCGACGACCGCCTCGATTTCCTGGGCGGCAATGCCGCCGGGCCTCAGCAGACGCAATTTTCCCTCTTCGGCTTTGACGATGGTCGATTCCAGCCCGACCGGCGTCGCGCCGCCATCGACGACCAGCTTTATGCGTGCGCCGAGATCAGCCGCCACGGCCTGCGCCGTCGTCGCGCTGATCCTGCCGGAGGAATTGGCGCTGGGAGCCGCAAGCGGCCGGCCAAGCCTTGCAATCAGGTCGCCGCCAAAGCCCCTCGGCATGCGCAAGGCGATCGTGTCGAGCCCGGCGCTGACCAGCGGATGAATGCCGTTGCCGGGCCGCTGCGGCAGCACCAGCGTCAAAGGACCCGGCCAGAACGCAAGCGCCAATTTCCTCGACAGCGGATCGAACAAAGCAATGCGCTCGGCCATCGCCATGTCTGCGACATGGGCGATCAGAGGGTTGAAGCGCGGCCGACCCTTGGCCTCGAAGATACGCGCCACGCCAACGCCGTTGGTGGCGTCGCCGGCGAGCCCATAGACGGTCTCGGTCGGAATGGCGACCACCTCGCCGCTTTCAAGCAGCGCCAATGCCCGTTCCATCGCCTCGCCGACGGCAAGAATTTCAGCCACTCTCGTCACCTCACGAATGCCGGCTGCGTAGTACGATGGCGTCCAAGGGGCAAGCCCGTCCCTTGGCGATTCACCAATCCCTAAAATGCTACGGTTCCGTGAAAGCCGGCATCAATTCCGACCCGCTATCGTGCGGCTTCCGGGTAATGGGGAGCTTTCATCGTGTCTGTGCGTATTTGGGGAACGCTTGCTATCACTCTGGCGGCGATGGCCGGCGGGGCCCAGGCTTCCTCCCTGGTCTTTCCCGGCGCGCCGTCCGCAACGCCGTCCATTGTCACGCTGGAGGCAGCCGATGCTGCCAAGGCAGGCGATATGCGGTCGGTCACCGCGCTCGGTGAACCTGACGTCACCTATGAAAAGGTGGCGGCGATCCCGAACGCGCCTGAGGCGCGGCACGGCTTCCTGCAAAACCCGATGATCATTCGCGGCGGTATCGTCGGCAGCGCCTTCTCGACGCCCACGCAGGCCAAGGTGCCGGCCACTGCCCCTGCAACCGCCACCGCTTCGACGGCACCGGCGGCGAATGGGCAGAAGACCCCGGCGACATCACCGGCAGCCGCGCCGGCGGCGGCAGCGCAGCAGCCCGTCCCTGGAGTCGGCAAGCTCAAGTAGCGGCTGTCTTGACGTCGGTCCGGCGTCCGGCACCATTGCCGGACAGGCCGCTTTTGCGCCGTGGACGAGTGTCGCCGCCTGAAGTCTCTAGCCCGCGATCTTGGAGAAATCCGCAACCTGGTCGGTGGCCGCGCGGATGCGGGCGAGCAGCGCCAATCGATTGGCGCGCACGGCCTGATCCTCATCATTCACGAGAACGCGTTCAAAGAATGAATCAACCGGTTCGCGCAAAACGCTAAGCGCCAGCATGGCGGCGGAAAAGTCTTCGTTTTGAATCGCTTCGCCGGCTTGCTTCTCGGCCTGATTCACCGCCGCGAACAGCGATTTCTCGGCATCCTCGCGGAACAGCGCGGGCTCGACGGTTTCGGCGATCGCCGTTTTCTTCTTCTCCTCGGCAGCCAAAATATTGGCCGCGCGCTTGGTGCCGGCAAGCAGGTTCTTGCCGTTCTCGGTGTCGAGGAAAGTGCCGAGCGCCTCGACGCGGCGTACGATCTGCAGCAGGTCATCCGACTGCGGCGTGATGACAGCGTCGATCAGGTCGTGGCGAGCGCCCTGATCGCGCAGGTAGACTTTCAGGCGGTCGTGGAAGAAGGCGAGGAGGTCTCGGACCTGATCCGTACTGCCAACCGTGTAATTCATGGAGGCGCTGCCGAAGATCGTCGTCAGCCCCAGTCGAATGCGGTTCTCGACCAAAATCCTCACCACGCCGAGCGCAGCGCGGCGCAGCGCGTAAGGATCCTTCGAGCCGGTCGGTTTTTCATCGATGGCCCAGAAGCCGACAAGCGTATCCAGCTTGTCGGCGAGCGCGACGGCGATCGACACCGGATCGCTCGGCACGTAATCGGACGGCCCCTGCGGTTTGTAGTGCTCTTCGATGGCTGCCGCCACGGACGGATGCTCGCCCTGGAGCAACGCGTATTTGCGGCCCATGGCGCCCTGCAATTCGGGAAACTCGCCGACCACTTCGGTGGTCAGATCGGCCTTGGCGAGAACCGCGGCGCGAGCGGCGAGCGCGGGATCGGCGCCGACGAGCGGCGCCAGTTCCTCCGCCAATCGCCTGATCCGCTCCACGCGCGCGCCCTGCGTGCCAAGCTTGGCATGGAAGGTCACATTGAGGTGGTCGAGGCGCGCGATGCGCTGGTCGAGAGGCTTCTTCAGGTCAAGCCCGAACTTTCTCGCCGACGCCTCGAGCTCGGCGAGATCGGGCAGATCGCCCTGGTCGGTCGTCCAGAAATAGAGCGCGTCGGAGAGGCGCGCGCGCACCACCTTGCCGTTGCCCTGGGCGATCTCCTTGCCGCCGTCGCTCGCCTCGATGTTGGCGGTGAGGATGAAGCGGTTGGAAAGTTCGCTGATCTCCCCCCTTGAGGGGGAGATGCCCGGCAGGGCAGAGGGGGTCGTCTCATGTGGAGCGCCGGCGTCCTCTGTGTGCGAAAGGGAGTCGCGTCCCGTCGTGCCGACCCCCTCTGTCGGCTTCGCCGACATCTCCCCCTCGAGGGGGGAGATTGGGCGCGATGTCACAAAGCACTTCTGGTTGGCGCGGATGGTCAGGCGGATCACCTCGGCCGGAATGGCCAGGAAAGCGTCTTCGAACGCGCCCATCAGCACGACAGGCCATTCCACCAGCCCGGACACCTCTTCCAAAAGCCCCTCGTCCTCGACCAGATCCAGCCCGTTGGCGAAAGCGAGGTTGCGGGCATCGGCAAGGATGATCTCCTTGCGCCGGTCGGCGTCGAGCACGACCTTGGCCGCTTCCAGCTTGCTTACATAATCGTCGAAGCGGCGCACGGTGATTTCGCCGGGCGCGTGAAAGCGGTGGCCGTAAGTGACATTGCCCGAACGGATGCCGTCGATCTCGAAATCGACCACGACCGGCTCCTCGGTTTCCGGACCGAAGGTGCACAGGATCGATTGCAGCGGCCGTACCCAGCGCAGCGAGCCGGGCTTGGCCGAGGCCGGCCCCCAACGCATCGATTTCGGCCACGGGAAATTGCGGATGATGTCAGGCACCAGCCCGGCGATGATCTCTTCCGCCGCCCTGCCCGGCTTCGAGACATGGGCGACGTAGAAATCGCCTTTCTTCGGGTCGGAATGGACGTGTGCCTCGGCGACCGAGGAAAGCCCGGCCTTGCGCAGGAAGCCCTGGACCGCCTGTTCCGGCGCCGTCGTCGACGGCCCCTTGATCTCCTCGCGGATATCCTTCGAGCGCGCGGTCAGGCCCCTGATGTCGAGCGCCAGTCGCCGCGGTGTCCAGTACTCGCGCGCCGCCTCGTAGGTCAGCCCTGCCTCGACCAGGCCGTCGGTCAGCATCTTCCTCAGATCGCCCGCCGCCTTGCGCTGCATGCGGGCCGGGATTTCCTCGGAGCGAAGTTCGAGCAAAAGATCCGGCATCAGAGTGTCTCCGCCCGCATGCCATTTTCCTGTTCGCGCGTCCTCGCGCCTCCGGCGCTGCGGGCGCGCGGCTGGGCCGGGATTTCCTCGGAGCGAAGTTCTAGAAGCAGGTCAGGCATGGATAGCTCCTCACCCTCCCCTCGATGGGGAGGGTCGGCGCGTCAGCGCCGGGGTGGGGTGGCGGCGTCTCAATCTCAAGCGCCTTCGGCGTCTGACGGGCGAAGGTCTGATTTTCGTTCTTCCACCGCCGCATAGATCGTATCGAGCACGGAATCCAGTTCGTTTTTGATTTCGTGGTTCCAGAAACGGATGACACGATAGCCCTGACTTTCGAACCATTTTGTCCGAATTTCGTCGTGTCGTTGCTGACGATCGAAACTGTGGTGAGCGCCGTCCACCTCGACGATCAGCTTCAGGCGGTGCGAGATGAAATCAGGGAAGTAAATACCGACCGACGCCTGCTTGCGAAATGAGTGCCTTTCCACCGGGATGCGCCATAGGTGCCGCCACAAGATGCGTTCTTCGTCGGTCATCGCCGCACGAAGCCGTTGCACCGACCGCAGTTTGAACCGATCGAGTTTCGGCATGAGAAGTCGCGCTGTCACCCCCACCCGCCGCTTCGCGGCGACCTCCCCCATCCAGGGGGAGGTAAAGAGGCCATAGCAACTCGGCTGGCCGCTGTCACCCTTTCCAGAAATTTTGGGCGTCCTGTCGGGACGGGATGATCCCACCCGTCCTTGGATCAAAGATTTCCATGAACCGAACGCAGCGCTGAAGCGACCCACGCTCAGGCAGAGAGCTATTGGCTGAACGACCATGAAAACGGTATCCAGACTTTTGCAAATCCTGGCGCTCAGCGCCTGCTTCACCGCTCAGGCCCATGGCGCCTTCTCGATGCCGGGCGTGCGCCAAGCATTGCGCATAATAGCCGGCCCGAGCGGCCAGATTCTATCGCCGATCAACGCTTCCCTCGATTTGATGAGGGAGGGTGCCTGAGATCAGGCCGCCAATCCGCCGGCCTGCGTCTTCAAGAACGCCTCGCCACAGGCTTTCGCCAGATTGCGCACGCGCAGGATGTAGCTCTGCCGCTCGGTGACGGAGATCACGCCGCGCGCGTCGAGCAGGTTGAAGACGTGACTGGCCTTGATGCACTGGTCGTAGGCGGGAAACACCATGCGGTGCACAGGCAGATTGTCGTTCGATGCGGGCGCACCGGCATCGAGCAGTGCCTTGCATTCGGCCTCGGCATCGTCGAAGTGGCGCAGCAGCATCGTCGTGTCGGCGTATTCGAAATTGTGACGCGAATATTCCTGCTCGGCCTGCAGGAAGACATCGCCGTAGGTGACCTTGTCGGCGCCGTCGCGGCCGTTGAAATTGAGGTCGTAGACATTGTCGACGCCCTGCACATACATGGCCAGCCGTTCCAGACCATAAGTGAGCTCGCCCGCAACCGGCGCGCATTCGATGCCGCAGACCTGCTGGAAGTAGGTGAACTGCGACACCTCCATGCCGTCGCACCAGCATTCCCAGCCAAGGCCCCAGGCGCCCAGCGTCGGGCTTTCCCAATCGTCTTCGACAAAGCGGATGTCATGCAGCAGCGGGTCGACGCCGATCGCCGCCAACGAGCCGAGATAGAGCTCCTGCAAGTTGGGCGGATTGGGCTTCAGGATCACCTGATACTGGTAGTAGTGCTGCAGCCGGTTCGGATTCTCGCCGTAGCGGCCGTCCTTGGGGCGGCGCGAAGGCTGGACGTAGGCGGCGTTCCAGCGCCTCGGTCCAAGCGCCCGCAGCGTCGTGGCCGGATGGAAGGTGCCGGCGCCGACCTCCATGTCGTAGGGCTGGAGGATGACGCAGCCATAGTCCGCCCAGTAATTGTGCAGAGTCAGGATCAGCCCCTGAAAGGAGCGGCTGGGATGCATATGGGCGGGGATTTCAATCGTCACGGTGGCCTCGGCTGCAAGGGCTGACTTGCGGCCCCGTCCTAGAGACACGGCGGCGAAGCGTCAAGCAAGGCGCGGGCGTCGCGAGGCATGTCGAAAGCTTTGCGAGCGGCTGGCCCATTGCCGGCGATGAGCACGTGCCTTCTGGTGAACGCTCACAACTCCGTCTCGCCAGACAACAGGTCAGCCATGCCCAACTCCATCACCGTCCGCCCGGTCACGCGCCAGGATTTCGCGCAATGGCTGCCGCTGTGGGACGGCTACAACGCGTTTTACGGGCGCTCGGGCGAGACGGCGCTGGCAAGCGAGATCACCGCCATGACATGGTCGCGCTTCTTCGACGCCTATGAGCCGGTGCATGCGCTGGTTGCCGAAAGTGAAGGACGGCTCGTCGGCCTCGTGCACTACCTCTTCCACCGCAGCACCACGGCGGTCGCGCCGAACTGCTATCTGCAGGATCTTTTCACCGACGAGACCTTGCGCGGCAAGGGCATCGGCCGGGCTCTCATCGAGGGCGTCTACGAGCGGGCGCAGGCGGCCGGTTCGGGCCGGGTCTACTGGCTGACGCACGAGACCAATCACACCGCCATGAAGCTCTACGACAGGATCGGCGAACGCTCGGGCTTCGTCGTCTACCGCAAGCTGTTCTGACACGGCTGCCAACGAAAACGGAGCCCGACAAGGGCCCCGTTCGCGAGCAACATCATTTCATCTTAGCCCTTCGGCGCAGCCGGTGCCGGCTTGACCTTGGGGGTTTCCTGCGCCGTGTTGGACTCGATCGGCGGCAGTCCCTTCATCAGCTTCTGCTGCAAGGCGGCAAGCACGTCGGGATCCGGCTTCAGGTCGCGCGCCTGGTTCCACTGGAAGGTGGCTTCCAGCTTGCGGCCGACGCGCCAATAGGCGTCGCCGAGATGGTCGTTCAGCACCGGATCTTCCGGCTTCAGCGACACCGCGCGTTCCATTTCGCGCACCGCGTCATCGTACCTGCCGAGGCGGAAATAGGCCCAGCCCAGCGAGTCGACGATGTAACCGTCGCTCGGCCTGAGATCGACGGCCTTCTGTATCATCGCCAGGCCTTCCTTCAGGTTCATATTCATGTCGACCCAGGAATAGCCGAGATAGTTCAGCACCTGCGGCTGGTCGGGCCGCAATTCCAGCGCCTTGCGGAAATTCGGCTCGGCCTTCGGCCATTCCTTCAGCCGCTCATAGGCGATGCCCCGCTGGTAGAAGATATTCCAGTTGGCGGCGGTCGGCGTCTTCAGCGCCTCGACGGCCTTGTCGTAGAGATTGGCGGCGGAACGGAAATCCTCCTTCGACGAATAGACCCCACCAAGCGCCAGATAGGCGCGCATGTCGTTGGGATGCTTATCGACGAAGGCCTTCAGATGCGTGATCGCCTCGTCATGGCGATCGAGATCGGCCAGGTTGAGGCCAAGCTGTAAGTCCGAAAGCTCCTTCAGCGGCGAGGTATCCGGTATCCGTCGGTAGAGCGCGATGGCCCCCTCGCCGTCCTTCAGCTGTTCGGAAACGGCGGCAAGCTGCACCAGGGCGGCATCGCTGTCGGGTTTCAGCGCCAGCGCATATTGCAGATAGAGCCTGACGAAAGGCTCACCGCCGCCGCGATTGAGCGCGGTTGCCAGATCGAGCAATATCTCGGAGGCGCCGTCGGATGGGCCGGCTATGAAGGGCGGGATCTTGTCGCCCTTGCTGATCCTGTCGCGCAAGGCGACAATTTCCAGCTTGCCCGGCGAAAACGCCTCGGCCTGGTCGAGCACCGATACCGCCTTGGCCGTGTCGCCCTTGCGGGCCAGGAACGAGGCATAGGCCTGCGCATTGCGCATCCATGTTTCGGGAGCCGCGCTGCCGGCGGCGGTGTCCTGCATGGTCGCGGCGTAGATCGCGTCGGCCTTCTCAGGCATGTTGGACGCGTCGGCGATCAGTGCGCGGTGGAAGGATTTGAACAGGCCGAACCAGTCCGGCCCCTGCAGCTTGTCGATGGATGCCATCGCCTCGCTGGGGTCGCCGGCGCCCTCCTGGGCCCAGCCGGACATGACGCCGGAGATCAGCCGGTCGAGATCGGATTCCAGCGACAGCTTCAACCAATACTGCGCCTTGGAAAAATCCTTCTTGTGGAAGGAATCGACCGCCAGCGCCAGGCGCGAGAACCGTTCGACGTCGGGAACTTCCTTGAGCTTGTCGGCATAGACAAGGGATTCGTCGAAGCGGCCTTGCGCGATCAGCGACAGCATCAGACTCTGCTGCAGGCCCGTATCGCTTGGATCGAAGGCCAGGGCCTGCTTGTAGTAGGCAATGGCATTATCCAGGTCGTTGTCACCCTCGGCGATCCGGGCAGCCAGATAGGCTCCCGAGAAAGATGTGATCTTCACCGGTTCGGTGGTCTGCTTGGCATAGGCCGGCAGCGCCGAAATCGCCATGCCCGTCACAAGTGCCAGCCTTGTCAGCCAGCGCGCACGTCCCTGCTGCATCGTATCCCTTTCAGCCAGGCGCCATCTCCGCGTCAGCGGGATCGACGTAGATTCGATCTTTCGGAGAAAAGCATGGCCTTTTTGGGGTCACGCTTCAATCCGCCTCGAATTCACAATCGGGTCACCCGATTAACAAACCATGCCGGCAAAGAACGGCTTTCAGCCCGAAACCGGCGCATCGGCGTCAGGAGTGCCCGGAAGACCGGAGGGCCGCAGGCGCGCGCCCTGATATCCGCCTGACGCCACCGCGCTGCACAGGCCGCTCCATTCACAGCCTCGGCAGGCCTCGCGCGTGAGGCCGGCCGAGAAGGCCTGCCGCATCCGCGCCAGCATGTCCGCACCGGGATCGAGGCGCGCACCGGCCCGGATTGGTCGCCCGAGCAAGGCGCCGGCATCGTGGGCGGCAAGCCGGTCCCGCTCGGCGGCGCTGTCCCGCAGGCAATGTGACTCCTGTTCATCCAGCAACGGTGCGCAGATGTCGTCCGGGCCGGACACGACCAGTATGTCCTCGCCCCGGCCAAGGCGCTGCGCGATACCGTCGTAGTTGGCCGTGAATGCGGGGCTGTATCCCTTGCCCACATAGGTGAGCAGGCAAAGGAGGTGATGAGCGCGCAGCCTTATCGTCACGGCTGGCGCTATTTCGCCTTGCCGCGCGGGAGCGCCATCAGCGTGGCGGCGCCAAGCGCCGACTTGAGCAGGCCACCGAGGACAAACGGCAGGAAGCCGAAGGCAACAGCCTTCTCGGCGCCGATGATGACGGCGAGCCACGCCGTGCCAAGGGCTAGGCACAGCAGGTTGCCGAGCAGCATGGCGGCAAAGGCAAGCACGACCCTGCCGCCGTTCCAGCCGCGCTCCGCCAGCCAGCCGACCAGTGCGCCGACAACCGGGAAGGCGAAGAGATAGCCGCCCGTCGGGCCAATGAAATGTTGTACGCCGGCAGCCCCGCCGGCCAGAACCGGGAAGCCGACCGCACCCTCGGCCAGCCAGGCGGCGATGGTGATCGCGCCCAGCCGCCAGCCGTAGAGCGCGCCGACCAGCGTCACGGCAAAGGTCTGCATCGTCACCGGAACCGGCACCATCGGCACCTGGATGTAGGAGGACAGCGCCAGGAACAGGGTGCCGAGCACGACGGCGCCCGCCTGCCAGCCGAGCGATCGCTCCTGAAGCCGGAGCGGGCTGAAGGACGGTTTTGCGGACGAGAACGCGATGTCGGTCATAGGGGCTCCCTTGGTCGATCCAAAATTATAGATAATTTTTGCCTTCGATCTATTATCGAAGCCACAATTTTCGGACGATGGCAAGGCATGCCTTGCGCAAGGCGGTTAGCCCACGATCGCGAAGGCCTCTCGCGTGGTGCCGGAGGCTGTCCTGACCGGCTTGCGGCCAATCCATTGCACGTGCCGCCCCAATGTCGCCGCGGCCGATTCGGTGTTGCCCTGCCGCAAGGCGGCCAATATCGCCCGGTGGTCCTGGTCGGTACGGGTCTCCCATTCCGAACGCCATGCGGCGAACAGGAAACGGGCGCTTGCGGCGTGCAGGTCATCGATGGTGGCGAGAAGACGCGACATGCCGCATGGCGTCAGGATCAACCGGTGAAAGGCGCGGTTGGCTTCTTCCCACGACCTGACGTCCAGGGATTTGTCGCCGGCCTTGCTGGCCTCCTCGGCCCGATCGAGAATAGCGGAGGTCAGATGCGGCGCCGCGTGGCGCAGCGCCAGCACTTCGAGCGCCGCCCGCATTTCGGCGACCTCCTTGACCTCGCCGAGGTCGAAAGCCGCCACGCGCACGCCGCGGCGCGGTTCGCTGACGGCGAGGCCTTGCGCCTCGAGGCGGCGAAAGGCCTCGCGCACGGGCACATGGCTGGTGTTAAACTCCTCGGCGACATGGTCCTGCCGCAACCGGGCGCCCGGCTCGATCGCGCCCGAGATGATGCGATCCGCCAGAACCTTGCCGATGCGCACCGCGATGGTGTCGTCCGTGCCCTTTGCCATGTTTTATAGATAATTTGCAGCCGGGCAGCTTGTCGAGGCGGCGGAGAAGGATTCACGGATTTCTCCCCAGCACGAGCCAGAGGAGAGCTGCGTGAAAGGCAGCGGCTCAGTTCACCCGGCTGATGCAGAAGTCGATGACGTCGATCAGCGCCGATTTCTGCGGCGTCGCCTCCAGCGGCGCCAGCGCGTCGCGGGCGATCTCGCCGAAATGACGGGCGCGCCCGATCGTGTCGGCGATCGCGCCGTGGTGGGTCATCAGCCCGATCGCCTTTCCGAGGCCGGCGTGATCGGTGACATTGTCCTCGATGGCCCGCTTCCAGAAGGTGCGCTCGGCCTTGCTGCCGCGCCGGTAGGCGAGAATGACCGGCAGCGTCACCTTGCCCTCGCGAAAATCGTCGCCGACATTCTTGCCCAGATCCTTGCTGGTGCCGCCATAGTCCAGCGCATCGTCGATCAGCTGGAAGGCGAGCCCGAGATTCATGCCGTAGGAGCGCAAGGCGGCGCGGTCGTTGCGCGTCGCCTGGGCGATGACGGGGCCGACCTCGGCGGCAGCCGAGAAAAGGGCCGCGGTCTTGGCCTTGATGACGGCGAAATGCTCGTCCTCGGTGGTCTCCAGGTTCTTGGCGGCGGCAAGCTGCATGACCTCGCCCTCGGCGATGATCGAGGCCGCGCTCGACAGGATGTCGAGCGCCTCCAGCGAACCGACATCGACCATCATGCGGAATGCCTGGCCAAGCAGGAAGTCGCCGACCAGCACGCTCGCCTGGTTGCCCCAGATCATGCGGGCCGTCTTCTTGCCGCGTCGCATGCCGCTCTCGTCGACGACGTCGTCGTGGAGCAGCGTCGCCGTGTGCATGAACTCGACCGATGTGGCGAGCTTGACGTGGCCCTCGCCGGCATAGCCGAACATCTGTGCGGCGGCGAGCGTCAGCATTGGCCTGAGCCGCTTGCCGCCCGACGAGATCAAGTGGTTGGCGACCTCCGGGATCATCTCGACATCGGATCCGGCCTTCGACAGGATCAATTCGTTGACGCGCCCCATGTCGGCCGCCGTCAGGTCGATCAGATCCTTGATGGAGGCGGGTTCCCGCTTTCCGTTTTCGATGTTGAGAACGACACCCACGACAAACTCTCCCGTCTGATGTAACGCGTGCGACGGCACCCTTAGTTCCGTTACGGACTCTAGGGCGGCGAACGCGGCCACGGCAAGTGGCGAATTGGCGCGGCTTCTCTGGTTTCGGGCCTCGCATGCGTTTACATGAACGCGGCAAACTGAGAGTTTCGTCCGATGATAGAGCTCATTCGCACCAACGACGCCGTCATCATCTCCTTCGTCGAATCGCTGATGCGCGATGCCGGCATCGGCTGCTTCGTGGCCGACCAGAATATGAGCGTGCTCGACGGCTCGCTCGGCATCCTGCCGCGGCGCGTCATGGTCGACGCCGACAAGGCCGACGCGGCGCGGCGCATCCTGACGGATGCCGGCATCGCCAACGAGATCCGCCAAAAATAATGTCCGCCGCGCCAGCCGCTCTCGCCCCGGACACGCCAGCCCACACGGTCGATGCCTTCCATCGCGGCCGGTTCTGGCTGGTGCAGCCCAAGCATGGCGGCCATCGCGCCGGCATGGACGCCATGATGCTGGCGGCTGCCGTGCCGTCCTCCTTCGGCGGGCGTCTCGCCGATTTCGGCGCCGGCGCCGGTGCCGCGGCACTTGCCGTTCTGGCGCGCTGCCCGACGGCCCGGGCCGTGCTGGTCGAACGCGCGCCGGAAATGGCGGCTTTCGCCGCGGCCACGCTCGCGCATCCCGGCAACGCTCACCTCGTCGACCGCGCTTCGGTGCTCGTCGCCAATGTCGCGCTTTCGGGCCGCGCCAGGACGGCGGCCGGCCTCGGCGACAATGATTTCGATTTCGTCATCATGAATCCGCCCTTCAACGCCGCGCAGGACCGCGCCACGCCCGAGCGCTTGAGAAAGGAAGCGCATGTCATGGAGGACGGGCTGTTAGAGGGCTGGATCCGCAGTGCCGCAGCGGTGGTCAGGCCGCGCGGCGGGCTTGCCATCATCGCGCGGCCCGAGCAACTCGGTTCGCTTCTCGATGCGATCGCGGGCCGTTTCGGCGACGCCGAGATGCTGGCCGTGCATCCCCGCCCCGATGCCGCGGCGATCCGCATCATCGTCAGGGCAACGCTCGGGGCGCGCGGCAAACTCGCTATCCGGCCGCCTTTGATGCTTCACGCGCAGACGGGCGACGGCCCGTCGGAACGGACGGAGATGATCAACAACGGCCTCGCCTCCTTGTTCGGAGATTGAACACAACCTGGCCGCGATGGCCGCGGCATTGCCGTTGGCCTTGAAATTCCTACATGCTGGCAACCCATCGAGCGGAGATCGACCTCAGTGAAACGCCTTTTCAACCGCCTGCTGCCGAAATCCTGGCGTTCCACGGTCGTCACCATTCCGGTTATCCGGTTGCACGGCACCATCCTGGCGGGCGGCGGCCCGTTCCGTCCCAGCCTGTCGCTTGCCTCCACCGCCGGGCTGATCGAAAAGGCGTTTTCCTTCGACGCGCCTGCCATCGCCATCTCCATCAATTCGCCCGGCGGCTCGCCGGTGCAGTCGCGGCTGATCTTCAAGCGTATCCGCGACCTGGCGATCGAGAAGAACAGAAAGGTGCTGGTCTTCGTCGAGGACGTCGCTGCCTCGGGCGGCTACATGATCGCGGTCGCCGGCGACGAGATTTTCGCCGATCCATCGTCCATCGTCGGCTCGATCGGCGTGGTCTCGGCTTCGTTCGGCTTCCCGGAGCTGATGAAGAAGATCGGCGTCGAGCGCCGCGTCCACACGGCAGGGCAGAACAAGTCGGTGCTCGATCCGTTCAAGCCCGAGAAAAAGGAAGACATCGAACGGCTGAAGGCGCTGCAGCTCGAAGTGCACGAAACCTTCATCGATCTGGTCAAGGAGCGGCGCGGCACCAAGCTCAAGGACGATCCCGACCTGTTCACGGGCCTGTTCTGGACCGGCAAGCGCGGCCTGGAGCTTGGGCTTGTCGATGCGCTCGGCGACATGCGATCCGTGCTCAAGACGCGGTTCGGGGCGAAAACCCAACTCAAGCTGATCTCGGCGCCGCGCGGTTTGTTCGGCCGCTTCGGGCTGTTCGGCTCGAGCAAGGGATTTTCGGCGCCCGATATTGCCGCCGCTGCCACCGGCGGCGTGATCGATGCGGCGCAAGAGCGCGCTCTGTGGGCGCGCTTCGGGCTTTGAAAACCCGGCAAAACCGTCTAGCATGAACGCTGAAGTTCCATGCATGTCGTTTTTCTCCAGAACCCGTCTTTGGACGACATGCGCCAACCGACCCGACCGGCCGCCCTTCGCCGGCCCAGCGTGGGAGGAGTTTTGATATGCCGCAGATCATTTTCTTCGCCGTCGTCGGGATCGCCGCCTATTTTGGCTACCGCACCTTCATCCGCGAGGCCGAGCGCGTAACCGCCAAGGTGCGGCGCACCGAAAAGCAGACGGCAAACGGCGCGATGGGGACGCTGGTGAAGGATCCGAAGACCGGCGAGTACCGGCTGGCCAAGGACTGATCCTCATTTCACTCGGAATCGAGAGCCTGGAATCCGGCCAGCGCGTCCGGATGTGGCCGGCGCCCGCCAAGATAAACCTCGCTCTGCATGTCACCGGCAGGCGCGATGACGGGTATCATCTGATCGAAAGCCTGGCGGTGTTCACGCGCTTTGGCGACAGGATCGAGATCGAGCTTGCCGAGCGAGACGATTTCAGCGTGTCCGGCCGCTACGCTCCGGATGTTCCCGTCGACGGCCGCAATCTGGTGCTCAGGGCGCGTGACGCGCTGCGGCAGGCGGCCGGTCCTCGCGGCACGCCGCCGGTCTCCATCAAGCTCGAAAAGAACCTGCCGGTAGCTTCCGGCGTCGGCGGCGGGTCGAGCGATGCGGCAGCAGTTCTGCGCGGGCTTGCGGCAAGCTGGCAACTCGACATCGACGATGCCGCGCTGGCGCGGATCGGGCTTTCGCTCGGCGCCGACATTCCCATGTGTCTGGCAGCCAGGCCGCTGATTGCACGCGGCATCGGCGAGGAGTTGTCGATCGTGCCGGATTTCTCGGCGCTCGGACTGGTGCTGGTCAATCCCGGCAAGGCGGTCTCGACAACCGACGTGTTCAACGCGCTGTCGCGGCGCGACAATGAAGCGCTTCCGCCGCTGCCGCGCGTGGTCGACTTCCACAGCCTGCGCAACTGGCTGGAGATTACGCGCAACGACCTTGAGCCGGCGGCCCGCGCCATCGAGCCCGCTATCGGCAAGGCACTTTCGGTGCTGAACAAGGCCGGGGCCGGTTTTGCCCGCATGTCGGGTTCCGGCGCCACCTGCTTCGGCCTGTTCGAGACCGGCAACGTCGCCAAGCGCGCGGCCGCCGACATCCGTGCCCGGCAACCCGACTGGTTCGTCGCCGCGACCCGCAGCATGACGGCGGAGGCAGATGCCCATGGCCAGGACTGACGAGAGCCGTTCCTTCATTCCGGTCCGCATCGCGGTGCTGACCGTTTCCGACACGCGCAGCCTTGCCGACGACAGGTCCGGCCAGACGCTGGCCGACCGCATCGCGGAAGCCGGCCACATCCTTGCCGCCCGCGATATCGTCACCGACGATGGAGACAAGATCCGCAACAAGGTGCTCGGCTGGTCGAAGGATGATGGGATCGATGTGGTCATCACCACCGGCGGCACCGGCTTCACCGGGCGCGACGTGACGCCGGACGCGCTGGAGCCGATCTTCGAAAAGCGCATGGATGGTTTTTCCGAGGTGTTCCACCGCATTTCCTACGACAAGATCGGCACCTCCACGATCCAGAGCCGAGCGACCGGCGGCGTCGTCAACGCCACCTTCGTCTTCGTGCTGCCGGGCTCGCCCGGCGCCTGCAAGGATGCCTGGGACGGCATCTTGAAGGCGCAGCTCGACTACCGGCACATGCCCTGCAACTTCGTCGAGATCATGCCGCGCCTGGACGAGCACCTGCGGCGCGGCATGTCGGCTCCGTGAAAGCCGAGGCAAGGCGCTGGTTTCACGCCGCGTTTGCCAGGCAGAACACCGCCTTCGCCTTCGAAAGACCATTCCAAACCGGATGCGGCAGGACGTATCGTCTCGCGGCGGCGGCCATCGCCGTTGAAGACGGGCGGACGCGATGACAGTGCATAATGGCGGGTGCCATTGCGGCAACATACGCCTTCGATTTTCAACCGAGCTCGATCCATCGAAAATCGAGGTTCGCGCCTGCCAGTGCTCGTTCTGTACCAAGCATGGCTCGCGCGCCGTCGCCGATCCGGACGGCAGACTGGTCATATCAGTCAAGGACATCCAGCGATTGAAGAAATACCGTTTTGGATTGGGGACGGCCGACTACCTGATCTGCGGTGAATGCGGTGCCTATACCGCCGCAATCGCCGGAGAGGACGATGCCAGGGCAATCGTCATCATCAACGCCCTGGACGATCAAAGGTCGTTCAGTCAGGAACCGATCCCGGTCGACTACGACGCGGAAAGCAAGGCACAGCGTCAAGCCAGACGTCGTCTTCGCTGGATGCCTGTCGAGATGCGTTTTAGCGAATGACCGGCTCGCCGTGGAAGCGCCGGCGCGAGGACCGCGAGACACCGAAACCACTTCCATCATCAGCCGCGGCCTGCGCGCCGGCACCCGCGTGATCGGAAGCTAGCTGCGCGTCACATGTGCAACGCACGTAGACAGAGCAGCTGCAAAATCATTTGGACGGGCGGTGCTCTTGTTTTGCCGGAGCGGCCCAGATTTCGGCATCCAGCCGCTTGGTCGCCAGGCCGCGAGCGAGAGCCTCGGCGCTGCCGGCTCTTTTCGACAAGGATGCGGCCTGGCGCTTGCTGATCAGCAGCCCGTCGGCCAAGGCACGGTTTGCCGAGAAGATACGGGCCAGGAATGGCGCGCGGCCGGCGCGTGTGCGTGAAAACCGCGCCGCCATGGTTTGCCTCGCTGTATGCGCAACGACCTCGTCGATCCATCCGTCGACCAGCCGCGCGCCCGGTTCCAGCAGCAACAGCCAATCGCCTTTCGCGTGCCGGATGGCCGCCGCGACGCCGTCGGTCGCATACTGGCACCCGGCATGCTCGGCGACGCGATGGGTCTGGTCGGTGGAACCGGTGTCGCAGACGATGACCTCGCGCACCACGCCCTCGACCGCGCCGCCGATCAGCGTCGCCAGCGTGCGGGCGAGGCCCTCCTCGTCATTGTGGGTCTCGATAAGAACGGTGAGCATCGTGTGCCGAATAGCGGAAAGCGGAACGCAGCGCCAGTTTTGCGGCGCACCATAGAAAGTTCTTGCTTTGTTCTCGTTCGGCAAATAGGATTAAATTCATGAGCAGAGCGATTCGAAACAACATGGACAGTCCTTGGGAGCGGGCGAAGATGGAACCGATCATGCGCGCCGACATTGCCGCCTTCGGAGCAGGACGAGCCGAAATGGCCAACGCGATGATCGAGCAGAGCGGCATGCGCGTCCGCCCCGACCGCAACCGCGGCCGGTCGGCAGGCATCAACCCGTCCGGTCGGTTCGAGCCGGTCAGCCGGCATGTCTTCGACGATGGCTGGAACTCGCTGGAGGAACTGCCTCCCTTCAAGACCGAGGTACAGGTCGAGAAGCCGCGTACCATCATCACCCGCAATGAATCGCCCGACATCTCCTTCGACCGCTCGATCAATCCCTATCGCGGCTGCGAGCATGGCTGCGTCTATTGCTTTGCGCGGCCTACGCATAGTTTCATGGGCCTGTCGCCGGGGCTGGATTTCGAATCCAAGCTGTTCGCCAAGCCCGACGCGGCGCGCCTGCTCGACAAGGAACTGTCGAAGGACGGTTACCAGCCGCGGACCATCGCCATCGGCACCAATACCGATCCCTACCAGCCGATCGAGAAGCAGTACCGGATCATGCGCGAGATCCTCGAAGTGCTGGAGGCGCGCGGCCACCCGGTCGGCATCGTCACCAAATCCGCTCTGGTGACGCGCGATATCGACATCTTGTCACGCATGGCCGAACGGGGCCTCGCCAAGGTGGCGTTGTCGGTGACGACGCTCGACCGCATGCTGGCGCGCACCATGGAGCCACGCGCCTCGACGCCGGCCAAGCGGCTGGAGGCGATCAGGCAGCTTGCGGATGCCGGCATCCCTGCTTCGGTCATGGTGGCGCCGATCATCCCCGGGCTGACCGATCAGGAGATGGAACGCATCCTCGATTCGGCGCACCATGCCGGCGCACGCGAGGCGGGCTATGTCGTGCTGCGCCTGCCGCTCGAGGTCAGCCCGATCTTCAAGGACTGGCTGCTGCGCCACTATCCCGACCGCTATCGCCATGTGATGTCGCTGATCCGCTCGATGCGCGAGGGCAAGGATTACGATTCGGAATGGGGCAAGCGCATGAAGGGCGCGGGTCCTTACGCCTGGCAGATCGGCCGGCGCTTCGAAATCACCGCCAAGCGGCTCGGTCTCAATGCCGAGCGGCGCACGCTGCGGACCGACCAGTTCGTCGCCGCCGGCAAGGACCAGGAGCAGTTGATGCTGCTTTGAACGACCGCGGCTGTTTGCCGCCGTGGCGAAAAAATCCCGTCCGGCCTGCCCCGGCCTGCAGACGGTGCCCTCCCGGTCCGGCGCCCCACCCGACCCGGAGGGACTTGCGGAGAATCAGAGCCGATGCGAACCTCGCCGCAACATGGCTCGCGCGCGTTCTGATTCTCCGCCTCTCTTCGAAATCGTCGAGAAACCCGATTTCTCCTTCGAGACGAAGGCGATGGCCGAAGGCCTGTGGCCGGTCGCGGGGATGGACGAGGCCGGACGCGGCCCGCTGGCCGGACCGGTGGTGGCGGCTGCGGTCGTGCTCGACCCTGCCAACATCCCCGACGGCCTCGACGATTCCAAACGGCTCAGCCATTTGCAACGCGAGGCGCTGTTCGTGCGCATCATCGGCTCCGCGCTCGGCGTGTCGATGGCCTCGGTCAGCGCCGAGGGCATTGACGGCAGCAACATCCTCAAGGCGAGCCTGGAGGCGATGCGCCGTGCGGTCGCCGGCCTGCCGGTGCAGCCGAAGCTCGCGCTTGCCGATGGGCGCGACGTGCCGCCGGGCCTGCCTTGCACGGGGCGCGCGCTGATCAAGGGCGACCAGCGCTCGCAATCCATCGCCGCCGCCTCGATCGTCGCCAAGGTGATGCGCGACCGCATGATGTGCGGCTGCGGCAGCCATCACCAGCACTATGGCTTCGAAGTGCATATGGGCTATGCCACGGTCCGCCATCGCACCGCGATCGAGACGCACGGGCCGGTGGCGCGGCTGCACCGCGTGTCGTTCGCGCCATTCAGGCTTGAAGGTGCCGAGGTGGTGGAAGAAGAGAGCTTCGCCGGGCTGGATTAGGGCGGCTCGATCTATCTTGCGTTGGTAGGATTGGCGAAAGCGGCGGTGACAGCCAATCTCCCCCCTCGTGGGGGAGATGTCCGGCAGGACAGAGGGGGGCGCTGTCCCTCCAGCCTATCAGTTAGTCTTGCCCAGGTTCCCTGCACTATCGGCACCCAATTCAGCTGATTTTGAATCGAGCGCTGGCGTTCCTTCGCGCCCCCCTCTGCCCTGCCGGGCATCTCCCCCACGAGAGGGGAGATCGGCAGCGTTGACCTCCGCGCCACAACAAAAAGCCGCCGGGTTTCCCAGGCGACCTTTTTTCATTTCTGTTGTTTCAGCTCAGTTCAGCTTCGCCTTCACATCGGCGAGCGAGGTCTTGAACAGGTCGGCTCCCGCCTTGGCGTCGATCTTGCCGGCGAGCAGCGTGCGAGCGGCTTCGACGGCGATGTCGACGGCGCTGGCGCGCACTTCGCCGATCGCCTCGCGCTCGGCCTGGCCGATCTTCTGTTCGGCAAGAGCGGTGCGCCGCGCGACGTAGTCCTCGGTCTTCTTGTGCGCCTCGGCGGCGAGCAGTTCGGCTTCGCGCTTGGCCGCGGCGACGATGTCTGCGGCCTCCTGCTCGGCTTCCTTGCGCTTGCGCTGATATTGGCCAAGCAGCTGCTGGGCCTCCTCGCGCAGCCTGCGCGCCTCGTCGAGCTCGCTGCTGATCCTGGCGGCGCGGGCATCGAGCGCCTTGGCGATCAGGCGGGGCACCTTGATGTAGATAGCGATGCCCAAAAAGATGACCAGGGCGATCGTGGCCCAGAGCGTTGCAAGAGATGTGGCGTCCATGATGCGCTCCTCACCCGGCCACGGATTTGACCGCGGCCGCGATCTCGGCCTTGCTGGCCTTGCCGCCGACCAGCGCCTCGACGATCGCCGAGGCAGTGTCCTCGGCGATGCTGCCGACTTCCTTCATGGCGTTGGCCTTGATGGAAGAGATGCGCGCCTCGGCCTCGCCGAGCTTCTCGTCGAGCGCGGCCTCGATCTTCTTGCGCGCGGTCTCGGCTTCCGCCTTGGCCGCGTCATTGGCCTGCTGGCCGATGGCGTTGGCGTTCTTCTTGGCTTCCGCCAATTCCTGCTCGTAAGCAGCAACGGCAGCGTCGGCCTCGCCCTTCAACTTCGCGGCCTGATCGAGATCCTGGCTGATGCGGTCGTTGCGGACATCGATGATGCCGCCGACGCGCGGCACCACCACCCTCTTCAGGAAGAGGTAGAAGAGCCCGAACGTGATCGCCAGCCAAAGAAGCTGCGACGGAAACGTCGCCGGATCGAATGGCGGAAACATGCCATGCGCTTCGGCAGGCACGCTGGTGCCGGAATGCGTGTCGCCTTCCGTCGCAGCGTGGCCAGCCTCGGTGGCAGGCGCGGACTCTTGCGCAAAGGCAGATGTCACGAACATGGACTATCCCCTGATATCAGACCCGCCGCTCTCGCGGCCGGCCTGTCCAATCTTCCCATAGCTTAGCCAAATAGCGGCTCAGCCAAACAGGGCCAGCAGCGCGATGAGAAGCGAGAAGATGCCCAGAGCTTCGGTCACGGCGAAGCCGAAGATCAGACGGCCGAACTGGCCATCGGCGGCCGACGGGTTGCGCAGCGCGCCCGAGAGATAGCTGCCGAAGATGTTGCCGAGGCCAATGCCCGCGCCGCCCATGCCGAGGCAAGCGATGCCGGCGCCGATGTACTTTGCTGCTTCTACGTCCATTTGTTCAACTCCTTTGGATCTGAAATTCCGTTGCGATTCCATTCCGGCGGCAATGTTGAAAACTCTTGCGCCGGAAATTTTTTATCAGTGCCCCGGGTGCAGGGCGTCGTTGAGATACATGCAGGTCAGCACCGCGAAGACATAGGCCTGAAGGAAGGCGACCAGCAGTTCGAGCGCGGTCAACGCCACGGCCATCGCCAGCGGCAGCACCGAGCCAGCGACGCCGACCGCGCCCAGCGCCGAGAGGCTGACGACGAAGCCGGAGAAGACCTTCAGCGTGATGTGCCCGGCGAGCATGTTGGCGAACAGACGAACCGAGAGGCTGACAGGGCGCGAGACGAAGGAGATCACTTCGATCAGCACCACCAGCGGCAGCAGGAACACCGGCACGCCTTGCGGCACGAACAGCTTGAGGAAACCAAGGCCGTGCTTGCCGAAACCGTAGACAATCACGGTGCCGATAACCAAGACGGCGAGGCCGAAGGTGACGATGATGTGGCTGGTGACGGTGAAGAAATACGGGAACAGGCCAAGCAGGTTGGCGACCAGCACGAACATGAACAGGGAAAACACGAAGGGAAAGAACTTCATGCCCTGCGTGCCGGCGGCGTCACGCAACATGTTGCCGACGAATTCATAGGCCATTTCGGAGATCGATTGCAGCCGGCCGGGAACGAGGCTGCGGCTCGACGTCGTCAGAAACAGGAATGCCGCGGCGACGACCACGGTCGCGACCATGAACAGCGCCGAATTGGTAAAGGACAAGTCGTAGCCGCCGATATCGATCGGTATCAGCTTGTTGATATGGAACTGGTGGATCGGATCGACCTTGTCAGCTGCCACGTTCAAACCCCGTCAGTGCCGCATGCGGCCTTGTTACCATGCCGCCCGTCGAAAGGCGGCTATTTCCAAATGCCGCCTGAAGGGCGGTCACTTGCTGTCGTCGCGGCCAGAGCGCGATTTGTCGCCCTGTCCGAATTCCGCCACAACGCCTGCCGAACGCATGACATTGAGCACGCCCGCGCCAAAACCAAGCAGCAGAAACACGATCAGACCCCATGGCGATGTCCCCGCCAGACGGTCGATGATCCAGCCGATGGCGGCACCGACCACCACCCCGGCGATGAACTCGCTGGACAGCTTGAGTGCCTGACCGTACCCGGTCACTGGTTTCGCGTCTTTCCCCTCGAGCCGGTCCGGCCGTCTTGTCGCAAGCGATGCTTCAAGTTCACGCCGGCGGCGCTCAAGTTCGTCGTCGCGGATGGCGGCTTCGTGCTGCTTGCCGCGGCCGGTTTCTCCGGTTCCGCCTGGCCCAGTTTCATCGGCCATCGCAACCCCCCTGCCCGGGCAGACCGTCACCGTCCGTCCGCTTCTAAAGTCGCCGGCAACATAGTTAGAGGGTTTGCGCCCGTCAAGCCACGGGCGGAAGTTCGTTACCATGTATTTTATACAATGAAATCAATATAATAGAGAGGTGCGACATCGTGCCCGCCATGGCGGCGCGGACGCCTTGAGCGAATCCTCCGCGCGACGGCTCTTCGAGAGACCGCGCAGCCGCGCAAAAATATGGACGCCTATCGGGCGTTCAGCTCCAGCCGCCGCCATAGGTGCGGTAGAAGATATGCAGGCCGATCTTGGTCATCTTCTGCATCGTACGCGCCCAGTTGGGATGGACGTAATTGGCATAGTAATGGGTCGACGATCCGACTTCGGGAATGAAGACCTTGCCGGCGGTCACCGCCATGCCGACGTCCTGCGCAGTCTTGTAGGCGACCGGGTTGTCGATGCGCTTCTTCCTGCCGTCGCAGGCGAAGGAGAACTGGCAACGGTTGAACCAGCTGTCGTTCTGGTAGACGACGCCGCAGATCGAATTGGGATAGGCCGGATTGCGGACACGGTTGAGGATGACCTGGGCGACGGCGGCCTGGCCGCGCACGGATTCGCCCCGCGCCTCGAAATAGATGCCGTTGGCCAGGCATTTCTGCTCGGGCTTGGAGAAGACGCTCGCCGGAAGTGGATTCTGGATCCACGAATGGTCGCCCTTGGCCATCGGCGGGATGAAACGGCCGTTGTTGGGCTCCTCGTCCTGGAGCAGGGCCTCGAAGGGCGACGCCTTGGCATAATCGGGCGCGGCCTGCGCATAGGCCGTCGCCAGCACATCCGGATGATCGTTGTTGACCAGGGCGGCAAGCATGGGCGACACGCCGGGATCCGGCTTCTTGTCCTCACGCGCGTGGAATGCCGCGGCGATCTGGATTTCCTTGCCTTTGATCTGGGGTTTGGCGAAAGCCATCTTCAGGCCGCTGTCCATGCTGGGCCGCAGCAGGGATGAGGTGCGCTCGAAGATCGAGCCGGCGTTGAAGTTCTTCGGCGGGGCGACGGGAGAGATCTGGACGATGCGGCCCTTCTTGTCGGCGCGCACGATGCGGTCCTCATCAGGCGTAGTGCTGACCTTGCCGCCCTTGCCGCGAAAGGAGACGGCGCCGACGCCGGGCAGGCGCACCCCCGATCCGGAGAGCGAACCCGTCACAGCGTCGTCGACAAACGGCATCTCGGCGGCATGGACCGATCCGGCGACGGATTTCTCGACATAGGAATTCCAGCGGGTCGGCGCCTCGAGGCCGGAAACGAGGCTCGTCATATCCTGGTAGGCGGAAACCGTCGGAAATCCGATCCAGATGCCGAGGCCGACGATGAAAGGTGCCACGAGGCTGCGTTTCTTCTCACCGGCGACGGCAACAAGGCGCGTCAAGACACGTCGATGCACGGAACTCTCTCCAGGAACGCTACTGACCCCACTGGAGAGCAAAATGATGCATTAACCTTGATGGGACGTTAACAGCTTCGATCGGGTTTTCCCGGTCGGCTCAGGCTCGTGGTTGCGAAGTGGGGCGGTTTTGCGGCGGGACGGACATGGAGGCCGGCCGCAGGAAGATGGGCCACGCGATCAACGCGCACGCCGCCGCCGACAACCAAACGCCGGGCCAGGACCAGAGATGCAAGAGCCCCGGAATGGCCACCGGAACCAGGAAGAAACCTATGAAAACGAAGCTGTTGGCCAGGCTGAGCGCGGTGCCGACATGGCCGGCGCCGGCAAGCGTGGCAAGCTCGGTGTAGGCGACGCCATGCCAGGCGGAGACCAGGATGCCTGCGACAATCAGCATCACGGGAAGCGTGGCCATCACGACGGGTTGGCCGCCTGATATGGTCGGGCCGGCCAGGACCAGCAGCCAGAGCAGCGTGAAGGCAAGCGCGCTGAGCGCACTGCACAGGCGCAGGAACGGCCGGCGGTTGCCGTGGCGGTCGGTGAAGCGGCCGCTCCAGACGCGCATCGCCATGGCGCCGGTCTGCACGGCGGCGAGGCTTGCGCTGGTGGCCAGGGTCCCCATGCCGGCGAAGTCGTGCAGGAAGACCGATGCGAAGGTGAGTACGGCCACTTGCGGAAAGCACAGCAGGCCGATGGCCGCTGCGATGCGCCAGACCTCGACATTGCGCAGCGGCCGGGGCCCGGCCAGAACGGTCGGCGCGGCCGAACCCTGTGTCGGCGGTTCGTGCAGCCAGCGCCAGGCGAAGAAAGCGGAGATCACGGAGAAGGCGGCGAGCAGGCCATAGACCGCCGCGAAGCCATGCGTGGCGGCAAGCAAGGGCAGGACAAGAGCGCCCAGCCCGCCGCCAAGCGGCACCGCCGTCTGCCGGATGCTCATGGCGAATCCGCGTTCGCCTTCCCGGAACCAGCCCATGATGGCGCGGCCGCTCGAACCGTTGACGCTGCCGCCGAGCAGGCCGGTGGCGAGCAAGGCGGCGGCCAGGACATGAACGCCCGGCACGCCGGACGGGGATGGAACGACAAGCAACGCCATCAGGAACAGCCATGCCGCCGTGGCGCCGAGCCCGGTCAAAAGCACACGGCGATCGCCCCAGCGATCGGTGAGCAGGCCCCAGGGCAGTTCGCTGAGCGCAACGCCCAGACCGAGAAGGCCAAGCGCCAGGCCGAGCTGAGCATTGCCGAGATGATAGCCCTGCCGCATCAGCACCGCGGTTGCCGGTATGCCGGAGAAAGTAGCGGAAAAACCGGCATTGGCGGCGACGCCGATGCCCAGCACCTTCCAGCGGTGATTGGGCGTGAAGGTCCTGGAGCCGGAGCCTTCGGCCCGTGGCGTCGACTGACAATCGGTGCGGGTGACGATGGCGGACATGGTTTCATTCCCGTTTGCGGCCCGGTGACCGGCTTGACGGCGCATGTCTATCGCCATACCTTTATCCATAAAATCAGGAAGTTTTTGACGCACAATCCTAAAAAACGGGATTATCATGCGACGCGTGACATTCGACCTCGACGTCCTCAGAAGCTTCGTCACCGGAATGGAGCTTGGCAGCTTCGCCAAGGCGGCCGACCGGCTTGGCCGCTCGACCTCGGCGGTCAGCGCGCAGTTGAAGAAACTGGAGGAGCAGGCGGCGACGCCTATCTTCCGCAAGTCGGGACGCGGGCTGGCACTGACGGAAGCCGGCGAGACCATGCTCGGCTATGCGCGGCGGCTGGTCGAGCTCAATGACGAGGCGGCCGCCGCTATCCATGATGTCGAGCTGGAAGGCTGGGTGCGGCTCGGCCTGCAGGAGGATTTTGGCGAGGCGGTGCTACCTGACGTGCTCGGCCGCTTCGCCCGTGCCCATCCCAAAGTCAAGATCGAGGCCCGCATCGCGCGCAGCCATGAGCTCGCGGAGCGGATCATCTCGGGCAGCCTGGACATCGCACTTGCCTGGCACAGCGGCGCGACGCTGCCATACAGCCAGCATGTCGCCGACGTGCAGATGCGCTGGATCGGCCCGGCAAAGCGCATCGAGACCAGCCTGCGCCATGGCGAGCCGCTGCCGCTGGTGGCGCTGGAAGCACCTTGCCTGTTGCGCACGGTCGCAACCGAAACGCTCGACCGCGCCGGCCTGCCCTGGCGCATGGCCTTCTCCAGCCCGAGCCTTGGTGGCATCTGGGCGGCTGTTGCAGCCGGGCTCGGGCTGACGATCCGCACCGACATCGGCCTGCCGGCCAGCGTCAGCGCGATGACGCCGGAGATTGCCGATCTGCCGGCGCTGCCCAGGATGGCGCTGTTCCTGCACCGCAGGGATGCCGAACCCGAACCGGTGGCCGCCCGCCTCGCCGATATCCTGCTGGAAGCGGCGCGGCAGGCGCTACCGGAGGGCGCGCGGACGGATGAGAACCTGCTGAAGGTCGCCTAGGCCCTGGTCGCAACCCTCTTCGTCATTCCAGGGTCTACACCGCGTCGAAGGGTTGGCACCCTTCCCCCGGACGTCAGCGCTTCTTGGCCCTGCCGGCAAAGGGATTGTCCGAAGTCCTTAACGCCATGCGGATCGGTACGCCCGGCATGTCGAAGGCTTCGCGCAGGCTGTTGGTGAGATAGCGGACATAGGATTGCGGCATCGCATCCGGGCGCGAGCACGAGACGACGAAGCCCGGCGGGCGCGTCTTGGCCTGCGTGACATATTTGACCTTCAGCCGGCGACCGGCAACCGCGGGCGGCGGATGATGCGCCAGAATGCCTTCCAGCCAGCGATTGAGCCTGCCGGTCGAGACGCGGCTGTTCCAGACCTTGTGCGTGCGGATGACGGCTTCCATGAGCTTGTCGAGGCCCCGTCCGGTCTCGGCCGAAACCGTCACCGCCTGCATGCCGCGCGCCTGCGGCAAAAGCCGTTCGGTCTTTTCGCGCAGTTCGGCCAAGAGTTCCTGCGGATTGTCGATCAGGTCCCATTTGTTGAAGGCGATCACCGGCGCGCGGCCCTCGCGGATGATCAGGTCGGCGATCTGGAGATCCTGCTTCTCGAAAGGGATGGTGGCGTCGAGCACGATGATGACGATCTCGGCGAAGCGGATGGCGCGCAGGCCATCCTGCACCGACATGACCTCGAGCTTTTCATGGATCCTGGCCTTGCGGCGCATGCCGGCGGTGTCGAACAATTTTATACGGCGGCCGCGCCAGTCCCAATCGACCGAGATGGAATCGCGGGTGATGCCGGCTTCCGGTCCGGTCAAAAGCCGCTCCTCGCCGATCAGCGCGTTGATCAGCGTCGACTTGCCGGCATTGGGGCGGCCGACGACGGCAATGCGCATCGGCTTGGTGTCGTCATAGGCCGGCACCTCGTCGGCGTCGGGATCGGCGATATCCTCGCCGATCAGCACCTCGCTGGAGGCGATCTCCTCGTCGTCGTCCTCATCCTCGCCAAAGGCTCTCGCCTCGCCAAGTGCGGCGATCACCGCGTCGCGCAGGTCGGGCATGCCTTGGCCGTGTTCGGCCGAGACCGGAACCGGCTCGCCAAGCCCGAGCTCCCAGGCCTCCAGCATGCCGCCCTGCGCGCCCTTCGCCTCGGCCTTGTTGGCGACCAGCACTACCGGCTTGCCGGATTTGCGCACGATCTCGGCAAAGGTCCGGTCGTCCGGCAACAGGCCGGATTTGGCGTCGACGGTGAAGAAGATCAGGTCGGCCTCACGGATAGCGATCTCGGTCTGCGCACGCATGCGGCCGGGCAGCGTCGAGGCGGCGGCGTCCTCGAAACCCGCAGTGTCGATTACGTCGAAATGCAGGTCGTAAAGCTTTGCCGCATGGACGCGGCGGTCGCGGGTGACGCCCGGCGTGTCATCGACAAGCGCCAGCTTCCTTCCCACCAGCCGATTGAAAAGAGTCGATTTGCCGACGTTAGGCCGGCCAATGATGGCGACTTTGAAGCTCATATGTCACGACGCGCTGCCCGAGCCGCGGATCAGCTCGGACATCAGGGTCGCCCGTTCACGGGTGTTGCGCGGGGCACCGTCATCGGCGGCGATCTGGTCGAACAGCTTCAGCGCATCCTGGGTCTTGCCTTCCTTCCAGGCGGCCAGCCCGAGCGCCTCGCGCGCGGTGTGGCGCAGCGTGTTGGTGTCCGAGGTCAGGGCCTCGACGCGGCTCGACACATCGGCGAAGGAGCCGTGATCGACCAGCAGCAGCGCCGCCCTCAACCGCGCCATGTCGCGAATGCCCTGGGGAATGGCGGCGTCGGCCGCCACCTCGTCGAAATCCTTGACGGCTGCGTCGACGTCGCCCTTGTCGGCCTTGACGGTGGCCGCGCGCATGCGGGCGAGCAGCGGATAGGCGCCGTAGCCATCCTTCTCCAATTGATCGAGCGCGGCCAGCGCCTCGTCGTTCTTGCCGTCATTGGCCAGCTTCAACGCTTGCGAGAAGGCATCGCCCGAACGGTTGGCGCGGGTCTCGTCCCAGTAGCGGTAGCCGACGAAGGCGGCGGTGCCGAGCACGACCAGCACCGCGACCACAAGCAGGGCCGGGCCGAAACGGTCCCACAGCTTCTGCGCCTGTTCGCGACGGATCTCGTCGTTGACTTCACGGATAAAACTGTCGTCGGACATCAATAAAACCATTCCTGCCCCGGGCCGGAGCGTTCGCGAGCCCGCGTTTTAGCGAAATTTTGTCGGCATGGAAGGGGTTCGACCGGAAAATCACCTATTCGCGGGGCAAACGGACGAAAAGGCCACCGCACCCACGCCACATTTGCGCTATAGCGGGGCCAAAACCGCCCGGGGTCAGTAGCTGTTGCCAATATCCTTTTCGTCTCGCGTTGCCGCGTTCTGTCTCGCTTCGCTTGCCACGGCCGGTGCGGCTTTCGCCGATCCACCCGGCTCGCGGGCGCCTTTGCCGGCAAGGCCGAAGCAGGTCGTCATCATCTCCTTCGACAGCGCCCGCGACATCTCGCAATGGAAGCGCAGCCGGGCGCTGGCGAAGCGCACCGGAGCGCATTTCACCTATTTCCTCTCCTGTGTCTTCCTGCTGTCACCCGAAACGCGCAGCCAATACACCGCGCCGGGCAAGACATCGGGCAAATCCAACATCGGCTTCGCCGCCTCGACGCAGGAAGTGAGCCAGCGGCTGGAGCAGATCGGGCTTGCGGCATCGGAAGGCCATGACATCGCCAGTCATGGCTGCGGCCATTTCGACGGCAAGGGCTGGAGCAAGGCCGACTGGCTGAAGGAGTTCGCCTCGTTCGAGCACATCCTCGAAAACGCCTATGCGATCAACGGCATCGAGCCCGAGCCGACCGGCTGGCGCGATTTCGCGCGGCATGCGGTGGTTGGCTTCCGCGCGCCCTATCTGTCGACGAGCAAGGCGCTCTACGAGGCGCTGCCCGCCGCCGGTTACCGGTTCGACGCCAGCGGCGTCTCGCGCGGCCCGGTCCAGCCGCCGACCACCGCCGGCCTCGCGCGCTTTTCACTGCCGCAGATCCCGGAAGGACCGAAATCGCGGCCGGTGATCGCCATGGACTACAATCTCTATGTCAGGCATTCCGGCGGCTTCGAGCGGCCGAGCAAGGCAGGCGAGTTCGCGGACCGCACCTACCAGGCTTTCCGCGCCGCCTTCGAGGATCAATACCGGGGCAAGCGCGTTCCGCTGCAACTCGGCTTCCATTTCGTGCTGATGAATGACGGCGCCTACTGGAACGCGCTGGAGCGTTTTGCCGGCGAGGTCTGCGTCAAATCAGACGTCGAATGCATCAGTTTTCGCGATTACATCTCGCGGCAGGGTTCTGGCCAGAAGCAGGCTTCCGTCGGCGGCTGAGCCGCCGACCCGTTTCGCACCCAGGTCTTTCCTGACTTAAGCGGGATCCTCGGCGCCTTGCCGCGCCAGATAGCGCTGGTCGATTTCCGGCAGCGGCTCGCCCTGCAGCGTCGCCTCGAAGGCGCGCAGGCGCTTATGCACCGATTGCAGTTCGACGATGGTCGACCAGGAGGTGAGCAGGAACTGCAAAGAACCCGTCACCTTGCCGAATGCATTCGAAATCTGGTTCAGCGCGCCGAACGTTATCTTGTGGGCGACCAGCGACGGCCCGAGGATCAGCAGCGAGAAAATATTGTCGGCCTGCAGGTAGGTGTACCGGACGACATTGAAATAGATGTAGTGGAAATACAGCCGGAAATAATTGTGGCGAACATTGGCGAACAGCGCGGCGGTGGTGGCGGGCTGGGCCCGGTCGGCATGATCCTCGCCGTAAACGAGCTCCTTGCGGTAGGCCGCCTCCACGCGCTGGTTGCGGAACTGCAGCCCTGGAAGCTTCATGCCGGCAATCATGACCGAAATCGTTCCGAACAGACACCAGGCCAGTGCCGCCACCACCAATGGCTGGGGGATCGCGCCGATGATCGGCAACTCGGTTATATGGGCCTGCAACTGGATCATGACCGGCAGGAAGGCGATCAGCGTCATGATCGACTGGACGAAGCTGGAACCCAGATCTTCCATGATCTGGGAAAACCGCATCGTGTCCTCCTGGATACGTTGCGAGGCGCCCTCGATGTGGCGCAGCCTGCCCCAGTTCTCGACGAAATAGTTGTTCATCGCCGTGCGCCAGCGGAAGATCCAGTGGCTGACGATGAAGGCGTTGACCACCTGCACGTTCATGCCGACCAGCGCAAGCCACGAGAAATCGGCCAGCCCAATGTAGAATTCGGCGTTGGTCGATTTTCCGGTGCCCGACATCAGCCCCTGCACATAGTCGAAAAAGGGGCCGTACCAGGCATTGACGGCGACGCTGACCTGCACATTGAAATAGATGAAGAACAGGATGACCGCCGTCATCAGGATAGACCAACGTTGCCACGGATGCGGCGAATACCAGCTCCAGAACGCATAGAAAGCGACCACGCAAAACGCGAAGTAGATGTAGAACCAGAGAAACGGCTTCGAGACGAGGACGGCGATGCCGATAATGGGCGGTGCACCGGCTGCTGCCGGCGGCAGGCCGAAGACGGCGCCCAGTTGCTCACCCCCGAAAAACCAGAACAGGATCGCCGCAAGGCTCCAGACGGCGGCCGAAGAGAAAAACAGCTTCGGCTGCGGGAAGAAGGATACGAACACTGTGGCGAATTCCTCGGTTTTTGCGCAAATCAGCTGAGTTCAGCGGGCATAAAGTCACACATTAGGGGGAAAGAAAATGCCCATGCCCGATGCCCGGCACCGAGCAAACCCACAATCATGGCGATTTTGGCGCGGCCGACCATATGATGACGCCGGAGGCGACCAGAACGGCCGCGGCGGCGATCGAGGCAAGGAAGAAATCGCCCGACGCCTGCGCCAGGAGCCCGGCGGCAATCGGGCCGATGATCTGGCCAAGACCGAACGAAGCCGTCATCAAGGCGAAGGTCCGCCGGGGAGCTTGTGGCGCCAGTTGCCGCGCGGTCTGCAGGCCGATCGCGGTGATGGCAATGAACGTGCCGCCAACGAGCAGGCCGCCGAGCAGCGGCCCGGTGCGCCCGCCCACCGCGACGCTTGCGACAATGCCGACGACCTCGACGAAACATCCCAGCGCATAGGTCGCGTAAAGGCCGATCCGCGCCGATATCTTCTGCCAGAGCCAGACCGAGGGAAAGCCGGCAAGACCGGTGACCATCCAGACCACCGCCTCGAACACGCGTCCGCCGCCGCCTTGCCGGACAATGGCGACAAGAAAGGTCGCCGTTACCACGTAGCCGAAGCCGAACAAGCCGTAAGCGACGATCACCTTGGTCAGCGAGCGGTCTTTTGGCAGCGCCGGCTCGCGGCCGGTATCGCCGCTGGCCAGCGGACCGCTGTCCACCAACAGCGCCACCACGACGAAGCCACAAGCCGAGATCGCCGCCGACCACAGCCAGCCCGCCGCCCAGCCGGCATGTTCGCTGACCAGGGCCGCCATCAGCACCGAGGACAGGGCGATGCCGAGGCCGACGCCGCCGAAATGCCACGCCTGCAGATCGCTGCGGCCGGCCGCGGCAAGATGGCTGAAAACAATGCTGGCCAGGAACACCATGACGAAGGCGCTGGCCAGGCCTGCAAGAAAGCGGATGACGAGAAAGGCGGCGATCGTATCCGACAAGCCCATCAGCGCGGCAAGCAAGGCGCTGGCGCCGAGGCCGGCCAGCATCAGCAGGCGCTCGCGTCCATGCGCCCAGCCGCCCGCCGCGGCGAAGGCGCCGGCGAGGTAGCCGAGATAATTGGCTGACGCGATCCAGCCCGCATCGGCCGCCGACAGATGGAGTTCTTCCATCATGCCGGGCAGGATCGGCGTATAGACGAAACGACCAATGCCCATGGCGACAGCCATGGCGATCATGCCGGCGAAAGCGAACCGCAGCGCTGTTGAGGTGGCGGATGTCATCGCGGTGCACAATAAGTGCGAAGACCGGCGACACAACGCGCTTGCGTTGGGCCAGGCGCCGGACCGTCAGCACCAATCAGCGGCAGCCCGCTTGCGCCGTCTCGTGGGCGGTGCGTCGCGCCGTCAGCCGGAACGGCATGTCGCCGAGCTCACGCTCCGACATGGCGTCGAGCACGGGATGCGCAAGCGGATCGGCCAGCCAGGCGACCATTTCGCAGCCGTCTGGCGGCTCGTGCACAGGGAATACTATCTTGAGCGACGATAACAGCCTCAACATGTCAGCCTCCGCAGGCCTGTCCCGTGAATAAAGTCTGCGCTTTCGGCATCACTTTCAATTGAGATTTCAGCCCCGCTGGTTTAGAAAAACTCAATGGCCATGCTCAACCGCGTCCACCTCAACGGCCTTCGCGCCGTGGAGACCGTCGCCCGTCTCGGCTCGCTCGCCGCGGCCGCCGGCGAACTCAACGTTTCGGCCAGCGCCGTCAGCCAGCAGATAAAGCGCGCGGAGCAGCAGCTCGGCCAGGCCGTGTTCGAGCGAACGGCCAAGGGGCTGGTCCTGACGGAATTCGGCGCCATGTTCGCGATGCGCCTCGGCGCGGGTTTCCGCGAGCTCACCCAGGCCGTGGCGCTGGCCGACGAGGCGCGACAATGCACGCTGGTGGTTTCCGTGGCGCCGGCATTCGCCTCGAAATGGCTGCTGCCGCGGCTGTCGCATCACTTCACCCGGCATCCCAACGTGCTGTTGCGCATCGACGCCTCGGTGCGGCTGGCCGACCTCGACCATTCCGATATCGATATCGCCATCCGGCTTGGCGACGGCACATGGCCGGCCAGCAAGGCGGAGTTGCTTTTGGCACAAGAGGTGTTCCCGGTCTGCGCGCCCTCGATAGCGAAGAAACTGAAATCGATCGAAGACCTTGCCCAGACCTGCGCGATCACCGACGAACGGGCGATGATCAACTGGGAAAGCTGGTTCGACGCCGCCGGTGTCGAACCCGTCACCTTCCTGAAGGGCGCGCGCTTCACCGATCCGATGCTTTGCCTGGAATCGGCGATTGCCGGCCATGGCGTGATGCTGGGCTGGCAGTTGCTCGCCGCCGACGCGCTGGCCGACGGGCGGCTCGTCGCGCCGTTCGGGATCCGCGCCCAGAGCGGGCTTGGCTATTGGCTGGTGACCTCCGCCGCCAAGGCCGAAAGCCGCAAGGTCCGGGATTTCAAGCTCTGGATCAGGGAAGAGATCGAGGCGACGATGGCGCGGTTCGGCTCCGCGAAGACGGGCACGACCGATGCGATCACGGTGGAAAGCACCGTGGCGCCGGTCTATGTAGAGTCCGACATCAAACTACGGCAGGCAGGATCATGACCACACATTCGCGCGGCGTTTCCGCAACGATCGACCCGGTGAAGCTCGACAGGCTGGCCGAAGTCGCCATCAAGGTGGGGCTGCAATTGCAGCCCGGGCAGGACCTGGTGCTGACCTCCTCCATCGCCGCGCTGCCGCTGACCCGGCGCATCGTCGAGCATGCCTACAAGGCCGGCGCGGGGCTGGTGACGCCGATCTTCAACGATGACGAGATCACGCTGGCGCGCTTTCGCTATGGCGCCGACGCCGGCTTCGACCGCGCCGCCGGCTGGCTCTATGAAGGCATGGCCAAAGCCTTCTCCAACAATGCGGCGCGACTTGCCGTGCGCGGCGAAGATCCCTCGCTCCTGTCGGCGCAGGACCCGGCGAACGTGGCGCGCGCCAACAAGGCCAATTCGATGGCCTACCAGCCGGCGCTGGAAAAGATCACCGGCTTCGACATCAACTGGAACATCGTCGCCTGTCCCGATCTCGCCTGGGCCAAGCAGGTCTTCCCCGATGATGCCGACGATGTTGCGGTCGCCAAGCTCGCCGACGCCATCTTTGCCGCCTCGCGGGTGGACGTGGAAGATCCGATCGGCAACTGGAAGGCGCACAATGCCGCCCTTCGCAGCCGCACCGAATGGCTCAACGGCCATGCTTTCCATGCGCTTCATTTCACCGGGCCGGGCACCGACCTGACGGTCGGGCTGGCCGACGGCCATGAATGGATGGGCGGCGCCTCCACCGCCAAGAACGGCGTCACTTGCAATCCCAACATCCCGACCGAGGAGGTCTTCACCACGCCGCATGCACGGCGGGTGGAAGGCCATGTTTCATCGACCAAGCCGCTCTCCTACCAGGGCACGCTGATCGACGAGATCTCGGTGCGTTTCGAGGGCGGCAGGATCGTCGAGGCGAAGGCTTCGAAGGGCGAGGACGTGCTGAAGAAAGTGCTGGACACCGACGAGGGCGCACGCCGGCTTGGCGAAGTGGCGCTGGTGCCGCATTCCTCGCCGATCTCGGCGAGCGGCCTGTTGTTCTTCAACACGCTGTTCGACGAAAACGCCGCCTGCCACATCGCGCTCGGCCAGTGCTATTCGAAGTGCTTCGTCGACGGCGCCTCGCTCAGCCAGGCCGAGATCGCGGAGCGCGGCGGCAACAAGAGCTTCATCCACATCGACTGGATGATCGGCTCGGACAAGATCGACATCGACGGCGTCGGCAAGGACGGCAGCCGCGTGCCGGTCATGCGCAAGGGCGAGTGGGCCTGACGGGAGCGCACGAAGGAGAGCGGATGGCCTTCGAGATCGCGGTCAAACGGGTGTATGAACCACCCTCGCCCGATGACGGGCAGCGGGTCCTGGTCGATCGTGTCTGGCCACGTGGCGTCAGCAAGGAGCATGCCGCGCTGGCGCTATGGCTGAAGGACATCGCGCCGAGTACCGACTTGCGCAAGTGGTTCGGGCACGAGCCCGAACGATGGGCCGAGTTCCAGAAGCGGTATCGTGCCGAACTGGAAGGCAATGGCGAGGCCGTGGCGCAACTGCGCGCCCTGCTCCGCGACGGCAAGGTGACGCTGCTCTACGGCGCCCATGACGAGGCGCACAACAATGCCGTGGCACTGGCGGGGTATCTGAGAGGACAGTGACCTGTCCCTTCGTCATCCTCGGGCTTGACCCGAGGATCCATGCCGTGACGTCCGTCCGCAAATGCAACGGAGCAGAATCTGCACGGCTGCGACGCCCAAAAGTCACGGCATGGATCCTAGGGTCTGCGCCGCGTCGCTTCGCTCCTTGCTCCGCCCTAGGATGACGAACTGAGAGTGTACCGCGCCCTACTTCCCGACCACCGCCGCCTCATAAACATCCGGCTTGAACCCGACCAGGATGCGGTCGCCAACCTCGAGCACAGGCCGTTTGATCATCGTCGGCTTGGCCAGCATCAGTGCCTTGGCCTTCTTTTCATCCAGGCCCTGCTTATCCTTGTCCGGCAACTCGCGGAACGTGGTGCTGCCCTTATTGAGCAGCTTTTCCCAGCCGACCTTGCGGACCCAGCCATCCAGCCTGCCCGCCTCGATGCCTTCGGCCCGATAGTCGTGGAACCGGTAAGGCACGTCGTGGCCATCCAGCCAGACGCGGGCCTTCCTGATCGTGTCGCAGGTGGTGATGCCGTACATGGTGATCGTCAAAACAGGTGCCTTCCGGACTTCGAATCTGGCCGCAGATTAAGCAGCCCCGGCGCGCTTTGCCAGCGGCCCGGCAGAACCATCGAAGAGTAAGTTTCTTCAATGGCGGGCGCGCGGTCGCCGATCCGTGACGACGATGTGCATCAGGTCGGATAGCGGCCAGGACATGATCCTGGCCGCTCAGGATGCGGCGAAATGTGCCGACAGCCGAAAACCCGTCTCAATAATAGAAGCGCTCTTCGGCAATCTTGCCGTTCTTGACCGTGTACAGGCCAACCTCGTCCATGGTGACACGCTGGCCCGTGGCCTTGGGCGTTATGTCAAATGTAAAGCGCACGGCGAACTGGTCGCCGTTGACATAAGGGCCCTCGACCGAGCCGCCATGGACTTCGTTGTTTTCCTGCCACCACTGGCCTTTCTGCTTGACGGCGTCCTTGCCGCGGCAGACGGCCATCGGCCCCTCCATGGCCTCATAGCTGACGATGTCGTCGGCGTTGTATTTCTCGGCAGCACTTTCGTAGTCACCGCGCTTGAGAAGCTCCGTGAAATCCTTGGCAATTTCCGTGTTGGTCATGTGTTCCTCCTGTTCAGACGCATTGCAAATAGGGAAAGGTTGGCGGCCTGCCATCGTCGTGCCGTCTGGTAGCTGACATGCCATGTCAGGATGATGGACCGCGCGGACTATGCGAGGACGATTCCAGGCTCTCACATGGCGGGCAGTGCATCGTCCTGGCCGGTCAGCCGCCAACGTCCGGGTTGCTTGTAGGCGCCCTTCCCAATGAGACTGTGGATCAGCACAAAATCCCGGACAGTCCAGCCGATCGGATCGATCGACCGCTCGCGAATGCTGGGAACGCCCACTTCATCACGAAGCAATGTAACATGCGGTTCGATGGACCTGGTGAGAAAGGGTTTTAGCGGGCTGTCCGAGATCACCGCCGTGAGGTCACGCCAGAACTTCTGCAGCGGCGGATTGCCATCGCTGCCGCGCAGGACCAGTGCACCACCGCCAAAAGCCGACAGGCGATCGAACGAGACCTCGAAGGGCTTCGCAACGATCATCGATCCGATATGACAGGCGGCCTCTGCCAGCTCCTGCGGGTACTCCTCATGGTCGCCGAGCCCGACAAGCGAGATGTGGATGTGATTTTCCGGAACCAGCCAGCCTTGCAATCCGAACTCACGGTTCAAGGCAATGGCCTTTCGCGCGAGACGACCAGCAATCGCGCTGCCGACGAGGATGGCAAAGAACAGCCGGTGGAAATGCTTCCCGGCCTGTTCCCATCGGAAAAAGGCCTGGCCGTTCTTCGCGGTTCCGAATGCGGGTTGCCCACTCATACTGATCTCGTCCGCCAATTGACTCAGGTTGGGCATATTAGAACAAAACGAGAACAACCGCAAGCCGAAAAATGACGCAGGCGTTGGGGCTCCCGCACCGCCGCATGCATCCAACCCCTGAAGGAGTGCTTCCTTGCGGTACGCCAATCGCCGACGACGCCGGCAGATATGGCGCCTGGCTCACCACAAACGGGATAGACCTTTGACAGGAATCCGGTGAAAGTGCCGCGCCGAACCAGCGAGCCGCATTTTTGATGATCAGAGGACCGTACGCATGACAAACCCGATGCATCTGCCCGCCGAAGGCCTTTTTGTCGGGCGCGCCAGAAGCAGCGACGCCTCGCATCCCCTGGTGGTCACGGTGCGTGATGGCACCGTCTTCGACATCACGTCGAGCACGGCGCCGACCGTGCGCGATATCTGCGAGATGGCCGATCCGGCCGGTTATGTGCGCTCGGCCAAGGGCAAGCCGATCGGCTCGCTCGACGGCATCGCGGCCAACAGTTTCGAAGCCACGCGTGATCCGGCAAGGCCCTATCTCATCTCCCCCGTCGACCTGCAGGCGATCAAGGCCTCGGGCGTCACCTTCGTCGTCAGCCTTTTGGAACGCGTCATCGAGGAACAGGCGCGCGGTTCGGCGGAAAAGGCCGACGCCATCCGCGCCGACATTGCCGGGCTGATCGGCCACGATCTGTCCAAGCTCAAGCCCGGTTCGCCGGAAGCGATGGAGATCAAGGCCAAGCTCATCGCACGCGGCGCCTGGTCGCAATATCTGGAAGTGGGCATCGGCCCCGACGCCGAGATCTTCACCAAATGCCAGCCGATGGCCTCGGTCGGCTTCGGCGCCGATGTCGGCCTGCATCCCGTCTCGACCTGGAACAATCCGGAGCCGGAGATCGCCATGATCGCCGCCTCAAGCGGCAGGATCGTCGGCGCCACCATCGGCAACGACGTAAATCTGCGCGATGTCGAAGGGCGCTCCGCGCTGCTGCTCGGCAAGGCCAAGGACAACAACGCCTCCGCCTCGCTCGGCCCCTTCATCCGCCTGTTCGACGGCACGTTCTCCATCGACGACGTAAAGCGGGCCGTGGTCCGGCTGAAAGTGGAAGGTGAGGACGGGTTCTCGCTGGAGGGCGCGAGCTCGATGGCCGAGATCAGCCGCTCTCCCGAAGAGCTCGTAGCGGCTGCCATGGGCCCGCATCACCAGTACCCGGACGGCCTGGCGCTCTATCTCGGCACCATGTTCGTGCCTTCGAAGGACCGCGGCGAGAAGGGCAAGGGTTTCACCCATAAGGTCGGCGACATCGTCACCATCTCGTCGGAGAAATTCGGCGCGCTGGTCAACCGGGTGCGACTGTCGCCGGACTGCCCGCACTGGACCTACGGCGCCAGCCATCTGATGCGCGATCTTGCCAGGGCCGGCCTCCTCTAGCTCTGGGTTCGCCCGAGGGCGGTCAATCATCGCTCCGGCGACCCTCGAGGCCGGTATCGCCTGCCGCGAAAATCATCCGAACTGATGCAATCTGATGGGACCGCTGATGGCGCCCCGTCAGGCGCCGACTACGACTGACAGGCGGAGGCTTGCCATTTGTCGAAAAAGAGGATGCTCTGATCATCCAACACGGCGTTGGCGGGGAGGACGCGGTCTTGCCCGATCAAGAGGGCGGTTTCGAACTGATCAGTTTCAAACGGGAGGAAATCAAATGCTGACACGGCTAAGAGTGGTTCTATACGGCCTGCTGGTCGCGCTGACGGTCATTCCGGCGGCGGCGCAGGCCAAGACGTTCTACTGGATTTCACATGGCGGCCCGGCCGATCCGGTCTGGACCTACTTCCTTGCCGGCGCCAAGCAATGGGCCAAGGACACCGGCAATACCGTCAACACCTCGTTCCACAATGGCGACGTCGCCTCGCAGCAGGAGGCGGTGCGGGCCGCGATCTCGGCCAAGGCCGACGGCATCACCACCACCAGCCCCGATCCGGGCAGCCTTGTCGAGATCGTCAAGGAAGCCCGCGCGGCCAACATTCCGATCATCAATTTCAACACGCCCGATCCCAAGGCCAATTTCAACGCCTATGTCGGCGGCGACAATGTCACCTTCGGCAAGCACTGGGCGCAGTATCTGGTCGACAAGGGCCTGGTGAAGAAGGGCGACTTCGTCTGGATGCCTGTCGAGATTCCCGGCGCCACCTATGGCGTGCAGGAAGAGGAAGGCATCAAGAGCGTGTTCGAGCCGCTCGGCATCACCTATGAGGTGACCGAGGCGACGCTCGACCAGGCCGAGGTGATCAACCGCATGGTCGACTATCTCACCGCTAACAAGGCCAAGGTGAAGGCGATCATCGGCCTTGGCGACCTCGTCACCGGCTCGATCAAACGCGTGTTCGACCAGGTCGGCGTCAAGCCCGGCGAAATCCCCGTCGTCGGCTGGGGCAACTCGCTCGACACCACCCAGGAAGTGCTGAACGGCTACGTCAATGCCGGCCAGTGGCAGGACCCGCAGGCGACCAGCTATGTCGCGCTGTCGCTCGCCAACATGGCCGCAAGCGGCATTCCCCCGGGCTTCAACGTCATCACCGGCGCGCTCTATGAGAAAGACACCGCCGAGATCTACGACAAGATCCTGTCCGGCAAATAGCCCCTGATCTCCAGCGCCGCGCGTCCACCGGGCGTGCGGCGTCCCGCCCTTTCGCCTGGTATCGAGCCGTTTGATGCGGCCCGATGGTCCGGCCCATTCCAACCAGTCGCGGGTTACACGTGGAAAATCGTTCGCTTGTCCAAGGCCTGATCGCGCGGCCGGAATTCGGCCCCTTCGTGCTGCTCGTCGTCGAGATCGCCGTCTTCTGGGGTTTCAACCACGACTTCCTGTCACCCCAGAACATCTCCAACACGTTGGCCTTCACGGTCGAGCTCGGGCTGATCGCGCTGGCGATGACGTTGCTGATGACGTCGGGCGAATTCGACCTTTCCGTCGGCTCGCTGTTCGGCTTCTCGCCGGTGCTGATGTGGACGCTGTTCAACAGCGGCCTCACCTCGCTGGAGATGGGCTTCGTCCTCGCGCTGCTGGTCGCCGCCTTCATCGGCCTAGTCAATGGCTGGTTCGTCACGCAGCTCAAGATCCCGTCCTTTCTGGTCACGCTCGGCATGCTCCTGGTGGTGCGCGGCACCGCGCTGTTCGTCACCGACGGCTTTCCGCAGCGCACCTGGAGCGCCGAGGGCAGTTGGCTGGCGGAGGCGCTGGTCGGCGATTTCTTCATCGGCCCGTTCCGCATCTACATGTCGCTGTTCTGGTTCATCGCCGCGGCCATCGCGCTGGGCTATGTGCTGACGCAAAGCCGCACCGGCAACTGGATCCAGGCCGCCGGCGGCAACCCGAACGCTGCGAGGGCGCGCGGCGTCAATGTCAGCCGCGTCAAGATCGGCCTGTTCGTGCTGTCCTCGGTCATGGCCTCGCTTGCCGGCGTCATCTCCTCGCTGCGCACCTCGGCGGCCAACCCCAACAGCGGCACCGGCTACGAACTCGAGGTCATCGCCATGGTGGTGATCGGCGGCACGGCGCTGACGGGCGGGCGCGGCACCATCATCGGCACCGTGCTCGGCATCCTTATCCTGCGCGTCATGCGCAACGGCATCGTGCTGATCGGCGTGCCCGGCCTTGCCTACAACATCTTCATCGGCGCGATCATCCTTGGCATGATGGCGCTTCATTCATGGCTGGAACGCCGGCATCAGGCAGGGACGTGAACCATGGCCGAGCCACTGATCCGCATGCAGAACATCCGCAAGTCCTACGGGCGCGTGCAGGCGCTGGTGGACGCCAATTTCCATGTCAACGAGCGCGAGATCGTCGGCCTGCTCGGCGACAATGGCGCCGGCAAGTCGACGCTGATCAAAGTGCTGTCGGGCGCGGTGCCGCTGACCAGCGGCGACATCTTCATCCGCGGCAAGAAGGTGAACCTGCGCAACACCAGCGACGCCATCGCCAACGGCATAGAGACCATCTACCAGGACTCGGCGCTGGTCACGCAGCTGTCGATCGCCCGCAATCTGTTCCTCGGGCGCGAGCCGATCAAGCCGCCGCGCTTCCTCAACCGCATGGACCAGGAGGCGATGAACACGGTCGCCCGCGACCTACTCAAGCAGGTCGGCATTTCCAAGAACATTCCGCCGACGACGCCGATCGGCTCGCTCTCCGGCGGCGAGCGCCAGGCGGTGGCGATAGCGCGCGCCATGCATTTCGACAGCGATCTCATCATCCTCGACGAACCGACCAACAATCTCGGCGTCGCCGAAACCCAGGGCGTGCTGAGCTTCGTGCGCAGCGCGCGCGATTCCGGCCATTCCTGCATCTTCATCGCGCACAACATCCACCATGTCTTCCAGGTGGTGGACCGCATCGTCGTCATGCGGCGCGGCAAGGTGGTGGCCGGGGACATCGACCCCAAGACGACCAGCGTGGCGGAGGTTGAACGCGTCATCACCGGCATGTCGGACAAGGAGATCCGCGACGCCATCGCCGATGGCAAGGGGTCGCATTGAGGACGAGCGCAACATCCCTGGCGAAACAGCAGAATGGGCATCCGGGCGATGGGCGCGATCGGCGCCGCTCAAATCGCCCGTCTGGCGTGCCATCGCATCGGCAATAGGGTTGCGGCATGAAAGCCACCGTCTCTGACATCGCCAGGAACTGCGAACTGTCGACGGCGACGGTCGACAGGGTGCTCAACAACCGGAAGGGGGTCAGCGCGGCCAACCGGCAGCGCGTCATGGAGGCCGCTAAGCAGCTCGGCTATCTGCCGGTCGCCGATCAGGTAACGCTCCCCTCGCGGCCGGCCAATCTGGAATTCTTCCTGCCGATCGGCAGCAACGCCTTCATGCAGGATTTGGCCAGGCATATCGAGGATTATGCCTCGCGCCTGCCGCTCGTTGCCTCGTGCCGGATCCACAACCTCGCCGGAATCTCGCCGAACGCTTTGCAGACCGCCGTCGAAAACCTGTCGCTGAAAGCCAACGGCGTCGGCGTCATCGCCGTCGATCATCCCAGGACGCGCAACATCCTGCGCGACATCGTCGAGGCCGGCATTCGCCTGGTGACGCTGGTGTCCGATATTCCGGCCGCACCACGCTCGGCCTATGTCGGCATAGACAACCGGGTGGCGGGACGGACCGCCGCACTCCTGATGGGGCGCTTCCTCGCCGACCGCGAGGGCCAGTTGGCGATGGTGGTCGGCTCGCGCTCCTATCGCGGCCATGAGGAACGTGAGATGGGTTTCCGCTCCGTGCTCGGCGAGGAGTTCCCCAACCTGAGCGTCAGCAGCGCCGTCGAGATCAACGACGAGACCGGTGCCAGCTATGCCGAAACCATGAAGGCGCTGCGCAACGAGCCGGAACTGCTCGGCATCTATTGCATTGGAGCCGGACGCTCCGGCGTTGCCAAGGCCATCCGGGAGGCCAGGCCCAACCGCAAGCCGGTATTCATCTGTCACGACCTGACGAGGGAAACGCGCGGCTATCTCGTCGACGATCTCGCCGACGTCGTCATCGACCAGAATGCCAGGCTGATCGCCGAGCAATCGGTCATCCGCCTGCTTGGCTCGATCGCATCATCGGCGCCCTACCTGACGCGGAAATTCATCGAGCCGCGGCTGATCTTCCGGGAAAACGTCCCGGTGCAGTGACGCGGGCCGCGAGGCCTTCCGATCACGTCGCGAGCGATACGGCGAATCTGCACAGCTGCTATGCACGATTCACGATTGCCGAATCATTGGGCAACTCATAGCTTTTGGTTGTCGGCCATCTACTCCTCCCAGATGCGATGCCGGCGCTGAGTGGGGTGCACCTCCTCCCGCACCACATTCGAAATCGAGCCCGCTGCCACCTCCTCCCGGCAGCGGGCTTTTTTATTGCATGCCGGACATTTCCGGGAACGGCAGGGAATCCACGCAACATCAAAGCCACGGCAAACCGGAAGCGCACGCGCTGTCCGGCGCCAATGAGCCTTGCCGATGGATCAGCCCGCGGCGGCTCCGCCCCTGAAGGACTGGATCAACCCTTCCGCCATGCGCACCAATTGCGCGCTGGGACCTTCGGTGCCAACGGTCTGCACGCTCACGCGCGCGCCTTCGCACAGCAGCGAAAGCGTATCGGCCAGAAGTTCGGCCTGGCCGATGCCGGCGCCCCGGCAGAGCGCCACCAGGCGCTCGCGCTGGGCTTCCTTGAGTTCCTTGATCACGCGCCTGGCCGGATGGTCGGGTTCAGTCAGCTCAACCGCGGCGTTGGCCATGTCGCAGCCGCGGCAATCGGCCGTAAGCATCTCGGCCGCCTTGCGAACCCAGGCATGCAGTTGCGCGAGCTTGTCGCCCGGGTGCTCGGCTTCGAATGCGTCCCACATCGCGCCGGCCTTTGATGCGGTGGCGCGCAGGCATTCGATGATCAGATCGTCCTTGGATTCGAAATGACGGTAGAGCGTCATCTTGTTCGTGCCGGCAGCCTCGGTGATGGCGTCGACGCCGACGCCCTTGATGCCGTGCTTGTGGAACATGTCGCGCGCCGTCTCCAGGATCCGATCCCGGGGACGAGGACGCTCCACGACGCCGTCTGTCATCATTGATCTCCTTCGTTTCCAAAAATCCCTCGGCCACCTCTTGACTAGGGTGTTACCGGTCTGTAACTTCCAGAATGTTACTTACTGGTAACACCTATGGCGTCCGCCGTCAATAACAAGACCGTGATCTGGTCCGGCCAGATCGGGGCGGGCGAAAAATTGCATTTCATGCGGCTCCGGCCGGTGAAGAGATGAAAAACGGTTCGCGAGCATGGGCTGCGAATCGACAGACAAGGAGCCGGCCAATGCCACAGCGCCGCGATCTTACCATAGATGAAGCCGTCCGGGATCCGATGATCCGGCTGGTCATGAAAGCCGACGGGGTCGATCCGCGCGCTTTCGAAACAATGCTGCGCACGCTTGCCGGTTCGCAGCGCGGCGAGGTGCCGTTGCTCCGTTCGTCGGAAGAGTTCGGACGCGGCCAGAGGCTGTCCAGGGTTGCCACTGCGTTCGGCAGGGCAAGAGCAGCCGGAGAGGCGTGCGTGTCGTGGTAAACTTCTTCATTCACCGCCCGATCTTCGCCTCGGCGATCGCCATCATCATGGTGCTCGCCGGGACGATTTGTTATTTCCTGCTGCCCGTCTCGCAGTTTCCCGACATCACACCGCCGCAGGTCGTGGTCAGCGCCCACTATCCGGGAGCCAGCGCGCAGGTGGTCGCCGACACGGTGACGACGCCGCTGGAGCAGCAGATCAACGGCGTGCAAGGCATGACCTACATGTCGTCGACCAGCTCCAACGACGGCTCCTCGACGATCACCATCACCTTCGATGTCGGCTATTCCCTGAGCACCGCCGCCGTCGACGTCCAGAACCGCGTCTCGCAGGCTGCCTCGTCGCTGCCGGCGATCGTCAATCAGGGCGGCGTGACGATCAAGAAGCAGAATCCGAACTTTGTCCTCATCGTCAACCTCACCTCGCCCGACGGTTCCGTCGATCCGGTGGCACTGTCGAACCTTGCCTATCTGCAAGTGGTCGACCCGCTGAAGCGGCTGCCCGGTGTCGGTGACGTGCAGATCTTCGGCGAGCGGCGCTATTCGATGCGCGTCTGGCTCGATCCGGACAAGCTCGCCAATCTCGGCATCACCGCCGTCGACGTCCAGAACGCCATTGCCGAGCAGAACGTCCAGGTGGCCGCCGGCAAGATCGGCCAGTCTCCGGCGCCTGCCGGCACCGCTTTCGAGATGCAGGTCAATGCCGTTGGCCGGTTGAGCGATCCCAAGGAGTTCGGCGACATCGTCGTGCGCGCCAACACCACCACCGGTTCGCTGGTGCGGCTGCGCGACGTCGCCCGCATCGAGCTCGGCGCCCTGCAATATTCGTCGTCGGCCTTCTTCGGCAAGGACCCGACCGTGGTGCTCGCCGTCTATCAGATGCCCGGCTCCAACGCGCTCGATCTGCAGCAGCGCGTCAAGGACAAGATGCAGGAGCTGTCCGCCCGCTTCCCCAAGGGCGTCAGCTATGCCATGCACTACGACACGACGCGCTTCGTCTCGGCCTCCATGCATGACGTGCTGATCACGCTCGGCGAGGCTCTGGTTCTCGTCGTCGCCGTGGTGTTCATCTTCCTGCAAAGCTGGCGCACCACAATTATCCCGACGATCGCCATCCCGGTGTCGCTGGTGGCGACGCTCGTCGTCATGGAGATGATGGGCTTCTCGCTCAACATGCTCTCCCTGCTCGGCATGGTGCTGGCGATCGGCCTTGTCGTCGATGATGCCATCGTGGTGGTCGAGAATGTCGAACGACAGCTCGAGGCCGGGCTGAAACCGCTGGCAGCGACGAAAGCCGCCATGGCCGAGGTCACCGGTCCGATCATCGCCACCACAGCCGTGCTGATGGCCGTCTTCGTGCCGGTCGCCTTCATCCCCGGCGTTTCGGGACGCCTCTACAACCAGTTCGCGCTGACGGTGGCGATCTCGGTCGGCATTTCCGCCTTCAATTCGCTGACGCTGAGCCCGGCGCTGAGCGCCGCCTTCCTGCGCCATCGCCAAGGCACGCAATTCGTGCTGTTCCGCTGGTTCAATACGGGCTTCGACAGGCTGTCGCATGCCTATGCCAATGGCGTGCGCATCCTCATCCGTTTGCGCTGGATCATGCTCGGCCTGTTCGCGGCCGGGCTGGTCGCCACCTATTTCGTCTGGGCGAAGCTTCCCTCGACCTTCCTTCCGGTCGAGGACCAGGGCTATTTCTTCGTCGTCATCCAGTTGCCCGACGGCGCTTCACTGGAACGCACCGACGCGGTGGCGCAGAAGGCGCGCGACATCCTGCAATCGACGCCCGGCGTCGACATCGTCGGCTCGATCAGCGGCCTGAACTTCCTGACCAGCGCTGCGCAGTCGAATTCCGCGGTCGAATTCGCCATCCTCAAGCCGTGGGAGGAGCGCGGTCCCGACCAGAGCGCCTCCAAGCTCGTCGCCGACGTGCGCGGCAAGCTGATGCAGATCCCGGAGGCGTTCGCGCTCTCCTTCGATCCGCCCTCGATCCCGGGTATCGGCACCACGGGCGGCTTCGAATTCGTCGTCGAGGACCTTACCGGCCGCGGCAGCACCGCGCTCAACGACGCAACGCAAGCCGTGATCGCCGAGGCGCGCAAGCAGCCGGAAATCAACCCTCAGCAGCTTTTCTCGCCATTCTCGACCTCGACGCCGCAGTTCAACTACGACCTCGACCGCGCCAAGGCGAAGCTGCTCGGGCTCAACCTGCCGGACGTCTTCAACACGCTGCAGATCTATCTCGGCTCGCTCTACGTCAACGACTTCAACCTGTTCGGCCGCACCTTCCGGGTGACCATCCAGGCCGACAAGGATGCACGCGCGGGTGCGGCCGACATTTCGCGGCTCTATGTGCGCAATGCCTCCGGCGGCATGGTGCCACTCAGCACGCTGGGCAAGCTGGTGCCGTTCGTCGGCCCGGAAACGGTGCCGCACTACAACAACAACGCCTCGGCCTCGATCAATGGCGGCGCCGCGCCCGGCTATTCGTCCGGCCAGGCGGTCGCCGCCATGGAACGGGCCGCCGCCACGGCTCTGCCAAGGGATTTCGGCTTCGAATGGACCGGCATCACCTTCCAGGAGCTCAAGGCGGGATCGATCGCGTCGGTCGTCTTCGGCCTCGCCATCGTCTTCGTCTTCCTGATCCTGGCGGCGCAATATGAGAGCTGGGCGATGCCGTTCATGGTGCTGCTGGCAGTGCCGCTCGCCTTGTTCGGCGCGTTCGTGGTGCTGTGGGTGCGCGGCATGCAGATCGACGTCTACTCGCAGATCGGCTTCGTCATGCTGATCGGCCTGGCGGCCAAGAACGCCATCCTGATCGTCGAGTTCGCCCGGCGACGGCGCGAAGAAGGCCTCAGCATCGTCGAAGCGGCGATGGAAGCGGCACGGCTGAGGCTGCGGCCGATCCTGATGACGGCCTTCGCCTTCATCCTGGGCGTGCTGCCGCTGATGTTCGCGACCGGCGCCGGTGCTGCCAGCCGTCAATCGATCGGCACCACCGTCTTCGGCGGCATGGTGGCGGCGACCATCCTGTCGCTGGTGTTCGTGCCGGTCTTCTATGCGGTCATCGAACAGCTGCGCGAACGGCGCGGCGGTGAAGAGCCCGCTTCCCTGCATTCCGAACCAACTGCCGAACCCGCCTTGCCGCCCATGGCGCAAGCGGCCGAATAAGATTGGAGACTGAACATGCGTAAATGGAAAATCGCTTTGGGCGCCGCTGTCGCGCTGGGTGCAATCTCGGTGGCGAGCGTTCACCTGCTCGATATGGGCAGCCTCAGCCTCAATGCCGGCACGGCCGGAGCGGCAACGCCCGCTCCCGCGGCATTCGTCATGCCGGTGCCGGTGACCAGCGTGGTGAAGAAAACGATCCCGATCTATCTCGACTATGCCGCCCGCACCGAACCGATCCGCAGCGTCACGCTGCAGGCCAGAGTGCCGGGCTACCTGGAAGAGCAGGCCGCCGAAGACGGCGCCGACGTCAGGAAGGGCGACCTCCTCTACAGGATCGCGCCGCAGGACTTCCAGGCGGCGCTCGACCAGGCGAAGGCGCAGGTGCAGCGTGATACAGCGACGCTCGACTATGCCCGCTCCAATCTCAGCCGCGGCACCGAGCTCGCCAAGAGCGGCTATCTGGCCAAGGACAGCTTCGACCAGCGCACCAGCACCTTGCGCGAGGCGCAGGCGTCGCTGGCGCTCAACCAGGCGGCGGTCCGCTCGGCCGAGCTCAATTTGAGCTATTCGGAGATTCGCGCTCCCTTCGCAGGCCGCATCGGCCGTAACCAGGCCTCGATCGGCACGCTGGTCAGCGTCGCCGGCACGGTGCTCAACACGCTGGTGCAGCTCGACCCGATCTATGTAACCTTCAATCCGAGCGAGAGCGATCTGGCGCAGATCGAGGAAGCTCGCGCCGCCCGCCCGATCGAGGTCGAGGTGCTGCTCCCGGGCGAGACCGAAGCCCATCAGAAGGGCGAACTCACCTTCATCGACAACACGATCGACCATTCGACCGGCACCATCACCGCGCGCGCCACCATCGGCAACGCCAAGTTCGCGCTGCTGCCTGGCCAATATGTCCGCGTCCGGCTGCACGTCAAACAGCAGCCCGATGCGCTTATGGTGCCGCAGGTGGCACTGGGTTCGAGCCAGCTCGGCAAATATCTCTACGTCGTCGGCAAGGGCAACACGGTCGACCAGCGGCTGGTCTCGACCGGGCCGACCAGCGGCGACCTGGTGGCCATCCTGAGCGGAGTCACGGAAGGCGACCAGGTGATAACAGGCAATCTGCAGAAGATCGGCCCTGGAATGCCGATTTCGCCACTGCCACAGAAACCGGCCACCTGACTCCCCCGCAGGCCCGGTTTCAGCGCGGCGCCCCGGCCTTCCCACAGGTCGCGGGCGCCGCTTTTGCGAGCAGCTCCGCCCGACCAGTACCGGCCATGTGAAAAAAGCCGCAAAAGTCCTTGTTAGATTGTCGACAATCTGCTTGTCTTGCCCTTGTTTCGTCGGGAGTGGCCGGGATGGCAAAGGCGGATTTCAGTCCAATCGCGGATACGACCCGACGCGCGGAGATCGTGGCGCTGCTGCGACGGGCAATCCTGACCGGCCAGTTGGAGCCGGGCCAGAAGCTCAACGAGCTGCGGATTTCCGAGCAGATGCGCGTCAGCCGCGCGCCTTTGCGCGAAGCGATGCGCGAGCTGGTGCAGGAAGGCATCCTGACCAGCATCCCCTATGCCGGCACCTTCGTCATCAATGTCACCGCCAAGGACATCGACGATGTCTACTCGCTCAACAAGGTGCTCGACGAATTCGCCATCGAGCGGACATGGGAGCTGCGCGACCGGCGCTTTTTCGATGAGCTCGACCGGCGCCATGAGGCGGTGAAGCAGGCGACGCGCGACCGCGACACCACAAGGCAGATCGAAACCGCGCTGCAACTGCATGGCCTGATTCACGAATGGGCCGACAATTCCGTTCTTTTGGAAACATGGCAACGGCTGACCAGCCGGTTGCAGATGTATTTTGCCCTGCACCAGCAGGCACGCAACGAAGCGGTGCCTGCCGAGAACGTTCACGAGACTTACGTGCGGCTGCTCAAGGGCGACGACATGCGCGCTGCCCAGCGCCACGCCCGCGAGCATATAGACCACGACTTCGAAGAGCTTCTTGCCTACGCGCGCGCTCTCGAACGGCGCCCGTCGAAAGGCGCCTGATCCTTCCCCAGCGGACAACGGACATTAACGTGCAGATCGCAACCATCAAAGCCTACCATGTCGTGCAGCCCTTCGTGGACGGGCCCTACCGCATGTCGAAGGGGCGCGTCGCCGACGCCTTCGACGCAGTGATCGTATCGATCACCTCCGATGACGGCATCACCGGCTGGGGCGAGATGGCGCCGCTCGGCAATTTCTATTCGGCCGCCTTCCCGGCGGGCGCCCGTGCCGGCGTTATGGAGATCGCCCCGCACCTCATCGGCCACGACCCACGCGGCCTCGCCGGCATCGGCCGCCTGATGGACACCGTCTTCAAGGGCCATCCCTATATCAAGTCGGCGCTCGACATGGCCTGCTGGGATCTCGCCGCGCGTGCCGCCGACGTGCCGCTGGTGACGATGCTGGGCGGCAAGGAGAGCGATACGGCCGAGCTTTACAAGGTCGTCACCCATGGCAGCGTCGATGCCATGGCCGCACTGGCCGAGCGCATCGTCCAGGACGGCTTCCACCGGCTGCAGGTCAAGGTCGGCGGCAACGTTCGCGACGACATCGAACGCGTCACGGCGGTCGCCGCCTCAGTGCCGAAAGACACTGTCATCTTCTGCGACGCCAATGCCGGCTGGACGCCCTACCAGGCGCGCCAGTTCGCTGATGCGACGCGCTCGATCGATTACACATTCGAGCAACCCTGCACGACGATCGAGGAAAACATGTCGGTGCGCCGCATGCTCGACAAGCCGATGGTGCTCGACGAATCCGTCACCTCGCTCGAGGACATGCTGGAAATCCATCGCCGAGGCGCGGCCGACGGGCTGACGCTGAAGATCTCGCGGCTCGGCGGCGTCGGCAGGACCCGGCTGATCCGCGATGTCGCCGTCGACCTCGGCTTCATGATCACCGTCGAGGATACCGGCGGCGCCGAGATCGACACGGCAGCCATGGCGCATCTGTCGCTGTCGACGCCGCAGGAGCGCCGCCTGCACGCCATCGCGTTCCACGAATGGGTGACGGTGCGCACGGCGTCGAACAAGCCGCCGGTCACCGGCAGCCGCATGGGCGTTCCGGATGGTCCGGGCCTCGGCATCGACGTCGTCCCGGATCTTCTCGGCAAGCCCTTCTTCGAGGTCGGCCGGTGAAAATCCGCGGCATCAAGGCGACGCCGATCAACCTCAGGCTCGAGGCGCCTTATGCCTGGGTGTTCGGTGAACTCGACGGCTTCTCGCCGACCATTGTCGAAGCGGAGACCGAAGATGGCCTGATCGGCCTCGGCGAAGCACCGACGCCGGCAGCAGCCGCGATCATCAACGACATCCTGGCACCGCGGCTCGTGGGCCGCGACGCCTTCGACATCGCGGGCGCCGAGCATGTCTGCCTCCCCTACTGGACCGGCGTGCAGTCGATCAACGACCGCACCCGCATCATGGCCTTCGGCGCGATCGAGATGGCGCTCTGGGACCTGCGCGGCAAGGTGTGGAACCAGCCGCTCTACCAACTGCTCGGCGGCGCCGTGCGCAAGGAGATCCCGTTCACCGATTACTTTTCGCTGCGCGGCGACGGGCCAAGGGTGAAAGGCGAGACGACAGCGGAGGAAGTCGCCGACTACTGCGTCGAGCTTCATGAGACCCACGGAACGACCTTCTTCGAAGGGAAGTTCTCGACGCAGGATCCAAAAATCTCGCTGAAGATGATCGAATTGATCCGCAGGAAGCTCGGCGACGATGCAATGATCCGCATCGATTCCAACCAGGCCTATTCGCTCAGCACCGCCCGGCGACTGGCACGGCCGCTGGAAGAGCTTAGCGTGCGCAATTGGGAGGATCCAGTGGCGACGATCGAGGAGATGCGCGAACTCAGGCGCCATTGCTCGATCCCGTTCTCGACCCACAACATCGACATCGCCCGCGCCATGGACCTCAAGGTGCCCGACGCCTTCGTCGGCAATCCGACGGCGCATGGCGGCATCGGCCGCATGCTGCGCTTCGTCGGCGCCTGCGAGCACGCCGGCATCGATTTCTGGTGCTACAGCGGCGACAGCGGCATCGGCAGCGCCGCTTACCTGCATCTGTGCGCGGCACTCGGCTGGATACGGGAACCGAACCAGTCGCTGTTTCGCATGCAACCGACCGACATCACCGAGGAAGGACCGTTTTGCCCGAGGAACAATGTCGTGCCTGTGCCGGAGGAGCCCGGTCTCGGCATCACATTGTCGCGAGAACGGCTCGCTGCCTGCCATCGCGATTTCGTCGAGAACGGGCCCTGCAACAAATATCATGATCGGGCAAAGCCCGGAACTTACCGTCGTTTGCCGCTGAACTAGATGAGGGCGGCCGGCCAAAACAGAAGAAGCCAGCCATCGCGATCCCGATCGGAAAGGGTGGCCACGGACCAGAGGAAGCAGTGCAGCCCAGAAACCGGCACGTCCATCCCAAGGACTGGATGGACCGGACAAAACCGCGTGCTACAGTCCCGGTCTACAGGCCTCTGGCGACCGGAAACGGTGTAGTCGCGAATTTTCGTCAACCATAAGAAACAGGGGAAAGGGTCAAACCCATGAGCAAGAATCATCGCATTCTCGACCTCATCCGGCGCAATCGCTCGCCGCTCGAAAATCACCTCATCGACGGTCTCGTCGACGGCCGTGTCAGCCGCCGCGACTTCATCCGCCATGGCAGCCTGCTCGGCCTGTCGCTGCCGCTGCTGGGCGGCATCACCACGGCCGCGGGCCTCGGTGCCATGCCGTCGCTCGCCCGGGCGCAAGGCGCGCCAGGCGCCACGATCCGCGTCGCAAGCAGCGTGCCGGCGGCGACGATCGACCCTGTCACCATCGCCGATGCCGGCGGCCTGCTGATCATGCAGCAAGTCGCGGAGTTCCTCTGCGTCGACGGCCCCGATCTCGTGCTCAAGCCGGCGCTGGCTGAAAGCTGGAAGCCGAACGACAACGGCTCGGTGTGGACTTTCAAGCTGCGCAAGGGCGTGAAGTTCCACTCAGGCGGCGAAATGAAGGCCGACGACGTGGTGGCCAGCATCGACCGGATCGCCGACCCGGCCAACTCGTCCAACGCATTGTCGGTGTTCACCGGTATCCTGTCGAAGGGCGCCAGCAAGAAGGTCGACGACTACACGGTGGAATTCCACCTCGACGCCCCGAACGGCAACTTTCCCTACATGGTGTCGTCCGATAATTACAACGCCGTCATCGTGCCGGCGAGCTACAAGGGCGACTACGAAAAGAGCTTCGACGGCACCGGGCCGTTCAAGATCGACAAATACACGCCGAAGGTCGGCGCTTCCTTCGTCCGCAACGAAGGCTACTGGGGCGAGAAGGCGCTGCCGGAACGCACCGAATTCACGTTCTTTGCCGACATGCAGCCAATGATCCTGGCGCTGCAGGGCGGGCAGGTCGACATCATCAACCAGATGCCTGTCCTGTCTGGCGTGGCGCTGCTCAACGATCCCAACATCGACATCATCAGCCTGAAATCGTCGGCGCACCAGCAACTGCACCTGCGCTGCGACGACGGGCCGATGAAGGATGCGCGCGTGCGCCGCGCCATCGCGCTCAGCCTGGACCGCGACAAGCTAGTCGCGGGCCTGATGAAGGGGCGCGCCGTGGCCGGCAACGACAGCCCGTTCGCCCCGGTTTATCCCTCGACCGATGCGAGCGTGCCGCAGCGCAAGCAGGACATCGCGCAGGCCAAGCAGCTCATGGAGGCGGCGGGCGCGGGCAAGGGCTTCAAGATGACGCTGACCACCGAGCGCTATCTCGAAATCCCCGAATACGCCCAGCTCATCCAGAACTGGGTCAAGGAAATCGGCATCGAGCTCGAGCTCAACATCCTCGACCAGAGCGCCTATTACGGCGACGCCGTGTTCGGCAAATCGAACTGGCTGGACTCGGAAATGGGCATCACCGACTACGGCCACCGCGGCGTGCCGAACGTCTATCTTGCCGCCCCGCTGAAGAGCGAAGGCACATGGAACGCGGCGCACTTCAAGAACAAGGACTACGACGCGCTGGCGACCAGCTATATCGCGGCCCTCGATCTCGAAGCGCAGAAGGCGACGGCAGGCAAGATCCAGAAACTTCTGCTCGAGGAGACGCCGGTCATCTTCGGCTATTTCTACGACTATCTGACGGCGACGGCGAAGGGCGTGGCCGGCGTGCAGCCGACCGCGATGTCGCAGCTGTTCCTCGAAAAGGCGTCGAAGGCCTGAGCGGAAGGGAAAGCCAATCCTATAACAGCCAGCTTCCTGACGGGAGCTGGCTACTCAGGGAGTGTTAGCCATTCTCTCGTTCCTTGTCCGGCGCGTCTCGCTTTCGCTCGTCACGCTGTTCCTGCTCAGCATCATGGTCTTCCTGGGCGGCCAGGTGCTTCCAGGCAATGTCGGGCGCGCCATATTGGGGCCGTTCGCCGACCAGCGCGCCGTCGATGCGCTCAACCATTCGCTCGGCGTCGACCGGCCACTGCTTGCCCAGTACTGGAGCTGGATTTCAAACTTCGTCCAGGGCGACATGGGCACGTCCTACATCTTCCGCTCGCCGGTCGCCCCCTTCGTTATCGATGCGCTGGGGAATTCGATGAAGCTGGCGGCGGTCGCCTTCGTGCTGGTGGTGCCGATCGGCATCCTTGGCGGCGTCGTCGCGGCCCTCAACCTCAACCGGCCGCTCGACCGCATCATCAGCCTTGGCGGCCTGTCAGTGACGGTGCTGCCGGAGTTCGTCACCGGCATCATCCTGATCCTGATCTTCGGCGTCTGGCTGCGCTGGCTGCCGATCTCGGCGGCATGGCCGCGCGATGCCGGTTTCTTCACGCAGCTTTACTACCTGATCCTGCCGGCGCTGCCGCTGTTCCTGGTGCTGTTCGGCTATATCGCGCGCATGGCGCGCTCGGGCATGATCGAGGCGCTCGATTCCGACTATACGCGAACCGCGGTGCTCAAGGGCCTGCCCTGGCGCACGGTGATCTGGCGCCATGTGCTGCGCAATGCGCTGCTGCCGACCATCACCGTCATTGCCACCCAGACCGGCTATCTCATCGGCGGGCTGGTGGTGATCGAGACGCTGTTCCGCTACCAGGGTATCGGCTCGCTGATCTTCACCGCTGCGCGGGGCAAGGATTTCCCGATGCTGGAATCGGGCATCCTGACCATCGGCATCGTGTATGCCGTGGCCACCCTTGTGGCCGACTTCCTCTATTCCGTGCTCAATCCACGCATCCGGCTGGGGTCAGAACAATGAGCGCCGTCCAGACCAGTCCCGCCAGACAGGACGACACCCGCCAGCGCAGCCCCCTGGCGGAGGTTTTGTCCTCGCTGCTTCGCTCCGGCACCTTCCTCGTCGGCATCACCATCGTGCTGTTCTGGGTCGCCTGTGCGCTGTTCGGCGAACATTTCGCGCCCTACGATCCGCTCGTCGACGACATCATCAACGCGCTGGCGCCGCCTTCGGCCGAACACTGGTTCGGCACCGACCAGATCGGCCGCGACGTCTTCTCGCGCGTCATCGTCGGCTCGCGCGACATCCTGACCGTCGCGCCGCTGGCGACATTGCTGGCGACGGTGGCCGGCACCGCGCTCGGGCTGCTCACCGGCTACTTCCGCGGTATTGTCGACGATGTCGTCAGCCGCATCCTGGAAGCCTTCATGGCAATCCCGGTGGTGATCGTGGCGCTGCTCGCCATCGTGGCGCTCGGCACGTCCAAGACCACCGTCATCGTGGTCATCGGCCTGAGCTTCGCGCCGATCATCGCGCGCACCGTGCGCTCGGCGGTGCTGGCAGAGCGCGAGCTCGACTATGTCGCCGCCGCCCAGCTCAGGCATGAGAGTGCGCTGCATACGATGTTCGTCGAGATCCTGCCCAACGTCATTCCGCCGATCCTGGTCGAAACCACCGTGCGGCTTGGTTATGCCATTTTCGCGGTCGCCACGCTTTCCTTCATGGGCTTCGGCATCCAGCCGCCGTCGCCGGACTGGGGGCTCTCGATTTCCAGCAATTACGGCATGATCGGCGGCGGCTTCTGGTGGACCGTGCTGTTCGACGCGCTCGCCATCGCCTCATTGGTGATCGGCGTCAACCTGGCGGCCGACGGCGTGCATGGAGCCTTCAATGACTGAACCCTCCAAGACCCGGAAGGCGAAGGCCCAGAACGCACTCGACCTCAACGACCTGTCGGTCGCTTATCGTGTTTCGGGCCGAAACCGGGCGGTGCTGCGCAATCTCAGCCTGACCATCGGCCAAGGCGAGGCCTATGGGCTGGTCGGCGAATCCGGCTGCGGCAAATCCACGGTCGCCCTTTCCGTCGTGCGCTACCTGCCGCGAAACGGTTCGATATCAGGCGGCGCGATCTCGCTCGACGGCCAGGACGTCATGAAGCTCGATGCCGAGGCGCTCAGGCAAATGCGCGCCGAAAGCGTCTCCATGGTCTATCAGGACCCCGGCAAGGCGCTGAACCCGTCGATCCGCATCGGCCGCCAGCTGGCCGAGATCTTCGAGCTTGGCGGCAAAACGGGGCAGGCAGCCGAGGATCGCGCAATCGCCATGCTCAACCGGGTGCGGATCTCCGATCCGGCCAGCGTCATGCAACGCTATCCGCACCAGCTTTCCGGCGGCATGCAGCAGCGCGTGGCGATCGCCATGGCGCTGGCCAACGATCCTTCGATGCTGATCCTGGATGAGCCGACGACCGGCCTCGACGCGACCGTCGAAGCCGAGGTGCTCGACCTGATCGCGCAGCTGCGGCAAGAATTGTCGGCCTCGATCCTGTTCATCAGCCACAATCTCGCCGTCGTCTCCAACATGTGCGATCGCGTCGGCGTGCTCTACGCCGGCATGCTGGTCGAGGAAGGACCGACGGAGGCCGTCTTCAACGATCCGCGCCACCCCTATACGGTAGCGCTGCTGCGCTGCCTGCCACGCGGCGGCCAGCGCAAGGACCAGGGCCGCCTCGACACCATCCCGGGCTTTTTGCCCGGCATCGGGGCCGACATCAAGGGCTGCCCCTTCACCGACCGCTGCGCTCTCGCTACCGACCGCTGCCGCAACGAGTTGCCGCCGCTCTACGAACTGGGCGGCCGGCTGTCGCGCTGCCACTATCACGAGAAGGCGCAATCCCTGCCGCGCGCGACGCCCAGCGACGCGCCCGCCGCGCCGAAAGCCGCAGCCGCGCCGGTATTGCGGGTCGCCGGGCTGAACAAGACCTTTGCCAGCCATGGCCATTCGCTGCGCGCGGTGAAGGACGTGTCGCTCGATCTCAGGCCGGGCGAAACGCTCGGGCTGGTCGGCGAATCCGGCAGCGGCAAGACCACTTTCGCCAGGCTGCTGCTCGGCCTCGTGCCGCCCGACGACGGCGGCAGCATCGAGCTCGAGGGCAAGGCGCTGGCGCCGCTGCTGGGGGACCGCAGCGACGACCAGGTCAAGGCGATGCAGATCGTCTTCCAGAATCCGGACTCCGCACTTAACCGCTCGCATTCGATAAGGCATCTGATCGGCCGCGCTCTGAAGCGGCTGGCAGGCTTGAGCGGCAAGGCGCTCAAGGCGCGCCTCGACGACCTCGTCCGCTCGGTGCGGCTGACCGACCGGCATCTGGCCGTGAAGCCGCGCCAGCTGTCGGGCGGGCTGAAACAGCGCGTTGCCATAGCGCGCGCCTTCGCCGGCGATCCACGCATCGTCGTGTGCGACGAGCCGACCTCCGCGCTCGATGTGTCGGTGCAAGCCGCGATTCTCAACCTGCTCGCCGATCTGCAAGCGAAGGAAGACGTCAGCTACATCTTCATCTCGCATGATCTTGGCGTGGTGCGCTACCTCTCCGACAAAATCGCCGTGCTCTATCTCGGCCGCATCATGGAGCTTGGGCCGTCGGAGGACGTTTTCTCCGGCCCGCATCATCCCTACACCGAAGCGCTGCTGTCGGCCGTGCCCAGGCTCGACCAGACCGAGACGGCGCGCATCCGTCTCGACGGCGAAATCCCCAGCGCCACCAATCCGCCGCCGGGCTGTGTCTTCCACACGCGCTGCCCACGCAAGATCGGCCCGATCTGCGAACAACAGGAACCGCCGCTGGCCGAGGCGCGCCCCGGACACTCGATCCGTTGCCATATTCCCTATGTGGAACTCGCCAGGCTGCAGAGGCCGGCAGCGGTCGATACCGAGCCGGCGTAGCCGAACATACGGCCCCTGCCCTTCACGGATGGCCGGCCATGCTGAAGGACCGGTCGCCCTCGGCAAAGCCCTGCTCGCCGGCCCAATCCCTCGTCAGTGCCCGCAATCCCGCCAAGGCCACGTCGAGCACATCCGACGACGCCGGATTGCTGGGATAGGCAAGATAGATCGGCCGCTGAAACATGGGCGTGTTCGCGACGCGTTTCATTTCGCCGCGCTCGATATGGCCGCTGACGGCGCTGAGCGGCAGATAGGCGGCGGCTTGCTGCGACAGCACGTGCTGCAAACCGATGAAGACCAGGCCGGCCGAAATGGCCGGCTTGACCATGCCGGCAAACGCCCGATCATGCTCGATGCGGAATTCGAGCCCCCAGTCCATCAGTATGTAGTTCTCGGTCCATGGCTTCGTCTGCGCGGCATGCTGGACAAGCACGACCTGATCGACGGCCAGCGTTTCGTAAACAATGCCGGGATGCGGCCGCGGCAGATAGAGGATGCAGATGTCGAGCAGACCTTCGGCCAGTTGATCGATCGCCAGATCGGGAAAACTGCCCTCGAGCCGCAACGCAACGTTCGGCCGTTTGACAGGAAACCTTCTAGGGAATATAGTTACCTAAGGTAATGCTGAACCATCAGGAGAATTGCATGGTTCGCCTAATCCATAGTCTCACACTCATATCGACATTGACCTTCTTAAATAGTTCTGCGCTTGGTGATGACGGTGGTGATAAGCTATCGATTCTTACCGATGACGCATCCCGACAAATTCTCTTTAAAAGAATCATTGAGGCAGAAGAAAAAGAACCTGACTTGCCGGGGAAGCCGTTCAAACTAAACGGTAGTTTTACTTTTCCTCAAAATGCTGAGGTAGACGATAAGAAGCCTCGTGAAAAATCGTACTTTGGGGTCGATATAAGTCACCATACAAACCCCTCGATTAACTTTCAAAATTTTAAACAACAGAAGATTTCATTCGTCTATGCAAAAGCAACGCAAGGGACAAAATTCAAAGACGGGAAGTTTGCTGAGTATTATTCGGCCCTTGCTGAACTTCCCAGCAATAGGAGACTTTTGCGGGGCGCCTACCATTTCCTCACTGCAGAGGGAGATGGGGGTGATCAGGCGGATACGTTCGTGAATTTTGTTTCTTCCAACGGGGGATTTGGCGATCAGGACCTTCCCCCGGTTGTGGATTTGGAATGGGATGCGTGGAAGGACAATCCTGATCGTTGGCAAAACAAAACTCCAGACTACATAGTTGGCACAGCGCTTGCTTTTTTAAACAGGGTTGAGGAGCGAACGGGAAAAGTGCCTATGTTGTACACGACGGTCTCGTGGTGGAAAGAACGGAACATTCCTGTGGCCGAGTTTAAGAAATTCAGCCATTTTAAATTGTGGATTGCGGATTATTCAAAGTCGAGCAGAGCTGTGGAGGCGCCGTCAGTTTTTCCAAATTCAACTTGGCACATTTGGCAGTTTACGTCGAGCGCTCGAGTTACATCGGGCTATTCCAAGGCGCTGGATGCGAATATATTTAAGGGAACACCGGAAGAATTTAAGAAATTCTTTGGAGTAGCTTTACCGTGATCCAAAAGACGACAATCCTCATCTTTGTCGCGGCAATGGGCTGCTGGGGATTACTCTGCAAAGGCGCAATGGGCGCGGAATATTGCTCAAACCATGCAGAAGTTGATAATTTAGATAAATGCAAATTCTTCTACTTTTTTCGATCAGATGAGGCGCCCGCAGATAAACGCATTTCCAACAATTTGCAGATCAGACGGGGTGACTATAGTAGAAGTATTGCCCTATTGGTGGGAATTGACAGTTATCCCAATCTTGAAGTGACGACGCTCGAACCCGCAAAGAAGGATGTCGATCATCTTGAGCAGTTTTTGAAGGATAATCAATCTTTCGATGAGGTCATCGTCCTAAGGAACGAAGACGCTACTCAGCAGAACATTAGTTACTTTCTTCGAAACTATTTTGGTAGTCGTGCTGCGCTATACCTGGGGAAAGCGCGAATTATTTTTGCTTATTCTGGTCACGGGGTCGAGAGTCATGATGCAATTCCTGGTTCTCTTGTTTTGTCTGCCGCCTTTGGCGACACAGATAAAGACAATTTATTTTCACTGGGCGAACTTCATTCCATTCTCAAAGACCTAGCCAGAAGCAGCTTTCATGTGTTGGCATTGATCAACGCGTGCTATGGGGGAGATATTTTTGGTGTGGGAGACACCGGTAGTAACGAATTCAATACTCGCGAACGCGGCGCACACATCGTTACGGCGGGCCGAAATGACCAGCCAGTATGGTCGCTAGGCGGTGCGGACCAAGGCAGTATCTTTTTTGACACCTTGATCGAAGGAATAACCTCACCGACAACACCTGCTTGGCCAGTGGTTATATCAAGCACAGACAAAGAGGTGTTGATGTATGGAGGTGTCATCACCTTGGGAGACATCGTTGGCTACCTAACCAAAAGGTTTAATAACTTTATTGAAAATAGTGTTACGAGTCTGACTTACAACCAGATTTACACGGTTCCATGGGTAGGCACAGTGGAGCCGGGTGGCGTGCACGCCAACGGGGCGTTTTTTTTCCTAGGTCCCGTGCATCACAACGATTCCGAGCTAACATCGAAAGACACGTGGCAGGTGCCAAGTGGGATTGAACTGTCACAATTGGACAAGCTGTCGGGCAACGTGATTGTTCATCAACCCGATAAATTAGTATTTAATCAGCCTGGCCTGTACTCGAAACGAGGTTTCGAAATTTCGGAACATAATGGCCATGCGGATTTCCAGCGAGTACAAAAGGCTGGAATTGATTATATATTTGTTCGATCCAGCGTTGGGTCTGACTACAAAGACCCGAATTACAAAGAAAATATCGGTGGAGCGCGAGTAGCCGGGATAAAAGCGGGTGCGCTACATACCTTCGACTACTGTGCTAACGCTGCTGAGCAGATGAAGAATGTTCGGTCTGTGGTCGAGCCTGGAAGTTCCTCGTTACCCATCACTCTCCAATTTCCTTCGCCCGGCAGAGGTGCGGAGAAGGAGTGTTCGCGCAAGGCGGGCTGGCAGCGTCAAGCTCTGAAAATGGCAGCTGCCATTCAGAAGGCTTATGGAAAGAGTCCGATCATAAATACCAGCAGATACGTAACGGAGAATATCAAACTGGAAAGCGCGTTTGCTAAGTTCCCCATTATGCTAGGGGACGGGCGTCAGCAACCGTCAGTGAATTTAGGATTGAAGGCGCCCTGGTCTTTTTGGCAGTTTACGGACAGAGCTGCTGTGGATGGGATATCAGGGCCTGTCGCTGCGAGCGTATTTTTTGGAAACTCCTCGCAGCTTATGTGGCTTGAACGTGGTAAGAACGTTGCATTGCTTGCAGTGGAGGGCAAAAAGCCGGCATCTGTAGATCGGGATGCTGCCTCCACGAAGCGTTCTCGAACAGTTGGGGCGCCTCGAAAGTCGAAGCCTGTTAGCCAGGCCCCAATTGTCTCGCAGGCTGTTAACAAACCGAAGACGAAGCCAACGAACGTTGTCGGAGGAGGGGCGAATAACGGTGGTGGCGCATCGCACGGGAAGGGAGCCGAAAGTTCAACCTCCCGTTAAGAGGCGAATGGCTAGGACAATGCATCCTTCGTTCGCATGCTTGGTATTGGCGCATGTTTTTGCTGGTCAGGCCCATCGGCCTACTGCTGCTAGTCCCCCCACATCCACATCGCTGATCCCCTAATTTGGCCGTTCGACCGTCTCAATGAATGCCTTCGCCAGCGCCTCGAACCGCCGCTCAGCGAGGCGCGCCCCGGACACTCGATCCGCTGCCATATTCCCTATGCCGAACTGGCGAGAGCTGCAGAAGGCGGTCGTGGCCGAGCCGGCATAGGCAAGGTATGGATGATCGCATTTTTCTGGCCGGTTCACAACTGGCCGGCCATGCTGAAGGACCGGTCGCCCTCGGCAAAGCCCTGCTCGCCGGCCCAATCCCTCGTCAGTGCCCGCAATCCCGCCAAGGCCACGTCGAGCACATCCGACGACGCCGGATTGCTGGGATAGGCAAGATAGATCGGCCGCTGGAACACGGGCGTGTTCGCGACGCGTTTCATTTCGCCGCGCTCGATATGGCCGCTGACGGCGCTGAGCGGCAGATAGGCGGCGGCTTGCTGCGACAGCACGTGCTGCAAACCGATGAAGACCAGGCCGGCCGAAATGGCCGGCTTGACCATGCCGGCAAACGCCCGATCATGCTCGATGCGGAATTCGAGCCCCCAGTCCATCAGTATGTAGTTCTCGGTCCATGGCTTCGTCTGCGCGGCATGCTGGACAAGCACGACCTGATCGACGGCCAGCGTTTCGTAAACAATGCCGGGATGCGGCCGCGGCAGATAGAGGATGCAGATGTCGAGCAGACCTTCGGCCAGTTGATCGATCGCCAGATCGGGAAAACTGCCCTCGAGCCGTAACGCAACGTTCGGCCGCTCGGCGCGCATCCATTCGACCCATGGCGAAGTGATGCGCTCCCACAGATAGGCGGGCGCGGTCAGCCGGAGCAGTGTTTCATAGCCATCGGGAACGGCGATGTCCTGCCTCGATTGCTCCCAGGTGCGGGTGATGGCGGACGCATGCGGCAGGAACTGGCGGCCGGCCGGCGTCAGCGTGATGCCATCGCGGTCGCGGATGAAAAGCCGTCGCCCCAACTGCTCCTCCAGCACTCTTATCCGCGCACTGACGGTGGACTGGGCAAGGTTCAGCCGATTGGCCGCGACGGTGAAGCTGCCATGCTCGGCAATCTCCAGGAAACTGCGCAGGTTTTCGGTGTCCATGCCTTGGCTCTCCGCATCGAAAATTCCGATGGCCCCTATCAAAAAATATCGCTTTCCGCTCGCGGTCAACGATGAACTAGATGGCCTGCCCCAAGACAAGCGAGGATTGCAGCCATGCCGAAGCATTTCGAGAGGATCGACATCGCCCGCCGGAATCTCACTGCAATCGAAAATTCCGCTGTCGACGAATTGCTGGCCGGCCGGCTCGACCGGCGCGATTTCCTGCGCCATGGCAGCGTTCTCGGCCTTTCGCTGCCGTTCTTGGGCAGCCTTGTCGCCGCCGCCGGTCTCGGCACGCAAGAAGCCCGCGCCGAAGGCAAACCGGGCGGCACGGTGCGCGCCGGCGTGGCGACGCCAGGCGGGGCCATCGATCCCGTCACCTACTACGACAGCGGCAGCTACCAGCTGGTTTTCCAGACCGCCGAATTCCTCTGCGTCACACAGCCGGACCTCACGCTGAAGCCGGTGCTGGCGGAAAGCTGGTCGCCGAACGAGGACGGCAGCGTCTGGACGTTCAAGCTGCGCAAGGGCGTGAAATTCCACAATGGCGAGGACTTCAAGGCCGACGACGTCGTCGCGACCTTCGACCGGCTGGCCGACCCGGACGGGGCCTCGAACGCGCTTTCGGTGTTCAAGGGCCTGCTGTCGAAGGGCGGCACCCGCAAGGTCGACGACCACACCGTCGCCTTCCATCTCGACGTGCCGAACGGCAGCTTTCCCTATTCGGTGTCGATCGACAACTACAATGCCGTCATCCTGCCGGCGAGCTACAAGGGCGACTACGAAAAGACCTTTGAAGGCACCGGCCCGTTCCGGCTGGAGAGCTACACGCCGAAAGTCGGCGCTACCTTCATCCGCAACCCCGATTATTGGGGCGAGAAGGCGTTGCCCGACCGGCTCGAGTTCAAATTCTACGGCGATGTCCAGCCGCGCATCCTGGCGCTGCAGGCCGGCGAAGTGGACATTCTCGACGCCGTTCCGCTCGATGTCAGCCAAGTGGTGCTGAACAGCCCCGACATCACCGTGCTGCGCGTCGCCTCGACCGCGCACCGCCAGCTCCACATGCGCTGCGACATGGCGCCTTTCACCGACAAGCGCGTGCGCCAGGCGCTGGCGCTGTGCATCGACCGTTCCAAGCTGGTGGATGGGCTGTGCCGCGGGATGGCGGCGACCGGCAATGACAGCCCGTTTGCGGCGGCCTTCCCCGCGACCGACAGAACGGTGCCGCAGCGCGCCCAGGACATCGCCAAGGCCAAGCAGCTTATGGAAGCCGTGGGCCTCAGCAGCGGCTTCGACATCACGCTGACGACGCTGCGCTACTCCGACATTCCCGGCTACGCGCAGCTGTTCCAGAACTTCGCCAAGGAGATCGGCGCGCGCGTCTCGCTCAACATCGAGGACCAGGACAAATATTACGGCAAGGCGGTGTTCGGTCAATCGGACTGGCTGGACAGCCCGCTCGGCATCACCGACTACGCCCATCGCAGCGTGCCGAACGTCTTCCTGAAAAGCCCGCTGGTCAGCGACGGCCCGTGGAATGCGGCGCATTTCAAGAGCGCCGCCTATGACGGCATGGTCAATTCCTATCTCAAGGCGCTCGACATCGGCGCGCAGCGGGCGGCGGCGTCAGACATCCAGAAGCTGCTGCTCGACGAGACGCCTGTCATCTTCAGCTATTTCCCCGACCTCCTGGTGCCGGTGCGCAAGAATGTCAGCGGGCTGCCGCCGATCGCCGCCGGCCTGCTGCTCGACCGGGTGTCGCTGGGATAGAGGCTGGATGGACAATTTCTGCTTTCGGGCGGCGAGGCTATCCGCCAGCGGGGCTGCGAAGGGCGATGGGGGGCCATCGTTCGAGCCGCTCGACTCAGGAGAAGCCCGCCGCCCGGAAACCCACTCCGATACGATGACTCAATCCAGGTCCATCTCGCTTTGCGCCAACACTCGATGACAAAAGAAAAGAAACGGGAGACTACCATTCGCAAGCCTCATTTGCGCGGCCGCGGGCCGCATTTTCCCTTGCTCGACACGATCGTGCAGTATGAGTTCGAGCCCGGCTACGTCGCCTTCACCATGCCGATGCAGAAGCGGCTGCGCGTGCAAGTGGGATCGATGATCGTCGCCGACACGACCAGGGCGCTGGTGTTCTACGAATCCGATCACCTGCCGGTCTACTACTTCCCGATGAGTGACGTGCGCGAGGAGTTCCTGCTGCCGAGCAGGACGACGACGGAAGATCCGTTCAAGGGCCTGGCTACGCACTACTCGCTCAACACCGGCATCACGCTGGTCGAGGATGCCGCCTGGCGCTATCTCGACCCGGTCAAGGGCTGTCCGCCGATCGCGGACTACATGTCCTTCTACTGGCCCAAGATGACGCACTGGTATGAGGAGGACGAGGAGATCTTCGTCCACGCCCGCGACCCGTTCCGGCGGGTCGACTGCCTGCCGTCCTCACGGCGGGTGCAGGTCATCCTGGACGGCGAGCAGGTCGCCGATTCACGGCGCGGCGTGTTCCTGTTCGAGACCGGCCATCCGGTACGCCATTATCTGCCAATCTCCGACACGCGGCTCGATATGTTCGCGCCCAGCCGCTACATCTCGCGCTGCCCCTACAAGGGCATCTCCAACTACTATCACGTGACGACGGGCAAGAAGCGCCACGAGAACCTCGTCTGGTATTATCCCGAGCCGGTGCATGAGGCGGAGCGCATCAAGGGCCTGGTCTGCTTCCATCACGAACTGGTCGACAAGATCCTGGTCGACGGCGTCGAGATCCCGAAAGAAGCCACGGCCGCCTCCGACGGCTATTTCTAGCCGTGTCGCCATGCCCGCGCTGAAGGCTTGATCGGAACGCGGGACAGCGCATACCCTCCCTGAAGCAGGGAGGGCTATCGATGGATCTTTTCAAGCTGGACGGCGATGTCGCGCTGGTTACCGGTGCCGGCAGCGGCATCGGCCAGGCAATCGCGATCGGATTGGCGCAGGCCGGCGCCGACGTCGCCTGTTTCGGCCATGCATCGAAGGGCGGGCTGGAGGAGACCGCACAGCGTATCACCGCGCTTGGGCGCAAGGCGCTGGTGCTGACGGGCACGGTGACGTCCGAGGGCGATCTCGCGGCGGCGACCGACCGCGTCGAGAGCGAACTCGGCGCCCTGACGATTGCCGTCAACAATGCCGGCATCGCCGGATCGGAGCCGGCCGAGACAATGGCCCTGGAGACGTGGCGGAAGGTGCACGAGGTCAATGTCGCCGGCGTGTTCCTGTCCTGCCAGGCCGAAGCGCGCAAGATGCTGGCGCGGCGCAAGGGCTCGATCGTCAACATCGCCTCGATGTCGGGCACCATCGTCAATCGCGGGCTGACGCAGGCGCATTACAATTCCTCGAAGGCCGCCGTCATCCACATGTCGAAGAGCCTCGCCATGGAGTGGGCCGACCGCGGCCTGCGCGTCAATGTGGTCAGCCCGGGCTACACGCTGACGCCGATGAACAAGCGGCCGGAGGTGGCGGAAGAGATAAAGATCTTCAAGCGCGACACGCCGATGGGGCGCATGGCGGCGCCCGAGGAAATGGTCGGGCCGACCGTGTTCCTGGCCAGCCGCGCGTCGAGCTTCGTCACCGGCCTCGACCTGATCGTCGATGGCGGCTACGTCTGCTGGTAAGGTGGCTCGGCAGGTGGGTTGGGTGCGACCTCGCCTGCGGTCCGAATTATGCATCCAGCAAAGCCTTAGTCGTTGCGCGCGATGAACGTTGGTATATATAATTTTCATCCCATGAAACCGTCCTGGCGATGGGGCTTGCCGGGCCGATAGCCGAGGTCAGGGGACCCTGATGGCTCGCATTTTGCAGGGCGCCATAAGGCTGGCAATCGACCGGCAGGTGATCGCTGTCGTAGCGATGCGTCGGCAGCTATGACGCCGACCCTCTCAGCACCATTTCCGCAAATCAAAAACTCAGCACAATCCCGCCTGCGCCGGTTTTGGCCGCGCGATGGCGGAAACGGCCTTGCGCAAAGGCAGGTCTTTCCAACACAATCAAGAAAAAACCCAACAAGGGCAGAAAGACGCAAGAAGGGAACGAACGATAACCGTCACAGCTTGAAGGAGAACAAGCATGTCATTTCGGAGCAGAGTTTCTAAACTGTGCCTGGGCGCCGCCGCGCTCGCGGCACTGAGCCTGCCAACGCTTTCCGTCCACGCCGCAGCCCCTGAATCCAACGACCCCATCAAGATCGCGCTGTTCGACTGGACCAGCGTCAACCTCAACGCCAAGATTCTCGGCGGCATTCTCGAAAAGCTCGGCTACACCGTCGAATATCCGACCGCCGATTACCTCTCCAGCCTGACCACCGGTCTCACCAATGGCGACCTCGATGTCGGCCTGGAATTCTGGGACACGACCGCCGGCGAGGCGATGAAGGCTTCCGATGCCACCGGCCAGACCGAGCGCCTCGGCAAGCTCGGCCCCAAGGCCAAGGAAGAGTGGTGGTTCCCCGAATATATGAAAGAGAAATGCCCCGGCCTGCCCAATTGGGAAGCGCTGAAAGACCCGAAATGCGCCGAGGCCTTTTCGACAGCCGAGACGACACCCAAGGGTCGTTATCTCGGCGGTCCGGTGACCTGGGAGGGTTTTGACGACGAGCGCGTCGAGGCACTCAAATTGCCATTCACAGTCATCCACGCCGGCACCGACGCGGCGATGTTCGCGGAGCTGGATTCGGCCTATCAGCGCAAGGCGCCGATCATGCTGTGGATCTATTCGCCGCATTGGGCGCCGGCCAAATACAAGGGCGAGTGGGTCGAATTCCCCGAATACACGCCCGAATGCTACAGCGACCCGAAATGGGGCACGAATCCCGATGCCAAATATGATTGCGGCAAGCCGCATGGCGAGATCTGGAAATATGCCTGGAACGGCATGAAGGACAAATGGCCCGTCGCCTACAAGGTGGCCAAGGCCTACACGGTCGACACCGACGAGCTCAACAAGATGAGCGGCGAGATCGACCTCGGCGGCAAGACGCCGGAGGACGTCGCCGCCGCCTGGATCGCCGTCCACGAAGCCGACTGGAAAGCCTGGGCACAGTGATTGCTCCGACTGGAGAATGAGACCCGGCCGTCGATCGGCCGGGCCTCAATCGTCGATATTCCAGAAGGACGCTTGAATGCCTGACAAGACCGAACAGGGATCAAACGTTGCGGGCGCGCCAAAGGATGCCCGCCCGATAAAGCTGGCCTGCCGCAATGTCTGGAAACTGTTCGGTTCGAACGCGGCCAGTTTCATCCGCGAGCGCGACGGCAAGGCCAGCATGGCCGATGTCGCCGCTGCCGGACTGGTCGGGGCGGTACGCGGCGTCGATCTTGAAATCCGCCAGGGCGAGGTCTTCACCATCATGGGGCTCTCGGGGTCGGGCAAGTCGACCCTGGTGCGCTGCATGTCGCGTCTGGTCGAGCCGACGCACGGCAAGGTCGAGTTCGAGGGCAAGGACCTGCTCAAGATCTCCGATGCGGCGCTCATCGAACTCAGGCGCCACCGCATGGGCATGGTGTTCCAGAATTTCGCGCTGCTGCCGCATCTCAACGTGCTGGACAACATCGCCTTTCCGCTCAGCATCCAGGGGCAGGACCGCGCGACGCGCGAAGCACGCGCCCGCGACGTGATCGAGCTTGTCGGCCTGCGCGGCCGCGAGCATTTCTATCCGCGCGAACTTTCAGGCGGCCAGCAGCAGCGTGTCGGCATCGCCCGCAGCCTGGCGACCAAGCCGGAGATCTGGTTCCTCGACGAGCCGTTCTCGGCGCTCGACCCGTTGATCCGCCGCGAGATGCAGGACGAGCTGATGCGATTGCAGACCATGCTGCACAAGACCATCGTCTTCATCACCCATGATTTCGACGAGGCGATAAGGCTGGCCGACCGCATCGCCATCATGAAGGATGGCGAAGTCATCCAGATCGGCACGCCGGAGGAGTTGGTGGTTGATCCCGCGACCGACTATGTCGCCGAATTCACCCGCGACGTCGACCGCGCCAAGGTGATCTCGGCGAAGAGCCTGATGCGCGCCTGCGACGGCGCCGAGCATGGCGGCACGGTGGCGCCAGAGGCCAAGATTGCCAGCTTCTCGGCCAGCATCGTCGCGGCCGGCAGACCGTTCGCGGTGGTCAACGGCAGCGGCAAGCCGATCGGCGAGGTGACGCCGCAAGCGGTGATCGACCTGCTCGCCGGCATCGAGCGGTCAGGAGCCGGTGCATGACAGTAACGGCAAGCGCCAGTGGGACGAGGCCGCGACCGGCGCAGACCCGGCTGCTGGTCTGGGCCGCAGCGCTTGCCGTGGTGCTGGTCGTGTTCCTGCTCCAGGACAGTCTCCCCTGGGCTGCCAACTATCCGGCCGAGGCGATCGTGCCGGTCGCCGATTGGGTCAGCGCCCTGATGCGCTGGATAAAGATAAACCTGTCATGGCTGACGCGGTCGATCACTGCCGTGCTCGGCGTGCCGCTCGATTTCGCGCTCGACCTTCTGGCAAAGAATTTCAAGATCGGCCACGGTGCCGACGCCTATATGCTGCCGCGCCTGTCCTGGATCGGCGTCTGCGCGGCGGCGTTTGTCGCCGGGCATGCCGCTGGCGGCCGCAAGCTCGGCATGCTGGTCGGCGGCTGTTTGCTCTACATCGCGCTGTTCGGCCAATGGACCAGCGCCATGCTGACGCTGGCGCTGATTTCCATCGCCGTGCCATTCTGCATCGCCACGGGATTGTTCGTCGGCATCTGGGCCTGGCGGAAACCCTGGGCGGAGCGGCTGGTGGTCTCCCCTGCCCTCGATCTGATGCAGACCATCCCGACCTTCGCGTACCTCATCCCGATGCTGCTTCTGTTCGGCAACAGTCCGGTTTCGGCGATGATCGCCACCGCCATCTTCGCCGCGCCGCCAATGGTGCGGGCAACGATGCTCGGCCTGTCGCGGGTGCCGTCCGAGATCGACGATTTCAGCGAGATGGCCGGCTGCACGGCGCGGCAGAAACTGTGGCGCGTGCTTTTGCCGTCGGCGCGGCCGACGCTGATGGTCGGCGTCAACCAGGTGATCATGCTGGCGCTGAACATGGTGATCATCGCCTCGATGATCGGCGCCGGCGGGCTAGGCTATGACGTGTTGCTGGCGCTGCGTGCGCTGAAGGTCGGCGAAGCCATGGAAGCGGGGCTGGCCATCGTGGCGCTAGCCGTCGCGCTCGACCGGCTGAGCCAGGCCATCGCCGCCAACCATGCAAAAGGTCACGTCCACCGGCAAGTCCAGCCCGCCTTCTGGCGGCGCAATCTGACGCTGGCCGTCGCCATCCTGATCGCCACCACACTGCTTGGCCTCTTCGTGCCTGCCTTCGCGGCGGTGCCGAAGGCGATCACCTTCACCACCGCGCCATTGTGGAAAGCGGCGGTGAATTGGGTGACGATCAACTTCTTCGATATCATCGAGGCGTTCCGCGTGGCGCTGATCCTTAACGTGCTGAACCCGGTGCGCGCCTTCTGCGAGGGCTTTCCGTGGCTGGGCGCGGTGTTCCTGCTCGGCCTTGCCGGCTATCAGCTTTCCGGCCTGCGCCTGGCCGCTCTGGTGGCAGTGCTGACCGCCTTCTGCGCCGTCACCGGGCTGTGGGAAAAGACCATGGCGACGGTCTATCTCTGCGGCATCTCTGCTTTCATCGCTTGCCTGATCGGCATTCCCATCGGCCTGATGGCCGCGCGCAGCGATCGCGTCGAGAAGGTGATCACGCCCGTCATCGATACGCTGCAGGTGCTGCCCTCCTTCTGCTTCATCATTCCGGTGGTGATGCTGTTCCGCGTCGGTGACGTCACCGCGATGATCGCAACGATCGCCTTCGCCGTGGTGCCGGCGATCCGCTATACCAATCACGGCATCAGGCAGGTGCCGCCGGCGCTGATCGAGGCGGCCAAGGTTTCGGGCTGCACGCAGCGCCAGACCTTTTTTCGCGTGCAATTGCCGCTCGCGCTGCCCGAGATCATGCTGGGCGTCAACCAGACGATCCTGATGGCTTTGGCGATGATCATCATCTGCGCCATGGTCGGCACCCGTGATCTCGGCCAGGAGGTGTTCATCGCGCTGTCCAAGGCCGATTCCGGCCGCGGCATCGTGGCGGGCCTCGCCATCGCCTTCATCGGCATCGTCGCCGATCGGCTGTTCAATGCCTGGACGGCCAAGGCACGGGCGAGGCTGGGTTAAAGCTCAACCGGCGAACTTATCCAGGGAGGAAGACATGACCAGCAGGATTGCCCGCTGCACCTGTGGCCAATTGCAGATCCGCTGTCCGCAACAGCCGGCCAAAATATCGCTTTGCCATTGCCTGGACTGCCAGCGGCGCACCGGCAGTCCGTTCGGGATAGCGGCTTTTTTCGATGCCGACGCGATCGACATCGACGGCTCATCCCAGACATTCCGGCGCAATTCCGACAGCGGCTTTCCCGTCACGTTCCACTTTTGTGGAAACTGCGGCTCGACGGTGTTCTGGTATCCGTCGCGCAAACCGGAGGCGGTCGCTGTCGCGGTCGGCTGTTTCGCCGATCCGTCTTTCCCTGCGCCGACGCAAGCCGTCTATGGCGAAAGCCGCCACGACTGGGTCGTGTTGCCGGCCTGAAAGCCGCTACTCCGCCGCGACGCCCTTCACCTCCAGATAGCTCTCCATCGAATCGTCCAGCGCCTGAAGCCAAGGCGTATGGTGCAGCGGCGCCATGGTGCCGGTCATCAACGAGCGGTAGGAATGGTCGCGGAAGCTCATGATGTCTTCCACCTTGTGATGCTCCCATTCCATGAAGGTCTGGTTGACCGCCTCGACGTCGAAGCCGGGATAGTCGGTCTGGTCCATCAGTTCCTTGGTGTAGTCGCCCTGGAACCAGATCATCTGCTCGGCGTCTTCCAGCGTCTCCTCGCGCGCCCGCCATCTGGCGCCGTGCTCGGCCATTGCCTGCGCGGACGGCAGCTTGATGCGGCCCATGATGACGTCGCGCGCGAACCAAGCCTGCGCGTCGAACATGTTGAAAGTGTAGAACTGGTCCTGCATGCCAATGTAGAAAAGCTTCGGGTTCTTCTCCCAAACGACGCCTTCATAGAGATCCAGCGGCCACATGCGGTTGGCGGTCTTGAGCTTCAGGTCGTCGGTGAGGAAGGGGAAGGAATGGAGATAGCCGGTGCACAGGATGATGGCGTCGACATCCTTGGTTGAACCATCCTTGAAATGCGCGGTCTTGCCGACGACCTTCTGGAGCAGCGGCACCTCTTTCCAGTTCTCAGGCCATTTGAAGCCCATCGGCTTGGAGCGGTAGCTCGAGGTGATCGACTTCGCGCCGTATTTGTAGCATTGCGAGCCGATGTCCTCGGCCGAATAGGAGCGTCCGATGATCAGGATGTCCTTGCCCTTGAATTCCATCGCGTCGCGGAAATCGTGGCTGTGCAGGATGCGGCCGTTGAAGGTCGAGAACCCCTCGAAATAGGGAACGTTTGGCACCGAGAAATGCCCGGAGGCGACGACGACATTGTCGAACTCTTCCGAATAGGTGACGTCATTGGTGCGGTCATGCGCGGTGACGGTGAATTTCTTCGTCTCGTCCGAGAAGGTCACCATGCGCACAGGACTGTTGAAGCGCACCCATTTGCGCACGCCTGACTTTTCGACGCGGCCCTTGATGTAGTCCCACAGCACGGCGCGCGGGGGATAGGAGCCGATCGGTCGGCCGAAATGTTCCTCGAACGTGTAGTCGGCGAATTCCAGGCATTCCTTCGGCCCGTTCGACCAGAGATAGCGATACATCGAGCCGTGCACCGGATCGCCATGTTCGTCGAGGCCGGTGCGCCATGTATAATTCCACAGGCCGCCCCAGTCGGACTGCTTTTCGAAGCAGACGATCTCGGGAATGTCTGCCCCTTTGTCGGCCGCTGACTTGAAGGCCCTGAGCTGTGCTAGGCCGGACGGTCCGGCCCCGATGACGGCAACGCGAGTGTTCATGTCCGGGCCTCCATTTTTTTTTTTTCCCCAGCGAAACAAATTTCACTGGCAGTGACAGTAATTGGCCCTCCGGCACTGTCAACAGCCATCTGCGGGAACGGCGTTTGCGCAAGGCGGATTCCTGGCGAAGAACCCGCATTGCCCGAAATCGCGGGATTGGCGCATGCGGCATAAGACGGCTTGCCGACGCGGCTGCGCTCATGTATCGCCACCGAATATGTTCACCTTGAGTGAAATAAATCCGCGAAGTCCGGGGGCGACATGGCGAAAAACGCTTCAAATCCAAAGGCCGGTGCTGGAGCCGGCGGCGCAAAGGCAAAGCCGCTGCCAAAGGTCTCGGTGGACGGGAAGACCATCCGCGCGCCGCTTACCCAGAACCCGCACGCCATCCGCGACACGCGTGAAAAGGTGCTGGAAGTGGCGATCGGCCGCGAGGTGCGCGCGTTCCGCAAGAAGCTCGGCATCACCGTCGCCGATCTGGCGGTCGCCACCGACATTTCGCTGGGCATGCTGTCGAAGATCGAGAACGGCATCACCTCGCCGTCGCTGACCACCTTGCAGGCGCTGTCGCGGGCGCTGGGTGTTCCCGTCACCGCCTTCTTCCGCCGCTTCGAAGAGGAGCGCAGCGCCGTTTTCGTCAAGGCGGGCGAAGGGTTGGACGTCGAGCGCCGCGGCACGCGCGCCGGCCACCAGTACAATCTGCTTGGCCATATCGGCTCAAACACCAGCGGCGTCGTCGTCGAGCCCTATCTGATCACGCTGACCGAGGATTCGGACGTGTTCCCGACCTTCCAGCACGAGGGCATGGAATTCCTTTATATGCTCGAGGGCGAGGTCATTTACCGGCACGGCAGCAATCTCTATCCGATGAAGCCCGGCGACAGCCTGTTCTTCGACGCCGACGCCCCGCACGGACCGGAGCAGCTGACGAAACTGCCCATGCGCTATCTGTCGATTATTTGCTATCCGCAGAGCGCGGGTTAACGGGGCTCGATTCCTTTTTTACAGCATTGGCGATTGGCGAAAGCCGAAGTGACATCCGATCTCCCCCCTTGAGGGGGAGATGTCCGGCAGGACAGAGGGGGGCGAACCGCGATGACGCATAATCTCGTATCCTCCAACAACCGCCGCAATGCGCGCAGGATGCGCAAGGTGATGACCGACGCCGAACTCAAGCTCTGGAATGAGATCAGGGCACGTAGGTTGATGGGACTGGGGTTTTCGGCGCCAGATGCCTATCGCCGGCCATATCGTCGATTTTGCATGCCCGGACAAAAAGCTGATCGTCGAGCTTGATGGTTCCCAGCATGGCCAAGCCGAAGCGTTGGAATTGGACGCTGCAAGAACCGCCAAGTTCGAAGCCCTGGGGTGGACCGTCCTGCGCTTCTGGAACGACGATGTTATCCGCGACATCGACAGTGTCTGCCAGCATGTCGTGATTGTGGCCGGGCTGGGCGGCGGGTGAGTTTCGCGGAGCGTTAGAGGTTGGACATTGGGCAAGGCCTGCGCTCCACGGCGCCCCTTCTGCCCTGCCGGGCATCTCCCCCTCTTGGGGGGAGATTGGCTGCTTGGAGGGCAGCGTCAATACAGCAATCAATCCGGCCCGAATCCCGGGCTCGTCGCACTGCCATCATCCAATTTCGACAGCCACTCGACCAGTGTCGGGCGGTAGCGCGTCAGCCCCTTGTAGGTGGCAAGCTCCTCGGGCAGGTCGCGGACGACGCGGTGCAGGCGGCGCGCCCATTTCGGTTGCGTCACCAGCTCGTCCATCTTGATCAGGTAGCAGCGGATCGGGAAGACGATGGCGTTGGAGCGCGGCAGGCGCCAGAAGCTCTGCAACTCGACGCGCAGATGCACCTTGTCGCCGACATTGTCGGGCGTCACCGTCGCCCGGTCCGGGCCCCATTTGTGATAATTCTCGGGGCTGGTGTCGAGGCGCGGATTGACGGTCATGGTCCAGTTCAGGCGACGCGCCGGCTTGCCCTGCTGGATGTTGATGAGGAACTTCAGCGCCCTGACGAAAATCCCCTTTTCATGTGCCAGCGGTACCGGCGCGTGCCACTCGAAGAAGTTCATGCCGATGTCAAAATCGAGCGACCAGTCGGCCTGGGTGGTGACCATTCCGGCATCCATCCAAAGATTGCCGTCGCGCTGATCGAGGATGCAGAAATCGCCCTGGCTCTGGCGGGTGATGTACTCCATCGGCCCGTAAGGCAGCGTCGTTGTGTCGCCGAAGGTGAAGGTGTCGTCGATGCCGAGCGGCCGGTTGATCCAGCGCCAGCGATCGCCGTCTCGGGTCAGCGTGAAATGCTCGGGATAGCCCAGCGCCTGCTGCTCCATCAGAAGTTCGAGCAGATCCCAGCCGGCGAGCGTCATGTGCGGCAGCGACTGGCAGCGCAACGGATCCTCGGCCAGGACCAGAGCGCGGTCCTGCATCTCGGCGACATAGTGCTCATCGACATCTATCAGGTTTTCCAGCACGCTGCCCTTCGGACCGACGACATGCGGCTCGATGTTGACCGCATACATGTAGCTGTCTTCATGGAACGGAAACGGGAACCGCCTGATGTGCTCAGGGCTGTTCCTGAAGGTGAAGTCGTCGCGAAACGTTTCCTTGCGAAAGGTGATGCCCAAGCTCGCCTCCTATCTTTCCAAGACCAGCGATTTGCCTTCGAAGCGCGACACGCACGGCATGATCTTGCAGCCGGAGCGATGATCTTCCTCGCTCAGCCAATGGTCGTTGTGGATGAACTTGCCGTCGGACGCGATGACGTTGGTTTCGCATTGGCCGCAAACGCCGCCGCGGCAGAGATAGGGCGGATCGACGCCGGCCGCCTCGATCGCCTCGAGCAGGCTCTGCTGCTCGCCGACCCGGATGGTCTTGCCGCTGACGGCCAGCGTCACATCGAAGGGCAATCCCGGTTGCGGCGCCGCGAAATGCTCGAAATGCACGGTCTCCGGTGGCCAGCCAAGCGCGGCGGCGCGCTCGCGCACCCAGCCGATCATGCCTGCCGGACCGCAGACATAGAGATGCGTGCCGAGCGGCTGCGACGACAGCAGCCGGTCGAGGTCTATGCGTTCCCCGCGGTCGTCGTGATAGAGCCGGACCCGGCGGCCGTAGCGCTGTTGCAGCACATCGGCATAGGTGCCGAGCGAAGCCGTGCGGCAGGTGTAGTGCAGTTCGAAATTGCCGCCCTCGCCTGCCAACTGCGCGGTCTGGGCCATGAAGGGCGTGATGCCGATGCCGCCCGCCAGCATCAAATGTTTCTTCGCCCGGAGATCGAGTGAGAACAGATTGACTGGATAGGAGATCACCATCTCCAGGCCGGGCTTGACGCTCCGGTGCATAAACAGCGAGCCGCCCCGGCCGACATCGTCGCGACGTATCGAGATCGTGTATTCGCGCGTGTCGAGCGGCGAGCCCATCAGCGAATAGGGATTGAGCCTTGTGCGGTCGCCGTCGCGCATCTCGACCACGACATGGGCGCCGCCTGAAAAGGTCGGCAACAGCTCGCCGTCGCGGCGGCGGAAATGAAAGCGGGTGACCAGCTCGTTGACGGGCACAACATCGCTGACGACGACGTCGAGCTTGGTGGTGCCGGTGCTCATCGGAAGACCTCCTCGAACGGAGGAATTTCGCTGCGATCCTCGGCATTGATGCAGACGCCCTGGAACGCCGCCAGCCGCCGCGAATAGTGGTCGCGTACCAGAAGTAGCAGGCCGCAATGCGAGCAGGTGGCGGGTTGCGTCGTTACATTCTCGGTGATGCCCTTGCAATGCACGCACTGCACGCGGCGCGCCAGCGAGCCGCGATGTTCGGTCTGGATCGCGGTGTGGTCGATGCCGGCATCGAGCGCCACCTGCATGGCCTGGCCGATCAGCCCTTCGGTACCGGCGAGATAGAGGCGCAGGCCCATATGCGCGTTATCAAGCGTCTGTTTCAGCCGCGGCAGCAGACTGGCGAAGGACGGCGCCTGGTGGAAGCGCGCCGGTTTCAGCGCTTCGAGAGCGGCGACTTGCCTGTCGTCCGGCCCGGGAATGAAGACGATCTCGGCACCGTCGAAGAACCCGTCCGGAGCCGTTTTGGCCATGTCCGCTATCGCGAGCGCACCCTCGGCATCGGCGATGAAAAGATGGTGCTTGCCGGGCTGCGGAGACAAGGTTCCGTAGACGGGCCGGCTGATGATCGACTTGGCTGCCATTCTCTGCTTCGTGCCTCGAACCCTCGCCTTCGACTATGCCTCAGCCTTTCGCCGTGCGCTTGGTCTTCTTTGGGTCGTCGAACGGCAATGGCTGCGCCGTCGCCTTGATCGATCCGCTCCTGTTGCGGATCTCGAGCCTTGTGTCCTTGACGGCGCAGTCGACGTCGAGGCGGGCGATGCCCATCGATTTCTCGACCAGCGGCGAATACATGGCGCAGGTGACGACGCCGACTTTCTTCCCATCGCGATAGACCGGGGCGCCCTCGTCGGCCGGCTCCTTGCCGTCGAGCAACACGCCATAGATCTTGAAGCGCTCCTTGCCCTTGAGACGGTAGTGCTCCTCGGCGCCGCGAAAGCCGGTCTTTCCCGGGCTGACGGTGAAGTCGAGGCCGAGTTCCCACAGCGTGTCGCCGGGGCCTTCATTCTCGAACGGATATTTCTGCGAATTGTCGTAGGGATAGAACAGGAGATAGCTCTCGACGCGCAGCATGTCGAGCGTAGTGAAGCGGCACGGGATGATGCCGGCGCTCTTGCCCTCGTCGAGGATCCTGTCCCAGATCGTGCCGGCATCCTGGCCGCGGCAGAAGATTTCATAGCCGCGCTCGCCGGTATAGCCGGTGCGCGAGATCATCACCGGAAAACCGAAGAGCTGCGTCTGCATGTGATGGAAATAGTTGAGGTCGCGAATGCCCGGCACGTGCCTGGCAAGATAGTCGACCGCCGCCGGCCCCTGCAGCGAGAGGTCGTGCAGATTGTCGTCGAAGCGCAGCGACACGTCCCTGCCCATCGCCGCCCGCTGCAACTCCTCATGTCCGGTTCCCGAGCCATGCACCACCATCCAGCTATTCGGCCCGGTGCGGTAGAGGATGCAGTCGTCGGTGAATTTTCCCGCCTCGTTGAGCATGCAGGCATAGGCCGATTTGCCGGGATAGATTTTTTCGACGTCGCGCGTGGTGGCGAGATCGATGAGGTGCGAGGCGTGCGGGCCTGTGATGTGGACCTTCTTCAGGCCCGAGACATCCATCAGCCCGGCCTTGGTGCGGATAGCGATGTATTCCTCGTCGGCATCCTTGTCGTAGGTCCAGGCGGTGCCCATGCCGCTCCAGTCTTCGAGTTTCGAACCCAGCGCGCGATGGCGATCCGCCAGGGTTGAAAATCTCCAGGATGCCGTCATCCGATCCTCCGTTTGATATTTTGATTATGTTCCCTGCTCCTGTGCGCGTGGGCTGGAGCTTTGAGCGAATATTGATCGCAAACGCGGGAGGCCTGCAATCCCCTGAAAGCAAATAATTTCATTGTCAGGCAAATTCGTCATCCGAACAAGGCGGTTAACTCTGCGTAAATTCGTCTTGACAATTTCCGAATTCGGTCTGAATTTATGAAAAAAATTTCACTCTCTTGAAAGAGAACGGCGGGCGGTGGATTCGGAACCGGACGTCGAAAAAGGGGAAAACCGATGTCAGACCTGCAGCAGCGCATCGAGGCGCTGTACCGTTCCGACTTGCGCGGATCCGCGCTCCTGATCATCTGCCTGTGGGCGACGATCCTCTTCGTCCTCTTCATGACATGGCCGCATATCCCGCATGACGGCATCAAGGCCGTCGTCGCGATTGCCGCCGCCGCGGTGCTGATCTTCAACACGGCGGCGATCCTGGCCATGGTCAACCACTACAAGGAAGACAAGGAGTTCATCTACGGGCTCGACATCAAGAATTACGACCGCAACCGCAAATCCTGAGGGGGGGAGAGAAGCATGTCCCGCTACACGCCGCCGCAACAGAGCAAGGCCGGGCAGGTCTTCGATATCGCCGTCGTCGTGGTCGCCATCTTCGTGGCGCTGTGGCTGCCGCTGAAACTGGGATTGGCGGGAGCAGCCAAGTCCATCGATGCGCTCGACGCCAAGACCTGGGAGGCGCTCGGCCAGAACCCGACCATGGCGTCGATCTGGGAAAGGCTCGGCTATACGCCCGAGACCGCGCACGACATCATCCAGAACCGTTTCCACTACATCATCGACTGGCCGACGCTGGTTGTCATGGCAGCCGTGTTGATCGGTTATTTCGTGTTCCTGTTCCGGGCATCGGACCGTGAATATCGCGACGTCATCAACGAGAAGTTCGACGAGAAATAATCCGGGGACAGACCATGTGGATAGTACTCTCTTACGCATGCTGGGGCATCTCGATCGTGCTTGCGCTGTGGATGCTCTACGATTGGTTCAAGGTCGATACGACCTACTCCGAGGATGTGCTGACGTCCTCGCGCGAAGGCGAACTTGAAGCCGCTTCCGAAAAACACCGGATCTGAGTGGGGATTGATCGATGACGGTCGTGGTTGAAACTGCGGGTTCGGCAACAAATGGCGACAGGGTCTCGCTGCTTCGGGTGCTTGGCCCGGCCCATGTCTGGGCGTTGGGTGTGGGCATCGTCCTGGTCGGCGAGTTCACCGGCTGGAATTTCTCCGCCGACAAGGGCGGCGCGCTTGCCGCGCTGATTGTCTGCTGGGTCGTCGGGCTGCTCTATACCTCGGTCGCCATGATCGATTCCGAAGTGACGTCGACGGTCGCCGCCGCGGGCGGCCAATATGCGCAGGCCAAGCACATCGTCGGGCCGCTGATGGCCTTCAACGTCGCGCTGTTCCTGGTCTTTGCCTACACCATGCTCGAAGTGTCGGACGCCATCCTGCTCGGCGACACGATCGTCGCCAAGGCGGGCGTCGAGGGCCTCACCCACAACTCCTTCATCGCCGCCACCATCGTCGTCCTGGCATGGCTCAACTATCGCGGCGTGCTGATGACGCTCAACGTCAACTTCGTCATCACCGCGATTGCCTACATCTCTATCGTCATCCTGTTCTTCTCGGTCAGCCCGTGGACGCAAGGCGCGGTGCTCAAGCTCAACGAGTTGGTCACCCCAGAGAACGCGCTGCCCTATGGCTGGATCGGCGTCATCGCCGCTTTCCAGTTCGGCATCTGGTACTATCTCGGCATCGAGGGCACCACGCAGGCGGCCGAGGAAGTGCGCTCGCCCGCGCGCTCGCTGCCTTATGGCACGATGGCCGGCATGATCACGCTTCTGATCGCCGCCGCCATGACCTGGTATGTCTGCGCCTCGCTGATGCCCTGGGAATATCTCGGCATCACTTATTATCCGCTGTGGGACGCCGGCAAGCTGACCGGCAACCCGCTGCTGGAAAACCTGCTGTTCATCGCCACGCTGCTTGCCGCACTGGCGTCCGCCAATGGCTGCATCAACGACGCGGCGCGCGCCTGGTTCTCGCTCGGCCGCGATCGCTACCTGCCGAGCTGGTTCTCGGCGGTGCACCCGAGATACCGCACACCCTACCGCTCGATCCTGTTCCTGCTGCCGATCGCGCTCGCCTTCGCCTTTATCGCCGACCTCAACCAGGCGATCACCTTCTCGATCCTGTCCGGCGTGCTGCAATATACGTTCATGAGCATCAACATCATGATGTTCCGGAAGAAGTGGCCTCTGGGTTCGATCCGCCGCGGCTACACGCATCCCTTTCACCCGCTGCCGGCGATCGTCTTGTTCTGCCTGTGCGTGGTGACCTTCTTCGCCATCTTCCTCGGCTTCGGCTCGCAGCTCATCGCCATGGTCGCGTTCTATTTCCTGATCTCGCTGTGGTTCCATTTCTACCGCTACAAATTCGTACGGCGCGGCGACCAGTTCACCATGCCGTGGCCGAAACCGCAGGGCTATTGATGGGAGTAGGCCCGTCCGAATTGGGCGGGCCTGGCATGACGAAATGTCCGAGGTGACGTCAGCACTGCTTGCCGGGGCGGCTGTCCTGGCTCTCGTCCTGCACTTTGCCTGGCTGGCACGCCGCAGCCGCGACAGGGCTGCCGTGGCGCGCGCCGCCGACCAGGCCAGCATCCGCGCCGTCATTGCCGACGCCGAAGATGTCTCGGACGGTACTGCCGGCGTCGTTACGTGGGAAGGCTCGTGGAACGGCCAGCGCGTGCAGTTGCGCACCATCGTCGACACGCTGGCGACGAGAAAGCTGCCGGCGCGCTGGCTCAGCGTATCGATAACGGAGAAAACAGCCGTGCCCGGCACCTTCGACATGATGATGCGGCCGGGCTCGCCGACGACATTCTCCAATTTCGACCATCTCGACCACACGCTGCCGAAGGCGCCCGGCTTTCCCGCCGAGGCGGTGCTTCGAACGGACCGCAGAGGCGTGCGCTTCCCGCAAAACATCATCGCCGACCATCTGGAGCCCTTTTCAGAAGGACGCGCCAAGGAGCTACTGATCACGCCAAAGGGTGTGCGTATCGTCTGGCTGCTGGCCGAAGCCGAGCGGGCCCGCTACGGTGTCTTCCGGCAAGCCGCTTTCGGTGACGCGCAAATCGACCCGGCGCTGATCTCGCGGCTGCTCGTATCCCTTTCGGGACTGCGCGACGCGATCAACAGGAACGAACGGAAAGCGGCATGACCGGCGCAACCCCCTCGCCCGGACCTACCAGCCCATATATCGTCCTGGGCGCGGCAACCCTGCTACCGGGCAGCGGCCACGTCATGCTGGGCGTTCCGACGCGCGGCCTGCAGTTTCTTTTCTTCATGGTCATCCTGGCCTGGGTGACGGCGAAGATCGCCCCGCCCGACGCCAGCTTTGTCGGCCGCCACGCCGGCGGCTTCCTGATCTATGCGCTGTCGATCCTCGACGCCTACAAGATGGCTCGTATCCGGACCGCCAAATGGGCCCATTCCATGCGCCGACAAGGCGATGGGCCGCCGGATGGGACAAAACACAACGCGTAACGAGAGGAATATTTTTTTCATACCAATTGAATTCCCCGAACTCATTCGATACATCATTTTTAGCTACAAAGGGTCTGGAGGCTGGCATGTGCGGAATCGTTGGACTTTTCCTCAAGGACAAGGCGCTGGAGCCGCAGCTCGGTGCGATGTTGTCGCAGATGCTGGTATCGCTCAGCGATCGCGGACCCGACAGCGCCGGCATCGCGATCTATGGCGCGCCGTCCCGCAACGAGGCCAAGATCACCATCCAGTCGCCGAGGCCGGAGCGTGATTTTCGTGGACTGGACGCCGAACTCACCAAGGCGCTCGGCGTGCCGGTGAGCGTCATGGTAAAATCGACGCATGCCGTCATCAGGACCACGCCCGAAAAGGTCGATGCCGCGCGTGAGACCATCCAGTCGCTCAGGCCCGACATCCGCATCATGGGTGCCGGCGAAGCCGTGGAAATATACAAGGAAGTCGGCTTGCCCGAGGCTGTGGTCGACCGCTTCGACATCCGTGGGATGACCGGAACGCATGGCATCGGGCACACCCGCATGGCGACGGAATCGGCGGTGACGACGATGGGCGCGCATCCGTTCTCGACCGGCGCCGACCAGTGCCTGGTGCACAATGGCTCGCTGTCCAACCACAACAACGTTCGCCGCGAACTGGTCCGCGAAGGCATGAAATTCGAGACCGAGAACGACACCGAAGTGGCGGCCGCCTATCTCTCCTCGCAGATGGCGCATGGCAAGAACCTCGGCGAGGCGCTGGAGGGCACCCTCTCAGATCTCGACGGTTTCTTCACCTTCGTCGTCGGCACCAAGAACGGCTTCGGCGTGGTGCGCGACCCGATCGCCTGCAAGCCCGCCGTGATGGCCGAGACGGACCAGTATGTCGCCTTCGGCTCGGAATATCGCGCGCTGACCAAACTGCCCGGCATAGACAATGCGAGAGTCTGGGAACCGGAACCCGCAACCGTCTATTTCTGGGAGCATTGAGTTCATGCCGGCAACAAAACTTTCAACCGCGGCGGCGAGCGACCATGCCTCCCGGGTGTTCGACCTGGACCAGATGTCGCTGCGCGAGCTCAACCAGGCACTGCACAATCTGACGCCAGGCTCGAACGAGACCGCCTGGGAAGTGTTGAACCCGAAGGGCAGCCATTCGGTCGCCGTTGGCGTCGACCAGCCGGTCAGCATCGATGTGCGCGGCAGCGTCGGCTATTACTGTGGCGGCATGAATTCCGGCAGTGCCATCACCGTGCATGGTTCGGCGGGACCCGGCGTTGGCGAAAACATGATGTCGGGGTCGATAACAGTCAAAGGCGACGCCAGCCAATATGCCGGCGCCACCGGCAAGGGCGGGCTGCTCGTCATCGAGGGCAATGCGTCCTCGCGGTGCGGCATTTCGATGAAAGGCATCGACATCGTCGTGCACGGCAATATCGGCCATATGTCGGCCTTCATGGCGCAGTCCGGCAATCTGGTGGTGCTGGGCGATGCCGGCGACGCGCTCGGCGATTCCATCTACGAGGCACGGCTGTTCGTGCGCGGCAAGGTCGGCAGCCTGGGTGCCGACTGCATCGCCAAGGAAATGCGGCCCGAACACCTGGAATTGCTGCAGGGCCTGCTCGACCGCGCCGGCGTCACCGGTGTCAAGCCGTCTGAATTCAAGCGCTACGGCTCGGCGCGCACGCTCTACAATTTCAATATCGACAACGCCGACGCGTATTGAGGCAGCATGACCTATCGCAACCCGCCGACGACGCCGCGCAAATCCGCGACTTTCGACGACTACACGCTTTCCGAGATCCGCCGCGCCGCGGCCACCGGCATCTATGACATCCGGGGCGCCGGCGCCAAGCGCAAGCTGCCGCATTTCGACGACCTTCTGTTCCTGGGCGCATCGATCTCGCGCTATCCGCTCGAAGGCTATCGCGAGCGCTGCGACACATCAGTCGTGTTGGGCTCACGCCATGCCAAGAAGCCGATCGAGCTGAAAATCCCGATCACCATCGCCGGCATGAGCTTCGGCTCGCTGTCGGGCCCGGCCAAGGAAGCGCTCGGGCGCGGCGCGACGCTGTCGGGCACCTCGACCACGACCGGCGACGGCGGCATGACCGAGGAAGAGCGCGGCCATTCCAAGCAGCTCGTCTACCAATACCTGCCGTCGCGCTACGGCATGAATTTGCGCGATCTGCGCCGCGCCGATGCCATCGAGGTCGTCGTCGGCCAGGGCGCCAAGCCCGGCGGCGGCGGCATGCTGCTCGGCCAGAAGATCTCCGATCGCGTCGCCGAGATGCGCACGCTGCCCAAGGGCATCGACCAGCGCTCGGCCTCGCGCCATCCCGACTGGACCGGGCCGGACGATCTCGAGATCAAGATTCTCGAACTGCGCGAAATCACCGACTGGGAAAAGCCGATTTACGTCAAGGTCGGCGGCGCCCGCCCCTATTACGACACAGCGCTTGCGGTGAAGGCCGGCGCCGACGTCGTCGTCGTCGACGGCATGCAGGGCGGCACGGCGGCGACGCAGGAAGTGTTCATCGAGAATGTCGGCCAGCCGACGCTCGCTTGCATCAGGCCGGCGGTGCAGGCGCTGCAGGATCTCGGCATGCATCGCAAGGTGCAGCTGATCGTCTCGGGCGGCATCCGCAACGGCGCCGATGTCGCCAAGGCGCTGGCGCTCGGCGTCGACGCGGTCTCCATCGGCACGGCTGCCCTTGTCGCGCTCGGCGACAACGATCCCCGCTGGGAGGCGGAGTACAACGAGCTCGGCACCACATCAGGCGCCTATGACGATTGGCACGAGGGCCGCGACCCGGCCGGCATCACCACGCAGGATCCCGAACTGATGAAGCGGGTCGATCCGGTGGCCGCCGGCCGCCGGCTGGCGAACTATCTCAAGGTGATGACGCTGGAGGCGCAGACCATCGCCCGCGCTTGCGGCAAGAACAGCCTGCACAATCTCGAACCCGAGGATCTCGTCGCGCTCACGATCGAGGCCGCCGCGATGGCCGGCGTGCCGCTGGCCGGCACCAACTGGATACCGGGGAAGAACGGCTTCTGATCAACAAAGGGCCGAAGGCCATATGCTCTAGGGCCAACAATCGACAAAAAATGGGGAACTTCCGTGACAGTTGATCTTGCAGAGTTCGCAAGGGCGAAAAACGTCAAATATTTCATGATCTCCTACACCGACCTGTTCAGCGGGCAACGCGCCAAGCTGGTGCCGGCGCAGGCGATATCAGATATGCAGAAGGATGGCGCCGGCTTCGCCGGTTTCGCTACCTCGCTCGACCTCACGCCGGCACATCCCGACATGCTGGCGGTGCCGGATCCGAATTCGGTTATCCAGCTGCCCTGGAAGCCTGACGTCGCCTGGGTCGCCGCCAACTGCATCATGGACGACAAGGAGGTCGACCAGGCACCGCGCAACACGCTTAAGCGACTGATCGCGGAAGCCGCTAACGACGGCATGCATGTCAAGACCGGCGTCGAGGCGGAATTCTTCCTGATCTCGCCCGACGGCAAAACGATCTCCGACGAATATGATACGGCGGCGAAACCATGCTACGACCAGCAAGCGTTGATGCGCCGCTACGACGTCATCGCCGAGATCTGCGACCACATGCTGGCGCTCGGCTGGGGCGCCTACCAGAACGACCACGAGGATGCCAACGGCCAGTTCGAGATGAACTGGGCCTTCGACGATGCGCTGGCGACCGCCGATAAGCATTCTTTCTTCAAGTTCATGGTCAAGTCGATCGCGGAAAAGCACGGCCTGCGCGCCACTTTTATGCCCAAGCCCTTCCAGGGACTGACCGGCAATGGCTGCCATGCGCACATCTCGGTGTGGGACAAATCAGGCAAGACCAATGTCTTTGCCGACAATTCGATGGAGCTCGGCCTGTCGGCCAAGGGTAAGCACTTCCTCGGCGGCATCATGAAACATGCCTCGGCTCTCGCCGCCATCACCAACCCGACCGTCAATTCCTACAAGCGCATCAACGCGCCTCGCACCATTTCGGGCGCCACCTGGGCGCCGAACACGGTGACCTGGACCGGCAACAACCGCACCCACATGGTGCGCGTGCCCGGCCCCGGCCGCTTCGAGCTGCGGCTGCCTGATGGCGCGGCCAACCCTTATCTGCTGCAAGCCGTCATCATCGCCGCCGGCCTCGACGGCATCCGCTCCAAGGCCGATCCCGGCAGGCGCTACGACATCGACATGTACCAGCATGGTCACACGGTGGAGGGCGCGCCGAAATTGCCGCTCAACCTGCTCGACGCGTTGCGCGAATTCGACAATGACAAATCGCTCAAGACGGCGCTGGGTGAGGAATTCTCGTCGGCTTATCTAAAGCTGAAGCACCAGGAATGGAATTCCTATGCTTCGCACTTCACGCAATGGGAGCGCGACCACACGCTGGATATCTGACCGGCGCAGCGTGCGAGCGACCTCGGAATGAACGTATGAAATATTCGATCTTCTCGCTCGCCCGCGCCGCCTTCTCCGGCCACAAGAACTGGCAGCGCACCTGGCGCGACGCCAGCCCGAAGGACCGCTACGACGTGGTGATCATCGGCGGCGGCGGGCATGGTCTGGCCACCGCCTGGTTCCTCGCCAGCGAGTACGGCATCAGGAATGTGGCCGTGCTGGAAAAGGGCTGGATCGGCTCCGGCAATGCCGGCCGCAACACCACCATCATCCGCTCCAATTACGGCCTGCCCGGCAACACCGGCTTCTACGAATTGTCCATGAAGCTGTGGGAACGGATGGAGCAGGACCTCAACTACAACACGATGGTCAGCCAGCGCGGCGTCATCAATCTCTACCATTCCGATGCGCAGCGCGATGCCTATGCGCGGCGCGGCAACACGATGCGCATCAACGGCATCGATGCCGAATTGCTCGACCTTGCCGCGGTCAAGAAGATGATGCCGTTCCTGAATTTCGACAATGCGCGCTTTCCCGTGCAAGGCGGGCTCTTGCAGCGGCGCGGCGGCACGGCGCGGCACGACGCCGTGGTCTGGGGCTACGCCCATGCGGCGAGCGCGCTCGGCGTCGACATCATCCAGAATTGCGAAGTGACGGGCTTCGTGCGCGACGCCAACGGCAAGGTGACCGGCGTCGAGACCTCGCGCGGCAAGATCGGCGCCGGGAAAGTCGGCATGGCCGTCGCGGGCTCCTCCTCGCGCGTCGCCGCGATGGCGGGCCTGCGCCTGCCGATCGAAAGCCATGTGCTGCAGGCTTTCGTCTCCGAGGCGATCAAGCCGCTCATCCCCAATGTGATGACGTTCGGCGCCGGCCATTTCTACGTCAGCCAGTCGGACAAGGGCGGCCTGGTCTTCGGCGGCGACATAGACGGCTACAATTCCTACGCCCAGCGCGGCAATTTGCCTGTGATGGAAGACGTCTGCGAAGGCGGCATGGCGCTGATGCCGATGATCGGCCGCGTGCGCCTGCTGCGCCAGTGGGGCGGCATCATGGACATGTCGATGGACGGCTCGCCGATCATCGACAAGACGCCGGTCGACGGGCTCTACCTCAATGCCGGCTGGTGCTATGGCGGCTTCAAGGCGACGCCGGGCTCAGGCCTCGTCTTTGCCCACCTGCTGGCCCGCGACCAGTCCCACAAGGAGGCCGCCCGCTTTCGCCTCGACCGGTTCCGGTCTGGTGCGATGATAGACGAAAAGGGCCAGGGCGCCCAACCGAACCTGCACTGAAGGCCCTGCCATGCGCATCACCTGTCCCTTCTGCGGCGAACGCGACCTCGGCGAGTTCACCTATCTCGGCGACGCCAAGCCGATGCGTCCGGAGGCTGGCGCTTCGGAGGACGACGTCTTCGACTACGTTTACCTGCGCGACAATGTCGCCGGCGTGATGGACGAGAATTGGTATCACGGCGGCGGCTGCCGAGCGTGGCTGAAGGTCACCCGCAACACGCTGACGCACGAAATTTCGGCCGTGGAGCCGGCGGCGGGCGCCGGAGCGAGGCAGGTTGCGAAATGAATTTTTCTGTCCAGCTCAGCGCCGCGGTGAAGGCCGGTACGTCTTTACCTCCCCCTTGTAGGGAGGTCGGACCGCAGGTCCGGGTGGGGGTCGGCGCCGCCCCCCCACCCCGCTGCTTCGCAGCGACCCTCCCCACCAGGGGGAGGGTAAGAAGCGGCAGGGCGATGAGGGGCAGCGCGACGCCAGTGCATGGGGCTGCATCGTGATTTCCTCCCAGTCCAATCGTCTCTCCACTGGCGGCCTCCTCGATCGTTCGTCACCGCTGAGCTTCCGCTTCGATGGCAAGACGTTCTTCGGCTTCGAGGGCGACACGCTGGCGTCGGCGCTGATCGCCAACGGCGTCAAGCTGGTCGGCCGCTCGTTCAAATACCACCGTCCGCGCGGCATTCTGACCGCCGGCTCGGAAGAGCCCAACGCGCTGGTCGAACTGCGCACCGGCGCACGCCGCGAGCCGAACACCAAGGCCACGACCGCCGAGCTCTATGAAGGGCTCGAGGCCGCCAGCCAGAACCGCTGGCCGTCGCTCCATTTCGACGTGATGTCGGTCAACCAAATCTTCGCGCCGATCTTCGTCGCCGGCTTCTACTACAAGACCTTCATGTGGCCGGCGAAATTCTGGGAGGCGATCTACGAGCCGGCGATCCGCCGCGCCGCAGGCCTCGGCCGCGCCGCCGGCGTTGCCGATCCCGACCACTATGACAAGGCCTGGGCGCATTGCGACGTGCTGATCGCCGGCTCCGGCCCGACCGGGCTTGCGGCGGCCCTTGCCGCCGGCCGCTCCGGCGCCCGCGTCATCCTGTGCGAAGAGGATTTTATTCCCGGCGGCCGCCTGCTCTCGGATGGCGGCACGATCGACGGGCTGCCGGCAGCCGAGTGGCTGTCGCGAACCCTGGCGGAACTCGAGGCAATGCCCGATGTCCGCATCATGACCCGCACGACGCTGTTCGGCGTCTACGATGGCGGCACCTATGGCGCGATCGAGCGGGTCAACGACCATCTGCCCTCGCCGCCCGAGCACCAGGTGCGCCAGCGCATGTGGCGCATCGTGGCCAGGCGTTGCGTCGTCGCGGCCGGCGCCCTCGAGCGGCCGGTCGTCTTTGCCGGCAACGATACGCCCGGCGTGATGATGGCTTCGGCCATGCGGACCTATGTCGCGCGCTATGCCGCCGCGCCGGCAAAACGCATCGCGCTGTTCACCAACAATGAGGATGGCTGGCGCACGGTCGAGACAGTACTCGGCGCAGGCTTGCAGATTGCGGCGGTCATCGACGCACGGCCTGACGTCTCGCCCGCCCATCGTTCGCTCGCCTCGAAGAGCGGCTTCCCGGTGCTGCATGGCGCCGTCAGCCGTGCGGACGGCGGCAAGGACGGTGTGAGGAAAATCTCCGTCTCTCTCACCGGCGGCGCGCGAGCCGAAGTGGAAGCGGACGGGCTTGCCGTCTCCGGCGGCTGGAACCCGGCGGTCGGGCTCACCTCCTATCATCGCGGCCGGCCGAAATGGCGCGACGACATCGCCGCCTTCGTGCCCGACGGCGCGCCTCCCGGCATGGTCGCCGCCGGTGCAGCCAATGGCTCGTTCGGTCTCGGCGCCTGCCTGGCGGGAGGGTTTGCAGCAGGCGCGGCGGCCGCGCTCGACGCCGGGCGCAGCGGCAAGGCCGGCACAGCGCCAACTGCCGATGACGAGGCGTTCTCGTTGACGCCGCTCTGGCATGTCGCCGGCAAGGGCAAGGCGTTCGTCGACCAGCAGCACGATGTCACTGCTTCCGACATCGAACTGGCGCAGCGCGAGGGCTTCGAGTCGGTCGAGCATCTGAAGCGCTACACCACGCTCGGCATGGCGACCGACCAGGGCAAGACCTCCAACGTCGCCGGCCTTGCCATCATGGCCGCGGTGTCGGGCAAGTCCATTCCCGAAACCGGCACGACGATCTACCGCCCGCCCTATGTGCCGGTCGCGATCGGCGCCTTTGCCGGCCATCACCGCGACGAGACTTTCCACGCCACAAGGCTGACGCCTTCGCATCACTGGGCCGCCGAACAGGATGCCGTCTTCGTCGACACCGGCCTGTGGAAGCGCGCGCAATGGTATCCGCGCACGGGCGAGAAGGACTGGCTGGAATCCGTCACCCGCGAGGTCAAGGCGGTGCGTTCCGGCGTCGGCTTCTGCGATGTCTCGACGCTCGGCAAGATCGACGTGCACGGCCCCGATGCCGGCGCCTTCCTCGACCGCGTCTACATCAACACCTTTTCCAACCTCGCCGTCGGCAAGGCACGCTACGGGCTGATGTTGCGCGAAGACGGGTTCGTCTACGACGACGGCACGACCTCGCGGCTGGCCGAGGATCATTATTTCCTCACCACCACCACCGCCAAGGCCGGACTGGTGATGCAGCATCTCGAATTCTGCCGGCAGGTGCTGTTTCCCGAATTGGACGTGCAACTGACCTCGGTCTCCGACCAGTGGGCGCAATTCTCGATCGCCGGGCCGAAGACCCGAGATCTGCTGAAGGAGATCGTCGACCCGACAGAGGATCTGTCGAACGAGGGCTTCCCGTTCATGGGCGCGCGCGAAGTTGCGTTGCGCGGTGGCATCAAGGCACGGCTGTTTCGCATCTCTTTCTCCGGCGAAATGGCGTTCGAAATTTCGGTGCCGGCGCGCTATGGCGAGGCGCTCGTGCGCAATCTGATGCTGGCCGGCAAGCCGTTCGGCGTGACGCCATACGGCACCGAGGCTCTTGGCGTCATGCGCATCGAAAAGGGCCATGTCGCCGGACCGGAACTGAACGGCACGACCACGGCCGCCGACCTCGGCCTGGGCAAGATGATGTCGACCAAGAAGGATTTTGTGGGCCGCGTCATGGCCGGGCGCGAGGCGCTGGTCGCGCCGGACCGGCAGGTCGTCGTCGGCATCAAGCCGACCGACAAGGCGCGGCGGCTGCGCTCCGGCGCGCACATCGTTCCGAAGGGCCAGACGCCCGGACCTGATAACGACCAGGGCTATGTCACCTCAGTCTGCTTCTCGCCGACATCGGATCAATGGATCGGGCTTGCTCTCGTGGAACGTGGTCGCGAGCGTATCGGCGAGACCGTGCGCGCGCACGATCCGCTACGCGCAGAGGAGTATGATGTCGAACTGTGCAATCCCGTCTTCTACGATCCGGATGGAGGGCGCCAGCGTGGCTGAATTTACCTGGGATGCGCGCAGCCCTCTCGACCGCACGCTGGTCGTCGGTCCGCATGGCGCGCAGGGCGATGCCGGCGTTTCGCTGACCGAGATCCGCAATTTCGACCTCGTGCAAGTGATGGCACGCCGCGGCAAGGCGGGTGACCTGGCCAGGGCTGCGACGGCGTGTTTCGGCATTGCCGGTCCGGATGCGCCCAAGGCGGTGCGGATTGCGGACGCCACGCTGATCTGGTCCGGGCCGGATCAGTTTTTCGTGCTGTCGAAGAGTGGCAAGCACGGGATGAAGGCGCTTGCTCCTCTGCTTGCCGGATCGGCCTCGCTATCCGACCAGTCGCATGCGCGGGCGCTAATCAGCATCTCCGGTGACAAGGCGCGGGCGATGTTGGCCAAGCTGTCATCGCTCGATCTGCATGCCGGTGTGTTCGCGGTCGGCTCTGCCGCCGCAACCTCGATGGATCACACCAGCGTCACGCTCTGGCGTGGGAATGATCGGGCGGACGGACAGGCGGTGTTCAACGTTCTGGTCTTCGCGACCTTTGCCGAGAGCCTGTGGCACACGATGCTCGATGCGGCGGCGGAATATGGTGTGGATATCAGCCATTCCGAGGAAGTGACGTAGCCTTGCGCACGCCCTTCCCTTCTCCCCTTGTTGTAGGAGAAGGTGGCCTCGCGGAGCGAGGTCGGATGAGTGGTGCTCCAGCTTGGCAATGACGGCACGCCGTCACCCACCCCCTCAACCGTCTCGGCGCTGGGCACTGATCCACCGCCCTGGGGCGAGCCACGGATCTCGTCCCGTCCTTCGGACCCCACAAGGGGAGAAGGAAGAACCTGCCCCACCACCGCCTTGCCAAACCCACCCGCACTGCTATTCTTGCTGCTAAAATAATTTCACACACAGGCAAACTTGTTTCTCGAACCGCAAGGCTGAGATGAGCCAGTCGCCCTACCCTGCCGTCGCATCCGGACCACCCCGGCCGAGCCTGATCCTGCGGCCCGGCCAGATCGCGCTGCCGCCGGGCATGGAGCGCTATACGGTCCAAGGCAATGGTGCGGTGCTGATCGAGGCCGAGGCCGGCGACACGATCACGGTGCGCAATGTCGAGGGCGGCCAGGCTTGCGAACTGCTGGCGTGGGACGGCACGGGTGCGACCGATCCCTCCATCCTCGGGGAAAAATCCAACAGCAATGCCGCCGGCATCAAGGCGCTGCTTGCCGAGGGCGATGACAGTCTCGCGTCCCTGCGGCGCGGGCTCGCGCGCCGGCAGGTGCGGCTCGACCAAGCCAAGGCGGTGCGCGTATTCGGCGGCGCCACGCCGGCCGGCACCGAACAGGCTTTCAGCGTTGCGCGCGTCGGCTCGGTGGTGATCGCCGCGCCCGGCGGGCCGATGCTGGTCGACGGCCATGATACGGCGACGCCGCTTACCGTGATCGTGCGGCGTGCCACCATCCGTCCGGCGGCGAAGTCGCAATTGGCCGACCCGCTCGCCGATCCGGTGCTCGACCTGCGCGTCCATTCGGCGACGGCGGAATCCTATTTCGTCAAAGCCGGCGACTATCTGCAGATCATCGACGTCGATGGCCGCCAGTGCACCGACTTCCAGTGCTTTTCGGCGCGCAAGCTGGACAAGGGGCTCGACCATCCGCTCGATGTGACGACGACACGCACGCTGATGGGCGCGAGCTATCCGATGCCGGGGCTGCACTCGAAATATTACGACCAGGACATGGAGCCGCTGGTCGAAGTGGTGCAGGACACATGCGGCCGGCACGACGCCTTCGCGCTCGCATGCGCCGCCAAATATTACGATGACATCGGCTATCCCGGCCACGCCAACTGCTCGGAGAATTTCAACCGCGCGCTGTCGGACAAGGGCGTCACACCACGCGCCGGCTGGATGGCGATCAACTTCTTCTTCAACACGGCGATCGACGCGCATGGCGTCATGGTCTCCGACGAGCCATGGTCGCGGCCCGGCGACTATGTGCTGCTGCGGGCCCTGACCGACATCGTCTGCGTGTCCTCCGCCTGCCCCGACGACACGACGCCGGCCAATGGCTGGGACCTGACCGACATCCATGTGCGCACCTATTCCGGCCAGCACAAATTCTCGCGTGCGATCGCCAGACGCATGACGCCCGATTCGGAACCGAAAATGACCCGCGAGACCTCCTTTCATTCGAGCTTTGCCAAGCACACCCGCGACTTCGTCGAGTACAGGGGCTATTGGCTGGCCAATTCCTTCGCCAGGGAAGGCGCGATCGCCGAATACTGGGCCTGCCGGCAGGACGCCGTGATCATGGACCTGTCGCCGCTGCGCAAATTCGAGGTCACCGGCCCGGATTCCGAAGCGCTGCTGCAGTACACGCTGACCCGCGACGTCAAGAAGCTCGGCGTCGGCCAGGTCGTCTATTCCGCCATGTGCTACGAGCATGGCGGCATGATCGACGATGGCACGCTGCTCAGGCTCGGCAAGGACAATTTCCGCTGGGTCGGCGGCGACGATCTGTCCGGCGAATGGCTGCGCGAGACGGCGACAAAGCTCGGCCTCAACGTGCTGGTGCGCTCGTCCACCGACCAGATGCACAATATCGCCGTGCAGGGGCCGAAGAGCCGCGATATCCTGAGGAAGGTGATCTGGACCTCGCCGCTGCAGCCGTCGATCGAGGAACTGGAATGGTTCCGCTTCGCCGTCGCGCGCATCGGCGGCGGCAATGGCGTTCCGGTCGTCGTCTCGCGCACCGGCTATACCGGTGAACTCGGCTACGAGATCTGGTGTCATCCGCGCGACGCCGAAAAGGTCTTCGACGCGATCTGGGCCGCCGGCCAACCGCATGGATTGAAGCCGATGGGCCTGCAGGCGCTGGACATGGTGCGCATCGAGGCCGGGCTGATCTTCGCCGGTTACGAGTTCTCCGACCAGACCGACCCGTTCGAGGCCGGCATCGGCTTCACCGTGCCGCTGAAGTCCAAGACCGACGACTTCATCGGCCGCGAGGCGCTGATCCGGCGCAAGGAGAACCCGCAGAACAAACTGGTCGGGCTCGACATCGATGCCAACGTCGCGGTCGGCCATGGCGATTGCGTGCATGTCGGCCGCGCCCAGATCGGCGTCGTCACGTCGGGCATGCGCTCGCCGGTGCTGAACAAGACCATCGCGCTGGCGCGGCTCGATGTCACCCACGCCGCCATCGGCGCGCGAGTCGAAATCGGCAAGCTCGACGGCCACGCCAAGCGGCTGCCGGCGCGAGTCGTGGCCTTCGCCCATTACGATCCGCAGAAGACCAGGCCGCGTTCCTGATCGCGGCCTTCCGGGCATACGGGACTGCCCGTCGGCGGCGCCGCGGGGCACATTTGTGCGCCCGCCCGCAAGCGTGATGTGCACGGCGCGACAAAACGCTTGACGTGAAAGCGCGCCGGATCAATCTTCACTCCTAAGAAAAAAATACGACTGAGTGGAAACACTGAAGTCGCGGCGATATAGGCCGGGGAGCAAGCTTCGCACAGCCGAGGCGTCGCCGGCGGGGAACATCAAAAAGGGGAATTCACCGACATGAGCACCATAAGCACGGTCCTGGACCAGCCTGCCGAAAGCAAGCTGCTCAGGCATATCGACTGGCGCGGCGCCTTCTGGGTGGCGAGCGGCGTCCCGGCCCTCGTCCTGTTCTCGATCGGCGGCATTGCCGGCACGACCGGGACGCTCGCTTTCCTGATCTGGACGGTGTCCATGGTCATGGGCTTCCTGCAATCCTTCACCTATGCCGAGATCGCCGGCCTGTTCCCGAACAAATCGGGCGGCGCCTCGATCTACGGCGCCACCGCCTGGCTGCGCTACTCCAAGTTCATCGCGCCCTTGTCGGTGTGGTGCAACTGGTTTGCCTGGTCGCCGGTGCTCTCGCTCGGCTGCTCGATCGCCGCCGCCTATATCCTCAACGCGCTGGCGCCGGTGCCGATCTTTACCGACACGTCGCCCGAGGTCGCCGCCTATGTCGCGGCACATGCCGGAACAAGCGCCGCCGACGCCATTACCGCGGTGACCGCGGCGGCGACCCCGGCGATCCGCACGTGGTCGGCGTTCAGCCACACGCTGGGTCCGGTGTCCTTCACCTTCAACGCCACCTTCTTTATCGGCGCCGTGCTGATGCTGATGATCTTCTCGATCCAGCATCGCGGTATCCTGGGCACCGCTAATGTGCAGAAATATATCGGCCTGCTGGTCATCGTCCCGATGCTGATCGTCGGCGTCGTGCCGATCTTCACCGGCCAGATCAACTGGGCGAATTTTTCGCCGCTGGTGCCGCTAGCGGCCGCGTATGCGCCAGAGCCCGGCGCCTGGAACATTGCCGGCTGGACGCTGGTGCTCGGCGGCATGTTCATCGCCGCCTGGTCGACCTACGGCTTCGAAACCGCCGTCTGCTATACGTCCGAGTTCAAGAATCCGGGCACCGACACCTTCAAGGCCATCTTCTATTCCGGCCTGCTCTGCATGCTGCTGTTCATCCTGGTGCCGTTCACCTTCCAAGGCGTGCTCGGGTTGAATGGCATGCTGGCGACGCCGATCGTCGACGGCTCAGGCGTGGCGGATGCTCTCGCCGGCATGGTCGGCGGCGGCGGGCTTATCCACAGCCTGCTGGTGATGCTGATGATCCTGGCGCTTGTGCTGTGCATCATGACGGCTATGGCCGGCTCCTCGCGCACGCTCTACCAGGGCTCCGTCGACGGCTGGCTGCCGCGCTACCTCAGCCATGTCAACGAACATGGCGCGCCGACGCGGGCGATGTGGACCGACCTGTGCTTCAACCTGATCGTGCTGGCGATCGCCTCGGCCGATGCGACGAGCTTCTTCTTCATTCTCGCCGTATCCAATTGCGGCTACATCATCTTCAACTTCCTCAACCTCAATGCCGGCTGGATCCATCGCATCGACAACGGCCATATCGCGCGGCCATGGAAGGCCCCGAGCTGGCTGCTCGGCGTCGGAGCGATCTTCGCCTATGTCAACGCGATCTTCATGGGCGCCGGCGCGAAGGTGTGGAACCCGATGGCGCTGTGGGCCGGGCTGATCACCGCAGCGCTGATCATCCCGGTGTTCTGCTTCCGCCATTACATCCAGGACGGCGGCAAGTTCCCCGACCACATGCTGGCCGACCTCGGCATGGCGGGAGCGGACCTCTCGGTGAAAAAGGCGGGCATGCTGCCCTATCTGACGCTGGTCGCCGGCGTGGCGGTAATGCTGATCGCCAACTGGTTTTTCGTTATCTGATTTGCCTGACGGGCAAGCGGCCTTCGGCTCCGCAAGAACAGAAATCGGCCGGTCTCAAATGAGACCGGCCGATTTCGTTCATTCAGCCGCCAAAGCGAGTTGCGGCCTCTCCACGCCTTCGACGGTTTCCGGTTCGGGCGTCTGTTCGTCGGTCGGCACCTTCTTGCGCTCGCGGCCGAAGAACAGGGCGTAGCCGGCGGGCAGCACCAGGATGGTGAGCACGGTTGCAACCAGAATGCCGCCCATCATGGCGTAGGCGAGCGGCCCCCAGAATACGCCGCGCGAGATCGGGATCAGCGCCAGCACCGCGGTCATTGCCGTCAACACGATCGGCCGGAAACGGCGCACAGCCGAGCCGATGATCGCTTCGGAGCGTTCCATGCCTTTCGCGATGTCCTGGTCGATCTGGTCGACGAGGATGATGGAGTTTCGCATGATGATGCCGAGCAGCGCGATGACGCCGAGGATGGCGACGAAGCCGAACGGCGCGCCGCTGATCAAAAGGGCCGCGGCCGCACCGATGATGCCGAGCGGACCGGTGGCCAGAACAAGCATAGCCTTGCCGAAATGCTGCAGCTGGACCATCAGCAATATGACGATGACGGCCAGCATGATCGGCGCCTTGGCGGCAATGGAAGCCTGGCTTTCCGCCGAATCCTCGGCACCGCCCTGGATCTCGATCTTGTAGCCAGGCGCCAGACCATCGCGCAGGCCCTTCATGTCGTTGTACATCTTGGTGACGACGTCGTTTGACTGCACGCCGTCGGGCAAGGTCGCCCGCACGCTGATGGTCGGCAAGCGGTCGCGCCTCCACTCGACGCCTTGCTCCAGCACCGGCACAACCTTGGCCACCTGCGACAGCGGCACGAAGCCACCGAAATCGGTCGGGATGTAGATGGAATCGACCGAGGACAGCAGCGCGCGGCTGGCATCCGGCTCGCGCGCGACGATGGACACCGTTTCTTCGCCGTCGCGGAAGTCGCCCAGCGGCGCGCCGGACATGGACGCCTGCAGCATCTGGCGGATGCGCTGCGAGGTGACGCCCAACGCACGGGCGCGGTCCTGGTCGATGACCAGCTTCATCGCCGGCACAGGTTCCAGCCAGTCGTCATGGACGGCGCCGAGCAGCGGGTTGGCCTGGAATTTCGCCTTCACCTGGTCGGCAATGCGTCGCACTTCCTGGCGGTCCGGGCCCATGACGCGCATCTGCACCGGCCAGCCTGTCGGCGGCCCGAGGAACAAGCGGTCGACCTTGCCGCGGATGGAGGGGAAGTCCTGCGCCAGGATGGTACGCAGCTTGACGATCAGCCGCTCGCGCGCCGGCTCGTCATTGGCCATCACAAGAAGCTGGGCGAAGTTCGGATTCCTGAGCTGCTGGTCCAGCGGCAGGAAGAAGCGCGGCGCGCCTTCACCGATATAGGTGGCGATGAAGCGCTTGTCCTTGTCGTCCATCATCTTGGCTTCCAGCGCCTTGGCCTGCGTCTCGACTTCCTTGATGCTGGTGCCTTCCGGCAGCCAGAGATCGACGAGGATTTCCGGGCGAGACGATTGCGGGAAGAAGTTCTGCGGAATGAACTGGAAGGCCCACAGGCTGGTGGCGAAGGTCACCAGCGTCATCGTCAGCACGATGATGCGATGGCGCACGGCCCAGGTAACGGTCGAGCGAAGCCGGCGATAGAAGCTGGTGTCGAAGACGTCGTGATGGGAACCGGCATGCTTGCGCTGCTTGAGGATCATATATCCCAGCCATGGCGTGAAATAGACCGCCACGAACCAGGACACGACGAGCGCGATGCCGACGACGTAGAACAGCGTGCGGACATATTCGCCGGCGGTGGAGGCGGCGAAGCCGACCGGAATGAAGCCGGCGGTGGTGATCAGCGTGCCGGTCAGCATCGGGAAAGCGGTCGAGGAATAGGCGAAACCCGCCGCCTCGATCTTGACCAGCCCCTCCTCCAGCTTGCGTTCCATCATCTCGACGACGATCATGGCGTCGTCGACAAGCAGGCCGAGCGCGATGATCAAGGCGCCGAGAGAAATGCGCTGCAGGTCGATGCCGATCTCGTACATGACGGCGAAAGTGGCGGCCAGGACCAGCGGGATGGCGATCGCAATGACAAGTCCGGAGCGCCAGCCGATCGACAGGAACGAGACGACGAGCACGATCAGCAGCGCTTCGCCGAGCGCATGCATGAACTCGCCGACAGCGTCCCTGACGACCTCGGGTTGGTCCGATATCTGGTCGACGGAGACGCCATAGGGCAGCGCCTCCTCGAATCGCTTGTAGGTCGCCTCGACGTCCTTGCCGACATCGGTGACGTTGAAGCCCTTGGCCATGACGACACCGAGCTGGACGCTCTCGTGGCCATTGAACCGGTACTTGCGCTCGAAAGGATCCTCCAGCCCCGAGCTCACGGTGGCGATATCGCCAAGGCGCGTCACCTGGTTGCCGGCGCGCAAGCGCAGCTCGCGAATGTCGGCCGCCCTGGTGACGTCGCCCTCGACCGAAATGCGGACCGAGCGCAGGCCGGTGTCGACAGAGCCTGCCGGGTCGACATTGTTCTGTCCCTTGATCGCGTTCTGCAGGTCAGTCAGCGTCAGGCCGCGCTCGGCCAGCGCCTTGGACGAGACGTCGATATAGATCTTCTCGGGCTGGTCGCCGATGATGACCGCCTTTTCGACGCCGGGCGTCGTCAGCAGCATATCGCGGGCCTGGATGGCGAACTTCTTCAATTCGGGATAGCTGAAGCCATCGCCGCTGATCGAATGCAAGGTGATGAAGGTGTCGCCGAATTCATCGTTGAAATAGGGGCCGAGCAGGCCCTGCGGCAGATCGCCTGCTATGTCGCCGACCTTCTTGCGCACCTGATAGAAGGCGTCGTTGACCTGGGCAGCATTGGTGTCGCCCTTGATCTGAACCGTGATGATGGCGCTGCCGGCGCGCGTGTAGGAGCGCACGAAGTCGAGATGCGGCGTTTCCTGCAGCTTGCGTTCGATCTTGTTGACGACCTGGTCTTCCATCTCCTGGATCGAAGAACCCGGCCAGATCGCCTGCACGACCATGACGCGGAAGGTGAAATCGGGATCTTCCTTCTGGCCCATGCGCATCAGGCCGAGCGCACCGGCAAGGATGATCAGGCCGAACAGGAAACGTGCGATGCTCGGATGCCCGATCGCCCAACGCGAGAGGTTGAAAGGCCGCTTTTCAGTGTTGCTGTCGGTGGTCATGGCGCCAGTCCAGTCCAATTGATCTGCAGGGCAGGTTCATCATGCCGTTCATGCGTTCTTCGTCTGGCTTCCGGGCGGCGAAGCTCCCTCAAGCGGAGAGACTCGCATCGCGTGTGACGCGACAATGATGCGGGGGAGCCATCTTGCCGGCGTCTCGACGATCGGGCGCCTGCCGCCCGGAAACCATGGCCTGCCCGGTCTTGCGGCTCGCGCCGCCAAGACAGGGGGGCTTTCGTAGTGCCTGGCTGTCAGCGCAGGCTGCTGGTGGCAGCGTCGTCCGCCGCCGAGGCGGACTGCTGGAGACTGTCGCCGGACAGCTTGACCTTCAGATTGTCGGTCATGAACTGGGTGCCAGCGGCAACCACGACGTCGCCCTGCTTGAGGCCGTCGGCAACCGCGACGCCATCGGCGGTGAAGTTCGCGATCTTGACCGGACGCGAATGCACGGTGTCGCTGCCGCGGTCCACGGCCCAGACGATCTTCTGGCCGTCCTTTTCAGCCAGGGCGCTGAGCGGGATCGAGACCAGCTGGGTCTTGCTGTCGATCGAGGCCTGCACGTTGGCGGTCATGCCGAGCAGCACGCGCGGATCGTTGGGAAGCGAGACGCGAACGGCGAAGGTACGCGACTGCGGGTCGGCGCTGCCGGCCACTTCGCGGACCTTGCCGGCAAGCGTCAGCGCATCGTCCGCCCAGAAGCTTGCCTTGACCTCCTTGCCCGGCCTGAAGCCGGCAATATCCATTTCAGGCACCGCGATCAGCACTTCCTTCTCGCCATCGACGGCAACCGTCATCACGGGCGTGCCGGCACCGACCACCTGGCCGACATCGGCACTGACCGCGGTGACGATGCCGTTCTCGCTCGCCTTGAGGTCGGTATAGTGGACCTGGTTCTGAGCCTGGGCGAGGGTCGAGCGGGCGGCATCGCGCGTCGCGACCGCCTGGTTGTAGGCCAGCGTCGCCTGCTCGAGCTGCGATTTCGGCGCGAAATTCTTGGCATAGAGCTGCTCGGCGCGCTTCCTGGCGAGATCCACCGTCTCGACCTGGCGCTCGGCGGCGTCAAGGCTCGCCGCGGCGCTTTTGACCGAAAGCTCGTAGTCGGAGGGATCGACGCGGGCGAGGACGTCGCCCGAGGTGACATGCTGGCCGATGTCGACGAGCCTCTCGGTGACCTTGCCGGCAACGCGGAAGCCGAGATTCATCTCGGTGCGAGCACGCACCGAGCCGGAGTAATCGAGCTGGCGGGTGGTCTGCGCCGCGCCGATCTCGACGACCTTGACGGGGCGGATGATATCCCTGACCTCCGCCTTCTCCTGGGAACAACCGGCAAGGCCGAGTGCCGCGACGATCAGGCCGGCAACGGGCAGCCAGCGGATAATGGAATTGGACGAAGACACCTTAGCACTCCCAAACTGGAGATTGATTGTCGTTGCCGGCGCCCGGCGGGCGGCGGCTATTTCTTCAAGGCCTTGATCGCATAGTCGATGAGGTCGTCGGGCATTGCCCGGTTGGTCTTGGCAAGACACTGGGCCACCATCTGCGGGTGGCACAAAATGACCGTGGCGGCGCCGAAGCAGCGCGACGCAATCACCGGATCCTGTTCCCTGAATTCGTCGGCCGCGATGCCCTCGCGGATCACCTCGGCAAAAAGATCGTGGATACTGTCGACATGCTTGTCGATGACGCTCCAATCGCGCTCGAGAGCGACGATGACCATCTCATGGACCTTCTGGTCGTCGAGCATGACCTCCATCGTCATCTTGTACTGCGCGTGCACGTAGCGCCGCAGCCGTTCCTCGGCGCTGATCGGCAAATGCATGATCTCGTAGGCCATCCTGTAGCTGGCCCCGAGCATCCGGCCACAGACCGCCTGGTGGATTTCGACCTTGGACGCAAAGAAGCGATAGATGTTGGCTGGCGACATGCCGAGTTCGCGGGCAATGTCGGCGACATTGGTCTTGCCGTAGCCATAGTGCCGGAACAGGCGCTCGGCGCAATCGAGAATGCGCGTTACATTCTCCTGGCGAGCGGCATCGGCGACGAGGTTGGCGGTTTCGGACATAGCCTCTTTCGATTTACTAGTGATGAATTTTGATTTTCGTCACTCGTAAATCGAAAGGAACGCGATGTCAACGCGGATTCGGCGTACGCGTACAAAATGGTGACAGATGGTGACAGTGAGGGGGGTGGCTCGCCTCGCACTTCGTCATCCCAGGGTGGAGCAGTCGCGAAGCGACGTCGCGGAAATCCTAGGATCCATGCCGTGGCCTTGCGGCCGTGCTCCGGCAGTCGAGGATGGCTGCTGTAGGCTACAGTAACTTCCTGATCCACCTCATTTTTTGACTGACATCAGGGCATGGATCCTAGGGTCTGCGCCGCGTCGCTTGGTCCTTGCTTCGCCCTGGGATGACGAAGTCACAAGGCCCGCCGCAAATTGTCGAGGTCATGGCAAGAGCGGCCATGCGGCCTACGCCTCCTTCGCCATCTCCCTTAGCCGGAATTTCTGGATCTTCCCCGTCGAGGTCTTGGGGATCTCGGCGAACACCACCGCTTTCGGCAGCTTGAAGCGGGCAAGCAGCGCGCGGCAATGCTCGATGATCTCTGCCTCGGTCGCCGTCTTGCCAGGCTTCAGCTCGACATAGGCGACCGGCACCTCGCCCCATTTCTCGTCCGCCCGCGCCACCACGCCGCAAGACGCAACGGACGGGTGCTTGTAGAGCGCGTCCTCGACCTCGATCGAGGAAATGTTCTCGCCGCCCGAAATGATGATGTCCTTGGAGCGGTCCTTGAGCTGGATATATCCATCCGCATGCATGACGCCGAGATCGCCGGAGTGGAACCAGCCGCCGGCGAACGCCTCGTCGGTGGCCTTGCGGTTCCTGAGATAGCCTTTCATGACGATGTTGCCGCGAAACATGACCTCGCCGATGGTCTGGCCGTCGGCGGGCGTCTGCGTCATCGTTTCGGGATCCATCACCGTGAGGCCTTCGAGCGCGGCGTAGCGGACGCCTTGCCTGGCCTTCCTCGTGGCCCTCTGCCCCTTCTCCAGATGATCCCACTCATTGTGCCATTCGTTCACCACCGCCGGGCCGTAGGTCTCGGTCAGACCATAGAGATGCGTGACGGCGAAGCCGGCATCGGCCATGCCGGTGAGCACCGCTTCCGGCGGCGGCGCGGCGGCCGTGTTGAAGGTGACGGCTTGCGGGAACTGGCGCTTGTCCTCATCCCTGGCGTTGATCAGCACCGACATGACGATCGGCGCGCCGCACAGATGGGTGACGTCATGGTCGGCGATGGCGTCGTAGATCTGCTTCGGCCGAACCCAGCGCAGACAGATATGGGTGCCGGCCTGGACGGCCAAGGTCCACGGAAAGCACCAGCCATTGCAGTGGAACATCGGCAGTGTCCACAGATAGACCGCGTGCTTGGCCATGCCGGCATGGACGGTGTTGGCGTAGGCCATCAGCGCAGCACCCCGATGATGATAGACGACGCCTTTCGGGTTGCCTGTCGTGCCCGAGGTGTAGTTGAGCGAAATGGCGTCCCACTCGTCGTCTGGCATCGACCAGGCGAAATTCTCCTCGCCCTCGGCAACGAAGGCCTCGTAATCAAGAGTGCCGATGCGACCACCCTTCGGATAGGGAGCGTCCGCGGCGTAGTCGGGATCGTCATAGTCGATGACCAGGGGCTTCACCTTGGCCAGATCGAGCGCTTGCCGAACCACTCCGGAGAATTCGCGATCGACGATAAGCACCCTGGTCCCGGCATGGTCGAGCTGGAAAGCGATCACGGCGGCGTCGAGGCGAGTGTTGAGCGAATGCAGCACCGCCTTGGTCATTGGCACGCCGAAATGTGCCTCCAGCATCGGCGGCGTGTTCGACAGCATCACCGTCACCGTGTCGCCCTTGCCTATGCCGCGCCTGGAGAGCGCCGAGGCGAGCTGCAGCGAACGCCGCCAGAAATCGCGATACGTCACGCGCTGCCGGCCATGGATGATGGCGACATGATCGGGATAGGTCTTGGCTGCCCGCTCCAGATAGGTGAGCGGCGTCAGCGGCTGGTGGTTGGCAGCGTTCCTGTCGAGATCCTGTTCGTAAGGGTTGCCCATCGTGTCCTCCCCGTATGTCCCTTTGCCGACATGTTCTAACCACAGGCTGGGGCCGCGTCACCAGCAACGATGCCACGACAAAGCGCGTCTGGCGCAATGATGATCTAGATTTGGCGCGCGTAAAGGCATCGCGTACCTCCGCGCGGTTTGACTTTTGTCGAGAGCCGTGACTAATGTCAGCCGAGGAGAAGGCATGGCAATCCGACCGGCAGAACAACTTATCCACAAGGCCGCCTGGCTCTATTATGCGCATGGCCTGCGCCAGGACCAGGTGGCGAGCCAGCTTAACATTTCCCGCGCCTCGGTTGCCATGTATCTGCGCAAGGCGCGAGAGACCGGCATCGTCAACATCTCGACCTCGACCCAGCTTTTCACCGACGACGTCATGGCGCGCAAGCTCGAGGATGCACTCGGTCTCGACGCGGTCTGGATCGCGCCGGAAAACGGCCATATCGCCGATCCCGCCACCGACATCGCGGTGCTGGCGGCGAGCGTCTTTCTCGAACTGGTGAAAAAAGGCGACCGCATCGGCGTCGCCTGGGGACGCACCGTCTACATGATCGCCGACATCATGTCCTACGCCGATCTCCAGGATGTCACCGTGGTGCAGCTCTGCGGCAATCTCGGCGCGCCATATTCCTATCGTCCCGACCAGTGCACGATGGAGATCGCCCGGCGGCTCAACGCCAAGGGCATCAATTTCTACGCGCCGCTCGTGCTGACCACAGAAGAGCTGGCGCGCGGCCTGCGGGCCGAGCCTGTAATCCGCGAACAGCTGTCGAGCATCCACGAATGCGATCTGGCGCTGTATTCGGTCGGCGCCGTCGATGCCGACAGCCATCTGGTCAAATGCGGCGCGCTGACATCAGACGAAATGGCCGACCTGCGCAAAGCAGGGGCGGCCGGCGTCATTGCCGGGCAGATCATCGATGCCGAGGGCAAGGTGCTCGACTGCGGCTACAACAGGCGGGTGATCTCGGCGGAGCTTTCCTCGTTGCGCGCCATTCAGAAGCGGCTGATGGTGGTGCAGGAGAACAGCAAGTTCGAACCCCTGCTCGCTGCGATCGACGGCGGCCTTTGCACGCATCTGGTGGTCGGCGCCGACATGGCGCAGCGGCTTCTGGATCATGCCGGAGCGCCAGGCAAAAAGGTATCCTAGAGACCATTCCTGCCGCGGCCGTCATCAGGGCGTCGCGGCATTCCTGTTTCACCACGATGACAGCAACCGGACGAAGCTAATGAAGAACCTGTGGAATGACGGCGACGCGGAGAAGATGGTTGCCGACTATGCAAAGAAAGGCGTCGGACGCGACCTCGCGCTACGCGTCTACACGACGCGCCTGCTGGGCGGCGAACCGAGACTGGTGCTGCATGGCGGCGGCAACACCTCCTGCAAGACCAAGGCGACCGACCTCGTCGGCGACGAATGGGACGTGCTGTGCGTCAAGGGCAGCGGCTGGGACATGGCCGTCATCGAGCCGGAGGGCTTGCCGGCGGTGAAGATGGGCGCGCTCATCAAGGCGCGCGCGCTGGACAAGCTCTCCGACGAGGACATGGTCGCGCTGCAGCGGGCGAACCTCATCGATCCGTCCTCGCCCAATCCTTCGGTCGAGACTTTGCTGCATGCCTTCCTGCCGCACAAATTCGTCGACCACACGCACTCGACCGCCATCCTGGCGATCGTCGATCAGGAAGACAGCAAGCCGCTGGTGAAGACGGTGTTCGGGGCCAAGATGGGTTACGTGCCCTACATCATGCCGGGCTTCGACCTCGCCAAGGCGGCTGCCGACGTTTTCGACGCCGACCCTGATGTGGAAGGCCTGATCCTCGACAAGCACGGCATCTTCACCTTCGGCGACGACGCCAAGCAGGCCTACGACCGGATGATCCATTATGTGAATGTCGCCGAGGAGTATGTAGCCAAGCATGCCAAGCCCAAGGCGGCAAAGGCCGCGCTTCCCGCGAAGCTCGCGACGCCGGCTTCCATCGCTCCTATGTTGCGCGGCGCCGTGGCGGTGGCGCGCCGCGAAGGCCGCTTCGACCGCATGATCAGCGATTTCCGCACCTCGGACGCGATCGTCGATTTCATCAATTCGGCCGAGATCGCCGACTATGCCGCACGCGGCGTGTCGACGCCGGACCTGTCGATCCGCATCAAGACCGGACCGATGGCGGTGCCGGCGCCCGATGCGGACAAGATTGGCGACTACAAGGCCGTCATCAAGAGCCATGTCGACGCCTTCGCCAAGGAATACCGTGCCTATTTCGAGACCAATGACGCGCTCGACGACGTCAAACGCACCATGCTCGACCCGATGCCGCGGCTGACGCTGGTGCCAGGACTCGGCATGTTCGGCCATGGCCGCACGCTGAAGGATGCCAGGATCGCCTCCGACGTCGGCGAGATGTGGATCGAGGCCGTGCGCGGCGCCGAAGCGGTCGGCCGTTTTCATCCGCTTTCCAAGGCCGACCTGTTCCCGCTCGAATACTGGTCGCTGGAACAGGCCAAACTCGCCTCCAACAAGCCGAAGCCGCTGACCGGCCAGGTCGTGCTGATCACTGGCGGAGCCGGTGCGATCGGCGCCGCGACAGCCAAGCTTTTCGCCGACAATGGCGCCCATGCGGTGGTCGTCGATCTCGATGGCGAAAAAGCCGCTGATGCGGCCAAGAAAGCGGGCAACAATTCGATCGGCGTCGCCGCCGATATCACCGATCCGGACCAAGTGCGTGCAGCCTTCGACAAGGCGGTCGCCGTGTATGGCGGCGTCGACATAGTGGTGTCCAATGCCGGTGCCGCCTGGGAAGGCCGGATCGGCGAACTTGACGACGCGCTGCTGCGCAAGAGCTTCGAGCTCAATTTCTTCGCCCACCAGTCGGTGGCGCAGAACGCGGTGCGCATCATGCTCGAACAGGGCACCGGCGGCGCTCTCCTGTTCAACACCTCCAAGCAGGCGGTCAATCCGGGTCCGAAATTCGGCGCCTATGGCGTGCCGAAGGCGGCGACGCTGTTCCTGTCCCGGCAATATGCACTGGATTACGGCGCGCATGGCATCCGTTCCAACGCCGTCAATGCCGACCGCATCCGCTCCGGGCTGTTGACCGACGCCATGATCGCCAGCCGATCGGGCGCACGCGGTGTCTCGGAAAAAGAATACATGTCCGGCAATCTGCTCGGCCAGGAGGTGACGGCGCAGGACGTGGCGCAGGCTTTCCTGCACCACGCGCTGGCCGACCGCACAACCGCCGACGTAACGACGGTCGACGGGGGCAATATCGCGGCGGCGCTGCGGTAGCACCGTCACGCACAGCGCAGACGGCAGGCTTGCAAGAACACCCGTTTGTAGCTACATTGTGGCTCAACAGTAGGGAGTCGCAACATGGCTACGGACACGGTTGTCCGCGCTCGAATTGATGCCGCGACAAAGGACCAGGCTACCGAAGCCCTGGCGGCAATGGGACTGTCGGTCTCCGACGCCATTCGGCTGCTGCTGGTCCGCGTCGCCGCCGACAAGGAATTTCCCTTTCCGGTGAAGGTGCCGAACGCAACCACCCAAAAGGCCATGGCCGAATTGGAAAAAGGCAAAGGCAAGCGTTTCGCGTCAGCCGACGAATTGTTCAAGGATTTGGGCATCTGACATGCCGACGCCCGTTCACTCCGGGCAATTCCGCAGGGACGTTAAGCGCATGGAGAAGCGTGGCAAAGACCTCGCTAAATTGCGCGAGTTGTTGGGCCTGCTCATCGCCGGACTGCCGGCGCGTTATAAGGATCACCCCTCTAAAAGGCGACTGGAAAGACTATCGGGATGCGCATGTAGAACCGGATTGGCTCTTGATCTACCGCATTGCCGACGATGAGCTGCGGCTTGCCCGCACCGGCTCCTACTCCGATCTGTTCAACGAATGAAGACAGCAAAAAAGCCGCCTGCAGTTGCTGCAAGCGGCTGTTCCAAGTGTGAGCGAATTGCAATGTCGATTGGCTTACTTCGCGTTCGGGTTCGGCATCCAGGCGGGCATGGCGACATCGGCATGGGCGAACTGCGGCAGCTTGGCCGACAGGTCCTCCATATTCTTGATGTCCTTGTCGAGAAGGTCCCTCTGGGTGATCAGCGTCGGCGGCACGACGACGTTGTGGCCGGGGTCTTCGCCGGCCAGCAGTTGCGCCAGCGCACGCACCGAGACCTGGCCCACGACGGCCGGGTTGGTCGCGGCGGTTGCCGCCCAGGCGCTGTCGGGCTCCCGCATCGCCGCAATGTCGGAGGTCGAGATGTCGGCCGAATAGATCTTGATGTCCTTGTTCAGGCCTGCCTCGTCGACGGCGATCTTCACGCCCTTGGCGAACTCGTCATAGGGAGCAAACATCACCTTGATGTCGGGATGGGCGGTCAGCACTGAGCGCGCCTGGTTGGCGACCGAGTTGGCGATCGGGTTGTCCAATGTGCCGAACATGGCGACTTCGTTGATGCCCGAATATTTCTTCTTCACGTCGACCCAGGTTTCGTTGCGTCGGTCGAGCGGGGCGATGCCCGCGACATAGACATAGCCGGCCTTCCAGCTCTCGCCATTGTCCTTGACGGCCTGCTCGAGCGCGAGGCGCGCAAGGTCGCGGTCTGACTGCTCGATCTGCGGGATCTTGGGGTTTTCGACATTGACGTCGAAAGCGACCACCTTGATGCCGGCGTCGACCGCGCGCTGGGCGGCGTCCTTCATCGATTCCGTCAGGCCGTGCTGGATGATGATGCCTTGCACGCCGAGCGCGATGGCCTGGTCGACCATGTCGGCCTGGAGGGCGGCGTCCTGGCGGCTGTCGAGCACGCGCAGGTCGACGCCGAGGGCCTTGGCTTGCGCCTCGACGCCGGAGAGATAGGCCTGGAAGAAGTCACCGGTCGAGAGATAGCGCACCAGCGCGATCTTGACGCCGGGCTTGTCGAACGGCGCCGGGCGATCGGCGGCCAGAGCCGTCCCTTGCATCAGCAGCGCCGCGCCGGCGAGCCCGAGCGCTGCCTTGCCCAAAAGTCTTCTTGTGATGTTCACGTCGTTTCCTCCACTTGTTGAAATGCAACCCGGTCGAAATCTATGTCCTGCCCCTGCCGGAAAGAGCGAAGGTGAAGACAAGGGCGACGACCAGAACGGCGCCCTTGATGAAATCCTGCGTGTAGTATGGCGCGTTCATCATCGTCAGACCCTGGAGAAGGACGCCTACGAAGATCGCACCGACGGCCGTGCCGAACGCGTTCGGCTTGGCGGCGCCGAGAACCGCGTAGCCGATGAGTGCCGCGGCGACGGCGTCGAGCAGAAGATTATTACCCGAGGCGATGTCGCCGCGTCCAAGCCGCGCGGCGAGCAAAATACCGCCGATCGAGGCAAAAACTCCTGAAATGATATAGGCCCAGATTTTGTATGCCTTGACAGGCGCGCCGGCGAGTTCGGCGGCGCGCTCATTGGAGCCGACGGCATACATCATGCGGCCGAAGCGGGTGTATTCGAGGAAGAACCAGATCAGTACCGCGAGCACCGCCAGGACGACGACCGAGACCGGAACGAGATTGGGGATGAAGAAGTCGAAGCGGTGGCGGCCGAGCGCCAGGAACGCCTCGCCGAACTTGCCGTTGGCGACCGAGCCATCGGGCATGGTCATGCCGGTGGCGATCGAGCGGCCTTCGGTCGGGATACGCTGCAGGCCGACCAGCAGGAACATCATGCCGAGCGTCGCCAGCAGGTCCGGCACGCGCATATAGACGATCAGCCAACCATTGATGAGCCCAACGATAACGCCGATCAGCAGGCAGACGATGACCGCGATGACAGCGTTCTGCTCCAGCACGACCATGACATAGGCCGCCGCCATCATGGCTGACGTGGCGACCGAGCCGATCGACAGGTCGAAACCCCCAACGACCAGCGTGGCGGTGACACCAAGCGCCAGCACGCCGGTGATGGCGACCGACTGGAAAATGAAGACCGCACTTTGCGGCGAAACGAAACCGTCGGCGGCGATCGCGAAATAAGCGACGAGCCCGAACAACAGGACGATGAAACCGTAGCGGATGGCGTGGTTGCGCTGCGTCATTCAGCGCCCCCGCGCGCCGCTGCCGTTTTTACCCAACTCGAACCCATGCTCTCCATTCCAATTGTCATCGTCAGCTCTTCAATTCCAGCCGGTCAAGCCGCGCGGTGCGGCAGCCCGCCGGCCACCTCGGCCAGCAGACGATCGAGATCGATGTCCGCGTTGCGGTGTTCGCCGACGATGGTCTGCTCCGACATCACCAGGATACGGTCGGCCGTCTCCAGCGCCTCGTCGAGTTCGGTGACGAACAAAAGCGTCGCGCGGCCATTGGCGCTTGCCCTCAGCTTGGCGGCGATGTCGCGCCTCGCCGAGATGTCGACGCCCTGAAACGGCTCATCGAGAATGAACAGGCTTGCATCCTGCGCCATCCAGCGGGCGACCATCACCTTCTGCTGGTTGCCGCCGGACAATGCCGACATCTCGTCCTTCTCGGAGCGGCAGACGATGCCCAGTTCCTGGATCTGCCGGCGCGCCGTGGCGCGTTCGAGGCGGCGCTTGAGCACGCCCAGGTTCGACATCCGCCTCAGGAACGGCAGGCTGACATTGCGCTCGATGTTGAAGCCGCCGACGATGCCGCTGGTGGCGCGATCCTTGGCGATGAGGAAGACGCCGGCGGCGATCGCATCGCCGGCCGAGCGCGGCGCGTAGGGTTTGCCGTTCATCGTCATGGTGCCGGCGATCGGCCTGCGCACGCCGAATAGCGTCTCGGCAAGCGCTGTCTTGCCGACGCCGACCAGCCCGGTGACGGCAACGACCTCGCCGTCGCCAAGGGTCAGCGAGATCGGCCTGGCGCCCTGGGCGATGCGCAGGCCTTCGACGGTCAGCACCGCCTTGGCCGAGTGCCTGGCGACGATCTGGTCGAGGTGGATCTTGCGGCCGAGCATGGCATTGACCGCACCTTCGTAGTCGAGCGGCTTCTTGTCGAAGACGCCGGACACGGCGCCGTCGCGCATCGAGACGATGCGGTCGGCAAGCCGCCTTATGTCGGACATGCGGTGCGAGATATAGAGGATCGCCACGCCTTGCGCGCGCAGCCTGTCGACCAGCGCAAAAAGCCGATCGGCTTCGGCGCTCGATAGCGATGAGGTGGGTTCGTCGAGGATCAGCACTTTCGGCTGATGTGCCAGCGCGCGGGCAATCGCCACCATCTGGCGATCGGCCAGCGAGAGATCGCTGACGCGCGCCTTCAAGTCGATCGCCAGGTCCATGCGGTCGGCAACCGCCTTGGCCTCGCGATGCACACGGACCGGGTTGAAGAGCACCGGGGCGCCACTGCCGCTCAGCCTGTCCAATGTCAGATTGGTCGCCACGTCAAGGTCGGCGACGACACCGTCATTGATGTTCTGGTGAACGGTGACGACGCCAGCGCGGATCGCTTCCGCCGGTCTTCCCGGCGCAAAGTCCTGGCCGGCCAGGGTCATGGTGCCGCCGTCGCGCTCGTAGACGCCGCTGACGATCTTGACGAGGGTGGATTTGCCGGCGCCGTTGGCGCCCATCAGGACGGTCACTTCACCGGCATGGAGTTCGAGCGAGACGCCGCCAAGCACCTCGTTGCGGCCAAAGGATTTCCTCAGTCCCTCTACGCGGAACACGGCATTGCCGACCATGCGTTCCTCCCTGCCCGTGACGCTATGGGCTACATCGGCAATTGTCAACACGATTGACAATTGCCAGAGCGCTACCTAGCTTGGCCCCGCCGCCGTGGCTCCGCTATTATGGGGGAACGAGCAGGAGGGGTGAGGATGACCGGGAAGACGCCGTTCGAAGCACTGTCGGTGGAGACGCTCGCCACGCGGCTCGGCACTAACGAGGCGCTCACCGGGCGCATCGGCGAGGACACCAGCCGCTGGAAAGTGCGCGAGGTCGGCGACGGCAATCTTAATCTCGTCTTCATCGTCGAGGGTGATAAGGGCGCGGCTGTCGTCAAGCAGGCCCTGCCCTATGTCCGGCTGGTCGGCGACAGCTGGCCGCTGCCGCTGAAGCGTTCCTTCTTCGAATATCACGCGCTGACGCGGCAGGAGGCGCGCGCGCCGGGCTCGGTGCCGGCCATCTACCATTTCGACGAGACCCAGGCGCTGATCATCATGGAGTATCTGTCGCCGCACATCATTTTGCGGCGGGCGCTGATCGAGGGCCGGCAATTGCCGAACATCGCCAGGGATATCGGGCTGTTCATGGCCCGCACCCTGTTCCGCGGCTCCGACTTCTCGATGGTGACCAAGGAACGCAAAGCGGATCTGGCGCTGTTCGCCGACAATGTCGAGCTGTGCGACATCACGGAGAACCTGGTGTTCTCCGACCCCTATTTCGACGCCAAGATGAACCGGCACACTTCGCCGCAGCTCGACGCCCTGGTCGCCGAGTTGCGCGCCGACCGCGACCTCAAGGTGGAAGCGCAGCGCCTGAAGCATCTGTTCGCCGCCAATGCAGAGACATTGCTGCATGGCGACCTGCATTCCGGCTCGATCATGGTCACGGATACAGAGACCAGGATGATCGACCCGGAGTTCGCCTTCTACGGGCCGATGGCCTTCGATGTCGGCATGTTGCTCGCCAATTTCTGGATGGCCTTCTTCTCGCAGCGGGGTCATGAGCAGAGCGGCAAGCGCGACGCCATGCGCGCTTATCTGCTCGATGTCACGGCGCAGACGTGGTCGGTGTTCCGCACCGAATTCTCGCATCTGTGGCGCACGGAGCGCAACGGCATGCTTTATCAAAAGAGCCTGTTCGAGGATCAGGGCGACAGGCTCGGCGCCGAGCAGGCGCTCGACCATGTGCTGCACCAGATCTGGGACGACCTCCTCGGCTTTGCCGGCATCGAGGTGCACCGGCGCATCCTCGGCCTCGCCCACAATGCCGATTTCGAAACCATTGCCGACGAAGACCTGCGCGCCACATGTGAAGCGAGGGCGCTGAAGTTCGGCCGCCACATCGCCGTCAATAGGCGTCATATTCACAGCATCGACGAGGTCAACAACCTGGCCGCGCTAATCGAACAGGAGAACCGCATTTGAACGTCGGCGAGCGCCACTATCGCACCATCTGGCTGAGCGACGATGGGCGCTCGGTGGAGATCATCGACCAGCGCTGGCTGCCGCATGACTTCCGTGTCGTGAAGGTCGACACCGTTAACGGCATCGCCACCGCCATCCGCGACATGTGGGTGCGCGGCGCGCCGCTGATCGGTGTCACCGCTGCCTATGGCGTCGCCATGCAGATGGCGGACGATCCGGCGGATGCCGCGCTCGACGCCGTCTGGGAGACGCTCCACGAGACGCGTCCCACGGCGATCAATCTGCGCTGGGCGCTGGATGAGATGCGGCGCGTCCTGCGGCCGCTGCCGACGGAACAACGCGCTGCAGCCGCCTATCGGCGCGCCAGCGAGATCGCCGACGAGGATGTCGGGCTCAACCGCGCCATCGGCGAGAACGGCCTCGCCATCATCAAGGACATCGCGGCGCGCAAGAATCCGGGCGAAACCGTCAACATCCTGACCCATTGCAACGCCGGCTGGCTGGCCACCGTCGACTACGGCACGGCCACCGCGCCGATCTACCTGGCAACGGAGGCCGGCATTCCGGTCCATGTCTATGTCGACGAGACGCGGCCGCGCAACCAGGGCGCCCAGTTGACGGCCTGGGAGATGGCCGGCCACGGCGTGCCGCATACGCTGATCGTCGACAATGCCGGCGGCCATCTGATGCAGCGCGGCGCAATCGACATGGTCATCGTCGGCACCGACCGCACGACGGCCGACGGCGACGTCTGCAACAAGATCGGCACCTATTTGAAGGCACTCGCCGCCGCAGACAATGACGTGCCGTTTTACGTTGCGCTGCCTTCGCCGACCATCGACTGGACGGTGGGCGACGGGCTTGCCGAAATCCCGATCGAGGAACGCTCGGGCGACGAGGTTTCGCTGGTGTGGGGCAAGACCGCGAGCGGCGAGATCGCCCAGGTGCGCGTCTCGCCGGAAGCGACGCCCGCGGCAAACCCCGCCTTCGACGTGACGCCGGCGCGGCTGGTCACCGGCCTGATTACCGAACGGGGCGTCGCCAAGGCCTCGCGCGCGAGCCTAAAGGAGATGTTCCCGGAGCGGGGATAGCCGGCTCTCGCAAAGGCCAGGAACCACCTTTCGCGTTCAGAAGGTGCTGCTCTTTGCGATCTCCAGCGAGTTGACGAAATCCAGTGAACGCCGCAGCGCGCTCCGAATGGTGGCGATATCCACCGGCGCGCTCCGCCGTTGGGGATCACGGTGCTGCGGGCGCCGCAGCCGCAATGGCAGTTCGATGCTGACCGGCAGCGTCGCGGGAAGCGTTGCCCAGTACGGTTCGTAGTCGATCGAGCCGTCGCCGATAGCGCAAAATGTCCATCCCTCCCCGGTGCTGACGACATCCTTCAGATGAGCATGCCCAACGGCATCGATGGCATCAGCGATATCTTGCGCCGGCTGCACCGTCTCGTTGCTGTAGGTAAAGACATTTCCGGCGTCGTGGTTCAGGCGCACGTGTCGCGATCCGATGTCCCGAATGAAGCTTGCCCCCAGCCGGGCACTGCCGAGCAGATCGCCTTGGCCATGTCCGGGATTCTCGAGCGCCAGCACGATGCCGACTTCCTCCAGCCTCGGCAGGAGGGCGTCAATCGTTTTGCGGATCGCCGCGCTGTTTCTCGCCGGGCCGGCATTGGTAATCAGGAAGGACGCGCCAAGACCGGCGGCAAAGCCGATGCGGCGGGACAAGGCGTCGACGGCATCGGCCCCCGACAGGTCGAGATGAGCCGACACGGCATTGATCCCCAGCCCGGCATGTTCCGCTGCCTGGCGCAACTTCGCGGCGTGCGCAGCCGCAAACATGCCTTCGTCGAAATCGACATAGCCGCGGATGAAGGCCGGCTCGACATGGAGGGCGCCGGCCGCCGCAATCTCCTCGAGGGCCAATTCCATGGGATAGCCATCGAAGAGCGCGGTCGATACCGAGGTCCGGCGCGGCGAAGGCAGGGCTCAGGCTCCCTTGCCGTAGACGATCAATTCCGAGGCTTCCTTGACCTTGGCAGGAGACAGCGCTTCGCGCCAGTCGTCCCGGACCACGACGCCTTTGGCGAATCGCATCAGCCTCAGCGCCGCATCGGACGGCACTTTCGGAGAGAAGCCGAACCACATGGCGATCTCGACGTTCAGATGCCCTATCAGGAAGTCCAGCGCGGCCTGTCTGGGAATGCCATATTTGCGCTCACACTCCTCGACGGCCTCGACCATGGTGTCGACGAAGGGCATGGCCACCATTTCGGACAGGCCCGGCTCCAGGATCGCCAGTTGTTCGACCGTGACGCGATGGCTGTCGATGATCGGCGACCACATGGCCCTGCACACTTCCTCGCCAAGCGCATAGTGCTCTTCCGGACCTTGCATCAGGGCACAGACGATCGATTGCCTGGCGATGCCGCCATGGTAATCGCGACGCGCGGCCCATTCCGTCTCTTCGCCGAACAGCGGCGGATGGCAGGGATGGCCGACGAAATAGGTGAGATCCGGCCGATCCGCGGGCAAGTCGCCGGCATAGGGCGCTGCCGCATCCAGAATAAGGATCATGGTGCCCGCGGCAAGCATCGGCGAGATCTGCCGCGCCACCTGGCCGATGGTATTGTCCGGCAGGGCCATTACCACCACCTTGGCGCCGGGAATGCCCTCGTCCATGGCGACGGCGCCGATATCGGCCTCTCCCAGCCGCTTGCGGCCGGCCTCGCCGATCTCCACGGCGCGGACATCGTAGCCCGCTTCGATCAACTTGCGCGTCACGCGGAAGCCCATCTTCCCTCCGGCCCCAAGCACCGCCACGGATGTCGTCATTTGCTTTCTCTCCCATTTGCCTTGATGGCGCGCCGATGGCGCAGATTCAGCCGAACGCTTGCAGCGCGGCTTCGAGCTCCGGATGCGTGGCGGCGTAGTCGCGTGCGGGAACCCCTGCCGCCGCGGCTTCGAAAGCATCATGCAGGCTTCGAACGCCGGCGGCCGGCCCGCCTGGATGCGCCATGATCCCGCCGCCGCAGCAATAGATGAAATCGTCCGAGCCGAGCCTCGTATAGGTCTCGGCCGCCTGCACAGCGGTCTGTCCAGACGAAAACACCGGCATGACCGTATCGGGACGGCCAGCCCGCTCGAACATCGGGGTGAGACAGCCATGGGCCGACGCCATCACCGATTCGTCCGGCTCGCAGAACTTGTTGGACAGCCCGTTGACGTGCATGTGGTCGATGCCCGCCAGACGCCAGAATTTCTGATAGGCGAGATAGCTCATGCCGAGATCGGGAGAGCGGCTGAAGAGGCCCCATCCGGCCCGATGGCCGTGCAGCGCAACGGCGGAGTGGCGGCGCATCTCGATGACGGCGGACAGGCCGACGGAATTCAGGACCAGCATGGCGCAGGTCCCGCCACGGCGCTCGATCAGATCCAGCTGGCGACGCATGGCGTCGATGTCACCGGAAATGTTGGCCGCATACATGACCTTGCGCCCGGTCCTGTCGGCGTGCCTGTCTATCACCGCCATGACCGCTTCGAACCGGTGTTCGAACGGCGAATGCGGAGGGTCCCCCATCAATTCGTCGTCCTTGATGAAATCAAGCCCCGCGGCAATCAGCGTGTCGGCCAGGGCCGCCGTCTCCTGCGGGGTAAGACCAACGCTCGGCTTGACGATGGTGCCGATCAGCGGACGCCCGTCGACGCCGGTCAGGCGACGCGTTCCCTCGACGGCGAAGGCCGGCCCTGGGTAGGCATCCGCGAAGGCATCGGGAAAGGTAACGTCGAGGAGACGCATGGCCGAAAAATGATGCAACTCGAACAGATTGCCGAGAACCGTCGACCAGACCGAAGGCAGCACTGTTCCCGTATTCTCGATGTTCCAGGAAAGGCCCACCTTGGCCCGGCGCGGCCTGACGGTGGCATTTTTTGGCGAGCGGGAGAACGGCAACGCCTCGCTGTCGACCTCGGCAACATCGCTGATGAATTCGACGCGGGCTCCGAACTTGCGCAGCAGCTCCGGCGTTTCTCCGGGTATGGCGCGGAAAGTCCCGCTTGATTGTTCGCCCGCCATCGCAGCCGCGGCAACCTCCAGCGGGTAGCGGGTTTCGATCAGATAGGTGGCGCGGAGGCGACCGGACAATGCAGGCTTCCCGACTGGAATGACGTTCACGGAGTGACCGTTAGCACCAAAAAGAAATCATGTCATCATATGAGTTTTCTCGGGCAAAAAAATTTCGGCGGCCGCTCAGCCGGCTCCGCCGCCGGCCAGTTTCGAATAGAGCTCGTTGGCGCGGCCAATGTGGTCGGCCATTGCCGCGCTCGCGCCTTCCGGATCGCCGCCGGCGATTGCCTTGTAGATCCGCTCATGCTCCTCGACCGTCAGCCGCTCGGCGCCTTTCATCGCCACCAGATCCCGCTTGAAACGGGACAGCCATTCGAGCATTCCCTTCGCCACCGCCGCTATCATCGAATTGCCGCTCATCTCCGCAATGACGGCGTGGAACTCCATGTCGGCAGCTACAAACCGGGCTTGGTCGCCCTTTGCCTCGCGCAAATGACGCAAGGTCTCCGCGAGGCGTTCCAAACTCTTGGCCGTAGCGCGCCGCGTGGCTATCCGAACCAGGCCGGTTTCCAGCAAGAGCCTGACTTCCTTGAGTTCTTCGAGCCCGCGAGAGTTCGTCGCCAGCATCATGACCATCGCCGCTGAGACCTGATCGACGATGACATCAGGCGTCGGATTGATGACGCGGGCACGTTCTCCGTGCGAGATCCTGATAAGTCCCATCTGCTGCAGCGACAGCATCGCTTCCCTGATCGAGGGCCGGCCGACGCCGATCATCGTCATTAGTTCCTTTTCCGACGGCAATTGAGAGCCGGGCGGGAATTCGGACGTCGAGATTGCCGCCATCAACCGGTCAAGCACCTCCACATATAATTTCTTTTTCTGGACCGGCTCCATCCGTCCCTCCCTGGGTGCTCGCGGCATAATCGATCCCGAGTCGCGTCGGCGGACAAGGGTCGCGCCATCGATTGACATTACATATATGATGACCTAACGTCCGTCTACGGCCGACTTTGGACTGGTCACCAGTTGCTGGAGCAGGCCGGCTCCGTTTGGCCAAGGAAAGAACGAAGCTGACGGCCGAGCTTCGTCTCGTCCTTAAATCGAAGGAGGTTTCGGCAATCGAGGTTCCGGTGCCCGCTTGCCTATTTGGTATGCTGGTATAACATGTAGCTGGTATGGCGTCTTTCGGAGGACGTCATAACGGAATGGCAGAAGGCCGACGTATCGGCCGGTGTTTTTTTGGGAGGAAAATATCATGAAGTTTTCAACCGTGGCGGCGCTTGCCGGCGCCGCGCTGGTCAGCGTCTCGGCTGTGCCGGCAATGGCGTCACCGGATGCGCCGGTGATCGCGCTCGCCAACGCCTATTACGGCAACACCTGGCGGCACCAGATGGTGGAGGCTTTCGAAGCCTCGGCCAAGGAAGCCAAGGCGGCCGGTCAGATTGCCGACTACATCGTCATGAACGGCGACGGCTCGGTGGCGCAGCAGAACAGCCAGATCGCCGAACTGATCCTCAAGAAGGTCGACGTGCTCGCCGTCGATGCCGCCTCGGAAACCGCGGTCAACGGGATCATCGAAAAAGCCTGCAAGGCCGGCATCATCGTCGTTTCGTTCGATTCGGTCGCCTCGGCGCCCTGCAACTACCAGCTCAACTTCGACTTCAAGGGCTACAAGGCAGCCCAGGCCGAGGCCGTCTTCAAGATGATCGGCGGCAAGGGCAACGTCATCCAGGTGCGCGGCGTCAAGGGGTCGGCGCCCGACAACGACATGTTCAACGCGCAGCAGTCGGTGCTGGCCAAATATCCCGATATCAAGGTTGTCGCCACGGTCTATGGCCAGGCGACCGCGTCGGTCGCACAGGCGGCCATCGCCAACGTGCTGCCCTCCCTGCCGCATGTCGACGCCGTGCTCGCACAAGGCGGCAGCGACGATGTCGGCATCGCCCAGGCGTTCGTCCAGTATGGCGGCGACTATGCCGGCAAGATGCCGATCATCGAAGGCGGCGGCGGCACCGACTTCGTCAAATGGTGGGCCGAGGAGAACGCCAAGAACGGCTACCAGACGGTCTCGATGAACACCACGCCCGGGATTGGCGGCGCCGCGTTCTGGCTCGGCCTGTCGCTGCTCAAGGGCGCCAAGGCACCCAAGATGATGATCATGCCGGTGGCTACCGTCGATGCCGGCAACCTCAAGGAATATGCAAAGCTGCCGGGCGGCCAGATCATCAGCCCCAGCTATTCGCTCGACTGGGTCAAGCAGAACCTGCTGAGCAAGTAAGGTTGGCAATGCCAGGGACCGGGCGCCGCGGAACGGCCGCGCCCGGTCCCTGCCCGTGAAGAAACGGAGGACGAATGTCCCATCTCGCCGTAGCCGCCCCGGAAGGCGCAGCCGCCGCGGTGCTCGCCGATCCGGCCCGGCAGAGCGTTGTTTCGCTTTCCGGGATCACCAAGAGCTTCGGACCGACGCTGGCGAATGCAGAGATCGACCTCGCCGTCTCCGCCGGCGAGATCATCGGGCTGGTCGGCGGCAACGGCGCCGGCAAATCGACGCTGATGCGCATCCTGTGCGGGGCGATGTGGCCGACCCTGGGCTCGATTTCGTTTGCCGGCCAGAATATCGGCTTCGCCGGCTACGACACGGCGGAGGCACAGCGCCGCGGCATCCGCATGGTGCACCAGGAATTGTCGCTGTGCGCCAACCTCTCGGTGGCCGAAAACTTCTTCCTGGAAATTCCGGCGGATGCCGCCAACCGGCCGGGCTGGCGGGCACTCTACAGGGCGCGCGCCCGCTCGGCGCTGGACGCCGTCTTCCCCGTAAACGGCATCGATGTGAATGCCGAAGTCGGCCACCTCTCCATCGCCGAACGGCAAATGGTCGAGATTGCGCGCGCCGCCGCGACACCTGGCGTCAAGCTGATCGTTCTTGACGAGCCGACCTCCTCGCTCGATCTCGATCGCTCGAGACAGTTGCGGGCCTTCATCCGGGAGCGGGCCAAATCCGGCCTCGCCTTCATCTTCATCAGCCACAAGCTTCAGGAAATCATCGACATCGCCACCCAGGTGGTCGTGCTGCGCAATGGACGCACCGCCTGGCGCGGCGATGTGGCCGATACGTCGATCGGCAGGCTGGTGCAGCTCATGGGGGGCGACGCCAACTCGATCCACCAGCATGGTACCGCCACCACCGGCAGCCGCGAAGCGCTGGTGCGATTGTCCGGGTTCCTGACGGCCGAACTCGGCCGCGACATCGAGATCGGCCGCGGTGAAATCATCGGATTGGCAGGCCTCGAAGGCAGCGGCCAGAAGGAGTTGCTGCACGCAATCTTCAAGCCCGATTCCGGAACGGATGCGGCCGTCGCCAGGAACGGTGAAGCCGGTTTCATCGCGGGCGACCGCCAGAAGGAAGGCGTGTTCCCCTTGTGGAGCGTGCTTGGGAACATCAGCATCGGCGCCCTGGCACGCCGCCCGGCGCTGGGCCTGGTCTCGGACCGCGCCAACCGCGCGGCAGCGGCGGATGCCGCCGGCCGGCTGCGGCTCGACGAAACCCGCTTCGGATCCAACATATTGGAGCTCAGCGGCGGCAACCAGCAGAAGGCGCTCGTCGCCCGGGCGCTCGTCGCCGACACGCCGATCGTCCTGCTCGACGACCCGACACGCGGCGTCGACATCGCCACCAAGCAGGACTTCTACCGCCTCTGCAACGACATTGCGCGAGGCGGGCGCACGCTCATCTGGCACACGACCGAAGATGCCGAACTCCTGGCCTGCGACCGCGTGCTGGTGTTTTCAGGCGGCTGCATCGTCAAGGAACTGGCCGGCGAGGCGATCACGGAATCAGCCGTCGTTGGAGCGTCCTTTGCCCAGCAGACGGACAAAGCCGCCAGTGCGGGGCGCAGCGGCGCTGCCGGCGCCGGGCTTGCCCGCAGGCTGGTGAATGCTGCCCCCTTCATCGGCCTCGCCGCCGTGCTGGCGGTGATGATCTCGGCCAATCCGGCGGTCGCCTCCATTTTCGGGCTCGACCTCTTGCTGATGCCGGCGCTGTCGCTGGTACTGGTGACCGCGGCGCAGATGTTCATCGTCGGCGGCAGCGAGATCGACCTCGGCGTCGGCGCGTTCGCGGGGCTCGTCAGCGTGCTCAGCGCCACGCTGCTCTACGACCAGCCGTGGCTCGGCGCGCTGGCGCTGGCTGCGGCGATCGCCGCCTATGCCGGCCTCGGCGGCCTGATCCAGGCGCGCAAGATCCCGGCCATCGTCGTCACGCTGGGCGCGTCCTTCATCTGGGTCGGGATAGGCTATGCGCTGCAGCCGACGCCGGGCGGCGCCAGCCCCGAATGGCTGTCGGCAATGTTCAACTGGTCGCTCGGCTTCGTGCCAACCTCGATCATCCTCATCGCCGCGGTGGCAATCGTGGTGTTCGTGATCGACCGGCTGCCGCTCGGCGTGGTGCTGCGCGGTTTCGGCAACAATCCGACCGCGATGATCCGTTCCGGCTGGTCGCCGACGCGCTACGCGCTGGTGCGCTACCTCGTCGCCGGGCTGTTCGCCGCCGCCGCCGGCCTGTCGCTGACGGCGATCAATACGGCGAGCGACATCAATTCCGGCAATTCATTCACCCTGCTCAGCGTCGCCGCCGTGGTGATGGGCGGCTGTTCGCTGTTGGGCGGCGTCATCTCGCCGGTCGGCGCCGTCGCCGGCGCGGTCACGCTGGCGTTGATCGGCGCCCTGCTCGGCACGCTGAGCGTGAGCAGCGACTTCAATGCGGCGACGCAGGGATTGATCCTCATCGCCCTGCTGACCTTGCGCAGCCTGACCGCGGACCGCAGGAGCGAACAATGAACGCGCTTGCCGCCTTCAGCCCTTGGGCGCAGAAAAACCGCTGGATCTGGTCGGCGATCGGGGTGCTGCTGCTCTGGCTGGTGCTGTCCATCGTCACCAACCGCTTCAGCCTCTCCAGCCTGTCGGGCATCGTTCTGTCGGCCTCGTTCCTAACGGTCGTCGGCATCGGCCAGATGTTCGTCGTCACCACCGGGCGCGGCAATATCGACCTTTCCGTGGCCTCGGTGATCACGCTCAGCGCCTTCGTGGCGCTGCTGACCATCAAGGGCCAGGACGCCAACCTCGCCGTCGGCGTCGGCGCCGCGATCCTGCTCGGCCTTGCGGTCGGCGCTCTCAACGCGCTGCTCGTCGTCGGGCTGAACATACCGGCCATCATCGCCACGCTGGCGACGGGCTATGTGCTGGCAACCGCAACGCTGCTGTCGAACCGCGCGATATCGGGCTTCGCCGTCAGTCCGCTGTTGAAGACGCTGGCGACGGGCCGTGTCGCGGGCGTGCCGATCATGGCAGTCATCGCCATCCTGGGCGTCGCCGCAACGTCGTTCGTGCTACGCTATACCGTTTACGGACAACTGCTCTCGGCAGTCGGCCAGAACCGCGCGGCGGCGCGACTAGCAGCGATCCGCAACAACCGGGTCATCGCCTCGGCCTTCATCATCTCCTCGGTGCTGGCCTCGCTCAACGGGCTGCTGCTGGGTGCCTATATCGGCGGCGCCTTTCTTGAAATGGGCCAGCCCTATCTCCTGCAATCCATCGCCGCGGTGGTGCTGGGCGGGACGCTGATCTTCGGCGGCTCCGCGACGGCGCTCGGCACATTGTTCGCCAGCATCCTTTTGATCCTCATCGTCACGACCATGCAGATCATCGGCCTGCCGCCCGGCGCGCAGGACATCGTCCAGGGCATCGTGGTCATTTTCGTTCTGGCGCTGGCCGGCCGGCAGGTGCTGTCGCGGCGCGCCGCCGTCGACCCCGCCGCCCTCGACCCCGCCGCCCTCGAGAGCGCAGCCGGCGACGGCACGGCGAAACCTAAGGCGGGCGCTGCGGCAATCAGGCCGCAGTGACAATGATTTCTCTTGCCAAGATGGTAGAGTGATCATACCAGTATATAAGGTGACGATTGGCGAGACCATCGTTCAATATTTAGGAGCAAGGCTAGATGACGACGATCGCGCTGTTCGGTGCCGGCGGCAAAATGGGTTACCGCCTTTCGACCAATTTCCGCGGCTCGCCCTATACGATCCGCCATGTCGAGGTCAGCGAGGCCGGGCGCGAGCGGCTGAAGACCGGGCTGGGCTTCGATACGGTCGGTGCCGACGAGGCGCTGGAAGGCGCCGAGGTGGTGATCCTGGCGGTTCCGGACACCCATATCGGCAAGGTCGCGGCAAGCATCGAAAGCAAGCTTGCGCCGGGCACGATGGTGATCGTTCTCGATGCCGCGGCGCCGTTTGCCGGCCATTTGCCTGATCGTCCCGACCTGACCTACTTCGTCACCCACCCCTGCCATCCGCCGATCTTCAACGACGAAACCGACATGGCGGCCAAGAAAGATTATTTCGGCGGCGTCAAGGCCAAGCAGCACATGGTCAGCGCACTGATGCAGGGACCGGAAGCGGACTACGCCAAGGGCGAGGCCATCGCCAAGATCATCTGGGCGCCGGTGATGCGCTCGCACCGCGTTTCCGTCGAGCAGATGGCGCTGCTCGAGCCCGGCCTTTCTGAGACCGTGTGCGCCTCGCTGCTGGTGGTCATGAAGGAAGCTGTCGACGAGGTCGTGGCGCGCGGCGTCGACCAGCAGGCGGCCCTCGATTTCCTGCTCGGCCACATGAATGTGCTCGGCGCCGTAATCTTCGGCGAAACCAAAGGCGTGTTCTCCGACGCCTGCAACAAGGCCATCGAATTCGGCAAGCCGGTGCTGATGCGCGACGACTGGAAGCGGGTCTTCGAACCGGAAGAGATCGCAGCCAGCATCCAGCGGATTACCTGAGCGGGCCGCCGCTTAGATACAGATCACCTGAATTAGTGGTTGACTCATTATACCAGTTAGCTTTAGCTGTTCCCGGACTCGGATCGGTCATGCTTCGTTGGAAGTTTGAAGTTGATGCGAGTGAGGACGGCGGGAGCGGAGCGAGGAGCAGTTCGGATGACAGCCGGCGATCGGCTCTGAAATCCGGGCGGCGCGCTGCCGGCCCTGCCTGACGAACTCAATCGTAGATAGAGGCCTCGAAACGATCGAGGCATGGGTTTCAACGGGAGGACTTCATGAAACTGACACGCAGAATGACGCTTGCCGCCTTCGCAGGCGTGCTGGCACTCGGCACGGCGATGCCCGCCTACGCGGCGGATCTCATCGCCATCATCACCCCATCGCACGACAATCCGTTCTTCAAGGCGGAAGCCGTCGGCGCCGAAGCCAAGGCCAAGGAATTGGGCTACGAGGCGCTGGTGCTGGTCCATGACGACGACGCCAACAAGCAGTCCGAGCTGATCGACACCGCGATCGGCCGCGGCGCAAAGGCGATCATCCTCGACAATGCCGGCGCCGACGCCACCGTCGCCGCCGTACAGAAGGCCAAGGACGCCGGCGTCCCCTCCTTCCTCATCGACCGCGAGATCAACGCCACCGGCGTCGCGGTGGCTCAGATCGTCTCCAACAACTACCAGGGCGCCCAGCTCGGCGCGCAGGAATTCGTCAAGCTGATGGGCGAGAAGGGTAATTTCGTGGAGCTGGTCGGCAAGGAATCCGACACCAATGCCGGCATCCGCTCCAAGGGCTATCACGACGTCATCGACGACTATCCGGACCTGAAGATGGTCGCGCAGCAATCGGCCAATTGGAGCCAGACCGAGGCCTATTCCAAGATGGAATCGATCCTGCAGGCCAATCCTGACATCAAGGGCGTCATCTCCGGCAACGACACGATGGCGATGGGCGCCTATGCGGCGCTTGCCGCGGCCGGCCGCAAGGACGTCATCGTCGTTGGCTTCGACGGATCGAACGACGTGCGCGATTCCATCACCTCGGGCGGCATCAAGGCGACGGTGCTGCAGCCGGCCTATGCCCAGGCGCAGATGGCGGTCGAACAGGCCAACGACTTCATCAAGAACAAGAAGTCGCCCGAGAAGGAAAAGCAGCTGATGGACTGCGTGCTCATCAATGGCGACAATGCCGCCAAGCTGGAAACCTTCGCGCTCAAGAACTGAGCCGGCGCAACGCGAACAGCGGGGGGCGAACCGAGGTTCGTCCCTCGCTCCTTTTCACCAGGATGCCTCGACCGCCATGCAGAAAAAGCCGAGTTGGCCGATCCTTGCCCTGACCGCCGGCATCGCGCTCAGCGCCTGCAAGATCCTTCCGACGCCATCGGCGCAAGGCGACGGCAATGCCTCCGCCTTCAACCCTGACAAGATGGTCGAGGACATCTGGGCGGCGAAAGTCATTCCCTATCTGCAGCAGAAGGCTGGACCGTTCGCCGAGGTCCATGCGCTGGCGAAGACCGATCCGGCCGCGGCCGGCGCCAAATACGGCAATCCGAAGAAGCAGGCGAATTCGCCATGGACGTTCGCCGTGCGCGTCGAGGGCAAGATCGTCGCGGCAAACACGCAGTCGCGCGCGGCCACCATCGATGTCGACGCCGACGGTGACGGCAAGGCGGACGCGCGCGTCCAGATTGGGCCGGCGATGCGCGGCACGGCACTGCGCGACAGCCTCGACTTCGTCCAGTTCAACGACTTCACCAACCAGATCGACTTCGCCCAGTTCGGCAAGGCTTTCAATGCCCATGCCGCCAAGACGGTGCTCTCCAAGCTGCGGCGCGAGGCGCTGGAAGGCCGCACCGCCAAGGTGCTCGGCGCCTATACGATCGAAGGCGGCCAGGACCTGCCGCTGGTGACGCCGGCGGAGGCCGAGATCGGGCCGAAGCCATGAGCCAGGCGAATGGCCATGACGTCATCCTCAAGCTGGAGGATGTCTCGAAAGTCTATGCCGGCACGGTCGCGGTCAAGCAGGCGAATTTCGAAGTGCGCAAGGGCGCGGTCAACGTGCTGGTCGGGGAAAACGGCGCCGGCAAGTCGACGCTGATGAAGATCATCGCCGGCGTCGAGCAGCCGACCGTAGGGCGCATCCTGCTCGAAGGCGAAGAGGTCTCTTTCTCGTCGTCGGGAGATGCGGTCGACCGCGGCATCGGCATGGTGTTCCAGGAGCTGAACCTGTTCGGCAACCTTTCGGTCGCCGAGAATATCTTCGCCACGCGCGAGATCACCAACCGCTTCCGCAAGATCGACCGCAAGGAACAGGAGCGCCGGGCCGGTGAATTCCTGGAGCGGCTGGAAGCCGGCATCCGGCCCGACATGCTGGTCGAGGATCTGCGCATCGGCCAGCAGCAACTGGTCGAGATCGCCAAGGCGGTTTCGCTCGACGCCAAGATCCTCATCATGGACGAGCCGACCTCGGCGCTGAGCGCCGCCGAAGTCGAGATCCTGTTCAAGGTGATCGCCGACCTCAAGGCGCGCGGCGTCGCCATCGTCTACATCTCCCACCGGCTGGAGGAACTGATCCGCATCGGCGACTACATCACCGTGCTGCGCGACGGCCGCATCACCGGCCAGGAGCAGATAAAAAACGTCGATACGCAGTGGATCGTGCGGCAGATGATCGGCTCGGACGCCAAGGACTTCGCCAAGGCCGACGGCCATGTGCCGGGCGCGGAAATCTTCCGCGCCGAGGAGATCTGCCTGCCACGCGTCACCGGCGGGCTGGCGGTCGACCACGTCTCGCTGTCGCTGCGCGCCGGCGAGATTCTCGGCATATACGGGCTGATGGGTGCGGGGCGCAGCGAGCTGTTCGACTGCATCATGGGCCGTCACGGCCATGCCAGCGGCAGGATCTTCATCGCCGGAAAGCAGGTGAAGGAGCGCGACACGACGCGCCGCATCCAGCGAGGGCTGGCCTTGATCCCAGAGGACCGCCAGCGCGAGGGCCTGGTGTCGATCCTGTCGGTCGCCAGCAACCTGACGATGGCGAGCCTGTCGCGCTTCGTGCGCCTGTTTCACATCCGCGGCGGTGCCGAGCGGCAGGCCGTGATGCAGATGGTGCGGGAACTCGCAATCAAGGTCGCCGACCCGGCGCAGGAGGTCTCGTCGCTGTCGGGCGGCAACCAACAGAAGGTGGTGATCGGCAAGGCGCTGCTCACCGGACCGAAAGTGCTTCTGATGGACGAGCCCAGCCGCGGCATCGATGTCGGCGCCAAGGCCGATGTCTTCCGCACCATGCGCAAGCTTTCGCGCGACGGGCTGGGCATCCTGTTCGCCACCTCGGACCTCGACGAGGTGATGGCGCTGTCCCACCGCATCGCGGTGATGAGCAATGGCAGATTGACCGGCATATTCGACCGCGCCGAAGCGACGGAGGCGGCGATCGTCGCCGCGTCGGCGCTGGGCCACGGACCGGCCGCACATGGGGAGCAACGCTGATGACTGACATTCCGGCCAAGGCTGCCGCTTCCTCCGCCTCCAGCGGCTCGGCGCTGCTGACGCTGATGAAGCTCAGAACCTTCATTGCGCTGATCGCCGTGCTGGTGTTCTTCTCGATCGCGGCGCCGAACTTCCTGTCGGCCGCCAATCTGATCCTGATGGCCAAGCACGTGGCGCTCAATGCCTTTCTCGCCATGGGCATGACCTTCGTCATCATCACCGGCGGCATCGACCTTTCGGTTGGCTCGATCGTCGGCCTGTGCGGCATGGTGGCCGGCTACCTCGTGCTCAACGGCATCGACCTGCAGATCGGCTACACCATCTATTTCAATGTCGTCGAGATCGCCTTGATCACGCTCGCGGTCGGCATGCTGATCGGCGCCGTCAACGGGCTGCTGATCACCAGGCTCAACGTCGCGCCCTTCATCGCCACGCTCGGCGTGCTCTATGTGGCGCGCGGCTTCGCGCTGCTTTCCTCCGACGGCCGCACTTTCCCCAATCTCGTCGGCAAGCCGGAACTCGGCACCACCGGCTTCGGCTTCCTGGGTGCCGGCCGGCTGCTCGGCCTGCCGGTCTCGATCTGGATCCTGATCGTGGTGGCGCTGGGGGCGGCCTATCTCGCCCGCTACACGCCGCTTGGCCGCCACATCTTCGCCGTCGGCGGCAATGAGCGCGCCGCGCGCATCTCGGGCGTGCGCGTCAACATGGTCAAGATGTTCGTCTACATGTTCTCCGGCTTCTGCGCGGCAATCGTCGGGCTGATCATCTCGTCGGAGCTGATGGCCTCGCATCCGGCGACGGGCGAGAGCTTTGAGCTCAACGCCATCGCCGCGGCGGTGCTTGGCGGCACTTCGATGTCGGGCGGCCGCGGCACGATCGGCGGCACCATCGTCGGCGCCTTCGTCATCGGCATCCTTTCGGACGGGCTGGTGATGATGGGCGTGAGCTCGTTCTGGCAGATGGTGATCAAGGGCCTCGTCATCATCGTCGCCGTCGTCGTCGACCAGGCGCAGCGCCGGCTGCAGCAGCGCGTTACCCTGATGCAGATGGCAAAGGCGGGCTGAGCATGGCGGGGTTGCGTGGAGCGCTGATCGGTTGCGGCTTCTTCGCCGTCAACCAGATGCATGCCTGGCGCGACATAGAGGGCGCCTCGATCGTCGCCATCTGCGACCGCGATCCGGAGCGGTTGCGGATCGTCGGCGACCAGTTCGGCGTGGCGCGGCGCTACACCGATGCGGCGGAACTTTTCACCGCCGAGACGCTCGACTTCGTCGACATCGCCACCACTGTCGGCAGCCATCGACCGCTGGTCGAGATGGCGGCCGCGCATGGTGTTCCCGTCATCTGCCAGAAGCCGTTCGCGCCGACGCTTGGCGATGCCAAGGCGATGGTCGCGGCCTGCGCCAAGGCCGGCGTGCCGCTTATGGTGCATGAGAACTTCCGCTGGCAGTCGCCGATCCAGGCGGTGCGCGCCCTGCTCGACAAGGGCGAGATCGGCACGCCGTTCTTCGGCCGCATCTCCTTCCGCTCCGGCTATGACGTGTTTTCCGGCCAGCCCTATCTGGCGACCGGAAAACGCTTCATCATCGAGGACCTCGGCATCCACATCCTCGACATCGCCCGCTTCCTGCTCGGCGACGTCACGAGCCTGACCGCGCGGACCACACGCATCAACCCCGCGATCGCCGGCGAGGATGTGGCGACGATGCTCATGGATCATGCCGGCGGCGCCACGTCGGTTGTCGATTGCAGCTATGCGACCAAGCTTGCCACCGAGCCGTTCCCGGAAACACTTATCGAGCTCGACGGCGTCGACGGCACGATCCGGCTGGCGCAGGGCTACCGGCTGACCGTCACCGGCAAGAGCGGAACCAGAGTGAGCGATGTCTCGCCGCCGCTCCTGCCCTGGGCCTCGCGGCCATGGCACAACATCCAGGAAAGCGTGCTGGCCATCCAGCGGCACTGGGTCGACTGCCTTGTCGGCGGCAAGGAGCCGGCGACCTCGGGCGCCGACAATCTGAAGACATTCGCCCTGGTCGAGGCCGCCTATGCGGGTGCTGCGAGCCGCGAACCGGTGCAGATCGAAGCCTTGCTGCAATGACGGCCGACGTGTTCGATCTTTACGGCACACGGGCGGCCGAAGCGGCACCGATCCTGCTGCAGGCGGGCGCGCTGAGTGCCGAGCTGGTCAATGGCAATCTGCGCACAATCCGGCATGCCGGCACCGAAGTGCTGCGCGCCATCGCCTATATCGTACGCGACCGCGACTGGGGCACTTATGAGCCGGAGCTGACGGACCTGACCATCGACCAGAAGGTCGACCGTTTCTCGGTAAGCTATGAGGCGAATTGCACCGGCCCGGGCGGCAGCAGCCTGCGCTTCCACGCGACGATCGAAGGCTCCGCCGACGGCAGGCTGGTCTTCGATGTGGCCGCACTGCCGGAGAGCGATTTCGAGACCAACCGCTGCGGCTTCTGCATCCTGCATCCGATCGCCGGCCTCGCCGGCAGCCCGGTGACGGTGGAGCACACCGATGGCAGGGTGGTGGACACGGAACTGCCTGATCTGATCGACCCATGGCAGCCCTTCAAGGACCTGCGTGCCATCACCCATGCAGTGCGTCCCGGCGTCAGCGCCGAATGCAGGATGGAAGGCGATACTTTCGAAATGGAGGACCAGCGCAACTGGTCGGACGCCTCCTACAAGACCTATGTGCGGCCGCTGGCCTTGCCGTGGCCCTATGTGCTGCCGGCCGGCGAACCGCTGCGCCAGACGGTGAGCCTGCGCCTCACCGGCAGCGCCGGGATGCCCGCCGCGACCGCGAGTGCCGAACCGGTCCGCATCGAACTCGGCGAGACCGGGCCGAGGCTGCCCGATGTCGGCGTGATCGTCTATCCCGAGGACGTCGAGGCAACGCTGGCCGAACTGCCGATGCTCGCAAGGCTCGGTCCGCAGCAACTCCTGTTCCACTTCGATCCGACGCGCGGCCACGGCCTGGACGCGCTGCGCGCCCATGCCCGGCTCGCCGCGGCGCATCCCGCCTCGACCACGCTCGAATGCGTGGTGGCCTGCACGGGCGACCTCGATGCCGAATTCTCCGATGTCGCCGATATGGTGCGCCGGGTCGGCCTGCGGCTCGATGCGGTTGCCGTCTCGCCTTCGGTCGACCGCCAGTCGACGCCGCCGGGCAGCGCCTGGCCGGCATGCCCGCCGCTGGAAGAAATCTATGCCGCGGCGCGGCGCGCCTTTCCCGGGATCCGCCTCGGCGGCGGCATGTTCAGCTATTTCACCGAGCTCAACCGTAAGCGCGTGCCCGCCGACCAACTCGATTTCGTCACGCACTGCACCTGTCCGATCGTTCACGCCGCCGACGATCTCAGCGTCATGCAATCGCTGGAGGCGCTGCCCTTCATCACCCGGTCGACCCGGGCGATCTTCGGCGACAAGCCTTACCGGATCGGCCCGTCGACCATTGCCATGCGACAGAACCCCTATGGCGGCGCGACCAAGGACAATTTTGCCGGCCAACGCATTGCCATGGCGAACCGTGATCCCCGCCATGCCGCGCAGTTTGCCGCCGCCTGGACCATTGGCTATGCCGCGCGCGTCGCGCCGGCCGGGCTGGAGATGCTGACACTGTCCAGCATCACCGGACCATTCGGCGTGCTGGCCGCATCCGGCGAACCTGTCGCCGAGGGATCGCCGCGGCCGATTTTCCGGGCCGTCCAAGGGCTTTGCGAACTGGCTGGGCTCGCGCATGTTGCCGCGAAAACAAGCGACGAGACGCGTGTTGCGGCGCTGGCCGGTCGCGCCGCCTCGGGCGACATTGCCGTCTGGCTGGCGAACCTGACGGCGAACGACGTCCCGGTTGATGTTTCGGCACTGGGTCAGGGCCATCTTACGATGTCGCCCTACGCCATTGTCCGGGTTGGCTAGAGCTACTTATCGGAATTCATCACATAGAGCGCACGCGAGCGTTCGAGATGCTTGATCATCGCCTTTTCGGCGCCGTCGGCATCACGGTGCTCAATGCGGTCGATGATCTCCTCATGCTCGGTAAGCGTGTATTGTTCCTTGCCGGTCCAGATCAGCATCTCGGTGTGGTATTCCTTCAGCCAGCCGAGCGTGGCTTCGCTGACGGCGACATAGATCGGATTGCCCGATATCGCCGATATCTGGGTGTGGAACTTCATGTCGGCGGAGATGAAGGCTTCGGAATCACCGCGCGCGGCGCGCTGCTCGGCCACCGTTGCCCTGAGCCGCTGCACATCCTCGGCGGTCGCCTTTTCCGCGGCTTCCCTGACCATGCCGCGCTCGAAGAAGATGCGCGCCGTCTTCAGGTGCTCCAGCGTGTCCCTGGATGAAGACAGGATGATCTTGGCCGCGCCGTCGACCTGCTTGATGATCGATTTGGCGGTTAGTTGCAGCACCTTGGCGCGCTCGCCATGCGAGATGGCGACCAGTCCCATATTGCTCAGCGCCTGCATGGCCTCGCGGATCGCCGGCCGGCCGACCTCGAAGCGCTCCATCAACTCGCGTTCGGACGGCATGTCGTCGCCCGGCTGCAGCTCGCCGCTGGTGATCAGCCGCTTCAGCCTTGCAAAGACTTCGTCGGAAAGTTTGCGCCGGACGATCGGCTCCGAACGGTTCATCGTGACGAATCACTCCCTGGCCCGGTTCCTGTTTAGCATTCCAGGCAGGATTACCGGAATGCCTGCGCCTGGAGCGGTCCCGCGATTTCATGCAATCGCCAAGCCGCGCCAGCTGTTTGTTCCAGGCATTCCGAACGAAAAACGCCGCTCATTTCCCGGAATTGCCGAAGCCGGCCCTCTTGCCGAAGTCGGGATATTGCTTGCAATACTTAGGTACTCATTATACCAGATTTCCTGCGCGACAAAACTTTTTTCGAACCCTTTTCGAGCGGCCGACAGACCATGATCACGCTTACCTATCGCATCGAAACCTCTGGCAGCATCGAAGCGCTGGCGGCCAAGATCGCGAGCGACCAGTCGACCGGCACCTTCGTCCCACTGCCCGGCGAGACCGAGGAATTAAAGGCGCGTGTGGCGGCTCGTGTGCTGGCGATCAGTCCCCTGCCCGATGCCGAGCAGCCGTCGCTTCCCGGATCCGGGAACGGCCCCTTCCGGCGCGCCGATGTCGATATCGGCTTCCCGTTCGACGCCATCGGCACCGACCTGTCGGCGCTGATGACGATCGCCATCAGCGGCACCTATTCGATCAGGGGCCTGTCCGGTATCCGGGTCATCGACATGAAGCTGCCGGAACAATACCGGGGCGCCCATCCCGGCCCGCAATTCGGCGTTGCCGGCAGCCGCAGGCTGACCGGGGTCGAGGGCCGTCCCATCATCGGCACCATCGTCAAGCCGGCGCTTGGCCTCAGGCCGCACGAGACAGCCGCGATGGTGGGCGAACTGATCGAAGCCGGCGTCGATTTCATCAAGGACGACGAGAAGCTGATGAGCCCGGCCTATTCGCCGCTCGCTGAGCGGGTGAAGGCGATCATGCCGCTGATCCGTGACCACGAGCAAAAGACCGGCAAGAAAGTAATGTACGCCTTCGGAATCTCGCATGCCGATCCCGACGAGATGATGCGCAACCACGATCTGGTGCTCGAAGCCGGCGGCAATTGCGCGGTCGTCAACATCAACTCCATCGGATTCGGCGGCATGGCTTTCCTCAGGAAGCGCTCCGGGCTGGCGCTGCATGCGCACCGCAATGGCTGGGACATTCTCACCCGCCATCCCGGCCTCGGCATGGATTTCAAGGTATGGCAGCAATTCTGGCGGCTGCTCGGCGTCGACCAGTTCCAGATCAACGGTATCGGCTCGAAATACTGGGAGCCGGACGATTCTTTCATCCGCTCTTTCGAAGCGGTGACCACGCCGCTGTTTTCATCATACGATTGCGCGCTGCCCGTGGCCTGCTCCGGCCAATGGGGCGGCCAGGCGCCCGAGACCTATGAGCGCACCGGCCGCACGGTCGATCTCCTTTATCTCTGCGGCGGCGGCATCGTCAGCCATCCGGACGGGCCCGGCGCCGGCGTGCGCGCGGTGCTGCAAGCGTGGCAGGCCGCAGTCAAGGGCATTGCTCTCGACGAGTTCGCGCGTGACCATGCCGAGCTGGCACGCTCGATCGAGAAATTCAGCGATGGCAAGGCGGCCTGAGCGAAGCCATGCAGAACCTGCTCCTGAGCTACTATGGCGACGACCTCACCGGCTCGACGGATGTCATGGAGGCGCTCGAGCTCGGCGGCGTGCCGACGGTGCTGTTCATGCGTCGGCCCGACGAGCGCCTGCTGGCGCGATTTGCCGATTGCCGGGCCGTTGGACTGGCCGGCACCAGCCGAAGCGAAACGCCGCGATGGATGGAGGAAAATCTGGCGCCGGCCTTCGAATGGCTGAAAGGCCTCGAAGCGGCGGTCTGCCATTACAAGATCTGTTCGACCTTCGATTCCAGTCCGACGGTCGGCAATATCGGCCGCGCCATCGAGATCGGCCGGCGCATCTTCGGCCAGAGCAGCGTGCCTATGGTCGTCGGCGCGCCGCAGCTCAAGCGCTACACGGCCTTCGGCAATCTTTTCGCGGCGTTCCGCGGCGAGTATTTCCGCATCGACAGGCATCCGGTGATGAGCAGGCATCCGGTGACGCCGATGAACGAAGCAGACCTGCTCGTGCATCTCTCGCGCCAGACCAGTCTCAGCTCCGGCCTTGTCGACCTGGCTGCATTGCAGACCGACGATCTCGCGCAAACGGTCGACCAGGCCGTGCAAAACAGGGCGGTCATCCTGTTTGATGTCGAAAGCCGCCAGACACAGAGACGCGTCGGCGAACAGATCTGGCGCATCCATGACCAAGGCCATGGCTTCGTCGTCGGATCCTCGGGCGTCGAATATGCCTTGCTTGCCGAATGGGCCGGCAAAGGCATTGCCTCCGGGCAGGCGTCGTTCGCGCCGCCGGGACCGGTAGACCGCCTCGCGGTGGTCTCGGGCAGCGTGTCGCCGACCACCGAAAAGCAGATCCGCCACGCCCTTGCCCACGGTTTCGACGGCCTCGAGATGGATGCCATGCAACTGGTCACGGAGGGCGCCAAGGAGGCAATCGAGCGCGCCGTCGCGAGCGGATTGGCAAGCCTGGCTGCGGGGCGCAGCGTCATCCTCTACACCGCGCTTGGCCCACAGGCCGACCGTGGCGCCGAGATCGACCGGATCGAAGGTGCGCGAAACACGCTCGGGCGAGCGCTGGGAACAATCCTGCGCCGGTTAATCGTGGAACAGAAACTCAAGCGCGCGGTGATCGCCGGTGGCGACACCTCCAGTCACGCGCTCGGACAATTGGCCATCGACGCGCTGACCGTGCGCATGCCGTTGCCGCAATCGCCGGGATCACCGCTCTGTGTCGCCCATGGCGGCGGTGCGATCGATGGACTCGAAATCGCGCTCAAGGGCGGCCAGGTCGGCACCGACGCCTATTTCGAGACGATCCGGTTGGGAAGCTAAGCCGTTGCCATGATGACGTGAGCCTGAATTTTGGCGGCCACCGCGCCGCTGCCATGTCTGTCTGCAATCGCGGATGCGGCGTAGTCGGTCGCGGCTTGCAGCTTCCCGGCCTCCCGGGCCTCGATTTCGGTGCGAAGCACAGTTCCCTGGCAATAAGCGACGGCGGGAAGGCGCGGCGAGGATGCACGGCTTTGTTCGGCTCTCGTCTCGATCATTACACCGGAGAACCCAGCATCCTCCAGCTCGTGACGGATCACTGCCTTGTCGTGGTAGCCATGGGGTGTGCGTGCCAGAAAGCGCGGCGGATCGTCGGGGAAGATCCTTGCGAGAGCATTCGTCACATCATCGGCAAAGACGTTCTCCTCGATGCAATCCCATACGCTGAACAGGAAATGTCCGCCCGGCCTCAGGACACGCCTGGCTTCGCGGTAGGCAGATGGCCGGTCGGGAAAGAACATCGCACCGAACTGACAGCAGACGAGGTCGAAGGCCGCATCTTCAAACGGCAGCGCCAAGGCGTCCGCCCGACGCCATGTGATGCGACCGTCGGGAGGTTGTCGCGAAGCGGCGTAGTCGAGCATCGGCTGGTTGAGGTCGGTTACGGTATAGCTTGCGCCGGGAGACAATTTCGGCGCCAATGCTCGGGTAACGACCCCGGTGCCGGCGGCCGTCTCCAAAACCGCGGCGGGCGACAGGGACGCTGCTCGCGCTACAAGATCCGCAGCGAACGGCTCGAAAATCAACGGCACCATATAGCGGTCGTAGTTTTCCGGTATGGAGCCAGCGAATACCTTGTCCGTTTCCAGCGTTGCCATCACCCGCCCTCTGCCTAGAGGCTCGGGAGATTAGCATATCATTGCTTGTTTTGCGCCGTTTTCGGCGGAGGCGGCGAGTCCAGCTCCAAATCAAAGAGATAAAGCATGACGTCGTCCGAAAACCGCTTCGCGCTTATGGCATCAGGCCTTAGTACAGGGGCTCGGCCATGTGCCTGGGCGCCGGCCACTGCGTCGTGACGCCGGGCTGAACCGGCCGCTCGAGATAGGTCGACAGCACCACGTAGCTGCGCGTCGAGGTGACGCCGGGTGTCTCGTAGAGGCGCGACAGCAGGCCTTCGAGCGCCCGCGTGTCCTCCGTGCGGACCTTCAGCAGCATGCAGGTGTCGCCGGCAACCGTGTGGATCTCCTCGACCTCCGGATATTGCGAAACCGCCATCAGCTCCGGCGTCTTGCCCCAGCCCTTGGTGTCGATATGCACGAATGCCAGCAGCGGCTTCTTGACCGCCTTGGGGTCGATGATGGCAGCCGTGCCGCGAATGGCGCCGCTGCGCCGAAGGCGCTTGACGCGCTCATGCGCGGCGGGCGGCGAGAGGCCGACACGATCGCCAAGCTCAGCATAGCTGACCGTGGCGTCGTCGACGAGAACGCCTAATATCTTTCTGTCGATCGCGTCGAGATCGCGGGGCGCCGGCCTGTTCTGCGGAATGCCATTTGTTTCTTCGTCCATAGTGGAAATTCCCGATTGTAGCCGAATAAAATACGGCCATTATGAATATATGTCGAACAGCGATCAAGCAGCAACCCTGGGTGCGAATGCCCGGCCGCCCATCCCGGCGCTGGCCTATCTCTTGACCGGATGCATCGCCGTCATCGGCTCGAACTCCCTGGTGCTGGGTCCGATTGCTCCCGCCGTGGCCGTGTCGTTCGCGACCAGCGTGCCTGTCGTCATGATGGCGGCCGCCGCGTTCGGCCTCGGCACCTCGGCGAGCGCCTTGTTCCTGGCGCGCTACATCGACCGGGTCGGCGCGCGCCGGATCCTTCAGGCGGCCTTGCTGCTGCTGGCGTTGGCGCTTGTCGCAAGCGCTGCGGCGCCGACGGTGACGGCGCTGGTCGCCGCGCAGCTTCTCGCCGGCGTCGCCGCCGGCGTCGCCATGCCGGCAATCTATGCCAGCTCCGCGGCGATTGCCCCACCTGGACGGGAAAGCGGGACGATCGGCGTTGTGCTGACCGGATGGACGCTGAGCATGGTGGCCGGCGTTTCGCTGTCGGCGGTGCTTGCCGATCTCGTGCACTGGCGGGCCGTCTTCGCCGCCGTGGCGCTGCTGGCGGCGCTGGCGCTTGGCAGCCTTACCGCGTCGTCACTCCCGGATGTCAGAAAGGCCGGCCCGGCGCCGGCGCCGCTCGAGGCGCTCGGCATTCCCGGCATCGTGCCGCTTCTGATCGCCTGCGGCGCCTTCATGACCGCCTTCTATGGTGTCTATGGCTATCTTGGCGACCATCTGCACAGCGGGCTGGGTCAGCCGGTCAGCGCCAACGGCCTGGCCGCACTCGCCTATGGCGCCGGGTTCGGCACGGCGGCGCTCTTCGACGGCATCATCGATCGCCTGGGGGCTCGCCGCGTCATGCCCTTCGCTTACCTGCTCGTCGCCATCGTCTATGTCGCGATCGCCGCGACAAGCAACAGCTATGGCATGATGCTCGCCATGGTGGCGGCTTGGGGTCTCGCCAATCACTTCGGTCTGAACGTGCTGGTGATGCGTCTGTCGGCGCTCGATCCGTCACGGCGCGGCACGATCATGGGCCTGAACAGCGCGGTGACATATCTGGCGGTCTTTGTCGGCACCACCGGCTTCGGGCCGCTATATTCGGATTTCGGCTTTGCCGCATCGGCAATGGTGGCGGCGTTGCTGATGCTGGTCGCGGCTTCGGCCGCCGCCTGGCGCACGCGCCAGCCACACAGGACGTGATGGGCCACCAGCCCGCGCGCGGTTGACAGCGGCGCCCCTGCCCTTCCATACAAAGCCGTTAATGTTCTCAGGGCGGGGTGAAAGTCCCCACCGGCGGTAAGGACTCCTAATTGCGCATGATTTCTTTCCGAAAACCGGTCCGGTTTTCGGGGTCATGCGCGGGACCCAAGCCCGCGAGCGCTTTCCGGCAAAACCGGAAGGGTCAGCAGATCCGGTGTGATTCCGGAGCCGACGGTTACAGTCCGGATGGAAGAGAACGAAACGGAAGACGGACCGCCCCGGCGGCCGGTTTTCGTATCGTGCGTCCTGATTCTGGTTCGAAACGGAAGGATGGACCCATGAATCAGCATTCCCACAAAGACTATGAAACGACCCGCGTTGCCGTTGTCAGGGCGCGCTGGCACGCGGATATCGTCGACCAGTGTGTCGCTGCCTTCGAGGCGGAGCTTGCTGCACTGGGCGACGGCCGCTTTGCCGTCGAAATCTTCGACGTGCCCGGCGCCTACGAGATCCCGCTGCACGCCAAGACATTGGCCGAGACGGGTCGCTACGCCGCGATCCTCGGCGCTGCCTTCGTCGTCAATGGCGGCATCTACCGGCACGAATTCGTCGCCGGCGCGGTCATCGACGGCATGATGAATGTGCAGTTGACGACCGGCGTGCCGGTGCTTTCGGCGGTACTGACGCCGCACAATTACCACGACAGCTCCGAGCACCACCGCTTCTTCCTCGAGCACTTCCAGGTAAAGGGCAAGGAAGCGGCCGGCGCATGCCTCCAGATTCTGGCGGCGCGAAGGCACATCGCCGCCTGAAACAGCCGAGAGCGGGGTGGAAATCGCGGTAACAGCCTGTAGTATCTCGGGAAAATGCCGAGTTCGGGAGGATGCCGGTGCAGACCAAGAAGATCATCAATGACGGCAACCGTGCCGTCGACGAGATGCTAGAGGGGATTCTGGCCGCGCATCCCAGCCATCTCAGGAGCGCGGACGGCAGCCCGCGCTCGATCATCGCCCGCAACGGACCGCGTCCCGGCAAGGTCGGGCTCGTCGTCGGCGGCGGCTCCGGCCATGAGCCGACCTTTCTCGGTTTTGTCGGCAAGGGCCTGGCGGATGCGGCGGCGATTGGCAATGTCTTTGCCTCGCCGCCACCCGATCCCATCCTTGAATGCGCCAAGGCGGCGAACGGCGGCGCGGGCGTCCTGTTCACGTACGGCAACTATGCCGGAGACGTGATGAATTTCGACATGGCGGCCGAAATGGCCGCCATGGACGACATTGAGGTGCGCACGGTGCTGACCACCGACGATGTCGCCTCGGCACCGCGCGACCAGCGGCAGAAGCGTCGCGGCGTCGCCGGCAATTTCTTCGTCTTCAAGGCGGCCGGCGCGGCCTGTGACCGCATGCTCTCCTTCGACGAATGCGAGCGCATGGCGCGCAAGGCCAACGACCATACCTTCACCATGGGCGTGGCGCTGTCGCCCTGCTCGCTGCCGCAGACCCGGCGGCCGAATTTCGAGATCGGCGCCGACGAGATGGAGATCGGCATGGGCATCCATGGCGAGCCGGGCATCGCGCGCGGCAAGCTCGGCACCGCCGACGAGATCACCGACGAGATGCTGGACAAGATCCTCGCCGAGATGGCGCCTTCGCGTGGCGACAAGGTCGCGGTGCTGGTCAATTCGCTGGGCTCGACACCGTTGATGGAGCTCTACATCATGAACCGTCGCGTCAAGCAGCGTCTCGACGACATCGGCGTTTCCATCCATGCGACCTGGGTCGGCAATTACTGCACGTCGCTCGAAATGGCCGGCGCCTCGGTGACGCTGTTCCATCTCGATGGCGAGTTGCAGACCATGCTCGACCATCCGTGCGACTGCGCCATGTTCCGCGCCGGCTGAGGAGTGATCCGTGAGCATCGATAGCGCTGACCTGAAGAGAATGTTCGATGCGATCGCGGTGGCGATCGAAGCCGACAAGGACCGGCTCTGCCACCTCGACGGCGTCATCGGCGACGCCGATCACGGTATCGCCATGGCGCTCGGCTTCAACGCAGTGCGCGACGCGCTGGCGCCACTCGACCTGGCGGCGACCGAGCCGACCGCGCTTCTCAACATGGCGGCTAAATCGTTCCTCAACGCGGTCGGTGCGTCGTCTGGCCCGCTCTATGCCACCGCCTTCATGCGCGCCGCCGCTGCCGTCAAGGGCAAGACCACGCTGGCGGATGCGGATGTCGTCGCGCTGTTCCAGGCGATGGCGCAAGGCATGCGCGATCGCGGCAAGGCCGAGATCGGCGAGAAGACGATGATCGACGCCTGGCTGCCGGCGGCGGAAGCAGCCGGCGCCAGCAATGCGGCGGGAAAAGGCCTTGCCGAAAGCCTTGATGCGGCAGTGAACGCGGCGCGCCGGGGGGCCGAGGCGACCAAGGACATGATCGCCGCCAAGGGCCGCTCCTCGCGGCTCGGCGAACGCTCGCTCGGCCATATCGACCCCGGCGCCGCCTCGGCTGTGACCGTCATCGAGGCGTTGCGCGAAAGCCTGGCTTAGGCCTGCTTCGCTTCATCGAGCTTGTTGATCGCCTGGACATTGCCGGCCGACGGGCCCTTCTCGTCGAACTCCGAGGCCAACCAGGTATCGACGATCGCCTTGGCGAGTTCCGGGCCGATGACGCGGGCGCCCATGGTGATGATCTGCGCGTTGTTGGATTTGGCCGCGCGCTCGGCGGAATAGGTGTCGTGGGTGAGTGCCGCCCGGATGCCAGGCACCTTGTTGGCCGAGATCGAGACGCCGATGCCGGTGCCGCAGAACAGGATGCCGCGGTCGTTCTCGCCGTCGATGATCGTCTGCGCGAGCTTTTGTGACAGGTCGGCATAAAAGCCGGCCTGGCTGAGATCGCTGACGGCAAGTCCGGGCTTCGTCGCCAAATGTGCGGCGATGACATCGAGCAGCGGCTTGCCGGCGCTGTCGGCTCCAATGGCTATTTTCATGGTCGTATCCTTCCTTGAATGAGATTTCGTTCGTTCAGATCACCGCCGAGGCGCGCCTGAGGATGTCGACATAGCCCTCCACCTGCCAAGCCGAGCGGCCGATAAAGAGGCCATCGATGCTGGGCTGGCCGATCAGCTCGGCCGCGTTGCCGGGATTGACGCTGCCGCCATAGAGCACCGGCGGGATGGACGGCAGCAGGCCGCCGGCCACTTTCTTGATCAGCGCCTGCTGTTTTTCGGCATAGACGGAGCTGGCCGGAATACCCTTGTCGCCGATCGCCCAGACCGGCTCATAGGCAAACAGGATTTTTGCCGCCTTCGCCTCGCCTTCGAGGAACAGCAGCGCACCCTCGACCTGGCCGGTCAACACCGCATCCGCCTTGCCGTTTTCGCGCTCCGCCAGCGTCTCGCCGACGCAGATCAGCGGTATCAGTCCGTGCTTGACGGCGGCCGCCGTCTTCAGACCGACGGTGCGATCGGTTTCGCCGAAATGCTCGCGCCGTTCGCTGTGGCCGAGTTCGACCAGATCGAGGCCGCAGTCGCTCAGCATCAGCGGCGAGATCTCGCCGGTCCAGGCGCCGGCATCGGCCCAGTGCATGTTCTGGGCACCGACCTTGACCCGCGTCGACGACAGCGCCTGCTTGACCTCGCGCACCGCCGTGAACGGCGGGATGACGAAAGGCTGGATGCGCTCGTCGAAGCCTGGCACGAAGCCGGCCAATGCCCCGGCGAAATCCAGCGCCTCGGCGAGCGTCTTGTTCATCTTCCAGCTTGTACCGACCCAATAAACCACGCCTGCGCTCCTTGATCCTCAATCCTTGTTGGCGACCACCGTCAGCGAAACGCCGGCGGCATCCAGTGCGGCGCGCATTCCGGGCTCAGGCGCGCGACCGGTGAAGACGGCATCGAACGCCTCGAGTTCGGTCAGGAAATGCAGCGCCGTGCGGCCGAACTTGCCGTGATCGACCAGCAGATATTTGCGGGTCGCTGCTTCCATCATCAGCCGCTTGATCTGCACCACCTCCTGGTCCTGGTGGAAAGCGGAGGCGCCGTGGATAGCCGATGACGACAGGAAGGCGACGTCCGCGCGCAGCGATCTCAGCGAAGCCTCGGCAAGCAGTCCGAAGAAGCCGTGGAACTTTTTGCTATACTGGCCGCCGAGCGCAATCAGGTCGATGCCCCCGGCGCCGGCCAGGTCCTGGATGACGGCCAGATTGTTGGAGATCACCGTCAGCGGCCTGAAATCGGCGAGATGCCGTGCGATGCCGCCAGCCGTCGAGCCGTCGTCGATGATGACAGTCTGGCCGGGTTCGATCATCGCCACGGCGGCCGCCGCAAGGCGCTGCTTTTCCGCAGTCGCCTGCTTTTGCCGGTAGCGAAAATCGCTTTCGAAGAGACCGCTCGGCTGGATCGAAGCGCCGCCACGCACCTTGCGCAGGAAACCGCTCTCCTCAAGGTCGTCGAGATCACGATGCACCGTCATCCTGGAGACGCCAAAGCGTGAGGCAAGATCGTCGACGCTCGCCGCGCCGACGTCCATCAGAAAGTCCATGATGGCTTGACGTCTGCTGTCGCTCTTCATTGCTGCCGTTATCCGCCAACCGGCGCTGGCTCCTTGACAAGATAACATATTTCTTCCTGAAACTATCATGATTTTTGTTATAATGAGATATTTTCCTGGGATATTCCCGTGGCTTTCATCACGACCCTGTAACAAGAATTGCTGCCGGGACGGTGTCTGACGGTTGCGGTTGCACAGAAATCCGGCCAGAAGCATCGGTGGGCTGGACGATGCACGGACAGCCCGCAACCACAGGTTCGAAACCAGATACGGGAGACTATTCGTTGGCTCGCATCACACTGAGACAATTGCTCGATCACGCCGCCGAATACGGCTATGGCGTGCCGGCCTTCAACATGAACAACATGGAACAGGGCCTCGCCATCATGGAGGCTGCGGAGGAGACCAAGTCGCCGGTCATCCTGCAGGCAAGCCGCGGTGCGCGTGCCTATGCCAATGACGTGGTGCTGGCCAAGCTGATCGATGCGCTGGTCGAGATCCATCCCGACATCCCGGTCTGCATGCACCTCGACCACGGCAACAACGAGGCTACCTGCGTCACCGCGATCCAGCATGGTTTCACCTCGGTAATGATGGATGGATCACTCAAGGAGGACGGCAAGTCGCCGGCCGACTACGCCTATAATTCGGGCATCACCAAGCGCGTCGTCGACATGGCGCATTGGGGCGGCGTTTCGGTCGAGGGCGAGATCGGCGTGCTGGGCTCGCTGGAGAGCGGCGGCGGCGAACAGGAGGACGGCCACGGCATCGAAGGCGCGATCAGCCACGACCAATTGCTCACCGATCCGGTGCAGGCCGAGCAGTTCGTGCGCGACACCCATGTCGACGCGCTGGCGGTTGCCATGGGCACCAGCCACGGCGCCTATAAATTCTCGCGCAAGCCGGATGGCGCGGTGCTGGCGATGAACGTCATCGAGGAAATCCACCGCCGCCTGCCGAACATGCACTTGGTCATGCATGGTTCGTCCTCGGTGCCGGAGGATCTGCAGGAGATCATCAACAAATATGGCGGGCAGATGAAGCCGACCTGGGGCGTGCCGGTGGAAGAGATCCAGCGCGGAATCAAGCATGGCGTGCGCAAGATCAACATCGACACCGACAACCGCATGGCGCTGACCGGCGCGATCCGCAAGGTGCTGATGGAAAATCCCTCGGAATTCGACCCGCGCAAATATCTGACGCCGGCGATGGCGGCGATGAGGAAGCTGTGCAAGGAGCGTTTCGAGCAGTTCGGCACCGCCGGCAACGCGCCGAAGATCAAGCCGCTGCCGGTCTCGGAAATGGCCAAGCGTTACAAAGCGGGCAGCCTCGATCCGAAATTCGGCTAAACGACCAATTCCCGGAGCGGTTCAGTGTTGGATAGAACCGCCGAACCGCTCCAGCTCTTTGCGGGATGAGAACACCGGCCGAGGTCGCGGAACGTCCTGCGCGGCGAAGCCCAACCGTGTCAAACAGGCTCGCGCCAAGGCTGCATTGCTGTCGATGACGACCAATCCGTTCGTAGGGTTGAGGCTGGCGGCCACCACCGACAGTTCGGTGCAGCCGAGAACGGCCGTATCGGCGCCGGCCGATCGCGCGATTTCAAGCGCGCGCTCAGTTTCGCTCGCCGCCTCCGCGATCGAACCACCCTTGACCAGGCCGATCGCGCTATCGACGCGGCCCTGGAATTCCGTGACGGCGGGAAAGCAGAGCTCAAATCCCGCCGCCGACATCCTGTCCCGATAGAAGCCGGAGACCAGCGTGCCCTGCGTGGCGAGGATCGTAACCTTGTTGCCTCGGCCCAGGCTACGATGGGTTTCAGCTACGACCGCGTCGGCGATATGGATGATCCGCGCCTGCGAGCTCGCCGCCAACTGCTCATACCAATGATGGGCGGTGTTGCACGGCATCGCGATACAGGCAACGCCGAGCGCATTGAGCGTCGAGACCGCGGCTTTCAAAGACGCCAGCGGACCGTCATGGCCGGCAAGGATCGCCTCGGTCCTGTCAGGCAGCTGTGGCACGCTGAGGATGACGGCGGGCACATGCTCATTGTCCCGGAACGCCTGGGTCATTCGGGTCAGCTTGAAGTAGAAGTCAGCCGATGCCAACGGCCCGAGGCCGCCAATGACGCCGAGCTGGAGGCTGATGCCATGGTCGATCATCGAGCGGGCTCGGCTTCGAGCTGTTCCGACGCCGCTTCGACAGACTGCGTTGTCTCCCTGTGGCTGGGCGCGATCATTGCGGTGCTCGCCGCAACGGTGCAGACGCTAGACAGCGTCATGAACGTGTCGACGGCCGCGTCGACCGCGACGAACAGGGCGAACGCCGCCTCGAAGGGAATCTTCAGGTAGCCACAGACGATCGACATCTGGGACAGGATGAGCAGGCTGCCCATGCCGCCGGTCGTGAGCGCGAGAAGCGCCGAGGTGATGCCGACGAGCAGGAGGTCGGGGATTGCCAGCGGACGGCCGTAGAGCTGAGCGATGAAAAGAACACCAGACGTGTAAAGCAGCGCCGGGCCTGTCCGCAGCAGTGCCGCCTGCAGCGGCACGAGCAGTTCGACGACCACGAGGCTGAACCGCAGACGCTCGCTCAGCAGGTTTATGACCCACGGAAGCGAGGCGACGGTAGAGCGCGTGGTGATGGCTACCATGAGAAGGGGCTGACAGGTCTTGATCGTGGCCCAGTAGCTTCGCCGAGAGCGGATGGCGATAACGCCAAATGCGCCGGCGATGAATGTGAGGCAGGAAAGACCCATCACCAGCAGATAACCGCCCATCAGCGTGAGCGGCTTGGTTCCGGTCGACGCGGTCTGATCCGCGATCAGGATGAAGGTTGCAAACGGCAATCCCCAGATGAACCAGTTGGTAAGGACCGTGCAGGCCCGGTAAACCGCGTTCAGCGCCTGAGACAGGCTCATGGACGAAGGCTGGGGAATCTTGCCCATCGCGAGCCCGAAAAGCAGGCAGAACAGCAGGACCTGGATGGTTTGACCGGAGGCCAGCGCGCTGAAGACGTTGTTCGGCACAAGATCGAGCAGTATCGAATGCCCGTTGTCGGAGCCCTCATTGGGTGGCGGTTGATAGGGGAATGCGAGATCGGTGGATACGCTACCCTGCGAATTGATGAACTCGCCAAGCTCGATGCGCGATTGAGGATTCTCGATCTGGCCCGGCTGAAGGACAAGCGAGTAGGTGCCACTCACCAATACGCTCAGGAACGACACGACCAGCACCGCCATACCCACCCGGCCAAGGTAACGGACCGAGTTCGGATCCTGAACCATCGACATGATCGAGAAGATGACCGACGAGACCAGGTAGGGCAGGACGACCATCTTGAGGAAATTCAGGTAGAGCTGCGCCACAGGGCTGATCGCATGGGCAAATGCTGGATAATAGAGGCCGCAAAGGATTCCCGCCCCGATCATCGCAATCGTCGTCGCGGGCGAGCGCAATATGCGCCTCGCCGCCAGGCGCCAATCGAAAGCCAAGGGTCCGGCTGCTTCCGTGACGGCCATCGTCAGGCTTTGCTCCCCAACCGGTAGCGCGCGATGATCTCGTCAGTGTTGAGAACCTGCTGACCGCGCGCGAGATCGAGGTAAAGGTCGATAAACGCCGCGAGATGCGGATTGTCCGGTCGCACACCGATTGCGATCGTGTCTACCTTGTCGGTCAGCGTGATCGAGCGCGCGGCGACCGTCATCGACGGATCGTCGACCATCAGCTTCTTGATCTCGAAATCGTCGCGATACGCCATGTCGATCGTCCCATCGCGGATCGCATCGACAACCATGTCCCAGCCTGCAAAACGATGAACTTGTGCATGCGGGAAGGTCGTCGCCGCATAGGTTGCGAATGAAGAGCCCTCGATCACGCCGAGATCGCCCGAGAAATCGCGGATGATCTGCTCGGGTGGTTTGCCTTGCGCGATGCGCGCCAGGTTGAGGCGATTGGCGATGAGGCCTTGGTGCAGCATGGCATAGGGCCGGGAATAGAGGATTGAGCGGCCACGGCGAAGGGTTCGGCTGAGCTTGCCGATGGCTATGTCCGCCTGGCCGGAAGTCAGCTGTTTCACCATGCCGTCGAACGTTGCGGCGGATCGGTCGAACACCGGCTCGACGCCAAGCTCCGCTGCTATGCCGCGGGCCAGTTCCATGTCTATGCCGCTGTCCCCCGATCCATCGGCCGGGAAAAATGGATCGGAGGCAAAGGCCGGCATCGCAATGCGCAGCGCATTGTCGCTGATGACGGGAGCGATCTCCGCCTGCTGTCCTGGAGTGTTGGCCGCCCGAGCTTGCGCGACCAGCAAGCCGACGCTTCCGGCCGTGAGCAGCGTGCGACGTGTAACCGACATGCGGATTCTCTAGTTCGCGAGGGAAGCCGGACAACAAATCGGACCAATTCGCAGTATGCATGGCGAAGTTAAACAAAAGTATCTTTCGCATTGTACTTTTATAGCAATCAGCAGCGCAGGCTGCCGCAATACTCGCATTATCTAATATGTCATCTGGTTGCTTCGCTGGCGGGCCAACCGGTTGGACGTCAACAGCGCGAGTGGCATCGGCTCCCCACTCCGACCTCTACCCGTTTTTCGGCAGCAGGTCAGGCCTGCCCGTGTCGATAAAGGGCGCCCAGTAGTCGACCGATTCGCGGATCATGGCGACCACCTGGTGGTCGACCGGTTCGCGCTCGCGAAACGACAGTTCGAGGCAGATCTCGTTGTCGGTGCCGCCGCCGCGCCGCACAGTCTCCAGCAGCTTTTCAGGCGTGATGCGGCCGTCCCTGTTGTGAGCCGCGGTGAACGGCCAATGGCCACCCTTGTTCATCGACGATTGCTTGATGTGGATGATCGGCGACTTCCTGGGGAAAGCCTCGGCCCAGGCATAGGGATCGATATCGGCCGGGTTGCTGGAGGTGACGTCGCCATGGTCGATGTCGACCATCATCTCCAGCGGAATGGCCATGCCGGCCGCGTCGATCGCATTCTGCAGCAGCCTGCAATTCTCGATCGTGTGGCCGAACTCGCGGCCGACCGACATCGGCTCCCAGAACAGGTAGTTAAGCCCGGCCGCGCGGGCGTGTTCGGCGACCTCGCGCCAGCATTCCAGTGCAATGTCGAACAGGCGCGCGCGGCGCGCGGGATCATCATAATCGCGATGGGTGAAGATCGCGAATTGGGTACCCATGCCGCCGGCGCCAAGCTCGGCCGAGATGTCGGCAAAGGTCTTGAACCAGCCGACATAGTAGCGGCGCACATCCGCGTCTGGATGGCCGAAATGGTTGAGCCGGCCGTAAGGACCGGTCATGCCCGAGGTCACGCGCACGCCCGTGCGGGAGAGTGCGCCACGAAACAGGCGGACGAATTTCACGATCGTCGCCGCCGGCCAGCCCGGATTGACGAATTCATGCGTGAGTTGAATGTCCCTGATGCCGATGTCGTAGGCGATGGTATCGACCAGGTCGTCAGGCTCGGCAAAGCGGTTGACCAGCGGATTGGTGTTGAGGGAGAGCGTGAATGCCACGATCGCGATCCTCTCAGCCCTTTCGCGCTACATTGGCGATGATTGCCATCACCCTGCCCTCGCCAGCCGGCTCGCGCACCAGTGTTCGAAAGCCGATCTCTCCTCGGCGGAAAGATGCAGGCCGTGCTTGGTGCGCCGTTCGAGAATGTCGGCCGGTGTCTCAGCCCATTCCTGCTCGAACAGGTAACTGGCCTCGCGCTCGAAGAAATCCTTGCCGAAGCATCGCCCGAGTTCCGCGAGCGAACGGGCCGCGCCGACCAGAAGGCGTGTCCTGGTGCCGTAGAGCCGGCCGTAGTGCTTGAGCAGCGATGCAGGCATCCATGGATACTCCCGCCCGAGATCGCCTAGAAACTGTTCGAAATCGGCATTGGCGATGTCGCCGCCAGGCAGATGGGCCTTCGCCGTCCAGGGCTTGCCCATCCGGGGGAAGAACGGAGCGATCCTGTCCAGCGCATGCTCGGCGAGCTTGCGGAAGGTGGTGATCTTGCCGCCGAAGACGGACAGCAGCGGCGCCTCAGCATCCGGCGCGTCGAGTTCGAAAATATAGTCGCGGGTCACGGCGCTCGGGTTGTCGGCATTGTCGTCATAGAGCGGCCTGACGCCGGAGAACGAATAGACGACATCGCCGCGCGCGAGGCCGCGCTTGAAATAGCGGTTGACCACCCTGATCAGGTATTCGATCTCGCTCTCATCCGCCGCCACGTCCTCGGGTCGGCCGTCATAGGGAATGTCGGTGGTGCCGATCAAGGCGAGATCGCCCTGATAAGGATTGATGAAGATCACCCGCTTGTCGCTGTTCTGGATGAGGTAAGCTTGGCGGCCCTCCCAGAATTTGGGCACGACGATATGGCTGCCCTTGACCAGGCGGACATTGCGCGTCGAGTTCTGGCCAGCAACGCGGTTGATGATGTCGTTGACCCAAGGGCCAGCGGCATTGACCAGCGCCCGCGCTCGCACGGTGGTTTTCACGCCGGTCTTGCCGTCGCGCATCTCCACCGACCAGAGGCCGCCTTCCCGGCGGGCGGCGGTGCAGGCGGTTCGGGTGAAGATCTTCGCTCCGCGCTCGCGCGCATCCAGCGCATTGATCAGCACGAGACGGGCGTCGTCGACCCAGCAATCGGAATATTCGAAACCGCGCTTGAACTCGTCCTTGATCGGCGCGCCCTCGGGCGCGGTGCGCAGGTCGAGCGTGCGGGTGGCCGGCAGCCGCTTGCGGCCGCCGAGATGGTCGTAGAGGAACAGGCCGAGCCGCACCAGCCAGGCCGGCCGGTCGTCAGGACTGTGCGGCAGCACGAAGCGCATCGGCCAGATGATGTGCGGTGCCGATTCCAGGAGTACCTCGCGCTCGATCAGCGCCTCGCGCACCAGGCGGAACTCGTAATATTCGAGGTAGCGCAGGCCGCCATGGACGAGCTTGCCCGATCGCGAACTGGTGCCTTCCGCCAGATCGTCCTTTTCGCACAGGATGACGGAGAGGCCGCGGCCTGCTGCATCGCGGGCTATGCCGGCGCCGTTGACGCCGCCGCCGATGACGAAAAGGTCGACGATTTCGGGTCCGCCACTCATCTCGTCACGATCTCGCTGCCGGATTTACACACCATGGCTGCCGCCTCAGCACGGATTGACCGGAGGCAGCCCGGCGATATAGCGGCGCACTTCCTCGGCGGCCTGCTCGGCCGCATAGGTCACGGTGCGCACCGAGGCGCCGGCGATATGCGGCGTCAGCGTCACGTTGGGAAGCTGCAGCAAGGGCCAGTCCGACGGCACAGGCTCGACCGCGAACGTCTCCAGCATGGCGCTGGCGATCTGGCCTGAAACAAGCGCCTCATAGAGTGCGTCATAGTCGACCAGCGGCCCGCGCGCCGTGTTGACGAAGATCACCCCGGGTTTCATCCGCGCGATGGTGTCCTTGCCGATCAGGCCGCGCGTCTCCGGCGTCACCCGCGAATGCAGCGTGACCACGTCGGAGCGGGATAGGAGATCGTCAAGCGCGACCAGTTCGACGCCGGCGTTGCGGTCCTCTGCGCTCAACTGCACATAGGGGTCGCTGACCAGAACGTGGCAGCCGAAAGCGCGCAGCAGCCTGACTACCTTTGTTCCGATATTGCCGTAACCGACGACGCCGACCGTCATCTCGCTAAGCTCGCGGCCGGTGCGGTCGGCGCGGTAGAGATCGCCGCGCCATTCGCCCCTGCGCAGCGCTTCGTGGCCGACCCGGATCAGCCGCGTTTCGGCCAATATGGCGCCGATGGTGAATTCGGCCACGGCGGTCGCGTTGCGGCCGGGCACGTTGACGACGGTGATGCCATGCGCGCGCGCCGCTTCCATGTCGATGTTGATCGGGCCGCCGCGCGACACCGCGACCAGCTTCAGGGCCGGCAGGCGGCGCATCATGCCCTCCGACAATGGTGCAAGCTGGGTGACGAGGATCTCGGCATCGCCAATGAACTCGACGACCTCGTCGGGACGGCCGAAATACTCCTTGACCTTGTCGAGGCCGAGCGCCGGATCGCCGAATTCCATCGGCTCGTCGGGCCAGGCGGTCTGCAATGTCCTGACATCGAGGTCACCGCTCGCGACCTTCTCGATTTTGGCGCGAAACACCTCCGGAAGCATGAAGTTGTCACCAATGATCGCTATTTTCCTGGGCATACTCGACTTCTCAATTTGCCTGCACCGAAGCCATCGCGCGCCAGACCGGCCGCAGCGCCTGGTGCGCCAACATGTAGGACGGGGTCATCCTGTCGTAGATCGCGGCGAGGTCCCGATCACTCGGCTCCGCCTCGCCAAGCAGCGGCGTCACCCATTCCGCGACGCATTCGTCCATCGACTTGTACAGGCCGACGCAGACCGCGGCTATCATCGCCGCGCCGGCCGCCCCGGCCTCCTCGCGCTGGCTGGTGCGGATGTCTGCGCCGACGGCGGCTCCGAGGATCTTGCGCAGCGCCGGGCTTCGGGCGGCGCCTCCGGTCAGCCGGATCTCGCGCGGCAATGGCCCCATGGCGGCGTAGCAATCGCGCGCGGCGAAGGCCAATCCCTCGAAGACGGCGCGCACCAGGTCGGCATAGCCGTGGCGCGAGGATATGCCGACGAAGCCGGCCCTGGCATTGGCATCGACGAACGGCCCCCGCTCGCCGGCCTCGGACACATAGGGCTGGTAGAGCAGCGAGGCGGGCTGCGAGGCGGCGATCCAGGTGTCGACGAGCGCGATCATCTCGCCATTGCTGCGGGTGATGCCTTGCGAAGCGAGGATGCCGGAAGCGAGCCCAAGCACCCAGTCGATGTTGAGGGTCGCCGCCATGTTGGACTGCATCTGCGCGAACACGCCGGGCGCCGGCATGGCCATGGTGTAGCCGGTTGCCGCCTCGTTCAGTTGCACGTCGTCCGGCGTCTCGGCCAGCCGCATATGCATGCCAGTGGAACCGATGATGGTGCAGCCGGGCTTGCGCTCGCGGTCGAGCAGGCCGGCGCCAAGCGCGGTGCAGACGACGTCGACATAGCCGAGCACGACCGGCGTGCCGGCAAGCATGCCGGTGGCGGCGGCCGCCGCCTGCGACAGACCGGCGCTGTGCCTGGTGCCGTCGGTGACCGGCGGCAGGAGATGCCGCAGGTCGGCGACGCCGAGCACGTCGAGCACATCCTCGCTATAGTCGCGGGTGCGGAAATCGCCAAAGGTGAAGGTTCCCTCGGAGGGGTCGGTGGCGCGCTCGCCGGTCAGCTTGAAATAGAGCCAGTCCTTGCAGTGAAACGCCGTCGCCGCCTTGCCAAGCATTTCGGGCATGTTGCGCTTCATGAACACGAACTGCGAGCCCTGCTGGCAGGCGGCGAGGCCGCTGCCGGTCTTTTCGAAGCGCAGCCTGTCTTCCGGCCGCGCGCGGATCTCCTCGACGACGCCGGCGGCGCGCGCGTCGAGCCAGAGCCAGCCCTTTGCCACCGGCTCGCCCTTGCCGTCGATCAACCAGGTGCCGTCGCCCTGCCCAGTCACCGCGATGGCGATCGTCCGGCTGGCGAGATCGGGCACTTTCTCGGCGAGCTGGCGCAAGGTCGCCGCCGCGTCGGCCCATGTGCAAGCCAGATCCTGTTCGGCGCCGCCGCCCGGCAGCGTCTCGTAATGGTTCGGCGTTGCCGCGGCGGCGATCTGCCGGCCTTTCGTGTCGAAGGCGATGGACTTGATGACGGAAGTACCGGCGTCGATACCGATCAAGAGATCACGCATCAGGCGAGCTCCATGCCGTGCGAAATGGCCTCGCCGCTCGCCTGGTCGAAGACATGCAGGTTCTTCGGGTCGATGCTGACATTGATCGGCGCGCCAAGGTCCAGCCGGGTGCGGTCGTGCTCGACCAGGACCAGCGAGCCGCCGGCGAAATCGGCCGCGATATGGGTCTGGTCGCCAAGCCACTGGTTGGCCGAGACCCTGGCGGGAACACCCTCCTTCGAGCGCCGCACCGCATAAGGCCTGATGCCGATGACCACCCGCTCGCGGCTGAGCAGCTGGTCGCGGACCGGAGCGCTGAAGGCGTCCTTGTCGTAGTCCAGCGACAGCCCGTCGGGAAGCCTGAGATTGATGCGGCCGGCGGCCGTCCCGACATAGGCCTCGAAGACGTTCATCGGCGGCTCGCCAACGAAGGTGCCGGTGAACAGGTTCGCCGGACGCTCCTTGATCCTGTCCGGCGTATCGAACTGCTGCAGCACGCCGCCTTCCATCACCGCGATGCGGTCGGCAAGCGCATTGGCCTCGGTCTGGTCGTGCGTGACCAGGATCGCTGTCAAGCCGCGCTCCTTGATGAAATGCTTGATGCGGCCGCGCAGCACGGCACGCAGCTGCGGTTCGAGCTGCCCCATCGGCTCGTCCAGCAGATGCAAATCGGCGTCGCGGATCAGCGCCCGGCCGAGGCTGGCGCGCTGCTGCTGGCCGCCGGAGATAGAGCTTGGGTAACGCTCCAATATATCCTCGATCTCGAGCAGCTTGGCGATGCTGGCGACCCTGGCCTCGACCTCGCTTCTGGGCAGCCGGGCCGCCTTGAGCGCGAAGGCCATGTTCTCGCGCACCGTCAGCGGCGGGTAGAGCGAATAGCCCTCGAAGGCCATCGCCACGTTACGCCTGACCGGCGGCAGCGTTTGCACCTGGCGGCCGGCGACCGAGATCGCGCCGCGCGACACCTCCTCGAAGCCGGCGATCATGCGCAGCGTCGAGGTCTTGCCGCAGCCGGACGAACCGAGCAGCGCCACGATCTCGCCCTTGCCGATCTCCATCGTCAGCTTCTTGACGGCGTGGACGCCCCGGTCGATCGGGCCATAGAATTTGTCGACCCCGGAAATGGTGAGTGCGCTCGCGCTCATGCGGCTTCTCCGTTGCGCAAACTGACGACATTCTTCGAGCCGATGCGCTCGCCGCCGGCGCGATCGAACAACAGGGCGCTCTTGCCGTCGACGGCGATGTGGGCCTTGCCTTCGCTGCGGCCCGGTGTTCCGGCCGGGCGGGAAACCAGGATCTCGCGGCCGCGCAACGTGCGCACCAGCGTGACGATCTTTTCGTTGAGCGGGGTTTCGGCCTCGACCGTCACCGGAATGGCGCCGGGTTCATTTTCGCCGACGAAATGCAGTGCTTCCGGCCTGAGCCCGATGATGCAGTCGCGGCCGACCGCGGTCTCGGGAGCCCCGGCGAGATGGACCTGCACATTCGACAGGGCGACATGGATTCCCTTGGCGCCAAGCGCCGGCTTGACGTCGAGCAGGTTGATGGTCGGGTCGCCGAACAGCCGGGCGATCTCGACATTTGCCGGCTCGCGATAGATCTGTTCGGGCGTACCGAGCTGGCTGATGACGCCTTGCGACATGACCGCGATGCGGTCGCCGAGCGCCATGGCTTCCTTATAATCCTGGGTGACGTAAACGACGGTGGCGCCGCGGTCGGCAAGCAGGCGCGGCAGTTCGAGCCGCATCTCAAAACGCAGCTTGGCGTCGACATTGCGCAAGGGATCGTCGAGCAGCAGCAGCGGCGGCGAGCCGACCAGCGCACGGGCGAGCGCGGTGCGCTGCTTCTGGCCGTTGGAAAGAGCGCGCGGCTTATGGGAAAGCACATGGGCGATCTTCAACAGCTTGGCGACACTCTCGACGCCGGCCTTGATCGCTCCCTGCGACGACCGCTTGGCCTCCAGCGGCGTCGCGATGTTGTCGAACGCGCTCATATGCGGAAACAGCGCGAAATTCTGGAACGCCATGCCGACGCCACGAAATTCGGCGTCGACGTCGGTCATGTCCTCGCCGCCGATGAGGATCTTGCCTTCGTCGGGGTCGATGACGCCGGCGACGAGGCGCAGCAGCACCGTCTTGCCGGCGCCGGAGGGTCCGAACAGGACCAGCGTCTCACCGTCGGCGACGGTCAGCGAAAGATTGTCGAGCACGGTCTGGCTCTTGTAGCGCTTGACGAGGTTTCTGAGTTCGAGGCTGGCCATGGAACTACCCCTTCACCGCGCCGAGCGACAGGCCTTCGACCAGATAGCGCTGTGCATAGAGGGCGAGCGCCAGCGTCGGCGTGATCGACAGGACGATGGCCGCCGAGATCTGGCCGTACTGGATGCCCGAGGAGGTGATGAAGGCGAGCGCGCCGACCGTCACCGGCTGCTTGTCGGCCGAGGCCAGCACCAGCGCGAAGACGAAATTGTTCCAGGCGAAGATGAAGGCAAGCAGGCCGGCAGCGGCGATGCCGGGGCCGGCGAGCGGCAGCGCGATCTTGCGGAAGGTGGCAAACCAGGAATGGCCGCCGATGCGATAGGCATATTCGATGTCGGCCGGAATATCCTCGAAATAGCCGCGCACGATCCACAGGATCAGCGGCAGGCAGATCAGCTGGTAGACCCAGATCAGACCGATATAGGTGTTGGCCAGCCCGAGCTTCTGGAAATAGAGCGTGAGCGGCAACAGCACCAGCAGGGCCGGCGCGAACCTGAACGACAGCAGCGTGAAGGCGATGTCCTCCGAGCCGCGGAACTTGTGCCGCGCGAAGGCGTAGGCCGCCGGGACGCCGAGCAGCAGCGAGACCGCGACCGAGGTCACCGACAGGAACACCGAATTCCACAGGTTGCGCATGAAGGCGATGTCGAGCGTGCCGGCGGCGGTCGTCAGCTTGCCGGTGATCAGCGCGGTGTAGTTGGCAAGCGTCGGCTCGAAGACCAGCTGCGGCGGAATGCGCAGGATGGTCTCGTTGGTCTGGAACGACATCATCAGGATCCAGACGATCGGGAACATGAAGAAGATCACGACCAGCGTGAGTGCCGCGCCGCGCAGGGTGCGTTCAAGCAAGGAGGTGTGTTCCATGGCTGCCTCCTCCTATGCCTGGCCACGGGCGCGCTCGCGCAGCCTGAGCCAGTTCTTGATGAAGATGTTGGAGAGGAAATAGGTGATCGCCCACAGGATGATCATCAGCGCCGCCGAGCGGCCGACATTGGTCGACTGGAAGAAGTTGAGATAGGCCTCGACCTGGAAGACGGTCAGCGTGTCGCCCGGTCCTCCTTGCGTCATGGCGTAGATGATGTCGAACTGCTGGATGGAATCGAGCAGGCGGAACAAAGTCGCCGTCAGGATATACGGCGTCAGCATCGGCAGCGTGATGCGGAAGAAGACGAAGCTCCTCGGCACGCCATCGAGGGCCGCGGCCTCGAAGGGCTGCGTCGGCAGGCTGCGCAGGCCGGCAAGCAGCAGGATCATGATGAAGGGCGTGTAGACCCAGATATCGACGAGAACGACGGTGAACAAAGCCGTCGACGGCGACGAGGCCCAACGGAAGTCCTGTAAGCCGATGAGGCTGGCAAGATAGCTCAGCACGCCGAAGCCGGGATTGGTCATCAGCTTCCACATCAGCGCGGCCAGTGCCGGCGCCGTCATCAGCGGCATCAGCAGCATGATCGAGATGAAGTTGTTCAGGGTCGATCGCTTCTGCAAAAGCAGCGCGATGGCCAGGCCGAGAAGCAGTTCCAGCACCACCGTGGTGCCGGCATAGAGCAGCGAGATCTTGAGCGTGTTCCAGAACTTCGGATCGGTGAAGAAGGAGATGTAGTTGTCGCCCCAGTTGAACTGCCGCGCCCAGGGCTGGCTCAGCCGATAGCGCTGGAAGGAATAGACGACCGAGGTCAGGAACGGAATCAGGATGCCGATGCAGACCAGCAGAGCCGGCAGGCTGAGCACGTAGGGCAGCACTCTCTTGCTGATCCTGAAGCCCGAGGGCTTGGGCCTTTGCGATACCACCGCAGTCATCGTGCTGCTCCGTTGTCCCTGTCGCTCCGCCCTGCCGGCCGCCCAAGGGAGCAAGGCGGCCGGTCGGGCGAATTGGCGGCCACCTTACGGCCCCGCGTCGCAATCTTGAAAAGGTCAGGTGAGGACCGGCCTGCCAAGGCTGGCCGGTCCTCCATTACATCTAGCCGAGGCCGGCTTCCTTGAGCTGGCCGTTGATGCTTTCGGCCAGCTTATCGAGACCCTCGTCCACCGGCACTTCCTTGGCCACCATCTTTTGCAGCGTCGCCGCCCATTCGGTGGTGAGATCGAAGAACAGCGGCTGCGCCGTGAACTTGATCGAGGCGCCCGGCGCCGAGGCGTCGAACATCTCGACATAACCGGGATAGCTCTTGTTCAGCTTCTCGCGGAACGTCTCATCCTTCCAGACCGACTGGCGGACCGGATTGACGAAATCCATCTTGGTGGCGCCGAACAGAGCATGCTCGGGTCCGGAGGCCCACTGCATGAAGTACCACGTGGCGTCCTTGTCCTTGGAGAAGTTGGACATCGACAGCGACCAGATCCAGATGTTCGGCGTTGGCGCCTTGGCCTCCGGGTTGGCCTTGAAGGCGGCAAAGGCAAGCTTGCCGGCCATCTTGTTGTCGCCGCCATTCATGAAGTAGCCGAGGATGTCGGCGTCGAAGATCATCGCCGAGGCGCCGGCGCCGAGATCGGCGCCGACCTGGTACCAGGTGTAGGTCGACCAGTCCTTCGGACCGCTTTCCTGGATCATCTGCACCCATTGCTTGTGGAAAGCCTTGGACTGGGCGGTGTTCATGGCGGCCGACAATTTGCCGTCGGCCGACACGTTCAGATCCTTCTGGTCGAAATTGGCGTAGGCCGAAAGGAAACCCGGATGGATCGTCGCCCAGGAGCGCGACCCGCGCACGCCAATGCCGTAGACGCCGCCGCCGACATCCTTGGTGAGCTTGGCGGCCGCGGCCACCATCTCGTCCATATTGCCGGGAACCTTGACGCCCGCCTTGTCGAACATCCCCTTGTTGTAGGTGATGTTGTTTTGCTCGAAGCCCCACGGAATGCACCATTGCTTGGCGTCTTCGGACCCCAGAGCGCCGCCCGGCTTGCCGTTCCAGGCGCAGGAGTTCTTGACGCCGGGCAGGAAGTCATCCCAGGCATAGTTGGGGTTGGTCTTGGCCGGATCCTTGATCCATTCATTGAGGTCGGTGATCCAGCCGGCTGGGCCGTAGGTCCAGGTCATATAGGCGCCGGTCATGAAGGCATCGTATTCGGGCGAGCTCGCCGACAACGCGGCCGTGACCTTGTCGAAATAGACGTCTTCCGGGAACACGTCGTAGACGACATTCATGCCGGTCAACTGCTTGAAGTTTTCGAGGTTGGCGATCATCGCATCCGCATAGGGATGCTTGTTGAGCAGGAGCTTGATGGTCTTGCCCTGGTGCGCCTTCCAGTCGAAGTCGGCGGCCAGCGCCCGGGTCTGCCCAAGATTGAGCAGCGTACCGGCCGTGCCGGCGGCAAGGCCCATCGCACCCAGGCCCTTGATCAGCCCACGACGGTCGACTTGTCCGCGCAGGAAAGCGTCAATGAGGTCTTTCTCTTTCTCATGCATTTGGTCTTCTCCTCCACAGGGTAGTTTTAACTGAACCGACGCCGGCTACCCGACTGGCGTCTCCTCCACGAGCGATCGCGCTGTCCGCTCATCAGTTATCAGGCCCTTGAGATAGCGGCCCTCCAGCACCGCTTTGACGGCTCGAACCTTGACCTTGCCGCCGGCGACCGCGACGATCCGGCGGCTGGCGATGTCCTCGCGCGCCAGCGCCAGCGCCCGATTGGAAAGGGTTGTCGCCACCGCTTTGCCGGCATCGTCGAAGAAATGGCCGAGCAATTCGCCGACGCCGCCATTGCGGCGGATCTCCTCCATCTCGCCCTTCTCGATCATGCCGGTGGCGACGAGCGAGGCTTCGCGTTCGGCCGTGCCGATGCCGGCAAACAAAAGGTCGGCGGATCTTGCGAGATCGAAAACCTCGCTGATGCCCTTCTGTCCCAGCAACACCGCGCGGTCGTCCACCGTGTTGGCGAACATTGGCACCGGCATCACATAGGCTTCGGCGCCGGTGCGCTCGGCGAGGCGGTGAATGACGTCATGCGGGTTGGCCGAGAACTTCCGCGTCAAGCCGCCGAGCAGCGAAACGAAGCGGATCTTGTCTGTCGAGCTGCGCGGCAGGTATTCCACGCAGGCGGCGAGCGTGCGGCCATGGCCGACGCCGATCAGCGCCTGCTCGCCGCGTTCGATCTCACGCTTGAGGAATTGCGCGCCGGCGATGCCGAGCGCCTTGAGCGGCAACTCCTCGGAATCGAAATCGGGAACCACCTCGCAATAATCGAGGCCGTAGCGGCGCGACAGCTCGTCCTCGAGCTCGACGCATTCCGAGACTTCGCCGTCGATATAGACCTTCACCAGCCCTTCCTGATTGGCCTTGGTGATGAGGCGGTGGGCCTTGAGGCTGGTCAGCCCGAGGCGCTTGGCAACCTCGGACTGGGTCAGGCCGCCAGCGTAATGAAGCCAGGCGGCGCGTGCCGCCATGCCGGTTTCATCATCGCGCAAGAGGCCGTTTCCAAATCCAACCACGTTCCGCCCTCTGATATTTTTTTCAGTTTCTGCAAAATTTTTCACATGGACGCATCGGAGTCAAGCGCCAAGCGCCTGCAAACGCTGATTTTCAACGAGAATGGACGAGCGAACACCGGGCGTGGCACCGGTCAGGGTAACAGCGGCAGCGAAAGCGCAGGAATCCGATCACCGTCGCCGCCGTCTAGGTGAAGCGGCGGCGCCCAGCGTTCGCCGGTGAGCGGATCGCACCATTCGGCAAACCGCTTTCGGGTGATCAGGTCCAGGCTGAACTTGGTGGTGCGCCGGCGACGTCGAGGTGCCCGGCAGCGGCCAAGGCCGCCGGCGAGCAGCGCCTATTGCAACGTCCGCGCCGCGAATGGCATGGAATGGTCGTGCGCCATGCCGGCATCGGCATCTTCCACGCCGAGCCCACGGTCGAGGCCGGTGGCCACCACCGAAACCCTGAACCGGCCTTCCATGCTCTTGTCGAAGATGGCGCCGACGATGATGTCGGCGTCCTCATAGACCTCTTCACGAATCCTCGTGGCGGCCTCGTCCACCTCGAACAGGGTCATGTCGCGGCCGCCGGAAATCGAGACCAGCACGCCCTTGGCGCCCTTCATCGACATCTCGTCCAGCAGCGGGTTGGCGATGGCGGCTTCCGCCGCCTTCATCGCCCGGCTATCGCCTGACGCCTCGCCGGTTCCCATCATGGCGCGGCCCATGCCGCGCATCACCGATTTGACGTCGGCGAAGTCGAGATTGATCAGGCCTTCCTTGACGATGAGATCGGTGATGCAGCTGACGCCGGCATAGAGCACCCGGTCGGCGATGACGAAGGCATCGGCGAAGGTGGTCTTGGCGTCGGCGATCCGGAACAGGTTCTGGTTGGGGATGACGATCACGGTGTCGGCGCTTTCGCGCAGCCGCTCGATGCCTTCTTCGGCCATCTGCATGCGGCGCCTGCCCTCGAAAGTGAACGGCTTGGTGACGACGCCGACCGTCAGGATGCCTGCCTTGCGCGCCGCTTGGGCTATGACCGGCGCGGCGCCGGTTCCGGTGCCGCCGCCCATTCCGGCGGTGACGAAGCACATGTGGGTGCCGGCCAGATGGTCCATGATCTCGTCCAGCGATTCCTCGGCCGCGGCGCGGCCGATCTCGGGAAGCGATCCGGCGCCCAGCCCTTCGGTTACATGCGCGCCGAGTTGGATCAGCCGCGTCGCCTTGGACATGGTGAGCGCCTGCGCGTCTGTGTTGGCGGCAATGAATTCGGTGCCCTGAAGCTGCTCGGCGATCATGTTGTTGATGGCGTTGCCGCCGCCGCCGCCGACGCCGACAACGGTGATCTTGGGTCTCATCTCGGAGATCTCGGGCTTCTTGAACTCGGCCATGCGTCTTCTCCTTCGCCAGTCGCTCGCGCTTCACGCCCCGCCAGATCGATCACACCGCAAAACGGCAATCGACGCAGAGCGGCGTGACGAATCAGTCCGCTCGGATGGGTGTCCCAAAAAGCCAGAGAGCGGCCAGAGGTGCAAGTGCGGGGAGGTCAAGATTTGTGATAGGGACGTTTCATATCCCCACGACGGCCGCGCATGCCCGAGAGTGATGCCGGCATCCCGGCTTCACCCTGCGCGCGCCAAGCCCGATGCCGAGCCTTGGCTTTCCACGCTCTTGCCTCTATGTTTCGGTCGCAGATCGCGCAACTGGTTTTGAAATGCCTCCCGACATCCCAGCTAATGACTTGAATAAATAGGGAAACATCCGGCTGCGGCCAGATATGGATCCCGAAAACTCACAAGCCATTTTTACCAGGGACAGCGCGGCCGATCAGGGCTCGGGCACCTTCGAAACCAGAGGTTGGAAATTGGGCGATGCAATTGCGGACGTTCTGAGCTGGCTTGAGAGCCGAAACGACATCCAGAGCCTGAGGGCCGCGGTGTGCGACCTCAACGGCATCATGCGGGGAAAGCGCATCCCCGTCGAGCAGGCGCGCAAGGCACTGGAGGGCAAGCTGCGCATGCCCTATTCGCTGATCGGGCTGGACATCTGGGGCGAGGATATCGAAGGCAACGCGCTGGTGTTCTCGACCGGCGACGCAGACGGATTGTGCCAATGGACCGGCCGCGGCATCCTTCCGGTGAACTGGACGGCGCATCCGACCGCCCTCATCCCGCTCTGGCTCGCCGACGAAGGCGGCGCACCGTATCTCGGGGATCCCCGGCGGGCACTGGCCCGTATCCTCGACCGCTACAAGGCTTTGGGCCTGACGCCTGTGGCCGCCACCGAGCTCGAATTCTATCTTGTCGACCCGCAATCGCAGCGACCGGTCGGGCCTGTCTCGCCGGTCACCGGGCGGCGTCTGGATTCCGACGCGGCACTGTCAATCGACGAGATCGACGACTTCGAGGCCTTCATCCACGACATCTACGAAGCCTGCCGAGCACAAGGCATTCCCGTCGATACCGCCATTGCCGAGAACGGCGTCGGCCAGTTCGAGATCAATTTGAACCATGTCGCGGACGCGCTGCGGGCGGCCGACGACGCCGTCCTGTTCAAGCGCACGGTGAAGGGCATTGCCCGCAAGCACGGCTTTGCCGCCTGCTTCATGGCCAAGCCTTATGGCGACCGAGCCGGCAACGGCTTCCACGTCCATTTCAGCCTTGTCGACGCCAACGGGCGCAACGTCTTCGACGACGGCACCGACCAGGGCTCCGGCATCATGCGCCACGCTGTCGGCGGACTGCTGGCGGCGATGGCCGAGAGCACGCTGGTGTTCGCGCCGCATTTCAACTCCTACCGCAGGCTCCGGCCGAGATCCTACGCGCCGACCGCCGTCGCCTGGGGTTACGAGAACCGCATGGTCGCGATCCGCATTCCGGGCGGCCCGACTGGTGCGCGCCGGATCGAGCATCGCGTGTCGGGAGCGGACGCCAATCCCTATCTTGTGCTTGCCGCCATACTGGGCGCGGCACTGGTCGGCATCGAAAGGCAGATGTCACCGGGCGACCCAACCGGGAACGACGGGCAAGGCCTTGCCCCGGCCAAGCTGCCGCCGGACTGGGCATCCGCGATCGCGGCCTTTGAAAGCGGGACGCATGTGGCGGAGATCTTCCCGGCGATCCTGCGCCACTCTTTCATCGCCTGCAAACGCCAGGAACTGAATACGTTCGCGCTCAACGTCAGCGACTTCGAGATCGAGACCTATCTCGAAAGCGTCTGAGGCTGCGCTGACCGACAGCAGCGGCGTCGGTTCAGCACGACCTTCGAACGCAAGGGCTTGCGGTGCTGTCGCTGACCGGGCATAAACATGATCTTTTCTATCATGTTTATGCCCGGGATAAGCAGAATTGACCTTCGTCGCGCGCATGGAGAGCCGGATTCAGGGATTTGCCGTGATCGGCGAGCTGAAATGGCACGTCTGGGACGGCGTCGTCGCCGACCTCTGGGATGTCTCATGCGGTGACAATGCCGAGGGTTATTACGTCTCTCCCGACCCCCGGCTGTTCGTCGCTCTCGATATCGACGGCGACGGTGCCTTCGTCGTCGAAGGCGCCCAGGGCGAACCGCGCCGCCACAACCAAGCGTTTTCCATAGCCTATATACCGGCCGGGGTGCCGATCCGCGGCCGCGTCGAAGGACTCAAACGGATCAGGCATCTCGACCTTCATTTCGACGCGGCGACACTGACCCGCCGCTTCGGCCGCAGCCTCGATCGCGATGCCTTGCAGATATCGCGCCTCCAGTTTCGCGATGATCGGATCGCTACGCTTGCCGGGCTTATCGCCGCTGAATGCGGCAGCGAGTGGAACCTGCATGATCTTTATGGCGAAGGTCTGCTCAACGCCTTGTTCGCATGCCTTTTCCAGATAGACCGGCCAAGTGCCGCCAGGCGCCGGTCGCCCCTGCCCCGCCGCAAACTGCGCCTCGTCACGGATTACATCGACGCCCACTGCCTGGACAGGATCCGCCTTGCTGATCTTGCCGCGCTGACCGGCCTGTCCGAAACCGCGATGAGCCATGCCTTCAAGGCAGCAACGGGCGTGCCGCCGCATCGCTGGCAGATGCAGGCGCGGATCGACAGGGCAAAGGCGATGATGGCGCATGAGGCTGCCTCGCTTGGCGACATCGCCCAGGCCACCGGCTTCTTCGACCAGGCGCACCTTACCCGCGTGTTCAAGTCCGTGGTCGGATTGACCCCGGGTGCGTGGATGAAGAGCGCCGGCCGCCGGTGACATTTCCGCAACACGGCACCGCGATATCAGTGGTTTGGACAAGAATGGACAAGCCGCCCAAATCAGTCCAATGACCCGTTGATAAGTTGAGGTAAACCATCAAGTATCTCAACGACGACAGGCGGGGACTTTCCTGATGAGCAGAATTTACCGGATCAAGGCGCTTCTGGCGGCTGGCGTCGCCGCTGCCGCGACGATCCCGCCAATGCCGGCGTTCGCGCAGACGGCGCAATCCAGCACCCAGCTCGAACCGGTCGTGGTCGAGGGCGAGGCCGGAGACAGCGCGACCGGGCCGGTCGACGGCGTCGTCGCCAAGACAACCAGAACCGGCTCCAAGACAGCGACCGACATCAAGGAGGTCCCGCAATCCGTCTCAGTGGTCGGACGGCAGGAGATCGAGGATCAGGGTGCACAGAAAGCTGACGAGGCGCTGCGCTACACCGCCGGCGTCTTTGCCCAACCCTTCGGTCCCGACAGCGACACCAACTGGATGTACATTCGCGGCTTCGATGCAACGGCCACCGGCACCTACATGGATGGCCTCCAGCTGTTCAGTTATGGTTTCGGCGGTTTCTATGTCGACAGCTTCGGCCTTGAGCGCATCGAAGTGCTGAAGGGGCCGGCCTCGGTGCTTTATGGCGGCAGCAATCCGGGCGGCCTGGTCAACTATGTCAGCAAGCGCCCGGATTTCGAACGCACGCGCTATGTCGAAACCGGCATCAACGATGCCGGCAATGTCTATCTCGGCTTCGACATCGGCGATGTCGCCAGCAACGGCACGGTCAGCTACCGGATGACGGGCAAGGTCGCCGGCGGCGATACCTACAGCGACCTGCAGAACGGCTGGCGCGGCTTCATCTCGCCGAGCATTAGCTGGAAGCCAGACGAAGCGACCACGCTAACCATACTGGCCAATTACAGCCACATCGACGAGAACCATAATGGCGGCAGCTTCCTGCCCTACGATGGCACCGTGGTCGATCACATTGTCGGCGGCGTGAACTATGGCCGCATCGATCCCGATGCGAACTTCACGGAGCCGAGCATCGATCTCTACAAGCGCGAACAGGGCTCCCTCGGCTACGAGTTCGAGCACACGTTCGACAATGACTGGACCGTTCGCTCCAGCGCCCGTTTCACCGCCGCCGACATCAACGAGGTCAGCGTCTATCCGAACGGCTGGTCAACGATCGGAGGGCCGACCGAGCTGGCGCGGATCAATTTCGATCATGACACCACGGCCAAGACGTTCCTCGCCGACAACCAGATCGAAGGCAAGGTGGCGACCGGAGCGATCGAACATACGATCCTCGCTGGCGTCGATTTCAAATATTACAACATCGACCAGGTACAGTCGTCCGGCCTCTACGATCCCAATTATGACAATCCAATCGACGCTTTCGATCCGGTGTACGGTTCGCCGCTGACACCTCGCGTCAGCTATCTCAATCAGGACCTGACGCAGAAACAGCTTGGCTTCTATGCACAGGATCAAATGCGCTTCGGCGACGGCTGGCTGGTGACGCTGAACGGCCGCTACGACCGTGGCTGGCTCGAAGCCGACAACCGCCCGACCTATTACTCGGCGGGCTCCAGCACGCAGAGCAGCACGGTTGGCGATTTCTCCGGCCGCGCCGGCCTGGCCTATGAGTTTGCCAACGGCGTAACCCCCTATGCCAGCATCGCCACCTTCTTCAATCCGATCATCGGCACCGATGCGATGGGCAATCTGTTCAAGCCGGAAGAGGGCACGCAATACGAAGTCGGCGTGAAATACGTGCCGACTTTTATCGATGGCCTGTTCACCCTGTCGCTGTTCGACCTGACCCGCCAGAACGTGCCGTCGAATGTCACTCCCTTCACCCAGATGCAGACCGGCGAGGTGCGTTCACGCGGCGTCGAACTCGAAGGCAAGGTGAACGTGACGGAGGATTTCCGGGTTACCGGTGCATTCACAGCTTACGACATCGACATCACCAAGGACGCCAACCCGGCGCTCATCGGCAAGACGCCTTTCATCGTGCCGGAAGTGATGGCTTCCGCATCGGTCGATTACACCTTCCGTGGCGACTGGTATGACGGCATCTCGATTGGCGGCGGGTTGCGCTATATCGGCTCCTCATGGGCAGACAATGAGAATACGGCGAAGGTTCCGGCGGTGACGCTGGCCGACCTGAAGCTCGGCTACGAGAAGGAGAACTGGGGCGTCGACCTCAACATCACCAACCTTTTCGACAAGACCTATGTGTCGAGCTGCCAGACAACGCTCACCTGCTCCTACGGCGAAGGCCGCTCCTTCAAGCTGAAGGCGCACACGAGTTGGTAATCATGGACCGAACCCGCCGGCGATGATCCATCCGCCCAACAGACGGCAGGTGCTTGCGCTAACGGCCGCGGCCTTGCTGCCGCCGGTTGCCGGCAGGACTACGACGACAAATGTTGCCGCGATCGATTGGGGCATGCTGGAAACGCTTCTGGCGCTCGGCATCGAGCCGGCGGCGGCGGCCGAACTGATCCAGTTCCGCAGGATTGCGGTCGAGCCTGCAATTCCCCAATCCGTGACCGATCTCGGACTGCGCGGCACGCCCAACTACGAGCTGTTGCGCATCGTCGCGCCGGACCTGATCGTCATCTCCAATTTCTACGAGTACCAACGCCCGATTCTGGAGCGCATCGCGCCGGTGTTCGCGCAAACCGTCTACGAGGCCGGAGTGCCGCCCTACGCACTCGCCGAGGCAGCGACGCTGGCCCTGGGCGAAAAGCTCGGACGACCGGCCGAAGCGAAGCGTTACGTCGACGAAACCGCCGACGACATAGCGCGGCGTCGCGCCGCCATGCCAACCAGGTCCGCACGGCCGGTCTTTGTCATCAGCCTCGGCGACTCCAGGCACTTCCGCGCCTTCGGCCGGGACTCCATGTTCGGTGACGTGCTCACGCGGCTCGGCCTGGTCAATGCCTGGTCCGAAGAGACAAGTTACAGCGCGGCAGCACCCGTTGGCCTGGAGGCGCTGGCGCGGGTGCCCGAGGCCTCCATCCTGATCGTCTCGCCCTTGCCGGCGGATGTCGGGCGCTCGCTTCCCACCAATGCGTTGTGGAACGCGCTGCCGGCCGTGAGCAAAGGCCGCGTCGCGGTGCTCGAAGCGATCAACCATTTCGGCTGCCTGCCGTCGGCGCGCCGCTTCGCGCGGCTGGCGACGGCGGCGCTTGCGGGTCATGCTTCGTGACGGAGCGCGCTGTGGCCCGAAGCGAGATACCTCACCGCACCATCGGCGGCGCGCTGTCGCCCATAATCCTATGGGGCCTGCTCGCGGGGCTGGCCGCACTCTTGTTCGCATGGAGCGTCGGCATGCAGCAGCCGGCATCGGTGCCGGGCGATCTCCGCCATGTCATCCTGTTCTACAGCTCGCTGCCGCGCGCCGTCGTAGCGGTGCTGGCGGGCGCCGTGCTCGGCCTGTCCGGCCTGCTGTTGCAGCATGTGCTGCGCAATCCGCTGGCGGAACCATCGACGCTCGGCATTTCGGGCGGCGCGCAACTGGCGATGACGCTCGCCTCGCTTTACGCGCCGTTGCTGATGGAGCGATCGCAAGGGCTGGTGGCCTTTGCCGGCGGCACCGCCGCTGTGCTGCTGGTGCTGGCGTTGACTTGGCGGCGCGGGCTGGAGCCGGTGTCGGTCGTGCTCGCCGGAATGATGGTGGCGCTGACCGCGAGTTCCGTCAGCGCCGCGCTGATCCTCGCCAATGGCGATTACCTGTTCTCGCTGTTCATCTGGGGCGGCGGGTCGCTGGTGCAGCAGGATTGGCGACCGGCCATCGCGCTGACGATCAGGCTGGCGGCCGGCGCCGCCGCGGCGCTGATGCTGCTGCGGCCGCTGACCATCCTTGGCCTCGACGACGCCTCGGCTCGCGGCCTTGGCGTTGCCCGCCACACCAGCCGCTTTCTCATCATCGCTCTTGCGGTATGGATGGCAACGACGGTCGCGGCGCAGATCGGCGTCATTGGTTTCGTCGGCCTTGCCGCGCCGGCGCTCGCCATGCTTTCGGGCGCGCGCACCCTGCGGCAGAAGCTGATCGCCGCGCCGCTGATCGGCGCGGTACTGCTGTGGCTGACGGACGGGCTGGTCCAGCTGGCCGCCGGCTCCGGCGGCGAGCGTATTCCGACCGGCGCGGGAACCGCGCTTCTGGGCGGCCCACTGCTGCTGTGGCTGCTGCCGCGGTTGCGCATGTTCGAATGGCCGCATCTCGGTTCCAATGGCGTGACGCCGCGCAAGGCCCGCCGTCCGTGGCTCATCATCCTCGTCTTGCTTGCGCTCACATTTGCCGCCGCCTTGGCCCTCGTGGTCGGGCGCGGACCGGCAGGGTGGTCGATCGCCGGCTGCGACCTGCTGGCCGATCTTGTCTCCTGGCGCGCGCCGCGTGTCGGCGTGGCCGCGGCCGCCGGCGCGATGCTCGCGGCGGCGGGCGTGGTCATCCAGCGCGTTACCGGCAACCCTCTGGCGAGCCCCGAAGTGCTTGGCGTCGGCACCGGCGCGGGCGCCGGTCTGACCGCCGTGCTGACGGTCAGCGCAACGACCGGGCTCGGCTGGCAGCTCGCCGGCTCGGCCGCGGGCTCACTGGCGGCACTGGCCGCCATGCTGGCCATCGCCGCCAAGGCAAAGTTCGGCGCCGACCGATTGCTGCTTGCCGGCATTGCCATGAGCGCACTGTGCAGCGCGCTGATCACCGCGACGATCGCGATGGGCAATACACAGTCCTATGTGCTGTTGCGCTGGCTGAGCGGTTCGACCGGCCAGGCGACCGCCCTGGACGCAGCCGTTGCACTGGCCTGCCTGTTGCCACTGACGCTGCCGCTTTTTCTTGCCGCGCGCTGGCTGGACATCCTGCCGCTCGGGGCCGACAGCGCGCGCGGACTTGGCGTACCCGTAGCCGGCGGGCGGCTGATGCTGGTCGTCGTCAGCGCGCTCCTGACCGCGCTGGCCGCTTTGATCGTCGGCCCGTTGAGCTTCGTCGGCCTGATCGCGCCACACCTTGCCCGGCTCCTCGGCTTTTGGCGCGCACGCATTCATCTTGCCGGGGCGATGCTTCTGGGCGCCTTGCTGATGACCATATCGGACTGGCTGTCGCGCATGGCGGCCTTCCCGTACGAACTGCCTGTCGGCCTGTTCGCCTCACTGCTCGGCGGGCCGTATCTCGTCTACCTGCTTGCCAAGGGCGTGCCTCGTCAGGGCTGACGCGGTCCGGGCATGTCAGGAAGACCATTCGGCCTTCAGCACCGAGACCGCCGCCTCGCTGTTGTGGACGTAGTCATTGGCGTCCGGCTGCTTCTGCACCAGGAGGATGAACAGAAGGTCGGTCAGCGTCAGCTGCGCATCGCGCGCGGTGATGGACGATGAGCGCGCACGCTCCTCGTCGGCGATGGTGTAGAGGCAGATATCGGCAACGCGGCTCAGCGGATTGTCGTGCAGGCCGGTGACCGCGATCACCATGGTGCCGCGCTTGCGGGCAAGCTCGGCGATGCGCAGAGTTTCGATGCTGGCGCCCGAATGGGAGAGCGCGAACAGCACATCGTCAGGCCCGAGCGTCGAGGCATTGGCCATCTGGATATGGCTGTCGCTGTCATGCAGCACATTGCGGCCAAGCTTCATCAGCTTGTAGGAGAAATCACGCGCCACCAGCGAGGAGGCCCCGACGCCGGCCAGATGTATGCGGCGCGCACCATCCAGCAGTTCCAGCGCCCTGGAGATGATCCGCTCGCTGTTGGCGGCGACGGTCCGCTCCATCGACAGAAGCTTGCTGCCGATCAGCTTCTTCAAGATGACCTGATAGCCGTCGCCGACCTCGATCGAACCGTGGATCATACCGGCCGGCACCTGCCATTCCCGCGCCTTGGCTTCGCTGACGGCGAGCTTGAGCTCCTGGTAGCTGGCATAGCCGAGCTTCTGGCTGAATTTGACGACGCTCGACTGGCTGCGCCCGATCTCAGCCGCAAGAGCAGCCGTCGACAGCCGCAGCATCTCCTCGGGATTTTCGACGATGTACTGGCCGATCTCACGATCGCCGGGCGCCATGCCGTCGAGCTTGGCATTGATCCTGTTCAGAACGGACATGATTCCCCTTGCGCTTTGGCGTCCAGCCGCACGGCCAAGGAATAATTTATTCCAATTTCGATTGACAGCCAAGAACGCGGAATTAATTCTCAAGCGGGCCGGATTGAGCTCGGGAACAGCTTTCGAGAGCGCCGCGCCCGGACGCGGCCCGGCGCACAAGGTTTCAGCCATGGACAGACTGCGCATCGTCGGCGGGCAAAGACTGCAAGGCGCGGTCACCATATCGGGCGCCAAGAACGCCGCTCTGCCGCAGATCGCGGCGGCGCTGCTCAGTCCCTACCCGCTCGAACTGACCAACCTGCCCGATGTGACCGATGTCGAGAACATGCTCGGCGTGGTGCGGCTGCACGGCGCCGAGGTGACGCGATCGGCCCATGCCGCGACGATCGACACCAGTGCCGCCGTTTCCAGGGAGACGTCCTACGACACCGTCAGAAAGATGCGCGCGACGGTGCTGGTGCTGGCGCCGCTGCTCGCCCGTTTCGGCCATGCGCGGGTTTCGCTGCCCGGCGGCTGCGCGATCGGCGCGCGGCCGGTCGACATGCATGTCGCCGCACTCGCGGCGCTGGGCGCCCGCATCGCCATCGAGAACGGGCTGATCGTCGCCTCGGCGCCAAACGGGCTCACCGGCACGCGCATCGTGCTGAGCTCGCCATCGGTGGGGGCGACGGAAACCGCCATGATGGCGGCGGCCACGGCCAAGGGCGAAACCGAAATCCTCAACGCGGCGCGCGAGCCGGAGGTGGCCGACCTCGCCGCTTGCCTCAACGCGATGGGCGCGCGCGTCGAAGGCGCCGGCACGCATCGCATCCTGATCGCCGGCGACACGGACTGGCGCGCGGCCAGGCACGACATCATTCCGGACCGGATAGAGGCCGGCACCTATGCCATCGCCGCGGCGATCACCGGCGGGCAACTGGAACTGACGCATGCCCGGCTCGAGCACATGGCCTCGGTGGTGCAACTGCTGGAGGCGACCGGCGTCGGCGTCTGGCCGGGCGACCGCGGGCTCATGGTGTCGCGCGAGCGGCCGCTCAAGGCCGCCGACGTCACGACGGAACCCTATCCGGGCTTTCCGACCGATCTCCAGGCGCAGTTCATGGCGCTGATGTGCTGCGCGCAGGGCGCGTCGCTGCTGCGCGAAACCATTTTCGAGAACCGCTTCATGCATGTTCCCGAACTGATGCGGCTCGGCGCCAACATCAAGCTGCAAGGCACCACCGCGCTGGTGCGCGGCGGCGAGAAACTGCATGGCGCGCAAGTCATGGCCACCGATTTGCGCGCCTCGGTGTCGCTGGTGCTGGCGGCCTTGGTCGCCGAGGGCGAGACGACCATCAACCGGGTCTATCATCTCGACCGTGGCTATGAGCAACTGGACCGCAAGCTGCGTCTGTGCGGCGCCGACATCGAGCGGCTGAGCGCATGAACAACGGCCGCCCCGATTATTTTCTCGGCGTCGACGGCGGCGGGACCGGCTGCCGCGCCCGTATCGAGGACGCCGAAGGGATCGTGCTGGGACAAGGCCTCTCGGGTCCGGCGTCGACGCGGCTCGGCATCGACGCGGCCTGGGCGTCGGTTGCCAAGGCCTTTGGCGCGGCGATCGAGGAGGCAGGGTTCGGCGCGGCCGAGACCACCCGGATCCACGCCGGCATCGGTCTTGCCGGGATCGGCCGCAAGGGCGCGCTGGAGGCGCTGCGGGCGATCGCGCATCCCTTTGCCAGCATCGATTTCGTCAGCGACGGCGTCGCCGCCTGCCTTGGCGCGCATTCGGGCCAGGACGGCGCCATCGTCATCGCCGGCACCGGTTCGATCGGGCTCGGCTTCGTCGAAGGGCGCGACCTGCGCGCCGGAGGCTATGGCTTTCCGATCTCCGACGAAGGCAGCGGCGCCGATTTCGGCTTGAAGGCCGTGCAGCTGGCGTTGCGCGCCCATGACGGCCGGCATGAGCGCACGGCACTGCTGGCGGAAGTCATGCAGCGTTTCGAGAACGACCCGATGCAAGCCGTGGCCTGGATGGACCGCGCCAGCGCCACCGACTATGCGGCCCTGGCGCCGATGGTGATGCGCCACGCCGACCAAGGCGATCCGGCAGGGCGGCGCATCGTGCAAAAGGCCGCCGAACAGATCGACACGCTGGTGCGGGTTCTGGTCGAAAAAGGCGCGCCGCGCGTGGCCCTGCTGGGCGGGCTCGCCAGTCCGCTCGAACCATGGCTCGCACCCGACGTTCGCCGGCGCCTGAAAGCCGCCGATGGCGACGCGGTTTCCGGGGCGATCATTCTTGCCCGCAGGTCACTCGGCAAGCATTAGCGCGGAAGGAATAATTTATTCCATCTTTCCGTTGACGGACCGAATATTGAATTCTAATACGTTAACGAAACGGGGTAGCATAACGAAATACGCGTGTGCCGGAGCCAAAGAGGAACCACTTCCGAACAGGCTGAGCGGCCTGATTTTTGAAAGCACTGGGATGAGCGAGCAAGGTTTGATGTCCGAGCTGGACCGGCTGGTTTCCGAAGGCCGGAATCCGCGGACCATGGACATCGACCTGCTGCCGACGATCGATGTGCTGCGCAAGATCAACGACGAGGACCGGGTGGTTCCGGCAGCGGTCGAAAAGGTGCTGCCGGACATCGCGGCCGCGGTCGAGCGCATCGTCCTCGCCTTCCAGAAAGGCGCTCGGCTTATCTATATGGGCGCCGGCACCAGCGGCCGGCTGGGCGTGCTCGACGCCTCGGAATGTCCGCCCACTTTCGGCGTGCCGGAAGGCATGGTCGTTGGCCTGATCGCCGGCGGGCCCGACGCGCTGGTGCGCTCGACCGAAGGGGCCGAGGATGATCCCAAGATGGGCGCCAGGGCCTTGCAGGACATCAAGCTCACCCCGGACGACGTGGTGGTCGGCATCGCGGTCAGCGGGCGCACGCCCTATGTGATCGGCGGGTTGAATTATGCCAAGCAGGTGGGGGCAACGACGGTCGCCCTGTCCTGCAATCCGGCATCGACCATAGCAGGCATTGCCGACATCGCCATCTCGCCGGTCGTCGGTCCCGAGGTGCTGACCGGCTCGACGCGGCTGAAATCCGGAACGGCGCAGAAGCTGGTGCTCAACATGCTGAGCACGGCCTCGATGATCCGCATCGGCAAGAGCTACCAGAACCTGATGGTGGACCTCAATCCGTCCAACAGGAAACTGGTCGCCAGGGCAACCAGAATCGTGATGCAGACCACAGGCTGCACGGCGGCGCAGGCGCGCCAGGCGCTCGGCCGGACCGGCAACGACGTGAAGCTGGCGATCCTGCTGACCATCACCGGGCTTGAGGTCGAGGAGGCGCGCGCAGCCCTCGCCAAGGCAAGGGGTTTCCTGCGAAAGGCAATCAGCGACGAGACGCATGAAGGCGCTTGAGACCAGACGGCGTGAAGCTGCTTTACACAAGACGGCGCGAAGCCGCATAGACTGGGCCGATGCTCCAAAGCGCGTGTGTCTTGGAAGCGGTCCGCAGAAACTGCAAGGGCATCGGGTTCAAGCAAAGATGGGAGACGAGAATGGTTCACCTCACAAGAAAGCTGCTGTCGGGCGTCACGCTCGCAGCCATGCTCGGCATCGCCACGGTCTCGACGCAGGCGGCGACGCTGCACATGGCCTGGTCGCAGGACGCAACGGGACTTGATCCGCACAAGCAGACGGCCTTTTCCTCGCTGCGGCTCCTGGAGCTGATCTATGAGCCGCTGGTGCGGGTCGATGCCAGCCTGCAGATCATCCCGGCCATCGCCACGTCCTGGGAATTCTCCAAGGACGGCAAGGAGCTGACCTTCAAGCTCGATCCCAAGGCGAAATTCCAGGACGGCGCTGCCGTGACCTCGGCCGACGTCAAGGCGTCTTTCGAGCGCATCCTGGACGAGAAGACAGGCGCCGCCGCCCGCGCCAACTTCCTGTCGATCGCCAGCATCGACACGCCGGACGTTGGAACCGTCGTGTTCCATTTATCGCAGCCCGACGCGCCGATCCTGACGGCGATGAGCGACATCAACGCGGCCATCGTGCCGGCGGCCGAGATCAAGGCCGGCTCGATCGGCACCAAAACGGTCGGCTCCGGCCCGTTCAAGCTCGATAGATGGGACCCCAACGCCAAGGAAGTCTTGAGCGCCAACAAGGAATGGGCCGGCGGCGCGACCGGCGTCGACGGTATCGAAATCAGCGTGCTGCCCGATGAAGCGGCGATCCTCGCCGCCATGCGCACCAAGCAGGTCGATTTCGCGCTGCTCAACGATCCGCTCGTCGCCACGCTGGTGCCGAAGGAGGCTAGCCTGCAACTGAACCGCGCGCCGGTGCTGGCCTATAACGTGCTGCAGCTCAATCCGTCACGCAAGCCGATGACCGAACTCAAGGTGCGCCAGGCGATCTCCTGCGCCATCGACCGGCAGGAGGTTCTGGACACCGCCGCGCTCGGCGAAGGCAAGGTCACCGGACCGCTGACCATCCCAGCACTTGCGACCGATCCCAGCCAGCTCTTCTGCTACAAGCGTGATGTCGAGAAGGCCAAGAAGTTGATGGCGGAGGCAGGCTTTGCCGACGGCTTTTCGGCGACCGTGATCGGCGCCACCGGCGAGCCGCCGACGGCGGCGGCAGAAGCCCAGGTCATCCAATCGCAGCTCGCCGAGATCGGCGTCAAGCTCGACATCAAGATGATGGAGCTCAACGTCTATGTCGACGCCTGGCTGAAGGGCGATTTCGACATGGCGATCGCGCTCAATGGCGGCCGCGCCGACCCCTACACCATGTACAACCGCTACTGGACCAAATCAGGCAATCTGCAGAAGGTGGCCAACTACATCGACGATACGCTGGACAGCCTGATGCAGAAAGGCCGCGCCGAGACCGATCCGGCCAAGCGCAAGGCGATCTTCACCGAGTTCGAGAAGCACCTCGCCGAAGTCTCGCCCTGGATCTGGCTCTACACGTCCTACAGCTATACCGCCCAGCAGAAGAACGTCGCCGGGTTCGTGCCGACGCCGACGGGCACGCTGTTCAGCCTCAGCAAGGTTACCATCCAGCAGTAGCCGTGGGCGGCCCTGGAGACGGATGATTTCAGGTTGAATCGACCTGAAATCTGAATCCGCCTCTAGATCAAAGGGATAGAGCATGATGTCGTCCGAAAACCGCTTCACACTCGGCATCATGCTCTAGACGAGAGGTCTTCTTCGCGTGAACTATCTGATGCGACGACTTGCGGCGTTTCCTCTCGTCCTGCTTGGCGTGTCGATCCTGGTCTTCGTGGCGATCCGGATGGTGCCGGGCGATTCGATCACCGCGATGCTGGGCACCGAAGCCGGCCTGCTGACGCCGGCACAGCGCGATGCGCTCGCCGCCTATTTCGGCATCGACCAGCCCTGGTTCGTCCAGTACTGGCGCTGGATCGGCGGCATCCTGCACGGCAATTTCGGCATCTCCGTCACCTATGGTAGGCCGGTATTGGACGTCATCCTCGAGCGCTTCCCGCTGACGCTGGAACTGGCCGTGCTGTCGATGATCATCGCACTCGCCGCCGGCATGCCGGCGGGCATCTACGCCGCCACGCATAGTGAGAAACTGTCCGACCTCGGTGTGCGCGTCGTCGCTATGATCGGCCAGTCGACGCCGAGCTTCGTGCTCGGCCTTTTGATCATCTACGCGCTGTCGGCCGGCTTCGGCGTGCTGCCGGCCATGGGCGAATTCGCGCCGCTCTGGCAGGATCCCTTGCGCAATCTCAGCCAATTGATCCTGCCTGCCATCACGCTCGGCTTCGCCTTCGCCGCATCGGTCACCCGCATCTCGCGCTCGGCCATGCTCGACGTGTTGAGCGACGACTATGTGCGCACCGCCCGCAGCAAGGGCGCCTCGGCGCGCAGCGTCATCTGGCGGCATGCGCTGCCCAACGCGCTGATCCCCGTGGTGACGCTGAGCGGCATCGAGTTCGGCTATCTCCTGGGCGGCGCGGTCATCGTCGAGCAGATCTATGCCCTGCCCGGCCTCGGCCGCATGGTGCTCGACGCCATACTCCAGCGCGATTACGCGCTGGTGCAGGGCAGCGTGCTGTTCATCGCCTTCAACTTCATGATCGTCAATCTCCTGGTCGACCTCGCCTATGTCGCGCTCGATCCGCGCATCCGGCTGGACGAGCAGTGATGCGCATGCTGCGCGCCATCTTCGGGCACGGCAGCGGCCGTGTCGGCGGCGTGATCGTCGGCGTCTATCTCCTGGTCGCCATCCTCGGCCTGTTGGGACTGACCCCGCACAATCCGATCACGCAATACCGGGTCGACCGGCTGCATGCGCCCAGTGCCGCCTACTGGATGGGCACCGACCTGTTCGGCCGCGACGTGGCGAGCCGGCTGATGGCGGGCGTCGGCCAGTCCTTCACCGTTGCCTTTCTTTCGGTCGCCTTCGCCGCGCTTGCCGGCACCGTGCTGGGGCTCGCCGCCGCCTGGCTCGGGCGTCGCTGGGACGGCGTGCTGATGCGGATCATGGATGTGCTGCTGGCTTTTCCTGCCATTCTTCTGGCGCTGCTGATCGTCACCGTTGCCGGACCGGGCACATGGACCAGCGTGGTCGCCATCGGCATCGTCTATACGCCGATCTTCACACGCGTGGTGCGCGGCCCTGCTTTGTCGCTCAAGGCGCGCGAATTCGTCGACGCCGCGCGCACCTTCGGCAGCAGCTCCAGCTACATCATCACGCGGCACCTGCTGCTCAATCTGATCGCGCCCTTGACCGTCCAGGTGACGCTGGCGCTCGCCTGGGCATTGCTGACCGAGGCTGGCCTCAGCTTCCTCGGTCTCGGCACGCAGCCACCGGCCGCCTCGCTCGGCCTGATGCTGAGCGACAGCCGCAATCTGATGGAAACCGCCCCATGGCTGATGATCTTCCCGGGCCTGGCGATCATGATCAGTATTCTGGGCTTCAACCTCTTGGGCGACGCCTTGCGCGACATCCTCGATCCCAGAATGCGGAGAGCGCTCGCATGATCCCGCTTCTGTCGGTCCGCGATCTGCGCGTCGGCTTCGGCCGCCACCCGAAAGCCAATGAGGTGGTGCGCGGCGTCAGCTTCGATCTCGCCGACGGCGAAACGCTGGCCATTGTCGGCGAAAGCGGCTCGGGCAAGTCCGTCACCGCGCTGTCGATCAACCGTCTCATCGATTTCGGCGGCGGCCGCATCACCGGCGGCGCCATGACGCTGAAACGGGCCGACGGCAGTCTCTTCGACCTGACGACCGCGACCGAGCGGCAACTGACCGGGATTCGCGGCGCAGAGATCGGCATGATCTTCCAGGAGCCGATGACCTCGCTCAATCCTGTGCTGACGATCGGCACGCAGATCGAGGAATCGTTCCGGCTGCATCGCGACCTGACCGGCCGGCAGGCCACGGCGGCGGCCAGGGACGCGCTCGACCGAGTGCGCATCCCCGATGCGGCAAGGCGGCTGAAATACACACCCAACCAGCTGTCGGGCGGCATGCTGCAAAGGGTGATGATCGCCATTGCGCTCGCCTGCAATCCGCGTCTGCTGATCGCCGACGAACCGACCACGGCGCTCGATGTGACGGTACAGGCGCAGATCATGGCGCTGCTTGCGGAGCTCAAGCAGGAAAGCGGCATGTCGATGATCTTCATCACCCACGACATCGGCCTTGTCGCCGGGATCGCCGACACTGTGATGGTGATGCAGAACGGGCAGGCCATGGAACAGGGCGAACTGAACCAGGTCCTCGACAGGCCGCAGCACGCCTACACGCAGCATCTGTTGCAGGATGTGCCGCATTTCGCCCACGGCCGCGCGACACGCACGGACGGGCAGCGCGACAAGAACGCAAGGACGGACCCGGCCCTTGAGGTCAACGGCCTCGTGGTGCGGTTTTCGCTCAAGAGCAGTTTCTTCAGCCATGCCAGCGGCGCGGTGCACGCCGTGGACGGTGTCGACTTCGACCTGATGCCGGGAGAGACATTGGCCATTGTCGGCGAGAGTGGCTCGGGCAAATCAACCACCGCGAAAGCAGTCCTTGGGCTGGTGCGCTCGACGCGCGGCAGCTTCTCGGTCGGCGCCCGGACGGCCTCGGCAAAGCACGGCGCCAAGCCCGTGCAGATGGTTTTCCAGAATCCCTACGCTTCGCTCAACCCGCGGCTGAGCATCGAGAGCATCCTGGCGGAGCCGGTGATCGCCAATGGCGGCCGGGCGGACGCCGAAACGCGAGCCAGGATGGCGAGCCTGCTGGAGCGCGTCGGCCTGCCGCAGAACAGTTTGCAGCGCTATCCGCACGAATTCTCCGGAGGCCAGCGGCAAAGGCTGTGCATTGCCCGCGCGCTGATGCTCAACCCGTCGGTCGTCGTTCTGGATGAAGCGGTTTCCGCCCTCGATGTTTCGGTTCAGGCCAAGGTGCTGGAGCTGCTGGTCGACCTGCAGCGCGAGTTCGGGCTGGCCTATCTGTTCATCTCACACGATATGGCTGTCGTCGAGCGGATCGCTCATCGCATCGCCGTCATCTATGCCGGCCAGATCGTCGAGATCGGAGACGCGGCCTCGGTGCTGTCGGCGCCGAAACATTCCTACACGAAGAAGCTCATATCAGCGGTTCCGGCCATCGACCGGCGGCATGAGCGTTTCGAGGTCGACACACGCCAGGTGCCTTCCCTGGTGCGCCCGCAAGGGTTTGAGCCGGCGCCGGCGAGATGGGAGGAATTTGGGGTAGATCATATGGCGAGGGTGGAAGGGTGATGCATGGTGCCCTGGGCTCGGTTAGGTCGGCGGGACAGCACCCCCCTCTGTCCTGCCGGGCATCTCCCCCGCAAGGGGGGAGATCGGATGTCGCCTCGGCTTTCGCCAATCTCCGATGTTGGAAGGCTGGCGGGACATCAACTCTGCCAATCTCCCCCCTTGCGGGGGAGATGCCCGGCAGGGCAGAGGGGGGTGTGACGGAACTCGGCCTTTCAGGAGGCCCGCATTGACCAACCTCGCCCAGATCTTCGACCGCGCGTTCCAACCACTCGCAGCGGCAGTTGCCGCCAAGCGCATCCCCGGTGGCGTGCTCGGCATCGTTGACAGGAATGGCGACCGCATCACCAGGGCGATCGGCTCAGCCCAACTCGTGCCTAAGCAGCGACCGATGCGTGAGGAGACCTGGTTCGACCTGGCATCCCTGACCAAGGTGATCTTCACCACGCCGCGCATTCTGGCGCTGGCTCAGGACGGTGCCATCGATCTCGACGCACCACTCGTCTCGGTGCTGCCGGACCTTCGCCAATATGACGCGAGTGCCTGGGAGCGGAAGGTGACGTTTCGCCAGTGCCTCGGGCACCAGACGCCCTTCCCGGCCGTCGAACCGATCTACACTTACGGGCGCGACCCCGACTTGCTGCGCGCCTTCATCCTGCAACGGGAATGGCGGGCCCGCGATCCGGTCTATTCCGACATCAATTTCATCCTGCTCGGTTTTGCGCTCGAGCGGCTGTCGGGCAAAACCATCCGCGACATGGAGCCCGGTCCGGGCTTTGCGTGGTCCGCCGAGCCAGATCTCGCCGCTGCAACAGAAGACTGCACCTGGCGCCATCGGGTTCTGTCCGGCGAGGTTCACGACGACAATTGCGCGGCGCTGCAAGGCGCCGGCCATGCCGGCCTGTTCGGCACGGCGGCCTCGGTGCTCGATTTCGCCCAAGGGCTGCTGGACGGCGCATCCGAACGGTCGATCGCGCTGATGCGCACGCCCTTGTCCGCTACCCGCACCCACGGTTGGGAGCGTCCTTATGACGGCTGGTCCGGCGGCGCCTTGTGCAGCCCGCAAACAATAGGCCACACCGGCTTTACCGGTACGGGGCTGTGGATCGACTTCGACAAGGGAAAGGCCTGGACCTTGCTTACCAACCGGATCCATCCGACACGTCACTTCGACAGCGGAATCGTCGCGCTTCGCCAAGCGGTCGGCGATCTCATCAATGGAGTTCGATAATGGAATCCATCTGGGCCGTCGGCCTGATGACCGGCACCGTGCTGGACGGCAACATCGATGTCGCCCTGATCAAGACAGATGGCGAGCGCATCGACGATTTCGGCACCTACCGGCTGATGCCCTACCCCCCGTCGATCCGCTCGCTGCTGGAAGAGACGCTTAAGCAGGCGCGGGGCTGGAATTTTGCCGGACCGGAGCCGGCGATCTTCCGCGAGGCCGAGGAGGCGCTGACGCGCGCGCAATCGGCGGCGGTCAGGGAGCTCGTCGAAGGCCATGGGATGACAATGGCGGATATCGGCGTCGTCGGCTTCCACGGCCAGACCGTGCTGCATCGCGCGCCGCAAATCGGCCGGCTCGGACAGACCCGGCAGCTCGGCGACGGCGAGTTGATGCATGCGATCCTCGGCACCAAGGTCGCCTATGATTTCCGCTCTGCCGACATGCGCGCCGGAGGACAGGGCGCGCCGTTGGCGGCCGCCTATCACACCGCGCTGATGCGCAGCGCCGGCGCCAGTGGCGAGGTAGCCGTGCTCAACCTAGGCGGCGTCGCCAACATCACCTGGTGGGACGGCGGCGACAATGTCGTTGCCTTCGACACCGGCCCCGCCAACGCGCCGCTCAACGACTTCATCAAGTCAAAGGGGCTCGGCGAAATGGACCGCGACGGCGCGCTTGGCCGGGGGGGAACGGTCGACGAAGCCCGGCTCGCCAAGCTGCTGCAACACCCCTATTTGACCAAACCCTATCCGAAATCGCTGGACCGTTTCGACTTCGGCGCCACCATGGCGGATGGCCTGAGCGCCGAGGACGGCGCCGCGCTTTTGACCGCCTTCACCGCCGCCGCGGTCGGCAAGGCACTCGATCTTCTGCCGAGCCGGCCGAAAAGACTGGTGGTCAGCGGCGGCGGCCGCCACAACCCGACGATGATGGCAATGATCGCCAGCCGCGCCGGTGTCGAGGTGGTGCAGGCCGAAAGCCTCGGCTGGAGCGGCGACGCGGTGGAGGCGGAGTGTTTTGCCTTTTTGGCGGTGCGCGTGCTGCGCGGCCTGCCGATCAGTTTCCCCAGCACGACGGGCGCGCCGCAGCCGATGCGCGGCGGACGGCTGGCCGGTTGATCAGCCCGCCGACAGTTTTTTCTGCAGGAAGACGCGGCTGCGGCCGACGGGGAAATCGGCGAGTGTTCCGAAGGGCTGATAGCCCTGGCGCCGATAGACCCTGGCGGCGTTGGGGTTGAAGGTGTCGATCCAGGCGTTCTGGCAGCCGCGCGCCATCGCCTCCTTCTCAGCCGCGTCCAGCATCGTGCCGGCCATGTGCCGACCGCGCAGCCTTTCGTCGACCCACAGCCATTGCACGTAAAGCCAGCCCCAGGCGGTGTAGCCCGAAATGCCCGCGACAATCGCGCCGGCTTCATCACGCACGAACACCGCAAGGGCCTTCCTTTCGGAAGCGCCGACATCGCCGTCGTTGAACGCCATCAACCGCTCGCCGAGAAAGGCGAGCTCCTCGGGCAAGGGGGTTGCCGTCGTTTCAAGTGTCGTGATCATGGCTCATCCGAAATGCGCAACGGGAGACGAACAGAGTTACGAAGGCCGGAGCGCCTGCGCAACGCCTAAGTCCGTTCCCGAACAGCTTGCCGGTCCGGGTCGCCACCATTGCGGAATTCGGAGGCGGAAATGCCGTAGCGCTTGAGCTTGTCGTAGAAAGTCTTGCGCGGCACGCCGAGTGCGTCGATGGCCCCGCGCACGTCGCCGGCATGATCGCGCAAAGCCTCGCGGATGAGTTGCGCCTCGTAGCGGCCGACCCGTTCGGGCAGCGCCGCCGAGGGCTCCGGCAAGCGCGCGGACGTTGCCCTGGCCTCCTCGTCGGGCCCGAGGCCAAGCGCGACCCGGTCGGCAAAATGCGCGAGCTCGCGCACATTGCCCGGCCAGTCATGCGACTGGAGATGGTCGCTCACCGCGGCATTCACGGCCGCGACAGGACGGCCGAAACGCTGCGAGGCCTTGCCCAGGAAATGCCCGAACAGCATCGGGATGTCGCCGCGCCGCTCGCGCAGCGGCGGGATGCGTAGCGTCACGACGTTGAGGCGGAAATAGAGATCCTCGCGGAAATCGCCGCGCTGGTCCGGCCGGCCTAGATCGACCTTCGTTGCCGCGACGACCCGCAGATCGAGGCGGCGCGTTTCGTTGGAGCCGAGCGGGGTGAGGCTGCGCGTTTCCAGCACCCGCAGCAGTTTGACCTGGAGCGGCGGCGGCATGGATTCGATTTCGTCGAGGAACAGCGTACCGCCGCTGGAATGCTCGATGCGGCCGATCCGCCGCCGCTGCGCTCCGGTGAACGCACCCGGCTCGTGGCCGAACAGCTCGCTCTCGATGACGGTCTCCGGCAGGGCGCCGCAATTCAGCGCCACGAAAGGCTTTGCGCGGCGCCGGCTCCATCGGTGCAGGAGATCCGCCACCACCTCCTTGCCGGTGCCGGTCTCCCCTTCCACCAGCACGTCGACATCCATGTCGGCGATCTGACGCAAGGTCTCGCGCAGGCGGCGGATGGCGGGCGCCTCGCCGATCAGCGGCAGGCCGTCGGCGGCCTGTGCGGCGGCCTCGTGCAGCCGCCGGTTCTCCATCACCAGCCGCCGCTTTTCGCTTGCCCGCTTCAGTGCCTCGACAAGGCGCTCGCCCGCATAGGGTTTCGGGATGAAATCGTAGACGCCGTCCTTGAGCGCCGCCACCGCGAGATCGACATCGCCATGCCCGGTGACTAGGATCACCGGTATGTCGATGTCGATCGCCCTGATGCGATCGAACAGCTGCAAGCCGTTCATGCCGGGCATGCGGATATCGCTGACAACCACGCCCTGGAAATCCCGGTCGACGGCGGCAAGCGCTGCCTCCGCGGCCTTGAACGCGATCACGCCGAAGCCGGCAAGCTCGAGCAATTGCGTGGTGGCGTGAAGCAGATCCGCGTCGTCTTCGACGAGCGCGACCAGCCCTGATCCCTCAGTCATTCAATTCGCCTCAGATCTATGGTGAAGGATGCGCCTTTCGTGCTGCCCGGATCGAGGCGCAGCGTGCCGCCCAGTTCCTGGGCGATCTCCTGCGAGATCACCAGACCGAGGCCAAGCCCCTTTTCCTTGGTGGTCTGGAACGGCATGAACAAATTGCCGGCCGCTTCCGGCCCGAGGCCAGGTCCATTGTCGCGCACCGAAACCAGCACCCTGTCGTCGCGCTCGGCAAGCTCGATCTCGATGCGCGGATCGGGCCGGTCCTTCAGGGCATCCAGCGCATTCTGCAAGAGATTGACCAGGATCTGCTCCAGCCGGATTCGGCTGGCCATGACCGTCGGCGAGGCGGTGCCGCGCGGCTTGACGACGGTCACGCCGGAATCGCGGATGCGGCCGGACAGGAGCGACAGCGCGCCGTCGATCGCTTCGCGCACGGGCAATGGCGAGGCGGCGACGCCTGGCCGCCGTGCGAAGGTGCGCAGCGTGCTGGTGATGGCGCCGATGCGCTCGGTCATCGACACGATCGATGTCAGGTTGCCCGAGACGGATTCGACTTTGTCGCCATGCAGGAAGCGGCCGGCATTCTCGGCGTAGGTGCGTATCGCCGCCACCGGCTGGTTGATCTCATGCGCGACGCCGGCGGCGATCTGGCCGAGGATGGAAAGCCGGTTGGCCTGGGCGAGGTCGTCGCGCAGTCGGCGGACCTTGGCCTCGGCGTTTTCGCGCTCGGCGATCTCGCCGGCAAGGGCGGTGTTGGAGCGGGTCAGTTCCGCCGTTCGCGTGCTTACCCTGCTCTCCAGTTCAGCATTCATGCGCGCCAGCGCTTCCTGCCTCACGCGGCGCGCACGGCGGCGCCTGAGAAGCACGTAGGCAAGCAAACCCGTTAACAGCAACGCCAGCAGCGTGGTCAGGCGCGCCGTGTTGACGGCCGACGTCAAGGCGGCATCGGCAGGTGTGAGCAGCCACAGACGCCAGCCGGGAACGGCGCCGGGCAGGTCCTGCACCACTTCGACGAACTGGCGCGATTTTCCGGCATTGTCGATTGTCGCCAGGCCGTCACCGGCACCGCGTCGTATCGGCAGCGGTTCGAAGCCGGTTTCGGCGAGTTGAAGCTGCGCGTGGGCTGTCGCGGCATCCGCGGCCGAGAGCGGCGCAAGCGCGTGGAACCGCCACTCGGGCCGGCTGGTCGCCAGCACGACACCGCGCTCGTCGGTGACGAAGACGACAAAGCCGCTGGAGCGCCAATTGGCTTCGACGCCGTCGAGTTCGACCTTCAGTACGGCGACGCCGAGCGGCGTCTTGCCGTCATCGACGCGGCTGGCGAGATAAAGTCCCGGCCTGCCGCTGATCGTGCCGAGGCCATACTGGCTGGCGGCGCCCTTGGTCATGGCGTCGGTGAAATAGTGGCGGAAATTGTAGTCGATGCCGACGAAGCTGCCCGGCTCGCCGGCGTTGCTGGCCGATATCGCGATGCCTGCCGTGTCGATGACATAGATGGCGGATGCCGAGGCGTCGGCGGCAATGGCGCGGAGCTTGTCGTCGAGCGCTGTCTCTTGCGTTTTGCCGGCCCGGCGCAACGCGTCGCGCACCGCATCGTCGCGTGCCAGCACCAAGGGAACGAGACGCTGCTTTTCGATTTCGCCGGTCAAGGTGCCCGCCGCCAGCGGCAAGGCTGCCAGTGCTCCGTCGCGGAGATCGCCGGCAGCCTGGTTGGCGGCAAGGCGCCCGGCAATCGCGACCGCCCCCGCCAGCATTGCCAGGCCGATCAGGAGAATGAGCCAGCGGCCGTCACGCAGCCTGGCCATCGCTTCGCGCAGCAGGTCGCGGCCGGCGAACTCCGGGGATGCGCTATCGGTGTCTGCCTGCGGCGTCTGCCCTCTCCACCGTTCGCTGTTCAGCAGCCACTGTAATGCGAAACTCCGCCCAGGCAAACAAGGGTGAGTGCGGAAATCCGCACAGGCCTCCATCGAAGCGGGGACAAAACTGCCAGAAATCCAGGGTTCCGGCCTTTTCTCGATCTGGCACGGCGCTTGCAAAACTCCCGACAGCGGCGAGCGACCGGAGCGCCGCGATGGGAGAAGTCTTGCGGAGCGGCGCGTGCCGTTCCCTCCGGCCAGGGAGATAGCAGATGCACATGGCAGACCAATCACGCGCGCCCGCCGCGCAGCGCAAGCCGCTCTACGCCCAACTCTACGTGCAGGTGCTGGTGGCGATCACCGTCGGCATCCTGCTCGGCCATTTCTATCCGTCGCTCGGCGAGAGCATGAAGCCGCTTGGCGACGCCTTCATCAAGCTGGTCAAGATGATCATCGCCCCGGTTATCTTCCTGACCGTCGCCACCGGCATCGCCGGCATGAGCGACCTGCAGAAGGTCGGGCGCGTCGCCGGCAAGGCGATGCTCTACTTCCTCACCTTCTCGACGCTGGCGCTCATCATCGGCCTGATCGTGGCCAATGTTGTGCAGCCCGGCGCCGGCTTCAACATCGACCCGGCGACGCTCGACGCCGCGACCGTCAACAGCTACGCCGCCAAGGCGCACGACCAGTCGGTCACCGGCTTCCTGATGAACATCATCCCGACGACCATCGTCGGCGCCTTCGCCGACGGCGACATATTGCAGGTGCTGTTCTTTTCAGTGCTGTTCGGCATTGCGCTGGCGCTGGTCGGCGACAAGGGCGCGCCGGTGCTCAATTTCCTGCAGGCGCTGATGGCGCCGATGTTCAAGCTGGTCAGCGTGCTGATGAAGGCAGCCCCCATCGGCGCCTTCGGCGCCATGGCCTTCACCATCGGCAAATACGGCATCGGCTCGGTCATCAACCTCGCCATGCTGGTCGGCACCTTCTACATGACCGCTTTCCTGTTCGTGTTTATCGTGCTGGGCGCCGTCTGCCGCTACAACGGCTTCTCCATCCTGTCGCTGATCCGCTACATCAAGGAGGAGCTGCTTCTGGTGCTGGGCACCTCGTCTTCGGAAGCGGCACTGCCCTCGCTGATGGAGAAAATGGAGAAGGCCGGCGCGAAGCGCTCGGTGGTCGGCCTGGTCATCCCGACCGGCTATTCCTTCAACCTCGACGGCACCAACATCTATATGACGCTGGCCGCGCTGTTCATCGCGCAGGCGACGAACATCCACCTCTCCTTCGGCGACCAGATCCTGCTGCTCCTGGTGGCGATGCTTTCCTCCAAGGGGGCGGCCGGCATCACCGGCGCCGGCTTCATCACCCTTGCCGCCACGCTTTCGGTGGTGCCGGCCGTGCCTGTCGCCGGCATGGCGCTTATCCTCGGCGTCGATCGCTTCATGTCGGAATGCCGGGCGCTGACCAACTTCGTCGGCAATGCGGTGGCGACGCTGGTGGTGGCGCGCTGGGAAGGCGAGCTCGACGAGGCCAAGCTGGCCAGGGCGCTGGCGGGAACGGCCGACGACAGCCTGCCGGCGGACATCGTTCCAGCCGAGTAATCGCAGCGGCCGCATAGCGATAGCAAATGGCCGGAGGCATTGCTGCCTCCGGCCATTTTTCGTGTGTTCACCGTGTGAGGCGGCAGGACTTGCGCACGCCGCGCAGCCCGGCCATCAGTGTCCCTCCCCATGTCCGGGATATCTGTTCGGCCCTTCGACAGGCAGGCGGGCCGTGCCGTCGTCGAACAGGACAAGGCTTGCCGCGCCGACCAGCCCGGCGTGGCGGCCGAGCTGGGCCTGAACCACCGGCACGTCGCGATAGGCGCGCATGGCGCGCTGGCGGATGGTCGCCTCTATTGCCGGAGCCATCAGATCGAGGCCATTGGCGATGCCGCCGCCGACGACCAGCACGTCGGGCGAATAGAGATGCAGGAGGTTGGTGAAGCCGACGCCCAGCCAGCGCGCTTCCTCCTCGAGCAGGGCCAGGGCGAGATCGTCCTGCAGCCGCGCCGCATCGACGACATGGCGGCCCGTCACCTCGGCATTAGCCGAGAGGCGGCGCAGCGTCGAGCCGTCGAAGGCCGACGTCGCGGCATTGGCGCGGCGGCCGAGCGCGGTGCCCGAGGCGATGGCCTCGAAACAGCCGACGACACCGCATATGCAGCGCTCGCCTTCATTGGTGATGGTCATATGGCCGATCTCGGCCGCAAGACCCCGGCGGCCATGCAGGATGCGCCCGTCGACGACGACGCCGCCGCCGATGCCGGTCGAGACGGTGACGAAGACGAGCGAACGGGCGCCGTGGCCGGCGCCGAAGCGCCACTCGCCGAGCGCTGCCGCATTGGCGTCGTTCTCCAGCCGCACCGGCAGGCCGAGCCGCCGCTCGAGAATGTCGGCGAGCGGCACGTCCAGCCAGCCGGCAAGCGTCGGCGGCCCGACGGCGATGCCGGCCAGCGGATCGAGCGGTCCCGGCGCGCCGACGCCGACGCCAAGGATGGCGAGCGCCGGCGCCTCGGCATGGATGGTCGCGGCGAGAGCCTCGATCTGGCCGATCACCACTTCGGGACCGGCCTGCGCCTGCGTCGGCACCGCCGCGAATGCCAGTATCTTGCCATCACGGTCGACCAGGGCGGCACGAAGCTCGGTGCCGCCCAGATCGATCGCGAGAGCGGCCTCGTTGCTCATGCCGCGACTTTCAGCCCGTGCAGCCAGCCGATGCGGCCGGCCAGATCCTTGTCACCGAAGGCGAGCGAACCAAGAACCACGGTCTCGGCACCCGCGGCACGCAGCAGCGGCACGGTCTCATGGCGGATGCCGCCGTCGGCGGCAAGAACCACGTCCGCCTCGCGTCCGGTCTTGCGCAGGATGGCGCGGGCCTCAACCAACCTGTCGCAGGCTTTCTCCGAAAGGCCTTGCCCCTTGACGCCGATCGCGGTTCCCAGAAGCGTGACGAACGCGACTTCGGACACGAAGGGCCTCACCGCTTCGACCGGCGTTTCCAGCCGCAGCACGACGCCGGCTTCGGCGCCAAGTTCGCGCGCCAGCCGCACAGCGCGCAATCCTGCTTCGCCATTCTCGGCATGGGCGCTGATCATGTCGGCGCCGGCCTCGATGAATTGGCGCGTCTGTTCCTCGATGATTGTCCCGTCGACCATCAGATGGACATGGATGGGCTTGGCCGTCAGTTTGGCAATACGGGCGACCAGATCGGGGAAGAACAGGAAGGACGGCGCGAAGTGGCCGTCAGCGACATCGATGTGGTGAAGGTCGACATAGGGTTCGATGCGCTTCAAGTCGCTCTCGAAATTGGCGAGATTGGCAGACCAAGACGAGAATTCAGCGATCAGACGATCGCGCGGCAATGCGGCGATAGCGGCCGGGCCTGACAGGGGTTTCGAGATCATGACTGGTCCTGGTTGTTGAAATTTTTATCGAGAAAGCCGCCGATCGCGGCACGGATTTCGGCGAAGTGGCGATCCCTGTCGGTGGCCTTCGGTGTCACCTCGGTGAAGATCGCGTTGAGGATTGTCTTCACCAGTTCGCGGGCAGTCGCCAAGGGATGGACGAGGTCGACGCCGCTTCCGACGACGAGTGTGGGGATTGAGAGCGCAGAGGCGGCCCGCGAAACGCCGGGCCCATCGCCGGCGATTGCCTGCATCATTTCGGCGAAGTCCGCTGCATTGTCGCGCTCGAAGAAACCGAGAAGGGAAGCCAGATTGTCGGGTGCCTCGGCGCGGAACCGGGCGGCCGTGGCCGAAGCGGCAAAGACGGCGCGCGCCTCGTTCGGCGGACGGTTTCGGATGAGCTCGGCCACTTCCGCATAGGGACGCATGTTTTCAGGGGCCGCGTCGAAGGCCCAGGCAGGCCGGACCAGCACCAGGCCGGTGACGCGCTCGGGATGCCGGACGGCCAGGCGCAGCGCGATCGCCGCACCCATCGAGATGCCGCCGGCGACGAAGCGTTCGATGCCGGCCGCATCGGCGGCGGCCAGCACGTCGTCGGCGAACATGGCGATCGAAAAGGGGCGCTTATGGCCGGCACCGGAGCCGCCTTGCGCCCGGCATTCGACGGTGAGCCGGCGTCGCGACGGGCCGTCGGGAAAACTCTGCGCCACCTGGGCGGCGTCACCGCCGAGACCGTGCTGGAAGACGACGGGAAGCCTGCCTTGCTCCGTGTCGAAGACACGAAGCGCCGCATCGTCGCGAAGCATGGTCGTCGGTGCGACGCTCATCGGAGCAGGCGGCGCAGAAAGGCGGCAACGGCGGGAGCTTCGTCGGCCGACAGTCCGTGCGTGACAAGCGGGCCATCGAATTTCACAGTGTTCAGCCGCGCGACGAAATCCGGAAAATCGACAATGCCCTCCCCTGTTGTGGCAAAGCGGCCGTCGCTATGCCTGTCCTTGGCATGCGCCATGGCTATATGGGCGGCGGCCTCGTCGATCGCCGCCGCGACGATGGCGCGCGCCTCCTCCGGCGTCGTATGCTCGAACAGGTTCGCCGGATCGAGCACGATCTTCAGATGCTTCGAGCCCATGTCGGCGATCAAGCGGGTGGCATCCTTCGCCGAGGTGACGATGTTGGCCTGTTCGGGCTCGATGCCGAGATCGACGCCTGCGCCTTCGGCCAGCGCCAGCGCCTTTTCCATCTCAGTGGCCATGTCGGACCAGGCGGCCGGTGTGGCGTTGTCGGGATGATAGGCCCATTGGTCGGCTGCATTGCGCGAGCCGGTGCAGAGCGTGACCAGCGGAATGTCGAGGGCGGCGGCTGTATCGATGACGACGGCAAGGCGGCGAAGACCATCATCGCGCACCGCGTTGTCTGGATGCGCCATGTTGTAGGTGCCCGACAGGGCGGCGAGCGATACGCCTGTTGATCGGGCGGCGGCGCGAATGGCCGAAATGGCTGCGTCCGGCACCGCATCGGGCATCGACGGCAGGCCGGCGCAAGCGAGATTGAATTGCGTCGTCTCATAGCCCGCCTGCCGCACTGCTTCCAGCACAACAGCCGGCTCGGTGCCCGCAAAGGTCTTGGCGAAGATGCCGAGACGCATCAGACCGCACCCGAGGCCGAAGCGAGCTCGATCCGCTCGCCGGTCTCGACGGAGCGGGCAATGGCGACCATGGCGCGGATCGAGGCAATGCCGTCCTCGACATTGGCACCGCGCATCGGCGCGCCGTTCAGCACCGTGTCGGCGAGACCTTCCAGCTGGCGGCGGAAGAAATGGCCGTCGGCGCCGAGCGGTTTTCGCGAGGTCGCGTCCTTCTCATGGAAGATATCGACCTCGCTGGCGCGGAAGTACCAGGGATTGAACGTCTTGGCGATGACGGAGCCGTTCTCGCCATAGAGCTGGAAACCCTCGTGCCAGTCCATGCGTACGGCGACGGTGAGATCGAGATGGCCGAGCGCGCCGCTGGCGAACTCGGTCTCGACGAACCAGCAATAGGCGCCGAAGCGTTCGTTGAGACGGGCGCGTACGGCCGTGATCTCGCCGCAGAGGAAGCGGGCCGTATCGGCCAGATGCGAGCCGTGCGCCAGCATGAAATACTGCCGGAGATCCGCCTTCGGATTGCCGGACGGTTTCTTCGCCAGCTTGCTGGTGACAGGCAGCGGCTGCACCGCATCCGTATTGGTGTAGCGGTGGGTGGAATCGCAATACCAGGCCTTCAGCGCCAGCACCTCGCCCATTTCGTCGCGCACGAAGTCGCGCGCCGCCTCCAGCGCCGGATCGAAGCGTTTCATGTGGCCGACCTGCAGGATCCTGCCGGAGCGTTTCACCGCCGCCGCCAGCGCCTCGCCTTCCTCGACCGAAGTTCCGATCGGCTTTTCGCACAGCACATGCTTGCCGGCGTCGAGCGCCTTGATCGACATCGGCACGTGATAGGCGTCCGAGGTGGCGACGATGACCGCTTCCAGCTCCGGATCGGCGAGCATCTCGTCATAGTCGGCATACATCTTCCGCGGCTCGTAGGTGGCGCCCATGCGAGCGAGCAGGTCGGGTGCGGCGTCGCAAATGGCGTAGAGGTCGGCATTGCTGGCCTTTGCACAGGATTCCAGATGCGCGAACTGCGCGATGGGGCCGCAGCCGAGCACGCCGACCCTGAGGCGCCTGTCCTGTTTCCCGATCATCGTCTCAGGCCCCGTAGCCGCGCATCGTCTGGCGGTTGGTCTTGACCGCGCCGGCAGGATCGGCCGCGGCCGTGTCGGATTCTTCTTCAAGCACCAGCCAGCCGTTGAAGCGCGGCGCCGCACCGACGATCTCGATCACTTCAGGCGTGTCGCAGACGCCTTTACCCAGCATCGCCCAATCGCCCTTGGCGTCGACGTCCTTCAGATGGATGTAGCGGATGCGGTCGCGGTAGGTGGTAAGCGTATCGACCATGTCCTTGTGGCCGCGCAATATGTGGCCGGTATCGGGCACCCAGCCGACCAGGTCGGGTTCGAGCAAGGCAAAGATCGCGTCGTAGTCGGCGCGGTCGAACAGCAGCGTGTTGTGGTGCGAACTCGGATGCACTGCGACCTGGACGCCGGCCTTTCGCCCGAGCTCGCCGGCCCTGTTGTAGACCTCCGCGGCGATAGCGAATTTGTCGTCGCGCGAGCCGTTGGAGACGACGGTCGCCGAGCCCATCGAGACAAGCGCACCTGGGAACGCGGCAGCGAAATCGATCCAGCGCCTCGCGGTTTCGAGATCGGCGCCGATCTCGTCCTTCAGCGTGAAGCCGCTTTTCGAACCGAAGGCGAAGGAGACCAGCGTCAGGCCGGATGACCCCAGCGCCGCGGCGAACTCCGTCGGCTTGCCTGCATAGCGGCCGATCATGGTGTCGGTGATCTCGATGCCGGCATAGCCGCCGTCGGCGATCGCCTTCAGGAGATCGTCGGGGCCGCCGGTCCAGGCCTTGCCGAGCATCTCCCAGGTGAAGGTCTGGCAGCCGATCTTGAGCTTCGTCTTCGTCATGTCGTTCATTCCTTGACGCCGCCCTGGGTTTCCTTGGCGCCCCTGGGTTTCGCATGGTCTATAAAAATTTTACGCGCGTCAATATTCAATATGTTGTATAGCGGCTGCGAGGGATGATCCATTGGCGGGCAACGGATCGGGCAGAGCGTGGCCGCATCGGAGGAACGACAAGAAAATGCACGGACAATCGAAGACGAAGCTTGGGATCGGCGTCGTCGGATGCGGCAACATCTCGATGACCTACCTGCGCAATGCCGCGCTTTTCGGCGGCATCGAGCTGCGCGCCTGCGCCGACATCTCGGCCGACATGGCTACCTTGCGCGCCAAGGAATATGGCATCCGTGCGCTCGGCGTCGATGCGATGCTGGCCGATCCCGAGATCGATCTCGTCCTCAACCTTACCATCCCGGCGGCACATTTCGACGTCTCGTTTTCGGCGCTTTCGGCGGGCAAGCATGTGTTTACCGAAAAGCCGCTGGCGACCTCGGCCAGCGACGGGCGCCGCCTGGTGTCGGAGGCGGCCAAGCGGGGGCTGCTGCTCGGCTCGGCCCCCGACACTTTCCTCGGCGCCGCCGGCCGGCGGGCGCGCCGCCTGATGGACGATGGCGCCATCGGCCGCGCCGTGACCGGCACCGCCTTCATGATGGGCCGCGGCATGGAGCACTGGCACCCCAACCCGCAATTCTACTACCAGCCGGGCGGCGGCCCGGTGTTCGACATGGGCCCCTACTATCTGACCATGCTGGTCAATTTGCTCGGTCCCGTCCAACGCGTCATGGCAATGGCGACGCTGGGCCACCAGGAGCGGCTGATATCAGCCGAGGGACCGTTCAAGAACACGACCTTCAAGGTCGGCACGCCGACCAACGTGCTGTCGCTGCTCGAATTCCGGTCAGGCGCGACAGTCACCTTCGGCGCCTCATGGGACGTCTTCAAGCACTCCAACCATCCGATCGAACTGCATGGCACGGAGGGCTCGCTGCGCCTGCCCGACCCCGACACGTTCGGCGGCACCGTGTCCTTGTCCGAGCGCGGCGCCGAGTGGAAGGATTTCCCCAGCGAGGGCGAACTCTACGGCGCCCGCAACTGGCCCTATGCCGCGCCCGACCGCGCCAATTATCGCATGCTCGGCGTCGCCGACCTCGTGCGTTCGCTCGCGACAGGTGCCACGCCCCGCGCTTCCGGCACTCTGGCGCTGCATGTGCTGGAGATCATGGAGGCGATCCTGCGCTCCGGCGAAATGAAAAGCCCGGTCGCCATTGCTGGCGACGTCGTCCAGCCGGCCCTGCTCTCGGAGGACGAGGCGCGCGGCCTGCTCGCCTAGATGCAATCATGACGGAGATTGCGATGACGCTCGATCCTGATGCTCTGCGTGCCCTGGAAATCGGCCGCGCGGCCGGCGGTGCGCCGTTCGAGAACGGCAGCGTGGCGGCGGCGCGGGCCGCCTACAATGCTTCGTTCCCGGCGCAGCAGGGCGAACATGAGCCGGTCGCGGCGACGTCGCAGCGGCAGATCGACGGACCGAACGGCCCGGTTCCGATCCGCATCCATCGCGGCATCGGCGCACCGCGAACCGGCGCGCGCGCCGTGCTCTATCTGCATGGCGGCGGCTGGGTCATCGGCAATCTCGATTCGCATGACGAGATCTGCCGCTGGCTGGCCAATCTGGCCAATGCCCTCGTCGTCTGCCCCGATTATCGACTGGCACCAGAGCACAAATTCCCCGCCGGGCTCGAAGACTGCGCGGCAGCGCTCCGCTTCATCGCGCAAGACGCCGGGGATCTCGGCATCGATCCTGCCCGTATCGCCGTTGCCGGCGACAGTGCCGGCGGAAACCTTGCCGCCGTGCTGGCACTGCTCGCCCGCGACGGGCAAGCACCGCCGCTTGCCGCACAGATCCTGATCTATCCCAACACCGATGCCCGCCAGACGGCGGACAGCTACCGCCGTTTCGGCAACGGGTTTGGACTGACCGCCGCCACCATGGCCTGGTTCCGCGACCACTATGTGCGCACCCCGGACGACATCAAGGATTGGCGCGTTTCGCCGCTGCTGGCATCGAGCCTTGCAGGCGCGGCGCCGGCGTTTGTCCTGACCGCCGGTCACGATATCCTGGCCGACGAAGGGACCGCCTATGGCGAACGCCTGCTTGCTGAAGGGGTGCCGCTGGTCCTGCGGCACTGGCCGGGCCAGATCCACGGCTTCGTCTCGATGGGCCCCTACATTCTCGCCGCGCGGCAAGCGATGAGCGAGGCCGCGGCCTGGCTCCAATTGCAGACGCGCGCTCAGGCCGATTGACGCATCACCAGGGTCGCGCCGAGCTTGACGTTTCGCACGAGGTCATGCGCGGGCGGGCGGGCCTCGTCGAGCAAGGCCAGCAGGATCTCGACGCTGCGGCCGGCCATTGCGGCGAAGTCCTGCGCCATGGTGGTGAGCGGCGGACAGGTGTAGCGGCTCAACGGGTGGTCGTCATGGGCGGCGACACGGAAATCGCAATCGGGCTTGCGGCCGATCTTCAGCCCGCGCGTGAAAGCGGCCGACATGATGCCGAAGGCGAGCCGGTCATTGGCGCACAGGATCGTGCGACCAGGCAGGCCTCCCTTGTCGAGCGTCCTTTCCATCCATTCATGGCCGATCCGCTCGAAGTCCCAGGTGTAGTCGCGCGCCGCGTTGATGACGACAGACTCAAGGCCGGCGGCCCGCATCGTCTCGATATAGCTATGCAGTCGCTCGCCCGAATTGTGGTTGACGTGCGGGATGTCGACATACACCGGCGGCTCGCCGGACCGGCAGAGATAATCGACCATGATCGACGTGCTCTGGTGGTTGTCGTTGCCGACGAAGGGCGTGTCACCCTCGATATAGGTGTCGAAATAGACGATCGGGATGTCTTTGCCCATCCGTTCGAAGACGCCTGGCTCGGAGACCGATCCCAGCGGGGCCACGATGGCGCCGGCCACCTTCAGCGAGGTGAGCGTCTTGACCGATTCCGACTCAAGCCTGGGCGAACCGTGCGAGGAGATGACGATCGGCCAAAAACCTTCGTCGCGGCAGCGCAGCTCAATGCGGCTGACCATCTCGGCATAGAACGGATCGGTAATCGCCGGCACGACGATGCCGACATTGCGGGTGCGCTTGCGGTTGAGATTACGGGCGAAGAGGTTCGGCTGATAATCCGAGGAGCGAAGCGCGGCCTCGATGCGGGTGCGCGTCGCCGGCTTGACGCTCGCCGGATCATCGAAATATTTCGACAGGGTCGGCCGTGACACGCCGCACGCCCGGGCGAAGTCATCCATCGTGCGGTGCGTCTTTTCCGCCATCGATATTCAGGGTCCCTTGCCCTCGCCCGCCGCCCCGGCCGACACGAGTCACGCGGCCGTTGCCTGGAAGCAGCAATGCTCGACCGAACTTGTCCAGTCAAGTTTTAACGGTTCCCAATAGATCGCGGAGTCATTACGCGCGTCAAATTATTTATTGACGCTTTCAAAGCGACACTGAAGCTTCGGAAGGAAGCCAATGGGATAGGCCCGGTCTTGCATCGACGATGATAAGTTCGTATTGGGCGCATCCATGGCGGGAGGCGTCCGCGACGCCTCCCGCCCCGAACATCATTCGCCCCGCATCGTCGCCTGGAAGGCCGGCAGGTGCTTTTTCTGTGCTTCCAGCATGCGTTCGCGGTAGACGCCGTAGATGACATCGGTGTCGTGCAGGGTCACGCCCGCGATCGTCGGCGAGGCGAAGACCGGCAGTTCGATGCCGCGCTTGGCGAGCTGCTCGGCGGTGCGCGCGATCAGCTCATGCGCCAGGATCATGGCGAGCACCGTCGAAGAGCCGGAGACCGGACGGCTCCAGCCCTCGACCGGCACGATCGCATCCTCTATCGGCGAGCAGGTGTCGATGACGAGATCGGCCGCGTCGGCCAGTCGCTTGCCGGAGGAGTGCGTCGCGGGCTTGTCGAGATTGTTCTTGCTGGTGACCGCAACGACGAAGATGCCGCGCTTCCTGGCATAGAGCGCCGTATCGATGCCGGAAGAGTTGCGGCCGCTGTGGCCGAAGATGATGATGGAGTCACCCTTGTTGAGCGGCTGATGATCCAGGAATTTTTCGGCGTATTTCTCGGTGCGCTCCAGCCACAGCAGCTCACGCACGCCGCCGGCGCCGAGCACATTGTGCCACATCACGCGCGGGTCCGTCAGCGGGTTGAAACCGACATAGCTGCCGTAACGCGGAAACACTTCCTGCACCGGCAGCACCGAATGGCCTGAACCGTAGAGATGGATCAGACCGCCGCCTTCAAGCGAGTCGGCAAAGCGGCTGGCTGCCTGGCCAAAGGCCGCTTCATTGGTTTTCGCTGCCTGGTCGATGAGGGCGGCGAGACGGTGAATGTAGAGGTCGGACACGTGGGTACTCCTGTTAAGTGTCTGCTTGGGTGATGATGGATCAGCTTCGCGGATTTGACGGGACGCGCCCGGCGCGCAGCGTCGAGCGTATCTCGTAGCGGTCGCCGCGCATGATGGAGACGGTGAACTCGAACGGACCGCGCTCGTCGGTGGCGATACGCTCGACCACGAAAGCCGGACTGCCGACCGGCAGATCGAGCAGCTCGGCATCCGCCGCGCCAACCGCGCCGACGCGATAATTCTCGCGCGCCGCCACCGGCACGATGCCGTAGTGGCGCTCCAGCGCCTCGTACAGCGATCCCTGCAGCAGGCCGGCGTCGAGGAAGCCCGGCACACGTGCGGCTGAGAGCTGCGCCGTCTGGATGCCGATCGGTTCGTTGTTGCCGAGCCGCAGCCGCCGGATGCGCACCACCGGGTCACCCTCCTCAATCTCCAGCGCGCCGGCCGCCGCCGCATTGGCGATGGTGAGGCTGCAATCGAGCAGGCGCGAGCCGGCAACGACGCCGATGTTGCCCATCTCCTGGGTGAAGCTCGTCAGTTCGCGGGTGCCGGCGACGAGCGTGGTGGAGCGCACGAAGGTGCCGCGTCCGTGTTCGCGGCGCAGCAATCCGCTTTCCTCCAGATTGCGCAAAGCGTGGCGCAGCGTGATGCGGCTGACCCCGAAAAGCGCGCCCAGCCGGTCTTCGGCCGGGATCTGGTCGCCCGTCGCCCATTCGCCGCTCTTGACGATGGCGCGGATGGCCTCCTCGACCTGATACCAGAGCGGCTCGGGCCTTCTGCGATCCGGCTGCTGAAAACTGGCTTCACTCATCGGATCTGTCTCCACCCGCTTCCGGCCTGTCCGGCCACTGCCGCACCGACCAGGCCGGCGCCGGGGCCGAACGCGCCAGCCTTGAGAGAAATGCCGCGCAGATGCGGCGGCAGTTGGCGCCGCAGCGCGGCAAGCAGCGGCGGTCCGATGACGTCAAGCGCATCGGCAAGGCCGCCGGAAACCAGGATCACCTGGGGGTCGAGCAGCGCGACGGCGCCGGCAAGCGCGGTGCCCAGCCGGCGCGCCGGCAGCTCGAGCAGGGTCTGTGCCGCGAGTTCGCCCGCCTGGGCAGCCGCGATCAGCTGGCGGCCGCTGGCAAGGCCGACCTGACCGGCAAGCGCGTCAAGCGCACGGCCCGATGCAACGCGCTCCAGCCAGCCGCTGCGCTCCTCGCCATGGTCCTGGATGTCGGCGCAGGCCCAGCCGAACGAGCAGGCGCCGCCATGCGTGCCGGCGACGATGCGGTGGTTGGCGAGCACCGCCGAGCCTATGCCCGTGCCGATTGCCAGCAGGATCGCATCCGACATGCCCTTCGCGCTGCCTTCAACGGCTTCCGCCAGCAGGGCGATCTGCGCGTCGTTGCCAACGGCGACGCGCAACTGCGGGAACAGCGCCGCGATGTCGACACCGTCGAGCCAAGGGAGATTCGGGATCCAGCGGCAGACCGACCCCTCGACGAGACCTGGCACCGCCAGGCCCAACGCCTTGACCGCGCCGGCCTCGGCGCAAAGCGCCGTGATGCGGGCGACGAAGGCATCAAGGCTTGCCGGCGCCGGTTCGCGGCTCGGCCTCTCCAGCGCGCTGACATTGCCGGACTGGACGGCGGCGCGCAGATTGGTGCCGCCGAGATCGATGGCCAGAACCCGCGTCATCGGCGCCCTCCGGCAGCCGGTGGCGCGAACAGACCGCTGCCGGCGTTCCAGGAATGCGAGGCCGCCGCGAAGGCCTGCGCATGGCGCGTGCCGCGCAGGCAGCCGCGCAGACGGTAGAGCGCGCTGTAGTAATCGACATAGGGGAAGCTGCTCAGGCCCCGCGCCAGCTCGTATTCATGCACCGCCTCGCTCCACGCCTCGAAGCCGTCGCTGACGTCGACCAGGTGCTCGGGGCGGAAACCGTCATCGTCCTCCCAGTTCTCGCCGAACAGCAGCAAGCCCGGCGTAAAGGCGGCATGGTCGCGCGCAACAGTCGGAAGGGCGGCGAAGAAGATGCCGGTCTGCGTCAGCTTGGCTGCGGCGCGATGGTCCTTGTGCCAGCTGCCGTGCCAATGGGTTATGACCACTTCCGGCTTCAGCTCGCGAATGACATCGCACAGTTTCAGCGCCGTCTCGTCATCGGAAGGCAGGAAGGCGTCATGCAGGCCTAGATTGCGCATGGCGACGCCGAGGCGAGCGGCGGCCCTGCCCGCTTCCTCTTCCTTCTGGGCGCAATAATGCTCGGGGATCAGGCACGGATGGCCCTGCTCGCCCATGCTCAGGTGCAGGAACGTCACCGTGGCGCCCCTCATTACGGCGGCCGCCGCCAGCGGTCCGGCGATCACCTCGGCATCGAAGGCATGCGCACCGACGACCAGGATGGATTTGGCGTCATAGATCCTGTCCTCGATCATTTCATGCCTCCCCCAGCGCCTACGCCCTCTCGAATCTGGCGGGCGAGCAGACAATACATGATCAGGATCGGCGCCATGGAGATCGCCAGCGAGGCGAACACCAGGCCCCAATCGGTGCGGTACTGGCCGACGAAGACGCTGATGGCCAGCGGCACGGTCTTGTAGCGGTCGTCGAAGATGAAGATCAGCGGGAAGAAGAAGTCGTTCCACACGGCGATTGCCGTGAAGATGGCGACGATCGACACCGCGGGCTTCACCATCGGCAGGATGACCTGGAACAGGATGCGGACCTCGCCGGCGCCGTCCATGCGTGCCGCCTCGTCGAGTTCGGAGGGCAGAACGCGCATGAAATTGGCGAAGATGAAGACGGCGAAGGGAATGCGGATCGCCGAATAGACGAGGATCAGTCCGGTCAGGGAATCCAGCAGGCCGAGATTGCGCATCAGCGTGAACAGCTCGACCGAGGCGAGCCTTATCGGCAGCATGATGCCGGACAGGAACAGGCCGAGCATGATGGCGTTCCAGCCCAGCCGGTAACGGCTGAGCGGATAGGCGGCCATGGCCGAGACGACGATGGTGAGGATGACCGTCCCGGCGGTGACGATCAGGCTGTTGATGAAATTGTGGCCGAGGTCGGCACGTGTCCACGCGTTGACGAAATTGTCGAAGGCCCAGCTTGTCGGCAGGCCGAGCCGGTTGTCGTAGATTTCGGCCGTCGACTTGAAGCAGGAGACGACGAGGATGTAGAGCGGCAGCAGCACGGCCGCCGTCCATACGGCAAGCACCGTCCAACCGGGCAGCCGCGAAAGCCGGCGCGAGATCAGGGGACTGCCTGAGATGGCCAGCGCGCTCATAGCTGCACCGTGCGGCGGTCGAAGAAGCGCAGCATCAACAGCGTGCCGACGCTGAGGATGAGGAACAGCATGGTGCCCAACGCCAAAGCAAGCCCGATATCGGTGATGCCGACGGCGCCCTCCGCGCCGAAGGCCAGCCTGTAGAAATAGGTCACCAGCGTGTCGGTCGAATAGCTCGGATTGCCCTGTACGCCTTGCATCACATAGACGATGTCGAACTGGTTGAAGGTGTTGATGAAGGACAAAGTCGTCAGCGTGCCCAGCGCCGGCATCAGCAAGGGCAGCGCGACGGAGAACAGCATGCGCGCATTGCCGGCGCCGTCGAGTTTCGCCGCCTCGAAGATCTGGCCCGAAATCTGCCGCAGGCCCGCCGTGTAGATCAGCACCGGCAGGCCCATCCAGTTCCAGGCGTCGACGGCGACCAGCATGGCCAGCGCGGTGTGGCTGTTGCCAAGCACGGTCAGGCTGCCCTGGTGCAGGCCAAGCCCGTTCAGCGCCCATTCGACCACGCCGCCCGGCGCCAGGAGCAGGCGCCACAGCGCACCGACGATGACCGGGCTCAGCACCGCGGGGAAGAAAAAAACCGACTGGAAGAAGGCCGCACCTCGATCACGCAGGAACAGCAGCCAGGCGAACAGCAGTCCGATGCCGTTCTGGAAGACCATGATGCCGAAGAACCAGGCGGTGTTGTGCCAGAGCGCGCCGTAGAGCCTGGCGCTACTGGGGAAAACGAACAGGCGCGAAAAATTCGACAGGCCGGCGAACTCGGTGATGCGCAGCCCCTTCCAGATGAAGAAGCTGCCCCACAGCGACATCGCCAAGGGATAGAGGACGAACAGGGCGTAGACGGCCAGCGCCGGCAGGATGAAAAGCACGGCCATGCGCTGCTGCGTTCGCTTCAGGCTGCTTTTGCGGCGACGATCGATCATGCGTGGCTTGCCCGGTGGGAGGCCGGCCGCATTGCGGCCGGCCCGGCTCCTTACTGCTTCGGCTTGAACCAGGTGGCGACGGCGGCCTGCATGTCGGCCGCCAGCTTCTCCGGTGCGATGTTGCCTTCGACCATGTCGATGATCTCCGCTTGCAGGACGGAAGAGGCGGTCGGCGACTGCCAGCGGAAGCCGACCAGCGTCAGGTAGGGCGTCGAGTTCTTCGACATCTCCATCATCTCGGCCAATACCGGGTCCTTCACCGTGACATCGGTGCGGGCCGGCGGCCAGCCGAGTTCGTCGGCGAACATTTGCGCGAATTCGGCCGAGGCCATGAAGTCCAGCACCTTGATCGCGGCTTCCTTGTTCGCGCTTTCGGAGACGAGGCCGTAGGAGCCGTCCGAGAAGGCCGAGGTGTAGAGCTTTGCCCCCGCATCGTCGGCGGGGAACGGGAAGATCGAGAATTTCAGCTTCGGGTTCTGCGATTTGAAGCTGCCATTCTCGAACGAACCGCCAAGAAACATCGCGGCCTTGCCACCAATGAACTGCTGGGTGGCGGTGGTGTAGTCGATCCCGGCGAAGCCGTCGGGGAAATAAGGCTTCAGCTCGGCGAAGCGCTTCAGCGCCGCGACATAGCGCGGATCCTCGAAGGTCGCCTTGCCGGTCATCATCTCGTCGTAAAAGCCGGGGCCGTAGACGGTCGGGCCGATGACGCCGACGCCGATCTCCAGTTCCCACGCCGAGCCGTTGGCGCCGCCGGTGGCGATCGGCGTGATGCCGGCCGCCTTCAGCTTGTCGCAGGCGGCGACGAAATCCTTGTAGGTCTTGGGGACCTCGATGCCCTGCGCGGCAAAGATATCCTTGTTGTAGAAGACGCCCATCATCGGCACCGAATAGGGCACGCCGTAGAGCTTGCCGTCGGAGCGCCCACGCGCGCCGCCAAGGGCTGCGTCCGGCATGCTCTTCAGTTCCGGCACGCTCTCGTCGAGCGCGTCGAGATAGCCCGCCTCGACGAAAGGCTGCAATTCGCCATAGGCCTTGAGCTGGGCGATGTCGGGCCCGCGCCCGCCACGCAACGCCGTGCTCAGGCGGTTCTGGTAGTCGGCATCCGGCGTGAACTGGATGTTGACCTTGATGCCTGGGTTCTTGGCCTCGAAGGCATCGAAGATGCGGCGCATCGCGGCTTCGTCCTCGGTGCGCCAGCTCCACAGCGTCACCGTGCTGTCGGCCCGCGCCGGCAGGCTGGTGAACAGGCCAGCGCAGGCGGCAAGGCCGCCGATCAGGCCAAGGGCTGCGCGTCGGTGAATTGAAAGCATGCTCATTGCCAGTCTCCCATTTTTATCTGTCCTTGGCGTCCCGCGGCCCTATCGACGCCGCGGAGAGTCATTCCTCAGGAAAGTCATTATAACGACATAGCAGCCTCCGCAAGAGGTCTGACACTCCCTCCGGGAACGGCTGGGCTAAGCCAATCAACCATGATTCCTTCACAGCTAACTGTATTTCCACCGTAAATTTCGTACGTGAACGGACAGCAGAGAAATCAGGGACAGCGCCATGCGCAGCTTTTTCGCAATCGGGCCCTTGCGCCAATGCTTCATGTTGTCATAACGTCATCGTGATCGCTAGCCTGAGGGAGGATGAGGATGTCTCTTGCCTGGACTTCGAAACTGGCTCTGGCCGCGAGCCTGGCCATCCTGCCCGCCAGCGGCTGGGCGCAGTCGGTCAACATCTCCTATCTCACCCATTGGTCGCCGGAGACGGTCGCATTGCTGGAAGCGGCGGCCAAGGACTATGCGAAGACAAATCCAGATGTCAGCGTCACCGTGCGCGCCGTTCCCTTCGGCGATCTCCTGACCACGCTGCGCTCCCAGGGCGGCGGCGCGGACGGTCCCACGATCGGCGGCATCTACGATCTCTGGTTGCCTGAGCTCGCCCGCGACAAGCTCGTCGCGCCCGCCCCCGACCCTGTCGCCGAAGAGGTCAAGGGAGCATGGCCCGCTGGCGTGGTGAGCGCCGCGTCGGTCGGCGGCAAGCTCTACGGCATTCCCAACGAGATCGACGTCTACGCGCTGAACTACAACAAGGCACTGTTCAAGCAGGCCGGCATTACTGCTGCGCCGAAGACCTGGGACGCGTTCAAGGAGGCGGCGAAGAAGCTGACCAACAAGGATGCCGGCCAGCAGGGTTTCGGCATGATCAATTCCTGGGCGGCGGGCGTCGTCCACCCCTTCGCCTCGCTGCTGGTCTCCAATGGCGGCGACCTGGTCAAGGACGGCAAGCCGGCGCTGGACACTCCGCAGGCCGCGCAGACCTTCCAGCTCTATGAGGATCTCATCAAATCGGGCGCCAGCGTGCCGGCCATGGCGACGGCAGACGCCAACACCACCGGCCCCTTCCTCGACAATTTCGTCTCCGGCAAGACCGGCATGATCATCATGGCCAATTGGTGGGAAAGCGCGCTGAAGGCAGGCATGGGCGACAGGTTCGCGGATATCGCCACCGCACCAATCCCCGTCGGCCCGAGCGGCGACAAGCCGCATTCGATCTCCTATTCCTGGATGACCGTGGTCAACGGCAATGCCGGCGAGGCCGAGCAGAAGGCCGCATGGGAATTCCTGGCCTGGCTCAACAATCCGAAATCCGGCAAGAACGGCGCCTCGGCGATGTCCGACATATTGATGTCGATGGGCATCCTGCCCTCGCGCAGCTCCGATATCGAGGCCCACAAGGACAAGCTCGGCTCGGAATTCCTGTCGGGCTATGTCAGCGTGCTGGCCGACGCCAAGCCCTTCCCGGTCGTGCCGGGCGGACAGGAGTTCTCGGAATCCCTGCAGCAGACGCTGGAGGCGTTGCAGTATGGCCAGGTCTCGGCCAAGGATGCGCAGGCGACGGCGCAAGCGGACGCCGCCTCGATCCTGGAGCGCGCCGCCAAGTAGACTGAACCATGATCAACAGGTACCGTGCCTCGGCGGGCATCATGCTGGCGCCCGCCGTGACGCTGATCGGCATCTTCATCCTGTTGCCGATGCTGCTCACCGTCTGGCTATCCTTCCAGGACTGGTCGACGCAGACGCCTTTTTCCAATGCGGCCTTCATTGGCTTCGACAATTTTCGCGAGATTTTCGGCGCCTCATCGGTCGGACGCGACTTCAAGGGCGCGTTGATCAACACCTCCATCTACACCGCGCTTTCCGTCATCCTCATCCTGCCGCTCTCGGTCGCCTTCGGGCTGATGGTCCACCAGCACGATGTTGGCGGCGGCACGGCGCTGCGGACCGTGCTGTTTTCCACCTATATGGTACCGATGATCGCGGTGGCGCTGGTGTGGTCGAAACTCTATTCGCCTGGTGAAGGGCCGCTGAATCAGATGCTCGGCCTGATCGGCGTCGACCCGCAGCCCTTTCTGTCGTCCCCGCGCTCGGCGCTGATCTCGATCGTCCTGCTCAATGTGTGGCAGCAGGTCGGCTATTTCACGGTGCTGGCGATTGCGGGGCTGACCCAGATTTCCGGCAGCCTCTACGAGGCGGCAAAACTCGACGGCGCCAACCGGTTCGAGCAGTTCCGCTTCATCACCTTGCCGTTGCTGCGACGCACACTCCTGTTCAGCGCGGTGATCGCCATCATCAACGCCGTGCAGGTGTTCGAGCCGGTGGCGCTGATCACGCAGGGCGGGCCGGTCGGCTCGACCAATGTCTTGACCTATCACATACGCCGCGTCGGCATCGAGCGCGCGCAGGGCGGACTGGGTTCGGCCATGGCCGTCATGCTGATGCTGTCGCTGATCGTCGTGGTCTGCGCTCTGTTCGCCTTTGCCAACCGGAAGGATCAGGAATGAGCGCGGGATCGTCGAGCCGGTTGCCGCGCAGACGCCCCGCCGGCCGCAAGGCGCTGCTGGCCACGCTCATGCTGCTCGTGGCCGTGGCGTCGGCCTTTCCGCTGGTTTGGATGGTTCTGTCCAGTCTCAAGACTCCGGCCGAGAGCATGCAGGTGCCGCCGGTGTGGATCCCGCACACGCCGAGCCTCGACGCCTACGGGAAAGTTTCGGGCGTGGTCAATGTCGGCCGTTCTATGTGGAATTCCCTGGTCATCGCCTCGATCACCACAGCCGGTATCCTCATCACCAGCATGATGGCCGGCTACGCCTTCGCCAAATACCACTTCCCCGGCCGCTCGCTTTTGTTCTCGGTGCTGATCGCGACCATGTTCCTGCCGCCGATCGTGACGCTGATCCCGCTCTATCGCCTCGTCGGCTCGATCGGCCTCAATGCCAGCCTCGCCGGCATCATCGTGCCCAACCTCGCCAATGCCTTCGGTATCTTCCTGATGCGCCAGTTCATTGCAAGCGTGCCTGACGATCTGATCGACGCTGCGCGCATGGACGGCGCCTCCGAACTGCTGATCCTGTTCAAGATCGTGGCGCCCAGCGTGGCGCCGGCGATCGCGGCATTGGCGCTGTTTGCCTTCGTCTATCACTGGAACAGCTATCTGTGGCCGCTGACCGTGCTGCAAGGCAACGCCGACGCCTATCCGATCGTCATCAGCCTCAGCCGGCTGTTGAGTTACAACAGAGGCGCCGTCAACACCGGGTTGGTGATGGCCGGCGCGACGCTTGCCGTGCTGCCGCCGCTCATCCTCTTCGTCCTGCTGCAGCGCTTTTTCGTCGATTCCATCGTCGGCTCGGCGATCAAGGGGTAGCCGCGCTCAAAGGTTTCTGCCCCGGAGGAGGCGACGCGACAAAATCGCGGATCAGCGCGACCACCGCCTCCGGCTGTTCGATGCAGGGAATATGGCCGGCATTAGGAATGATTTCAAAGCGGGCGCCGGGGATCAGCGCTGCCAGCGAGCGGACGAGATCGGGCGGTGTCGAGCCGTCCTGGTCGCCGACCATGCAAAGTGTCGGCACCGCGATACGCCGCGCGGCCTCGGTGAGGTCGGCGTCGCGGACCGCCATGCATGTCCCGATGTAACCCGGCAGCGCCTGCCTGGTCAGCATATTGCGGCAACCGGCAAGGTCGGCCGCACGCGCGGCATGGAAGCCGGGCGTGAACCATGCTTCCATCACACCGTCGGCTATCGCCTCGATCCCATCGCGCTCGACGGTGGCGATACGCTTATTCCAGCTCTCGTCCGTGCCGATCTTGTGCGCCGTGTCGGACAGGATCAGAGCCTCAACGCAGCTGGGATGACGGGTATAGAGCCGCTGCGCGATCAAGCCACCGACCGACAGGCCGAACAGCACGACCCTGCCGAGATCGAAATGATCGATGAGGCCCAGGAGATCGTCGACATGATCATCGATCGACCGGATGCCGCTGCCGATATCGGAAAGTCCGTGGCCGCGCTTGTCGTAGACCAGCAGAGGCATGTCACCGCTTAATTGCGAGATGACATCGTCCCAGATGCGCAAATCGGTACCCAGCGAATTGATGAAGATCACCGGCCGCGCGGTGCCGGTCGCCTCGACATAGCGGTGGTGCAGCGCAAGGCCGCCAATGGTGACGAACGGCACGATTTCGACCCTCCCGGCTCCCACAGTGCATGAGGCATCTGGTTGGGTAAAATGATATTTTGAGGCATCGTTGTAGGACATCGGCCGTTCTGGCACACCGGTCTTGCGCGAACCACAATGACGGACGACCAATGACAGACCGCCGCAACGTCCTTTTCATCATGTGCGACCAGCTGCGCTTCGACTATTTGAGCTGCGCCGGACACCAGACCCTGCACACGCCGAATATCGACCGGCTGGCCAGCCGCGGCGTGCGCTTCACCAACGCCTATGTGCAATCGGCCGTGTGCGGGCCCTCGCGCATGAGTGCCTATACAGGCCGCTATGTCCGCTCGCACGGATCGACGCTTAACGGCGTGCCGCTCAGGGTCGGCGAGCCTACGCTCGGCGAGCATCTGCGCGAGATCGGCGTGCGCTGCGCGCTGATCGGCAAGACGCATATGAGGGCCGACGAGGAAGGCATGGAGCGCCTCGGCATCGACAAGACGTCCATCATAGGCGTGCGCGTCGCCGAATGCGGCTTCGAACCGTTCGAGCGCGACGACGGGTTGCATCCGTCGTCCGCCTACGATCCCGACCCGGCCTACGACCAATATCTGCGCGAGCACGGCTTCGATGCCGCCAATCCGTGGGAGCACTGGGCCAATTCCGGTGAAGGCGAGAACGGCGAGAATTTCAACGGCTGGCTGCTCGTCCATGCCGACAAGCCGGCGCGCATTCCCGAGGAGCATTCGGAAACGCCCTACATGACGCGCCGCGCCATGCGCTTCATCGAGGAGGCCGAGGCAAAGGGCGAAGCCTGGTGCGCGCATCTCTCCTACATCAAGCCGCACTGGCCCTACATCGTGCCGGCGCCCTATCACGACATGTACGGCAAGGCCGACATAAAGCCGGTCGTGCGCAGCGAAGCAGAACGCGTCTCGCCTCACCCGATCTTCGAAGCCTTCCAGCAGGAGCGCTATTCCAGGAACTTCTCCCGCGACGAGGTCCGCGAAAGGGTCGTTCCCTGCTATATGGGCCTGATCAGGCAGATCGACGATCAGTTGGGCGGATTGTTCGAGTTCATGGAGCAGCGCGCCCTGTTCGACAACACGATGATCGTGTTCACCTCCGACCACGGCGACTATCTCGGCGACCATTGGCTGGGCGAAAAATACCTGTTCCACGACGTCGCGGCCAAGGTGCCGATGATCGTCTGCGATCCGCGCCGGCAGGCCGACGCGACGCGCGGCACGACGTCCGATGCGCTGGTGGAGATGATCGACCTCGCGCCCACCTTCCTCGACTTCTTCGGCGGCAAGGCGAAGCCGCATGTTCTCGAGGGCCGGTCGCTGCTGCCGCTGCTGGCAGGCCAGGACGTGAACTGGCGGCGGCACGCGGTGAGCGAGTACGATTATGGCGGCGATGCCGCGCGGCTGAAGCTCGCTATGCCGGTCGCCGACTGCAAGCTCTACATGATCACCGACGGCCGCTTCAAACTGGTCCATGGCGAGGGCCTGGCGCCGATGTTCTTCGATCTGCACGGTGATCCGGACGAGCTGCGCGACCTCGGCACCGAAGCATCGGCGGCGGCCGACATCGAACGACTGCGGCAGGCGCTGTTCCGCTGGCTGGCGCTGCCCAACAACCGCATCACCGCCGCCGAGGAATGGCTGACGGGAAACGACGACAGGATGCGGCACTTCGATCCGTTGATCGAGCCCGGCGTGCTGATCGGCTACTGGGACGAGGCCGAGCTCGCCGAACAGCGCGAAAGACGCAGGCGCTGGCTGTCACGCGGGTCGGGAGAATGAAGCCCGCAGCCCTTGTTGTGGACGACATGAATTTCAGAGCGCAAGGCCAAGGCAGGTTGCGAGCAGCCCGGCATCGAGAGATCGATGCCGGGCTGCCTGATGTGACGGCCTATTGGAGCTTCGCCTGCAGGGCATTGACGTCGTCGGTGGTCATTTCACCGTCGGTCGTTACCTTGCCGTCGACGATCTTCCACAGGCGGAACGGACCGGTGATGTCGCCATATTTGTCGAAGGCGACCGGGCCGATGACACCTTCGTAGCGGATCGGCTTGCCTTCCTTGATCAATCCGAGCGCCTTGGCGAACTCGTCCTTGCCGGCAAAGATCGGCGCGCCAGCCGGATCGACCGCCTTGTACATGGCGTCCTTGATCTTGGCCGGATCCTCTGAGCCGGCGATGGCGATTGCCAGGCCGACAATGGCGCCGGCATCATAGGAACGGTCGGCCGCAGGATTGGACGGTTCGATGCCCGAAAACTCCTTGTAGTTCTTGGTGAAGTAGTCGGTGGAGGCGGTCGGGCTGGTGCCGGACGAGGTGCCATAGGCCTCCTTGAGATAGTCGGCGCCGACGGACTCGATGAAGTCCGGGCTGTTCATGCCGTCATTGAGCAGGAATTTCTGCACGCCCCCTTGCGAAATCCAGGTGCGGGCGACGGTGGCGCCGTCGACCGGCGTGCTGACGAGATAAAGCCCGTCGGGCTCGCCGGCCATGGCCGCCGTCACTTCCGAGGCATAGCTCGACTGCTTCTCGTTGTAGGGCGTGTCGGAGACGACGGTGCCGCCGAGCGCTTTGTAGGCGCGCGAGAATTCGGCCACCATGTTGACGCCGAAATCATTGTTGACATGGATGATCGACAGCTTCTTGAAGCCCTTGTCGATGGCGTATTTCGCGGCGGCCACGCCTTGCAGCGCATCGGAGGTGATGGTGCGGAAGAAGATGCCATTGGTCTTGCCATCGCGCCCGAGCGCGGTCAGCGTCGGCGAGGACGAAGCCGGCGAGACCTGGACGATCTTGGCCGGTGCGGTGACCGAGGTCAGGATCGGGATCGACACAGAGGAGATGATGCCGCCGATGATCACCGGCACCTTCTTGACCTGAACCAACTGGGTCGCCGCATCGACGGCGATGTTGCCCTGGCTCTGGCTGTCGCGCGTGTCGGTCACCAGATCGCAGCCGCGAACGCCGCCGGCGTCGTTGATGTCGCGGAAGGCCATCTCGACCGATTTCGCGCCGGCCTGGCCGTATTCACCGGCCGGTCCGGTCAATTCCATGACGAGGCCGACCGTGATCTTGCAGTCGGCGGCATGGGCCGCGCCGGCGATCGTCACGAGAGCGAGCGCGGTGGTGAGTTGGAGTATCGTCTTTCTCATTGTTGTTCCCCTTGAGCTACACGAATTGAGTTACACGAACCAAATTTCACGCCTGGAGCCTGTTCAGCTTTCCGGCATCTGCAGCCAGGTTTCATGCAGATGTCGCCATTCGACGCCGTTGGGCGCCGATGGATTGGTGGTGAAGAGCGCACTCGACTGACGGCGGCTATGCTTGCCGCCTCGCAACTGCGCCTCGACATAGAGCACGACGATCGCGTCGCCGGTTTGCCAGCCCGGCCGGATGTCCTCGATCGAGATGGCGAAGGCTTCGTCGCAGGAAGCGCGGCTTGCGCGGACATGGTCGACGACCGCATCGCGATCGAGGACCGTGCCGTCAGGCGTGACCATGGCCAGGCCTTCGCCCATGACGCGTTCGAAGCGGCTGAAATCGGCCTTGCCGACGCGCGATGCGACGAACCAGTCGACGAAGAAGCGATGCAACTCGACGATTTCGGTGCTGGCCCGCGAAAACAGCCTTTCGGTGGTGGCGCTCATGGCCGGGCCGCGTTGAGGTTGTAGTGCATGATCGAGCCGTGGCGGCCGTGACGGTCACGCTCCAGCGTGTAGACGTCGCCGAGGGGACCCCGGCTCTGGGCGATCACGGCGCCGATCTCCGCCCGGTCCTCGGCCCCGAGCGCGACATCCATGATCTTCGCATTGGCCAGCGCATGCGCCTGGTTCCGGGCGCCGACGATGACGGCCGCCACTTGCGGCTGCTCGAGCACCCAGGCGCTGGCGACAGTGGCGATGTCGACGCCGTGGCGGTCGCCGATCCGCTTCAGCACACTGAGTAGGGCCTGGAAGAGCTCCCAGCCGCCGAAGTCGTCAATGATCAGCTTGTATTTGACCAGCGAGCGGTTTTCGAGCGGCATGTCCGGCTCGGCGACGCCGAGCCATCTGTCGCCGAGAAAGCCGCCGGCCACCGAACCGTAGCAGAGAAAGCTGACGCCGTTGCGCGCGGCGAGCGCGGCGAGGCTCGCCGCCGGACGCTGGTCGAGGACCGAGTATTGCAGTTGCTGGCTGACGACTGGCACGCCGGCCGACAGGATTTCGCCCAGACGCTGCGTATCGAAATTGGTGGTGCCGACATTGCGCACCTTGCCTTCCAGCCGGAGCTCGTCGAGCCAACCCATCGCGTCGACATAGCGAGGCACTGAATAGTCCCACCAGTGGAACTGCACGAGGTCGAGCCGCTCGGTCTTCAGCCGCCGCAGAGACTGGTCGACTATGCCTCTGATGTAATCGCGGCTGATGCCGGCGAGCCGCTCGAGGTCTGGCACGAGCTTGGTGTGCACCCTCATCCTGGCGGCGGCATCGAGACCACGTTCGTTGGCCAGACGCAGCCGCGCCGCTCCGATCAGCTCCTCGACGCCGGTGTAGATATCGGCGCAGTCATAGGTCCAGATGCCGGCGTCGAACGTGGCGATCAGGTCAGATACTGCCTGCTGACGGTCGACCGCGCCGTGGCCGCCGGCCAACTGCCAGCCACCGCGAATGACGCGCGAGATTGTGTAGCCGGGGCTGAGTTCGAAAGTCTTGGCGGTCATCTCTGCTCACTCTCCTTCGGCAGCGGCACCGCCGTGGTCTCGGCGTGGCTGAACCGCCGTTTGCCGGTCCTGACGATCCTGAGCCTGCTGGCGCAATTGGGATCGGGACAGGCGATCTCGGCATCCGAGGTCATCCAGTCATTGGCATGGGTGGGGCGCTGCTTCGCCGCCAGCAGCGGCAGCACGGCCGCTATGGAATAGATCGAAAATCCCTGGCCCACCGGCATCGACAGCATCTCGCCTTTCAGCTCGAAATAGTCGCCGGGCCTGGCGCCGCAATACACCGGCTTGCCCTCGGGGACGACAGCCTCGACGCGGAGGTCGAAAAGTTCGAAGCTGTCGTCGCGTTCAGCCATTTCAGCTCTCCAACCGCGCGAAGGTGACGTCGCAGGCGCCATTGCGGCGAATGATGCCGCAGGCAGATGCGAACTGATCGCGTTGCTCAGGCAGCACCTGCGCAACGACGCTCCCCGCCAGCCAGCCGATCGGAAACAGCAGGCGCGCGCCTTGCCCGTAGAACAGGCCGATGTCGAAGATCGCATGCGGGTTGCCGCCCCACATGCGCGGCGGCACATAGGAAAGCACGATGTCGCCGGGCTGCGGCGTCAGCGTCGCGTTCTCCGCCGGCAAGGCCTGGGCAAAGGCCTCGCCGTCCAGATGCGCCGCGGGGATCGGACAGGAGATTTCCGGGCCGGTCCACATGGCATGAATGCCCGCGACGACGCGCGGCTCGGCCAGGTAAGACCACAGGAACGTTGCGTTCTCTGGCGCTTTTTCCGGCAGCAACTGCGCCGTCACCGACAGCTCGGAATGCGGCTCGGTGATCCTGATGATGCGTCTGGTCATATCAGGCATTCACTCCGCTTTTGCCGTCAACTTCAGCTTGTCGCGCAGGAAAGCGAAAGGGCGGCTGATGTCGGCCACCAGCGCCTCGCGTGCGGCCTGGGCATCCTGCGCCGCAAGCGCGGCGACGATGCTGCGATGATAATGGGCGGTGTCGACCTCGCCGGCCTCGGAAAAGGCATAGATTGCAACTCGGATGCATGGTCCCGACTGCAGCCAGAGGCTCTCGATCATCGGGATCAGCACGGCGGAACCGCAGGCGCGATAGATTTCGAAATGAAAGCTCTGATTGAGCGTCACCTCGCGGTCGACATCCTTCTTGTGCTTCAGCGCCCGCATCTCGTCCCATTCACCGAGAATGGTTTCGATGGTGGCGATCTGACGCGGATCCATGCGCGCGGCGGCAAGCGCGATTGCTTCGCCTTCGATCAGGGCACGGGCGCGCAGGAGGTCGTCGATGCGTTCCAGCGTGATCGGCGGCACCCGCACCGAGCGGTTTGGAAGCGCTTCCAGCGCCTTTTCCGTGATCAGCCGCCCAAGCGCCTCGCGCACCGGCATGGTAGACGTGACCAGCGCATCGGCAAGGCCGCGTATGGTCAGAACCTGGCTCGGCTCGAAGAGACCGCCAATCAGCGCCCGGCGCAATTCGGAATAGACGCGGTCCTGCACCGTCTCGCGGCCGACCGGCGCGAGTTGCGCGGCGATGACCTCGTTGGTGCGCTCGACAGCAGCCCTTTGCATGGCGTTCCCGATCTTGGCCTTTTCGGCGGCCTGGCCTGTTTTCGGCTTGCGGAGAAAATTAAAGCTGATTAGCGTGATCAAAGCAAGTGTGATCACAAATCAAAAAATCAGAAAGCGGCAAAGACCGCTTCGGCCAGAGGGCTTGATGAACGACACGGCGAAACGGCATGGGACGGAGACCCAGGCGCCGGTTCTGGCGGCAAAGAACGTCGTGCGGCGTTTCGGCGGCCTTGTCGCCGTCAACGATGTCTCGTTCGAGGTCCGCCCGGGCGAAATCCTCGGCCTGATCGGCCCCAACGGCGCCGGCAAGACGACGATGTTCGACCTGCTCGCCGGCAGCATCCTGCCTACAAGCGGCGAGATACGTCTCAACGGGGCGCTCGTCTCCGGCGAAGCAGCGCACCTGCGCATTGGCCGCGGTCTTGGGCGCACCTTTCAGATTCCCCGGCCCTTGCCCAATCTCACGCTGATCGAAAACGTCATGCTCGCCGCGCAACGTCAGGCAGGGGAGCGGCTGCTCGCCAATTTCCTGATCCCGTGGCGGGTCGCCGCCGAAGAGAAGGCAGCCGCCGAGAAGGCTGCCGAACTGCTTGAACTCGTCTCGCTCACCCGGCTGGCGCACGAACCGGCGCGGGTGCTTTCGGGCGGCCAGCGCAAACTGCTCGAACTTGCCCGTGTGATGATGGCCGACCCGGCGATCATCCTGCTCGACGAGCCCGCGGCCGGCGTCAACGCCACGCTGCTCGAAGTCATCATCGACCGCATCCGCGACATCAACAGAAGCGGCATCACCTTTCTTCTGATCGAGCACAACATCGACATGGTGACCCGGCTTTGCCATCGCGTTCTGGTGATGGCGGGCGGCGAGCTTCTGTGCGAGGGCACGGCCGACGAGGTGGCGCGCGATCCGCGCGTCATCGAAGCCTATCTCGGGGGCGCGGCATGAGCGGGACCGTGCTTGACGTCCGCAACCTCGAAGCCGGTTACGAGCCCGGCGTGCCGATCGTGCGCGGTGCCTCGATCACGGTGAGGAAGGGTGAAATCGTCGTCGTTCTCGGCCCCAACGGTGCCGGCAAGTCGAGCCTGATCAAGGCAATTGCCGGTCTCGTCCCGGTCACCGGCGGCACCGTTCTCCTCGACGGCAAGGATATCACCACCGCACCGGCCCACACCATGGTGCGGCTTGGGCTCGCCTTCGTGCCTCAGACCGAGAACGTGTTTCCACTGATGTCGGTCGACGACAATCTCAGGGTTGCCTGCGGCATCATCGAGCGCCGCGAGGTTCCCGCCCGCATCGACGAGATGTACGCGACCTTCCCGGACCTGGCGCGCCAGCGCCGTATCGCCGCCGGCAATCTGTCGGGCGGGCAGCGCCAGATGCTGGCCGTGGCGCGGGCGCTGATCGTCCATCCCAAGGTGCTGGTGCTGGACGAGCCGTCGGCCGGCCTGTCGCCGAAATTCGTCTCGATGGTGTTCGAGATGCTGGCCGGCATCCGCAAGTCCGGCGTCACCATCCTGCTGGTCGAACAGAACGCCAAGGCGGCGCTCGCCATCGGCGACCGCGCCTATGTGCTGGTCGAAGGCAAGGACCGGCACGAGGGCATCGCCTCTGAACTGTGGAGCGATCCGGTGGTCGCCGAGCTCTATCTTGGCCAGCGCCCGGACAGCGCCGGCAAGGCCGCGCCTTCAGGCAAGGGAAGTGCGGCATGAACCTGCAATTCATCGTCGACGGATTGCTGACGGGCTCGATGATCGGCCTCGGCGCCATCGGCGTGACGCTGACCTATTCGATCCTGCGCTTCTCGAACTTCGCCCATGGCGACTTCATGGCCTGGGGCACCTATGCGACGCTGGCCGTCGTAGGCGCCATTGGCGCGACGATCGGCAAGGTGGCGCCGATCGCCCCGCTTTCCTTCGGCTGGCCGCTCATCGTCGCGCTGGTCGTCGGCATGGCATTCACCGCCCTGCTGGCGCTGCTGCTCGACAAGGTGCTGTTCGCGCGGCTGCGCTCTCAGGGCCAGGCCATCATCGTGGTGATGGCAAGTTTCGGCGCCTCGATGGCGCTGCGAAGCCTGCTCGAGTTCACCTTCACCTCACGCCCGACCTATTTCAGCCGCGCCATCCAGATCGCCATGCCGGTCGGCTTCGGCATCCGCATCACGCCGGACCAGATCGCGCTGTTGCTGCTGACAGCAATTCTGGTGCTGGGCGTACACCTGTTGATGACGCGCACGCAGACCGGCCGGTCCATGCAGGCCCTGAGCCAGAATGCGGCACTTGCCCGCATCGTCGGCATCGATGTCGCCAAGGTGGTGCGTGTCACCTGGGTCCTCGGCGCAGCGCTTGCCTGCGTCGCCGGCGTGATGATCGGCATCCTGGTGCAGATCCGCCCGTTCATGGGCTTCGACATGCTGCTGCCGATGTTCGCCGCCGCCATTCTCGGCGGTATCGGCAGCATCCCGGGCGCCGTGCTCGGCGGGGTGATCATCGGGCTCGCCGAAGCGGGCGCCGTGCAACTGATCGGCGCCGAATGGCGCGCGGCGGTCTCCTTCATCATCTTGATGGCGGTGCTGTTCGTGCGGCCGATCGGCCTTTTTGGTGTGAGGGAACGCTGATGGACCTGCTCGGCTATGGCGCTTTCTTCCTGACCACGGCGCTGATCTTTTCGTTGGTCACGCTGGGGCTCAATCTGCAATGGGGGCTGACTGGGCTCTTCAATGTCGGGCTCGCCGGCTTCGTCGCCATCGGCGCCTATACATCGGCGCTGCTGACGACGCCGGACGATGCCGCGCGTCTGGGCGGTTTTGGGCTACCGATCCTGGCCGGCTGGGTCGGCGCCATGGTCGTCGGCGGCATCGCCGCGGCCCTGACGGGCATCGCCACGTTGCGGCTCAGATCCGACTACCTTGCCATCACCACCTTCGGCGTCGCCGTGGTCGTGCAACTGGTCGCGCTTAATGCGCAGAAACTGACCGGCGGTCCGTTCGGCATCGGCTTCATCCCGCGCCCTTTCGGCAGCCTCGCCGAGACGCCGCTGCTGTTCAACCTGTCGAACCTTGCCGTCGTCTCGGCGGTCACGCTGGTCGCCTATCTGGCGCTGGAGCACCTGTCTCGCAGCCCGTGGGGCCGGGTGCTGAAGGCGCTGCGGGAGGACGAGCGGGCGGCGATCTCGCTCGGCAAGAGCGCGCGCTTCTACCGTGTCCAGGCCTTCGCGGTCGGCGGCGCCATCATGGCGCTTGCGGGCGCCTTGCAGGCGCATTTCACCGGCTTCATTGCGCCGGACAATTACCTGCCGATCCTGACCTTCCAGGTCTGGGTGATGCTGATCGTCGGCGGCTCGGGCAGCAATGCCGGTGCCGTCATCGGCAGCATCCTGGTCTGGGGGATATGGGCCGGGTCGGGCACGCTCACCAGCGCGCTGTTCCCGCCGGAGCAACAGGCCCGCGCCGCATCCCTGCAGATCGTGGCAATCGGCGTCATGCTGTGCATCATCCTCCTGGTCCGCCCCAACGGACTGTTCGGGGAACGGCCGCGGCGGGCACGGCTCGGCAAGCGGGCGAAGGTGGCCGCCAGCGAGAGCGGCTCGTGACCGCAATGGCCCGGCAGGAAGCGCTTTCGCTTTGGCACGCGGTCAGCCGTGAGACCCGCCTCCGCCCGGCGCTGGAAGGCGAGCTCGATGTCGACCTTGCCATCGTCGGCGGCGGCTTCACCGGCCTTTCGACGGCCTTGCATGCCGCGGCCAGAGGTCTTTCGGTCGCCGTTCTCGAGGCCGAAACCATCGCCTGGGGCGCTACCGGCAGGAATGCCGGCTTCATCGTACCGAACTTCGCCAAAATGGATCCGGATGCGATAAAGGCCCATCTAGGCCCCGCGCGCGGCGAGAGGCTGATCGACTTCGCCGCTGGCAGCGCCGACCTGGTCTTCGGCCTGATCAGGCGGCACGACATCAAGTGCGACGCGGTGCAGAACGGTTGGATCCAGCCGGCACATTCCCCTGTCGCGCTCGAAAAGGTCAAATCACGCGCGGGGCAATGGGCGGAGCGCGGCCGACCGGCCGTCGTGTTGGACCGGCAAGAAATCGAGGCGCTGACCGGCGCCCGCGGTTATGTCGGCGGTTGGATGGATCGTTCAGGAGGCGTGCTCAATCCGGTCGCCTATGCGCGCGGCCTGGCCGACGTGGCGGAAAAAGCCGGCGCGCGCCTGTTCGAGCACACGCGCGTCGCCGCGATCGACCGTATCGCGGACGGCTGGTCGCTGAAGACGCAAATGGGTTCGGTGCGCACAGGAAAGGTGCTGATCGCCACCAACGCCTATGGCGGACAGCTCAATCCGGGGCTTCGGAAAACCTATTTCCCGCTGAAAATCTTCCAGATCGCGACGGCGCCGCTGCCGCGCGAGGTGCGCAGCCGCCTGTTGCCCGGCGGGCAAGGCGTCGGCGACACGAGACGCAATCTCTTCACCTACCGCTTCGATGCCGAAAACAGGCTGATCAGCGGCGGCATGCATGTCTTCGGCCCCGGTGCGGACCGACGCCTGCCGCAGACGATCCAGCGGCGGCTGGCCCGGCATCTCGAGCTCCCGGACCTGCCGCCGCTCGCCTATGGCTGGTCGGGGATGGCAGCAGTCGAACCCGATTTCCTGCCCCACCTCATCGATCTCGGACCGGGGCTGATCGCAGGTCGCGCCTGCAACGGTCGCGGCATCGCCATGACCACGGCCATGGGCAAGGTGCTTGCGGACTGGGCTAGCGGAACCGACGCCCGCGATCTGCCACTGCCCTTTGCGCCGCCGTCGCCGATGCCGTTCCACAGCCTGCTGCGCTTCGCGCCAAACGCGCTGCTGCCGTGGAGCATGCTTCGCGACCGGCTGGACAAGACCGCATAGGCCGATCGCGGGGCGCGACGGCATCGCGTCGTCATTCGGCCGCGCGAAGGTTCCCCGCCAGCACCGCCGCCGCCGTGGCGATGTCCTGTTCTATAGAGGTCCTGACGTCGGCGCCGTTGCGCTGCGCCAATGCCGCGACGATCTTGCGATGCGCCTCGTTCGACTGGGGTTTGTAGCGCTCGGCCTGCATCAGGAGCTTGAGATAGGGCCCAACCCGCCCCCAGAGATCACGGATCATGTTGAGGAGGATCGGCGCGCCGGCATGCCGGTAGATGGCGAAGTGGAAGGCCTCGTTGAGCGCGAGATAGGCCCCGGCGTCGCCCGCCTCGATCGCGCGCTGCATGCCCGCCAGCGTGGCCTGTATGTCGACCAGCCCGTCTTCGGTGATGCGCGAGGCGGCCATCTCGCCCGCCAGCCCCTCCACCGCGACGCGGATGCGGGTCAGTTCCTCGAAGGCCGGCGCAGACAGCAAGGGCACGATGATCGAGCGGTTGTTCTGCAATTCCAGAAGCCGCTCGGCGACGAGCCGTTGCAGCGCCTCGCGGATCGGCGTCGTCGAAATGCCGAACGTCTCGGCAAGCTTGCGGATGACCAATGTCTGGCCCGGGCTGAAGCCGCCCGAAATCAGCTCCTGCTTGAGCGCGCCATAGGCGCGGTCGTTCAGGGTCTGATGTTCGAGCTTCAGCATGTCGATCGCCGCCCCCTTTCCTATCCCCTCACCAGCGCGACAGGGTGCGATCGAGCGTTTCGGCAAGTTGCTCGGCATTGTCCCTGGCGAACGGCAGCGGCGGCCTGATCTTCAGCACGTTGCCGCGCGGACCGCACGACGAGATCAGCACGCCGTCCTCGCGCATGGCTTCGACGACCGCCGACGTCCTGGTGGAGGCCAGCGCCTCGTCCCCCTCCGCAGTCAACTCGACGCCGAAATAAAGACCGTTATGCCTGACATCGGCGACCATGGCGTGGCGACCCTGCAAGGCGCGCAGCAGCTCGCCCGTATAGGCCCCAACCGTGCGCGCATTCTCGACCAGCCCCTCGCCTTCGATCACGTCGAGCACCGCGATGCCGACGGCGGCGGCGACAGGATTGCCGCCGAATGTGTTGAAGTAGCCGGTGTTGGAACCGAAGGAGGCAACAAGCTGCGGCCGCACGATGACCGCGGCCATCGGATGCCCGTCGCCGATCGGCTTGCCCATGGTGACGATGTCGGGCTCGAGGCCGTAATTGGCGAAACCCCACATGCCCTGGCCAAGCCTGCCGAAGCCGGACTGGACTTCGTCGGCAATGACGATGCCGCCCGCCTTCCTGACGTGATCGGCCGCCTCGCGCATCACCGATGCATCGGGGAAGAAAATTCCGTCGCTGGAAAATGCCGAGTCGAGCAGCAGCGCCGCCGGGCGCACGTTCTGTGCGCGCATGTCCTCGATGGCGGCGGCAACATTCCTGGCGAAATCGCGCGCGGCCCGGCCCCGGTTGCGAAACGCATCCGGCGCTGCCACGGTCCTGTGCTGCGCGGGCACGCCTTTTGCCCCGACCGCTGCCGGCGACAGCTGCGCCGTGGCGATGGTGGCGCCATGATAGGCGAAATCGGTGATGATCACGCCGGTATTGCCGCTGGAATGCTGAGCGATGCGGATGGCGAGATCGTTGGCCTCGCTGCCGGTGCAGGTGAACATGGCATGGCCGAGATGGGGCGGAAGCGTGCCGAGAAGTCTTTCCGCGTAGTCGAGGATGATTTCGCTGAGATAACGCGTGTGGGTGTTGAGCGTGGCCGCCTGCCCCGACAGCGCCTCGACGACACGTGGATGGCAATGGCCGACCGAGGCGACGTTGTTGTACGCATCGAGAAACTTGCGTCCGTGGGCATCGTAGAGCCAAACGCCGCTGCCACGCACGAGATGGATCGGGTTGCGGTAGAAGGCGCGATAGGTCGGGCCGAGCAGCCTGGCACGGCGCTCGAGCAGCGCGGATGCTGATGCACCGGCATCGGCGGAGGCATTTGCGGGCGAGGATTGGGACACGAGCGTCTACTCCGGATTGGAATGATCGAGGAAATAACGGCGGGCATCGCTGTGTGACAGTCCGTCCAGCCGCTCGAGCGAGGCCCAGACCTCGGTGATGAGGCGCAGCACATAGTCGCGCTTGGCCGGGAAGCGCTCCGCCTGCCAGGTGGCAATGTTGGCGATGAGCGCCAAGCGGGCACGGATCAGGTCGAACAGGATGCCGATCTCTTCAGCCTCGAGCGGCTGCACCGACTGGTAGCCAGCAACGAAGCGTGCGGCGGGCGCCAGCGGGTGGCCGTCGGCCGGCCAGCGGTAGACGGCGCCGATGGCGAGATCGCAGATCAGCGGCGAATGGATCATGTCGCCGAAATCGAGGATGCCGCTGACGATCTCCGGCCGCGATGCGTCCATCACCACATTGTACGAGTTCATGTCGTTGTGGACGATCTGGGCGCGCAGGCTGGGGATGACGGGTGCGGCGTGCTCCTCGAAGGCATCGATGACGCGCTCGACCATGGCCCGGCGCCCGGCATCGGCAATATGCGCCAGCATGGGCCGCGTCTTGGCGACCTTGCGGATATCCCACAAAAGGTCGCTGCCGGCGGCCGGGTGGAAAAAGCCGCGCAATGCCCGGCCAAGCCGAGCGAGGAAGATGCCGAGATTGCGATCTTGCGCAGGCGATACAGGCGAGCGCGAAAGCAACTGGCCGGGCAGATAGGTGACCAGCCGGATGATGCGCGGCTGCGAACCGCCGATGCTGACGGCGAACTGCGCATCTCCATCGAGGCTTTTGCGCACCGAGGGAACCGGCAAGGCGGGATCGACCGCAAGGATGTGGTCCAGCGCCTTGTTCTGGAAATCGGTGAAGCCGGCCTCTTCCGCCGGATGCGAGATTTTCAGGACAAACTCGCCCTCGCCATCGGTGCGGATGTGAAAATTGTGGTCGCGCTCCCCGGGCAAGGGCTGAGCGGTGCCGGCAAGGCCGTAGTGCTGGCGCAGGATGGCAAGCGCATCGGCAATCGAGACATCGGGCGCGTCCTCGGCCAGCGTCTCGCCGAATGCATTGGTCACGGCGCCGGTCATGGCCTTGCCTCGGGGTCGACAGGCTCCAGCCCACACCAGTCGGCGATGAACAGTGCGATTGTCTGGGTGACCTTGCGTACGGAATCAAGGTCCACCGCCTCGTCATAGCCATGCGGCATGCGGCAGATCGGACCGTAGACGATGGCCGGCGTGTCGGCGTAGAGGCCGAAGAAGCGCGCATCCGTGGTGGCAGAGGTGACGTGTTCCTGCAGCGGCTCGCCCCAGACGGCGGCATGGCTACGACGCAGCACGGTTTCCATCTCGTCGGCGCCCTCCAGCACATAGCCCTCGGCCATGAAGCCGTTGTAGACCATCCTGGGCGGGCGGTTGGCCATGAACGGATCGGCGCGGGCCGCGTCGGCGATGCAGGCCTCGAGCTCGGCCCTGGCATCCTCCAGCTTCTGGCCGGGATAGGTGGCGACACGCATCTCGAACACGCAGCGCGCGGGAACGCTCGATGTCCACTCGCCGCCTTCGATCTTGCCCAGATTGAAACGGATCGGATGCGGGTGATCGCAGAAATGCCTGTCGTCGACCTTGCGCGCGTTCCAGACGATTTCGAGCTGCTTCAACGCCTGGATGATGAGGAAAGCCTTTTCGATGGCATTGGCGCCGGCCGAGAAAGCGCCCGACGCATGCCGGGGATCGCCGTCGACCTCGACCCTAAACCAGATCGGGCCGACCTGCGCCCGCATCAGCTTCGGCTCCAGGGGTTCAGGAATGAAGGCTGCGTCGGCGCGGTAGCCGCGCTGCAGGCAAGCGAGCGCGCCGTTGCCGGTGCACTCTTCCTCGACCACCGATTGCAGGAAGACCTTCGCGGCCGGCTGATAGCCGAGGCGGCGCAGTGCGGCCAGCGCGTAGAGGCAGGCCGAGAGCCCGGCTTTCATGTCGCCGGCGCCGCGGCCATGCATCCAGCCATCCTCGATGACCGGGTCATAGGGATCGCGCAGCCAGCGGTCGAGCGGCCCCGTCGGCACGACGTCGATATGGCCGTTGAGGATCAGCGAACGGCCGGTCGCGTTTCGCGGCGTGTGGGTGGCGACGACGTTGAAGGCGTCGTCATAGGAGACGGCCACGGGCGAAAAGCCCGGCAGGTCGCGAATCGCATCGACATCGACACGCCACATGTCCACCGTATAGCCATCTGCTTCATACGCGGCTGCCATGAAGGATTGCGCCGCGTGTTCTTCGCCGCGTTGCGAGGGAAAACGCACGAGATCCGCAAGGAATTCCACCTGCCGCGCGAAGCCCTCGTCGACCGCGTCCAAAATGGCCTCGTCGGCAATTCGCTCAGGCATATTTCGCTTTCCCTTCGATGGTGTATCATATCTCATATGCCATTACCGTGAAACGCAAGGGACAGGTGGGCCAAAAATCTTGACCACCCCGAGAACCCCTTGGCAGGCGAGCGCAGAGTTGGCATCAGCTTCTTGCGCGCCGGTGGGGAAGGTCGAGGACAGATGTTGGTCACCGAAGGCAGATTGCCTGATGAAATCACCAATCTAACGGTCGGCTATCGGCGGGTCCCGGCCGGCAAGATCGTCAATGCGGTGACATGGATGGAAGCGCGCGCGCCGGTGCCGGGTCTCGCGCGGCCGTTGACCATGACAAGGATCACGAAACCCGACAGTGCTTCCTACCGTGCAATCTTCCTGGAGATCGGCGCTCCCTGGCTCTGGGATCGCGCTGCCGAAATGTCGGATGCCGAGATCGCCACGCATTTCGCCGATCCGCGCCAGCATCTCTATCACGGCCATGATGAAAGCGGCGCCCATGTCGGCATGGTCGAGTTCTCGGCGGCTGAGGACAACGAGATCGAGATCACCTATTTCGGCCTGTTCCCTTCCCTGACCGGCCGCGGCTTCGGCAAGCGGCTGATGGCCGGCGCGCTCGACCAGGCATGGCGTCTCCGGCCCAGCCGCATTTGGCTGCATACCAGCAGCTTCGACCATCACAGTGTCATCGGTTTCTACAGGGCCTGCGGATTTGAGCCCTTTGCGACCGGCTTCGAAATCGCCGACGATCCCAGGATCAAGGGAACACTGCCGCGTGACGCCGCGCCGCAGATTCCCCTGATCGAGACGGAATGGTCCCCCGACGCCAGATGAAAACGCCTTCGCAACCAGCCAGCCAGGCATCGCGGCATCGACGGCCTTGGCGCCGGCCGCCGTCAGGTCGCCTGCACCGCTGGCAGCCGCTCACGCAATTCGTCGACGAGCACCCTGATGTTTTCGGAATAGTCGATGGGCACGACGACGAGATGCACGCCGCCGCCGGCAAAAGACTGTTCCAGCGCCGGCCGGAATTCGGCGATCGCGCCGACCCTGGTTCCCTTGGCGCCATAAGCCTCGGCGTATTTGACGAAATCGGGATTGCCGAAGGTCATGCCGAAATCCGGAAAGTCGTCGACCGCCTGTTTCCAGCGGATCATGCCATAGGCGTGGTCCTCGAGCAGCAGGACGACAAGATTGAGCTTGAGCCGGACGGCGGTCTCCAGTTCCTGGCTGTTCATCATGAAGCCGCCATCGCCGCAGATGGCCATGACGCGGCGCTGCGGATGGAGCAGTGCCGCCATCATCGCCGACGGCAGCCCCGCGCCCATGGTGGCCAGCGCATTGTCGAGCAGCAGCGTGTTGGCCATGCGCGTGCGGTAGTTGCGCGCGAACCAGATCTTGTACATGCCGTTGTCGAGGGCAAGGATCCCGTCGGCGGGCATCACGGCGCGCACGTCATGCACGATGCGTTGCGGCGTGAAGCGGTCTTCCGTGGCGCGCGCGGCGATGCGGCTCAGAATGCCTTCGCGCAACGGCAACAGGGCCTGCGCGTTGGGGATCTTGCCCTCGATGCGATCCGCCAGCAGCGCCAGCGAAGGGCCGAGGTCGCCGACGATCTCGGTCTGCGGGAAATAGACCTGCTCGACATCGGCGGTTTGATAGCCGACATGAATGACCTTCGGCCCGTTGACGCCCATGATGAAGGGCGGCTTCTCGACCGTGTCGTGACCGATGGTGATGATCAGGTCGGCCTGTTCGATGGCCTCGTGCACGTAGTCGCGTTCCGAAAGGGCCGCCGTTCCCATGTAGAGTTCGGTGCCGCCGGGCACGGTGCCCTTGCCCATCTGCGTGGTGAAATAGGGAATTTGGGTGCGCAGCACGAACTGGGCGACATCGGGCGTGACGCGCGGCCGCGACGCCGCGGCGCCGAACATCAGCAGCGGACGTTTGGCCTCGATGATCATGCGGGCGGCGCGGTCGAGCGCGCCCGCACCGGCCAGCGGCAGTTCGACCGGATGCGTCGGCACCAGCGGAACCGGATCGCACTCCGCCGCCGCAATGTCTTCCGGCAGTTCCAGATGCACGGGACCCGGCCGCTCTTCCTGCGCGACGCGGAAGGCTTCGCGCACCAGCGAGGGGATCATTTTGGGCGAGACGATCTGGCGCGACAGCTTGGTCAGCGGTTTCATCGCCGCGACGATGTCGACGATCTGGAACCGCGCCTGCCTGGACGACAGGATTCCCTTCTGGCCGGTGATCATGATCATCGGCATGGCGCCGAGCAGCGCATAGGCCGAGCCGGTCGTCAGATTGAGCGCGCCGGGGCCGAGCGTGGTGATGCACACACCTGGCTTGCCGGTGAGCCGGCCATAGGTCGCGGCCATGAAGGCGGCCGCCTGCTCGTGACGGGTCAGGATGAGCTGGATCGAGGAGCGGCGGACGGATTCGACGATGTCGAGATTCTCCTCGCCCGGAATGCCGAATATCCGGTCGACCCCTTCGTTCTCGAGGGCCGCCACGAACAGATCCGAACCTTTGGTCATCAACCGTCTCTCCCGCAATGCGCGTGCATGCCGCCAGCTTTGCCCCATATCACATTGGAAAGCGATGCCTCAAAGAGCCGGAGGCGCCTCTCCACGGAATGTCCGCGCGATCCAAAACGAGAGTGGCCGCGAGCGCTGGCGATCAAGCCATCCGTTTCGGCAAGGCGGCCGCCAGCGCATCGACGGCCAGCCGAACTTTCAGCGGCAAGTGAGGCGTCTGCAGCCAAAGGGCGTGGCAGTCATAAAGATATCGCGGCTGGTCCGGCAAGAGCTCGACCAGCGCGCCTGCCTGAATGCGCTCGCGAACCAGCCACCATGGCAACCAGGCGAGCCCCATGCCCTCGGCCGAAGCATCGGCGATGGCATCGAGATCGTCGAGCCGCAGCCGGCTGCCGGGCATGATCTCCTGTGCTGGTTGTCCTTCGCGCGGGAACAGCCAAGGCTGAACGGCTTGGCCGAGCCGGCGATATACGATGGCATGATGATTGGCGAGATCTTCGATCCGCCGTGGCTCGCCCTGAATTTTCAGATAGGACGGCGCCGCACAGACAATCATGTCCTGGCTCGCGACGCGGCGCGCGATCACGCCTGCCCTGTCCTCCAGATCACCGGTTCGGATGGCAAGATCGTAGCCGTCCTCGGCAAGATCGGCGAAGCGGTCGCTGAGCGACAGATCGAGTTCCAGCATCGGATATTGCCGCGCCAGTTTCAGCAGCACGGGTGTTACGCAGTGGCGGCCGAAATGCGCCGGCATGGTGACGCGCAGCTTGCCCCGCGGCTCCGAGATTTGGCCGGCGGCAAGTTGATCGGCAGCTTCGGCCTCGGCCAGCACCAGCCGACAGCGGTCGTAGTAGGCGCGTCCGAACTCGGTGAGGTTCTGCCGGCGCGTGGTGCGGTTGAGCAGGCGCATGCCGAGACGCTCCTCCAGAAACCGGACGTGTTTGCCGACCATCGGTCCGGACAGATCGAGTGCGGCCGCGGCCGCCGCGAACGAGCCGAGGTCGACCGCCCTGACGAACACGGCCATGCTCTCAAGCCGATCCATATTCGAAACTCCTGGTTTCTACTGTTCTGCTCCGAAGGCCATTTATCCGACTTCATCTTACCGGCATAGCTCCTTTCGGTTCAGACAATTAGGAGTAGACCGAATGGCGCGCGTCGTTCGCTTTCATCGGCATGGTGGCCCCGAGGTCCTGCGGATCGAAAATGTGGATCTTCCCCTACCCGGCCCGGGCGAGGTTCAGATCCGCGTCAAGGCGCTCGGCCTCAATCGCGCCGAGGCGCTGCTGCGCGCGGGCACCTATATCGAGACGCCCACCCTGCCCTCCGGGCTTGGCCTGGAGGCCGCAGGCCTCATCGAAGCGGTCGGCGAAGCCGTGACGGGTCTGGCTCCGGGTGATGCCGTCAGCGTCATCCCGCCGCAATCGATGATCCGCTGGCCGGCTTACGGAGAGCTTGTTACCTATCCTGCCGGGCTCGTCGTCAAAAATCCGATATCACTCGACTGGCGGACCGCGGCCGCGATGTGGATGCCGTACCTCACCGCCTATGGCGCGCTGATAGACATCGCCAGGCTGCGCAACGAGGACTTCGTCGTCATCACGGCAGCCTCGAGCAGCGTCGGGCTTGCCGCGATCCAGATCGCCAACAGCGTCGGCGCGACGGCGATCGCGGTGACACGGACCTCGACGAAGAAGCAGGCCCTGCTCGACGCCGGCGCGGCTGAAGTCGTGGTCCTGGCCGAGGAGGATCTGGAGGCGCGGCTACGCCGGATCGCCGGGCCGCGAGGCGTGCGCATCGTGTTGGACGCGATCGGCGGCCCGATTTTCGAGCCGCTCGCGGCGGCGATGTCCCGTGGTGGCATTCTCATCGAATATGGCGGGTTGAGCTCCGAGCCGACGCCGTTTCCCTTGCCCGCCGTGCTTGGCAAGACATTGACGCTGCGCGGCTACCTCGTCCACGAGATCACCGGCGACCCAGCGAAGCTGGAAGCCGCCAAGGCGTTCATCCTCGAAGGGCTGGAGGCCGGCACGCTGAAGCCGATCATCGACAGGACCTTTCCATTCGAGCACATCGTCGAGGCGCATCGCTATCTCGAATCGAACGAGCAGTTCGGCAAGATCGTGGTGACGGTCTGAGCAGGGACGCCGGGGTCGTTGGCGCAGGCGCGGTACCCAACGCTCGAAGCGCAATGACGTCAGCGATGGGGAACAAATTCGATCCTCGCGGACAATGTCGCTCTTGAAGGCGCCGCTCTGTGTTCCTAACTCTCGCATGCGGGCCGGGCCCCTCTGACTGTCGCACCTCGCGACCGTGATGTCGGACCGCTTTAACGGGCCCGTTTCCATCCTTTCGGTCAAGCGGGCTCATCTCTTTTGGTTTGGAGCCCCATATGACATCGTCTTCCCTTCTTGGATTGGTTTGCCCCTCCTGCCGCGTCGCGCTCGTGATGAGCGAACGCCAGGGTATCGAGATCGATTACTGCCCGCAGTGCCGTGGCGTGTGGCTTGACCGAGGCGAACTCGACAAGATCATCGAGCGATCGGCCAAGGAGGCCTCGTCCGCGCCACAGCCGGCAGCGTTCTCCCAGCCCCAGCATGGCCGGGACCGCGATGACGACTATGCGCGCTCGCAGGGCCACCGCTATCCGAAACGGAAGAAATCGTTCTTCGAAGAGCTGTTCGATTGACCGCACGCCGGTAGCCGGCCCGACGTCTGTCGAGAATTTCCGAAACCCATCGATAAAGGTCCGTCCAGATGATTTCCCGCACAAGCCGATTTGCCGCCCTGTTTGCCGGACTGTTCCTGGCATTCTCCATGGTCGCGGTAGACCATGCCGAGGCCCGTCGCGGCGGCAGTTTCGGCAGCCGCGGCATGCGCACGTTCCAATCAGCGCCGCCGACCAGGACCGCTCCGGCGCCGACCGCTCCGGTCGAGCGTTCGATGACGCCCAATACCGGCGTGAACACCGCGGCCCGGCAGCCGCAGGCCGGCCCGCAGAGGCCCGGCTTCATGAGCGGCTTCGGTGGAACGATGATGCGCGGCCTGCTGATCGGCGGCCTGATCGGGCTGCTCCTGGGCCAGGGCTTCGGTGGGCTGGCGGGCATGTTCGGTTTCCTGCTGCAGGCCGTGCTGATCGGTGGCGCCATCATGCTGGCAATCAGGTTCTTCCGGTCGCAATCCGCGCGTGGCCCCGCCCCTGCGCTCGCCGGCGCCGGCAATGCCTCGCGATTTGAAAACCGCGCAGCCGGACAGAGCGATGCCAACAATGCGCGTTCTTTCGCCATTCCCGGCTTTGGCGGCGGTTCAGGCGGAGGCTCCGCGGCGGCCACCGGTTCCGATGAAATCCGGCTCGCCCAGACCGACCTCGACGCATTCCAGCAGCTGTTGAGCGATGTCCAGGAAGCGTTCGGGCGTGAGGATCATGCCGCGTTGCGCAAGACGACGACTCCCGAAATGGTGTCCTATCTCTCTGAAGAGCTGGCCGACAACGCGAAGAAGGGCCTCAGGAACGAGGTATCCGACGTCACCCTCCTGCAGGCCGACATCGCGGAAAGCTGGCGCGAGGATGACCGCGACTATGCCACGGCGGCCCTGCGTTATGAATCGCGCGACGTGATGCGCGAACGGGCCAGCGGCAAGGTCGTCGAGGGCGACGAGGATCATCCCACGGAGACGACGGAGCTGTGGACCTTCACGCGTCAGAATGGCTCGAGTTGGAAGCTCTCGGCAATCCAACAGGCCTGAGCTCCAGCGTGCGAACTCGCGTTGACAAAGGCGGCCTGACGACGGCCGGTCCGGCTGTGTCAGCAGCCTTCCATGGCCGGCAGCTCTCAAGATAGGAATTTTTTCTTGACTGGGTGAAGGCAACTATGGTAGATATTTATCTATGGTGCTGAGTTGCGCCAGGAACCCGCCGCGCAGGCGGGTTTTTTTCGTTCAATGCTCCGTCAACAGCTCCGGCGAAGGCACCCGTCAACCCGGATCGCCCGGCCTGAGCTCCGGCCCGTTTCCGTCCGAAGCTCGATGCCGATGTCGCGCACGGTTCACCGCACGATCTTGACGCACATCGGCGTGCCGATCTCGATGGCACGGCCGGTGTCGGTCAGCCCGCCGCTCTCGGCGTCGCGCGCGAAGATCGAGATGCGGTCGGCATTCTGGTTGGCCGAGAACAGGTGGCCGCCGGACGGCGTCAGCGCCAGGTTGCGCGGCGTGGCGCCCCCGCAAGGGACATGGCCGACGAGGCTCAGCGCGCCACTTTGCTGGTCGACGGCCATGATGACCACGCTGTCATGGCCTCGGTTGGAGCCGTAGAGGAAGCGGCCGTCGGGCGAGATCTGGATATCGGCGCAGTGATTGGCCTGGCGCGCCTCGGCCGGCACGGCCGGCCTGGCGTCGATGGTCGAGAGCTTGCCGCTTGCCTTGTCCAGCGCCATCGACACGATGGTCGAATCCAGCTCGTTCATGACGAAGACAAAACGGCCGTTCGGATGCAAGGCGAGATGGCGTGGACCGGCGCCCGGCGGCAAAGCGGATTCGGCCAGTTTGGTCAGATTGCCATCGTGCTCGATCCGGTAGGACACCAGCCGGTCGATGCCGAGATCGGCGACAATGGCCGTTCCGCCGGCGATGGTTTCGGTGACGCTATGGGCATGCGAGCGCTCCTGCCGGGCTGGATTCGGGCCAGTGCCCTTGTGCGAAACGCTGGCCAGAGGAGCCGACAAGGCGCCATCGCTGTCGAAGCCATAGACCGCGACTGCGCGATCCGGACCGCCCTCGCCCATGCCGTAATTGGCGACCAGCAGCTTCGTGTCATCGCGGGTGATGGTGTTATGCGCGGTGATGCTGCCGAGTGACGGCTGCTTGTTCAGGTAAGTGAGCGTGCCCGAGGCGCGGTCGAAGCCGTAGGCCGAAACCGTTCCTTCGCGCCAGGGGAAGACTTCCGAATTGGCGTAGAGGCGCGAACCGTCCGGCGTCACCGAAAGGAAGGTCGGATTGTCGATGTCACTGGTCTCGGCCAGCTTTCGTGTTTCCAGCGTCTCCTCGTCGAAGCTGTAGACGCCGAGGCCGACGCCGCGTGCGCCCTGAAAATAGGGCGCCTCCCGGTTCAGGCTGCCGACAAAGACCAGACAGGCATCGCGCATGTTTTCCTCCCTGTTCCGCCGGGCTCGATCGCAGCGGAAACAGCCAAAATTTCGCCCGTCCTCGCTTGCAACACAACCCCATATGTGAAAATAGTATTTACAAAAGAAGATTGACGGGAGGAGACGTCGTGCAATCTGGCGCCTTGACGCGTGTTCCGAAACCTGTGCCGTGCCTCGCGCAGTGCCAGCGGAGCCAGCGATGAACGACTTCGCACCGACCGTCGGCGTCGCCTCGACGCATCCGGCCAACATGCCCGCGGAACATGCCGCCTTGCCGGTTTGGAACGCCGAGAACTGGTTCTACGAGGACTGGCCGGTCGGCCAGAAGATCCGCTCGTTGCGCCGCACCATGGCCGAAGGGGACAGCCACCTGTTCAACACGCTGGTGCTCGACATCCATCCTTACGTGCAGGACCAGATGTTTGCCGAGACGGAGGGCATTTTCGGCAAGCGGCTGGTGGCCGGCGCCTTCGTCTTCTCGGCTGGCCTGGGGCTCGTCGCCACCAATTGCGTCAATGCGTTTTCCTATGGCTACGACAAGCTCCGCTTCATAAAGCCCGTCTTCATCGGCGATACGATCTATTCGATCCGCTCCAACCTCGATAAGACGCCGCGCTACAAGGACATGGGGCTGATCCGCGCCAGCTACGAGGTGTTCAAGGGCGAAGGCGAACTCGTTCTCTATTGCGAGCATCTGCAGACTGTGAAGTACCGCAACCCTGCCGATTTCCTCGGCAAGACGGAGAAGTAGAAATGCCGGCAGCAGCCGAATTGCCGCTTGCCGGTCTCGTCGTCGTCGACATGAGCCAGTTCCTGTCCGGGCCTTACTGCTCGCTCAGGCTGCTGGATCTCGGCGCCCGCGTCATCAAGATCGAGCGTCCGGACGGCGGCGACCTGTCGCGCCGGCTCTATCTCAGCGACACCGAGATCGGCGGTGATTCCACCATCTTCCATGCCATCAACCGGGCCAAGGAAAGCCTCGCCATCGACCTGAAGGACGAGGCGGATCTCAAGGCGTTGCGCGGCCTGCTGGCCAAAGCCGACGTGCTGATCCAGAATTTCAGGCCGGGTGTCATCGAACGGCTCGGCCTCGACTACGAGGCGGTCCGTAAGATCAACCCGCGCCTGGTCTACGCCTCGATCAGCGGCTATGGCGAGGAAGGCCCATGGGTCAAGCGGCCCGGCCAGGACCTTCTGGCGCAGGCGCGCTCCGGGGTGATGTGGCTGAACGGCGACGAGGACCAGGGGCCGGTGCCGTTCGGGCTTGCCATCGGCGACATGCTGGCGGGCGCGGCATGCGCGCAAGGCATACTGGCCGCCCTTGTGCGGCGCGGCATCACCGGCCAGGGCAGCCATATCGAAACCAGCCTGCTGGAAGCGCTGGTCGACTTCCAGTTCGAGGTACTGACCACGCATCTCAACGATGGTCGCCGTTTGCCGCGCCGCTCCAGCTTCCGCAGCGCGCATGCCTATCTGTCGGCACCTTACGGCGTCTATCCCGCCAAGGACGGTTACCTCGCCATCGCCATGACGCCGATCCCGAAACTCGCCGACCTGCTGTCGCTGGAGGAACTGGCGCCCTACCGCGACGAGCCGGCATCGTGGTTCACCGCGCGCGACGACATCAAGGCGATCGTCGCGCAGCGGATCGCCACCAGGACGGTCGACGAGTGGCTTGATGTTCTCGAACCCGCCGACATCTGGTGCGCCAAGGTGCTGACCTGGCCGGAAATGCTGGCAAGCGGGGGCTTCCAGTCGCTCGACATGCTGCAGACGGTGACGCGCGAGGACGATGTCTCGATCCTTACCACCAGTTCGCCGCTCAGAGTCGACGGCATCAGGGCCAAGGTCGACCGGGCAGCACCGCGCATCGGCGAGCATAGCGCCGCGATCCGCGAGGAGTTCGGCCTGTGATCACGCGCTTCCTCAAGCCCACGCTCAGGGGCATGACCTGGAACCATCCGCGCGGCTATGATCCGATGGTCGCCTGCTCGTCGCTGTGGAAGCAGAAAACCGGCATTGCCGTCGAATGGGACAAGCGTTCGCTGCAGGATTTCGAGTCCTTCCCGGTCGAGGAACTGGCGCGCGCCTATGATCTGATCGTCATCGACCATCCGCATGTCGGCCAGATCACCGCCGAACGCTGCCTAGAGCCGCTCGATGTCGCCGGCCGCGAGTCGGAACGCGCGGCACTTTCCTCCGGCAGCGTCGGCCAGTCCTATCCGAGTTACACATGGCAGGGGCGGCAGTGGGCGTTTCCCATCGATGCCGCGACGCAGGTCCAGGCATGGCGGCCCGATGCGCTTGGCGCACCGCCATCGCGATGGAGCGAAGTGCTCGATCTCGCCCGGCAGGGGCGCGTGCTGCTGCCGTTGCGGCCACCGCATTCGGTGATGGTGTTCTTCACGCTCGCAGGCAATCTCGGGCATGCTTGCGCGACCGACCCGTCCAACGATCTCATCGACGGCGAGGCCGGCAGCGAAGTCTTCGAGACAATGCGCGAGATTGCCGCGCTGGTCGACCCGGCCTGCTTCGAGATGGATCCGATCGCCGTTTCGGAGCGGATGGCGCAGGCCGGATCCCCGATCGTCTGCGCACCGCTGATCTACGGCTATGTTTCCTACGCGATGGCCGGGTTTCGCCCACATCGCCTGGCATTTGGCGACATCCCTGTTGTCGGATCCAGCGGCCCGATTGGCACGGCGCTTGGCGGCACAGGCATAGCGGTGTCGGCCTTCTCGAAGGCGAAAGAGGCGGCAACCGATTTCGCCTACTGGCTCGCCAGCGGCGAGATCCAGCGTGGCCCCTATGCCGCGGCCGGCGGACAGCCCGGCCATGCCGCGGCCTGGGAGGATCAGGCCGTCAATGCGGCGACCGGCAATTTCTATCGCGATACGCGCGCGACCCTGGAGGGCGCATGGGTGCGGCCTCGCCATGATGGTTACATGGCGTTCCAGCAGGCCGCGTCCGACCGCGTCAATTCCGGCATGACCTCAGGGCATCGTTCCAGCCAGGTCATTGCCGATCTCAATCGCCTGTTTCGGCAGAGCGCCCCGGCGCAGGCGACCGGCACTGCCGGTGGAGGAGCCTGAAGAAATCGAACGGAGGAGACAAATGAAAACCCTGATCCGCGGCCTTGTGGCCGCAACCGCCTTCGCCTCACTCGCAACGACAGCTTTTGCCGAAGACGTACAAGGCGTCATCAGCGGGCTGCCCGATGAACTCAAGGCGCAATATGACGGCGCGCCGCAGAAGGTGCTGCCATCGGCCTGGGACAATTTCAACCCGCCGTCCAAGCCATGGAAATGGTGCCATTCGGAATCCTACCAGGGCAACCCCTGGCGGGTCACCGTCACCAAGGAGCTGAAGCGCCTGGTCGACGGGCTGATCGCCGACGGCACCGTCTCCAGCTTCGAAGTGTCGGATTCCAACAACGACGCCAGCCAGCAGATCAACCAGATCCGCGCCTTCATCGACAAGAAGTGCTCGATCATCACCTCGATCCCGGGCTCGGCAACAGCGCTCGACGACGCCATCGATGCGGCCGCCAAGGCAGGCATCCCGTTCATCACCGCCGCCGGTTCGGTGACCAGCCCGAACGCGATCAATGTCGATTCCAACTATGCGCGCTGGGGCTACGACATGATGACGGCGATCGGCAAGGCCAAGCCTGATGGCGCCAGCATCCTGCTGGTCGAGGGCATCGCCGGCCACCCGATCGTGGTTCAGGAGCGCCAGGGCGCCGACAAGGCGCTGGCGGAAAACCCCAAGCTGAAGATCTCGCGCACGGTCAACGGCAATTGGACGGCCAATGTCACCAAGACGGTGGTGCTGCAGGCGATCGCCACCAACCCGGCGCCGATCGATGCGGTGTGGACGACAGGCAGCGAAAGCCGCGTCGTCGCGGAGGCGTTCGCCGAAGCCGGCCGGCCGGCCCCGCTGATCACCGGTTCGATCACCGGCGATGCCCTGGGCTACTGGAAGACCAATCCCGACAAGTACCGCTTCGAGGGCCATGCCGTGCTGCCGCACTGGACCGCCGAAACGCTGTTTCGCGTCGGCGAACGCATGCTCGACGGCCAGAAGCCGAAGCTGAACACGCTGCTCATTCCGATTCCGCCGGTCCACAATGCCGATCTCGGCGCCTGGTACAAGGACTGCATGACGACGGATGCCGTATCGATCTTCCCGGTGCCGCCCAAGGATCCGATGCCGGAAGAATGGCTCGACGCCTATTTCTCCAACCCGGCGCCGACCAAGGGATGGGACTATTCGAAGGTGCCAGACGCCTGCGCGAAGTGACGCCTGGGCCAGATAAGACCTCGACAAGCCGGCTCCTTTCGGAGGGCCGGCTTGCCAGCTTCGAAACGCGACATGCTTGAAATCAGAAACATATCCAAACGCTATGGCGAGACGGTCGCGCTTGCGGACGCCTCGATCGCGTTCCGGGCAGGAACCATCCACACCATCCTGGGCGAGAATGGTTCGGGCAAGAGCACCATGGTCAAGCTGCTGTCCGGCATCGTTCAGCCCGACAGCGGCACGGTCCTGCTGCAAGGCAGGCCGTTTTCGGGCGGAACCCCCTCGGCCTTCCAGGCGCAAGGCTTCGCCACGGTCTTTCAGGAAGTGCTGATCGCGCCGGACCGCAGCGTGACCGACAATATCCTGCTTGGCCTCGACGGCCTGGTCCGGCGCGCGGTTCCCCGCAACGAGCGGCGCGACAGGGCAGCCGCCGCCCTCAAACGTTTCGCCGTCACCAACGTTCCGCTCGACATGCCCGCCGGGCAGTTGCCGCTCGCAGCACAGCAACTCGTCGTTCTTGCTCGTGCGGTCGTGCGCGATCCAAAGATCCTGATCCTCGACGAAGTGACCGCAGCACTCGACTTCGCCGACCGCGAGTCCGTTTTTTCGCTGATGCGCACGCTTGCCGGCGAAGGCTGCCTGATCCTGTTCATCACCCACCGCATGGATGAGGTGACGTCGCTTTCGGATCGCATCTCGATCCTGCGCGGCGGCAGCGTGGTGCGCACCGAGGAGCGCGGCGCTTCGACGCCGGCGGAGCTTCTCAAGGCGATGGCGCCACGCACCGCCGCGGAGCTGGCGCATGGCTGATCGCGCCGCCCTCACTATCCGCGACCTCGTCATCGCACCGGACGCCAGCCCGATCATGCAGGCGGTCGCCGCCGGCGAGATCGTTGGGCTCGCCGGCCTGGATGGCCACGGCCAGGAGCTTTTCCTCGAGATGCTCGCCGGCCTAGTCGCGCCGCTTGGCGGTTCGATAACCCTCGATCTGCCCGGCGCATCCCGCGCCATCACCGGCTTCCGCAAGGCCGTATCGAGCGGCATCGCCTATCTTCCGCGCGGGCGTGCCAAAGGCATTTTCCCGACGCAATCGGTGCTCGACAATTTCGCCGTCTCGACGCTGTCTCGCGATACCCGCCTCGGCCTGATCAGCCCGGCGGCGCGCAAGGCGCGCTACGAGGCCTATCGCGAAAGGCTGTCGATATCGGCGCCTCGGCCCGACGCGCCGATCACCACCCTGTCCGGCGGCAACCAGCAGAAGGTGCTGTTGGCGCGGGCCCTGGCGCTGGACCCCGCAATGTTGCTTCTCAACGACCCGACGCGCGGCGTCGACGTAGCGACCCGGCATGTTCTCTACGACGTCTTTCGCGGGCTGGCTTCCGACGGCATGGGGCTCGTCATCCTGTCCAGCGAGATCGAGGAGATCCTTCTTCTCTGCCATCGCGTGCTGGTGTTCCGCGAAAATGAAGTCGTGGCGGAAATCGCCGGCCAGGCGATGACCACCGGGAACGTGATCGCAGCCATGTTCGGACGCGCGGCATGAGACCCTTCGCACGCATCCTGTCCCTCGGCCGAAGCGTCGGCTTCGCCGTCGTACTGCTGATCGCCCTGCTGGCGATCAATCTGATGCTGAGCCCGGCACGGTTCCAGCCGGGCTCCTGGGGTGCGCTGGTTGGTCTGGCGGCGCCGCTGATCGGTGCGGCCATCGCCTCGACGCCGGTGATCCTCGCCGGGCGCGGCGGCATCGATATTTCGGTCGGGCCGCTGATGGGCTTCGTCAACGCCATCGTGATCCAGGTGCTCTTTCTGCGCGCCGGAATATCCTCGCCGCTGGCGCTTGTTCCGGCGGCGCTGCTCATCGGTGCGCTGGTCGGGGCGGCGAACGGGTTTCTGGCGACCATCGTGCGCATCCAGCCGATCGTGGCCACGCTCGGCACCTATCTGATCCTGACGGGGGTGACGCTGACCATCCTGCCGGCGCCGATCGGCCCGGCGCCGGCCTGGCTGAAAGCCCTGGCGGGCCCACTCTCGCTTCTGCCGCTCGCCTTGATGTTCCTTTTCTGGTGGCTGGTGCGGCGCAGCCCTTATTACGACCAGCTGATGGCGGTCGGCAGCGACGATCGCGCCGCCTATACGGCCGGCGTCGACGTCACGCTCGTGCGCTTCATCGCCTATGTCATGACCGGCATCCTGGGCGGCTGCGCCGGACTGATGCTGACTGCGCTGATCGGGTCGGCCGATCCCAACATCGGCCCGACCTACACGCTGATCGCCATCGCCGCCGTGGCGCTCGGCGGTGTCAGCCTTGCCGGCGGCCGTGGTGGCGTCGCGGGTGCCGCGATCGGCGCTGTCGACATCTTCCTGCTGCAAAGCGTGCTGACGACGTTCAACGTCTCGACCTTCGTGCTGCAGATCGCCTACGGCGCCATACTGGTGCTGGCGGTGATGCTGACCGCGCTGCAGGAACGCTTTGCCATCGGGAGGCGCTGACATGGCTGGCCGAAATCTATTCGCGACAACCAATGCCCGTGTCGTCGGCGCCTTCTGTGTTGCCGCCCTTCTGCATCTTGCCGGCACCATCCTCATTCCGGGCTACTCCAGCCCGTTTGCGGTGCGCGCCATGCTGGTGCTTGCCTCGCTGCTCGCCGTCGCCACGATCGGGCAGACGCTGGTCGTCATCATGGGCGGCATCGACCTGTCGATCCCCTTCGTCATCGGCTTTGCCAATGTCGTGGCCGCGCAACTCTACGGCGATGGCTGGAATTTTGTCCTCGTCTGCGGCCTCGTCGGCGTGCTGGCGATCCTTATCGGTGGCCTGAACGGGCTGATCGCGCGCAGCCTCGACATCCAGCCGCTCATCGTCACGCTCGGCATCGGCATGGTCGTGCAAGGGCTGGTGCTTTTATGGACCGCGGGCTTCCCTTCAGGCTCCGTGCCGCAAGCGGTTTCGAGCTTCGTGTCGATCGGCGGATCGGCCGGGCCACTGCCGGTTCCATGGCTGGTGCCCTGCCTTGTCGTGCTGGTGGCGCTCGTCGTCCTGGTGCTGGAGCGGACGCCCTATGGGCGCCGGCTCTACGCACTCGGCAGCAATCCGGGTGCCGCGCCTCTGGCGCTGATCGATCCCGTCCGCATGTGGGTGATCACCTATGCGGCAAGCGCCTTCTTCGCCGCGGTGGCGGGCGTGCTGCTGCTCGGCTTCACCGGCTCGGCCTATGGCGATGTCGGGCAGCCCTACCTGTTCCAGACCATCGCGGCCGTGGTCGTCGGCGGCGCCGCGCTGGTCGGCGGGCGCGGCAGCTATCTCGGCACTATCGCCGGCGTGCTGGTGCTGACCGAGATCAACACGCTGCTGATCGGGCTCGGATTCCAGCCCTCGGCGGTGCAGGCAGCACTCGGCTTCATCATCGTGCTGCTGGTTTCGCTCTACGGGCGCGAACGGCACGTTTCGGCGACGATCTGAAGAAGCGGAGCCGGTCAAAGCCTCCAGAGCTTGCGGGCGTTCGCGGACAAGAGCTTGTCGCGTTCCGCAACGCTGCAGCCGGCAAGCAGCGCATGAGTCGCCGCCACCCAGGTCGACAGACCGCCACCCAGCGTGCAGACAGGCCAGTCGCTGCCCCAGACGACGCGGTCCCAGCCGAACGAACCTATCGTGTGTTCGACATAGGGCCGCAGCGTCTCGACCGTCCAACTGCCGGGATCCGCATAGGCGACGACGCCGGAAATCTTGGCCACGACGTTGGGACGCCGCGCGATTTCGCTCATGTGCTCGCGCCACGGGTGCTCGCCATTGCCCTTGATGTCGGGGACGCCGCAATGGTCGAGCACGAACTGGACGTCGGGCGCCAGATCGGCGAGCGCGATCGCCTTGGGAATCTGATGCGGTAGCACGACGAGATCGAAGGTGAGCCCGGTGCCGCCGAGCCGCCGGATGCTGTCCCGGAATAGCGCGCCTTCCGAGAGTTCATCGGGCATGACGTGGAGGACGCGGCGAAAACCCTTGACGAACGGCTTTGCTCGCTGGCGCTCGAGATAGGCCGCAAAATTGGCCTCTTCCGGACGGCAGGCGGCGATCGCCCCGGCCAGCATGCTGCCGGCCTGTCTCGACAGGCCTTCGACACGTTCGGTCTCGGCCTCGATATCGGCAGGGTCGACATCGACCTCCATATGCAGCACACGCTCGACGCCGACACGTTGAGCTTCCACGCCGTACTCCTCATAGGAGAAGTCCCGGTTGAGAGCGGGCACGCCGGCAAGCCACGGGTAGCGCAAGGCCGAGCGGTCGATGAGGTGCAGGTGGGTGTCGATGATCATGGCAGGGCTCCTCCCGTATCTTTCACATCATCTCACGGAGGAATTCTTCATTCAAATAAGAATTACGCCGATGAACCGACGGCCGACCCGGCCAGACGCGACAGCTTTTCACATGTGGCCAGCAGCAGTTCGATGGTGCGGGTCATGTCCGGCGCGGACGGTGCGTTGACGACGGTGATGTAAGGAATCGAAAGCGCCGCGATCGCCTTGCCGTCGGAGCCGCGCACCGGTGCCGACAGATTGTAGACGCCGGCAGTCTGCATCGAGGCCATCATCTCATATCCCCGTTCCCTGATCTGGTCGAGACGGGCAAAGAACTCGGGCGGCTGCGCCGTATTGTCGGTGCTGCGGACATGTTCGGAGATCATCATCTGGCGCTCCTCCTGCGAACGGAAAGCGAGCAGCACATGTCCCGAACCGGTGTCGAACAGGCTGATGTGGGCGCCGACCCGGATCGAGATGCCCCAGTAGTTCGGCGCCTCCTGCTGGCCGATGACCACGGCGGAACCGCGATCAAAAACAACGAGTTGGTTGGCCTGCTGCGACGTCTCCGCCAGCTCCCGCATCAACGGCGTCGCATAGGAAACCAGCCGCCGCACCGGCGCGTGCAGTTGCGCCAGGCCGAACAGCTTGAGCGTCAGTGAATACCGGTCACCGTCGAGCCGCGTGACATAGCCGCGCCGCACCAGCCGGTCCAGCATGCGGTAGAACTCGTTGGGGCTGCGGTCGAGCTTCTTGGCGATTTCCGCCTGCGTCAGGCCGCCGTCGACGCCGGCCAGCAGTTCCAGGATGTCGAGCCCCTTGTCGAGCGCAGGCGCGCGATACCGCTCGTCTTCGCTATCATCCATGGGCTTTCCCTCCAGTGAAATCGATTCTTCATATACGCAGGAATGCTGCCGGCGGAAACAAATTTCGCCTTGACGTATCCATGAATGTTTTGTTTGTATATGAATGTAGCACTTCTTGTCATCAGACGAGTTGCGGTCGCCGCCAAGGCGCACCCAGGGAGGATACCAATGAACAGACTGCTTTCCGGCGTGTGCGCCGGCGCATTGTTGCTTGCGTCAGGCGCAGGCGCAGCCCTTGCCGGCGACCTGCCCGGCAAGTTCGAAGGCGTTACCGTCGACGTGAAGCTGATCGGCGGCCAGCAATACGAAAAGCTCTACGAGCGCATCCCCGAATGGGAGAAGGCGACCGGCGCCAAGGTCAACATCCTGACCAAGAAGAACGGCTTCGACATCGACAAGGAGTTGAAGTCCGACATCGCCTCGGGCAGCACCAACTGGTGCGTCGGCTGGAATCATTCCTCCTTCGCGCCGCAGTATACCGGCCTTTATACCGACCTCAGCAAATTGCTGCCCAAGGAAGAGATCGATGCCTTCGTGCCATCGACGATCAAGGCGGCGACCATCGATGGCAAGCTGGAGATGCTGCCGCGCGCGCAGTTCGACGTCTCCGCCCTCTATTACCAGAAGAGCCTCTACGAGAACGCCGACAACAAGGCCAAGTTCAAGGCGAAATACGGCTATGATCTGGTGCCGCCGGACACCTGGAAAGAGGTCACCGACCAGGCCGAGTTCTTCGCCAACCCGCCCAATTTCTACGGCACGCAGTTCGCCGGCAAGGAAGAGGCGATCAACGGCCGCTTCTACGAGATGGTGGTGGCCGAGGGCGGCGAGTATCTCGACAAGGACGGCAAGCCGGTCTTCAACTCCGAAGCCGGCGTGCGTGCGCTCGACTGGTTCGTCAACCTCTATAAGGCCAAGGCCGTGCCGGCCGGAACCACCAATTATCTCTGGGACGATCTCGGCCAGGGTTTTGCCTCCGGCACCGTCGCCATCAACTTGGACTGGCCGGGCTGGGCCGGCTTCTTCAACGATCCGAAGTCGTCGAAGGTCGCCGGCAATGTCGGCGTCAAGGTCGCGCCGAAAGGCTCGTCCGGCAAGCGCACCGGCTGGTCCGGTTTCCATGGCTTCTCGGTGACCGAGACCTGCCCGAACAAGGAGGCCGCGGCATCGCTGGTGTGGTGGCTCACCAATGAGGACAGCCAGAAACTGGAGGCCGCCGCGGGCCCGCTGCCGACCCGCACCGCGGTCTGGGACTGGGACCTGAAGCAGGCCGAAAACGATCCTTACAAGAAGGAGGTCCTCTCCGCCTTCCAGGAAGAAGCCAAGCACGCCTTCGCCGTGCCGCAGACGCCTGAATGGATCGAGATCTCGAACGCCGTCTATCCCGAATTGCAGGCGGCGATCCTCGGCGACAAGACGTCCAAGCAGGCGCTCGACGAAGCCGCCGCCAAGGCGACGCAAATTCTCGAAGACGCCGGCAAGCTGTAGAACCGCTCCCAAGACCGCCTCCCCCATCAGGAATGGGGGAGGCGCTCGCGTCTTAAGGCGCGCACTGCCTCGGGTGTTCCCACGATGACGATGCCTGCCCCGCCCGACTCGACAGGCGGCAATCGAATGCAACTCACAGGGTCCCAATGAAGGGCTTCAAGCCATCCGCGCCATTCCTGCTGCTGCTTCCGGCGATCATCGTGCTGGCGGCGGTCGTCGTGGTGCCGTTGCTTTTGTCGCTCTATTCCAGCTTCACGCCTTTCCGCCTGACCAAGCCCGAAACGTTCTTCGTCTTTGTCGGCTTCCGCAATTATCTCTCGATCCTGGCGAACGCCGGTTTCTGGTGGGCGTTCGGCCGCACGGTTCTGTTGCTGACCATCGCGCTCAATCTCGAAATGCTGCTGGGCCTCGGCCTCGCCATGCTGGTCGAAAAGGCGACGCGCGGCCAGCGCATCCTGCGCACGCTGATGATGTTTCCGATGATGTTCTCGCCGATCCTCGTCGGCTTCCAGTTCAAGTTCATGTTCAACGACAATATCGGCCTGGTGAACAACGCCCTGCAATCGCTCGGCATCACCAGGGATGCCATTGCGTGGCTGATCGAAGGCCATCTCGCCTTCATCGCCATCTCGATCGCCGAGATCTGGTCGTCGACGGCGATCTTCGCCATCCTGATCCTCGCCGGGCTGCTCGCCATGCCCAAGGAGCCGATCGAGGCGGCGCGCGTCGACGGCTGCACGCCGTGGCAGACATTCCGTTATGTGACCTGGCCGTTCGTCATGCCTTTCGCCTACATCGCCATGACCATCCGTTCGCTCGACGTCGCGCGCGCCTATGACATCGTCAAGATCATGACCGATGGCGGGCCGGCGGGCCGCACCGAGCTTTTATGGACGCTGGTGGCGCGCACCGCCTACAGCGACGGGCGCATGGGCATGGCCAACGCCATGGCCTATTTCTCGATCCTGCTGTCGATCGCCTTCACCGTCTATTTCTTCAACAAGCTCGCCGCGGCGCGCACGCAGATCGGTGCGGAGTGGTGATGGACGAGAATTCTTCCGCCCGCCTCAAGCGCCGGCTGCTGGGCATCGCCTATCGCATCGGCCTGTTCCTGGCGATGCTGACCATCTGCCTGCCCGGCCTGTGGATCGTGCTTTCGTCGCTGCGGCCGACGGTGGAGATCATGGCCAAGCCGCCGGTGTGGATCCCGCAGCAGATCTCGTTCGACGCCTATGTCGCGATGTTCTCAGGGATCGGCAAGGGCGGCATCCCGGTCATAGAATATTTCCGCAACTCGCTGATCATCTCGGTGACCTCGACGATGATCGCGGTGGCCATCGGCATGGCCGGCGGCTATGCCTTCGCGCGCTACCGTTTCCGCGGCAAGTCGGGCGTCTTCCTCGGCCTGATGCTGACGCGCACGGTGCCGGGTATCGCGCTCTCGCTGCCGCTGTTCTTCCTTTATGTCAGGCTCGGCATCATCGACACGCATTTCGGACTGATCCTGGCCTATGTCGCGCTCAACGTGCCGTTCACCATCTGGCTGATCGACGGCTTCTTCCGCCAGGTGCCGAAGGACCTCGCGGAAGCCGCCCAGATCGACGGCTGCACCCGCTGGCAGGCCTTCTGGCAGGTCGAGTTCCCGCTTGCCGGGCCCGGCATCGCCTCCGCCGCGATCTTTGCTTTCCTGACCTGCTGGAACGAGTTCGCGCTGGCCTCGCAGCTTACCCGCTCGGTCAGCGCCAAGACCCTGCCGGTCGGCCTGCTCGACTACACGGCCGAATTCACCATCGACTGGCGCGGCATGTGCGCGCTCGCCGTGGTGATGATCATCCCGGCGCTCACCCTCACCTATATCGTCCAGAAACACCTCGTCGGCGGCTTGACCTCCGGCGCGGTGAAAGGCTGATCCCATGGCAACGGTTTCCCTCCAAAAGCTGACCAAGCGCTACGGCAATGTCGGGATCGTGCACGGCATCGACCTCGACATCGCGGACCGCGAATTCATCGCGCTGGTCGGTCCGTCCGGCTGCGGCAAGTCGACGACGCTCAGGATGATCGCAGGGCTCGAAGAGATCAGCGCCGGCTCGATCGAGATCGGCGGCCGCGTCGTCAACGATTTGCCGCCGCGTTCGCGCAACATCTCGATGGTGTTCCAGTCCTACGCGCTTTATCCCCACATGACGGTGCGCGAGAACCTCGGCTTCTCCCTGAAGATTGCCGGGGCCGCCAAGGAGGATATGGAGCGCCGCGTCGCCGAAGCCTCGGCCATCCTCGGCCTCGACACGCTGCTCGACCGTCGCCCGTCGCAACTTTCCGGCGGCCAGCGCCAGCGCGTCGCCATGGGCCGCGCCATCGTACGCGATCCCGACGTGTTCCTGTTCGACGAGCCGCTTTCAAATCTCGACGCCAAACTGCGCACGCAGATGCGGACCGAAATCAAGAAGCTGCACGCCAAGGTGCGGTCGACGGTGATCTATGTCACCCATGACCAGGTCGAGGCGATGACGCTTGCCGACCGCATCGTCATCATGCGCGACGGCCATATCGAACAGGTCGGCACCCCAGACGAGGTGTTCCGACGGCCGGCGACGCGGTTCGTCGCGGGCTTCATCGGCTCGCCGCCGATGAACCTGCACGAGGCGACGATCGATGACGGCCACTTGGTTTTCGCCAGCGGCGAAAAGCTGCCATTGCCTAGCCAATTCAAAGCCAATGTCGCCAGGGGTAACAAGGTGGTGTTCGGGTTGCGGCCCGACGACATCTACCCGACCGGCCATGGTATCAGTTCCGGTGGTGCGGCCGACGTCCACCAGATCGAATTGCCGATCACGGTCACCGAACCACTCGGCAACGAGACGCTGGTGTTCGTCGAGTTCAATGGCGCAGACTGGGTTTCGCGCATGCTGAACCCAAGAGCTTTGAGATCGGGCGAGCGGGTGGCCATGAGCCTCGACCTGTCGCAGGCGCATCTGTTTGCCGCCGACACGGGAAAGTCATTGCGGAGCTGACGACATGGCCACGATCGAAAAGATAGAACTGCGGATGGTGGACCTTGTGCCCAAGGTCAAGCGCACGGACGCGATCCAGAGTTTCGTCAGCCAGGAAACGCCTCTCGTCACTATCACCGATTCCGACGGCGCCGTCGGCACCGGCTACAGCTATACGATCGGCACCGGCGGCTCGTCCGTGATGCGGCTCCTGTCCGACCATCTGGCGCCGCGCCTGATCGGCCGCGACCCCGACATGATCGAGGCGATCTGGCACGATCTCGAATTCGCCACGCACGCCACCACGATCGGCGCGATCACGGCCATCGCGATCGCGGCGATCGACACCGCGCTTTGGGACCTGCGGGCGAAGAAGCAAGGTCTGCCGCTGTGGAAGCTGGCGGGCGGCGCCAAGGACCGCTGCCCGCTCTACACGACGGAGGGCGGCTGGCTGCACATCGAGACACAGGCGCTGGTGGATGACGCGCTGGCCGCCAAGGCCAAGGGCTTTCGCGGCTCGAAGGTGAAGATCGGCAAACCGCACGGATCGGAAGATCTGGCGCGGCTGGCGGCGGTGCGCAAGGCGGTGGGCGACGGCTACGAGATCATGACCGACGCCAATCAGGGATTCTCCGTCGACGAAGCGATCCGCCGCGCAGCGAGGCTGCGTGAACTCGATCTCGCCTGGATCGAGGAGCCGCTGCCGGCCGACGACATCGATGGCCATGTGCGACTGTCGAATTCGACGCAGACGCCGATTGCCATCGGCGAGTCGCTCTATTCCATCAGGCATTTCCGCGAATACATGCAGAAAGGCGCCTCTTCGATCGTGCAAGTCGATGTCGGTCGCATTGGCGGTATCACGCCCTGGCTAAAGGTGGCGCATGCGGCGGAGGCCTTCGACATCCCGGTCTGTCCGCATTTCCTGATGGAATTGCATGTCAGCCTCACCTGCGCTGTTCAGAACGGCCGGTATGTCGAGTACATTCCGCAGCTTGACCAGTTGACCGGCAAGCGCATGCGCATCGAGGATGGACAGGCGCTGGCACCCGACGAGCCCGGCATCGGCATCGATTGGGACTGGGACGCGGTCAAGGCCATGAGCATCGCCGAATTCACCACGGCGATCACGAAATAGGGGAACGAACATGCAGCGGATGGGAATGGTTCTGGGACTGAAGCCGGAAAAGGTCGAGGAGTATGTGCGCCTCCATGCCGCCGTCTGGCCCGACGTGCTGACCATGATCTCGGCTTGCAACATCGAGAACTATTCGATCTACCTGAAGCGGCCGGAGAACCTGCTGTTTGCCTACTTCGAATACCACGGCACCGACTATGCCGCCGACATGGCCAAGATGGCGGCAGACCCGAAAACACAGGAATGGTGGGCCCTCTGCATGCCTTGCCAGGAGCCGCTGGCGACCCGCAAGGAGGGCGAATGGTGGGCTTCGATGGACGAGGTCTTCCATCATGACTGAAGGCGGTTTCGACCCTGCCTCACTCATCCAGTCCTGGCCTAAGCCTACAAAGCCCCGGCCGATCGTCACCTTCGGCGCAGGTTCGATTGTCGGCGATGCCCATTTTCCCGCCTACCGGAAGGCCGAGTTTCCGGTTGCCGGCCTCTATGATCCGGACCAGGCCAAGGCGCGGACGTTGGCCGAGAAATGGGGTGTCACCGCATTCCGCTCCGTGGAAGAAGCCGCCGGAATCAACGATGCGATCTTTGATCTCGCGACACCGCCCGGTCGGCATGCCGAGATCCTGAAGGCGCTTCCCGAGGGGGCGGTCGCACTGATCCAGAAGCCGATGGGCAACTATCTCGGCGAGGCAACCGAAATCCTCGAAATCTGCCGCGCCAGGAAGCTCAAGGCTGCGGTGAATTTCCAATTGCGTTTCGCGCCGATGATGCTGGCGCTCAAGGATGCCATCGCCAAGGGATGGCTCGGCGAGGTCGTCGACTTCGACGCCTGGCTGGCGCTGGCCACACCTTGGGAACTGTGGGAATTCCTGCTCAAGGCGCCGCGTGTCGAGATCGCCATGCATTCGATCCACTATCTGGACCTCGTCAGGCAATTGCTTGGCGACCCAAGAGGGGTGCACGCCAAGACGCTCGGCCATCCCAACCATACGGTGGCACAGACGCGCACCAGCGCCATCCTCGACTATGGCGACACCGTGCGCTGCGCGCTGTCGATCAACCATGACCACAAGTTCGGGCGCCGGCACCAGGCCTGCGAATTCCGCATCTGCGGCACCGAGGGCGCGGCCTATCTCAAACTCGGCCTCAACCTCGACTATCCCCGCGGCGAACCGGACGTCCTGGAAATATACCCGAAAGGCGGGACGGATTGGATTGCCGTGCCACTCGCCGGCGAATGGTTCCCCGATGCCTTTGTCGGGCGTATGGCCAATGTCCAGCGCTTTGCTTGCGGAGAAGACGACGAGCTGGTCAGCTCGGTCGAGGACGCCTGGAACACGATGGCGCTGGTGGAAGCCGCCTATAAATCGAGCGCGGCGCCGGCGACGCCGCTGGCCGAAAAGCCGTAAGGCAGGACATGGAACAGACCATTTATTTCGAAGACTACGAGATCGGCTCCTCGCGGCTGACCAGCGGCCGGACCATTACCGAGACCGACTTCATCGTCCATGCCGGACACACCGGCGATTTCTTCCCACACCACATGGACGCCGAGTTCATGAAGACGACGCCGTTCGGCCAGCGCATCGCGCACGGCACGCTGGTGTTCTCGGTCGGCATCGGACTGACGGCAAGCGTCGTCAATCCCGTTGCCTTCTCCTATGGCTATGATCGGCTGCGTTTTACCAAGCCGGTGTTCATCGGCGACACGATCCGCACGCGCACCACTATCGCGGCCAAGCAGGACGATCCGAAGCGGCCGGCCGCGGGCCGGGTGATCGAACGCTGCGAGGTGATCAACCAGCGCGACGAAGTTGTGTTGGCCGCGGATCACATCTACATCGTCGAACGCAAACCCGGCTGAGGCAGCGCTACGATCCGGTGGCGCGGGCGGTGATGCGCTCCAAACCGAGCAGCAGCGCCAGGGTCGCCACCACCAGGATCATGGTGAGCGCTGCTCCCGCAAAGATGTCGCCTCGGTCGGTGAGGCTGAAGATCGACACCGGCAGCGTCACCCAACCCGGCGGATAGACCATCACGGTGGCGCCGAGTTCACCCATCGACAGTGCGAAGCTGAGCCCGAACGCTGCGACCAGATAGGGTGCGAGCAGAGGCAAGGTGACGTGCCAGAGGCGGTAGGCCGGCCGCGCGCCGAGGCTCGATGCCACCTGCTCGAAGTCGGGCGAGAGCCGCGCCAGTCCGGCCGACACATTGCCGAAGGTGAAGGCCGATATCAGCACGAAATGCGCGATCATGACGATCGCGATCGTACCGTTGAGCAGCAGCGGCGGATGGCTGAAGGCGACCAGCAGGCCAAGGCCGACGGAGACCGAAGGCACGGCGCTGGGGATGAAGAACAACAGGCCGAGCAGGCGCCGCAGCGCATGCCCCTGGACCCGCAGCGACAGCGCCGCCCAGGTGCCGCTGACCAGCGCCAGCGCGCTGGCTGCAAACCCGGTGAGAAGGCTCGCCTTGACCGCATCGCCGGCCGCGCTATGCAAGACGTCGCTGTAGTGTTCCGTCGTCAGGCTGCTCGGCAGCACGCCGTTCCACTGGTCGGCAAGGCTGGACAGGAGAATGACCGCAAGCGGCGCCAGGAACAGCACACCGAAGATCAGTGCCAAGAGGAGCCACAGAACGAGGCGACCGGAGCGGGACCAGACCAGCATGGCTAGACCCCCAGCCGGCCGGCTGCGAAACGATAAAGCCCGAACAGGCCGAGCGAGAGCGCGATGTTGATCAGGGCGATGATGCAGGCGACCTGATACGCCGATTCCTGGATCGCCTTGCCATAGATCAGCAGCGGCAGCGTGATGACCCCCTTGGCGCCGATGAACAGCACGATGCCGAACTCGTTGACGGTGAGCAGCAGGCAGAGGCTCCCGCCGGCAATGAGTGCCGGAATGGCGGCCGGCAGGATGATTTGGCGCACGATGCGGAACGACCGCGCGCCGAGCACGCTTGCCGCTTCGATCTGGCCGCGGTCCACCAGCGAGAAGGCGGCAAGCAGCGGCCGCAGGATGAACGGCGTGTAGACAGTGACCTCGGCCAGCACCACGCCCCAGCTCGAATAGAGGAAATCGACGGGCGGCGACGGCAGTGAAAAGGTCTCCATCAGCCCTGCGTTGAGCATGCCTGCGGAGCCGTAGAGAAAGGTGAAGGCGAGCGTCACCAGGAAGGTCGGCAATGCGATGAAGGTGTCGATCAGCCTGGCGATGAAGCCGCTGCCGGGGAACGGAACGAAGGCCAGGATCAGTGCCAGCACGAGACCGACGATCAGGCACCCGGCAGTCGCGGTAACCGAAATCGTCACCGTGTTGATCAGCGCGTTGAGGAAGAAGCGCGAATGCAGGACGCGGATCACTTCGGCGACATTGGCAACGCCGCTGTCGTCCAGGAAGGCCTGCCGGGCGATGAGCGCCAGCGGATAGAAGAACAGCAGGGCCAGGAGTGCGGCCGGCGGCACGATCCAGAATCTGCCAGGCTCTCTCCTGACCGCTGGCGAGGCGATAGCGACAGCCTCAGACACCGGCGTCTTCCGGAACGAGCGAGGTGTCGGTGGGCGCGAAGAACAGCGGCACCTTGGCGCCGGGTTCCGGCAGGGCCATCGGCAGTCTCGTCGCCGAGACGCGCACCGTCGTGCCGTCGACATCGAGCACGAGATGGGTGAGTTCGCCTTGCCAGTGCACCTCCAGGAGCGTGCCGACAATGCGATTGGTATGGTCGCCATCGGCCGTCAGGCTGAGGTGCTGGGGCCTGATACAAAGCAGGCTCTTGTCGCCGACCTTCTCGTCACGGCCGGTGCCCATCAGCACCGCGTCGCCATGCCTTGCCGCGGCAAAACCCTTGGAGCCGGCAGCCTCGGCAATGGTGACCGGCAGTAGATTGGCGCGGCCGAGGAACTCGGCGGTGAAGCGGTTGGGCGGACGGCGGTAGAGCTCGGTCGTCGGTCCATGCGAACAGACCGAGCCGTCGCGCATGATGGCGATCTTGTCGGCGAGGGTGAGCGCCTCTGTCTGGTCGTGAGTGACATAGAGGATCGTCAGACCCGGCAGGCTGCGGTGCAGCCTGGCGATCTCCTCGACCATATTGCGGCGGATCTGTGCGTCCAGCGCCGAAAGCGGCTCGTCAAGCAGCAGCACGCGGGGCCGCACGGCAAGAGCGCGCGCAATCGCGACACGCTGCTGCTGGCCGCCGGAAAGCTCGCGCGGATAACGTCCTGCATAGGCAGCCATGCCGACGGTACCGAGTGCATCCTTGACCCGCTCGGCGATCAGCGCCTTGTCGGCGCCCTGAGCCCTGAGGCCGAAGGCGACGTTGTCCTCGACCCGCATATGCGGAAACAGCGCGTAGTTCTGGACCACCATGCCGAGCCCACGCTCATAAGGCGGCAGATCGGTCACATCCGTCGCGCCAATGCGGATTCGTCCGCTTCTCGGCCGCACGAAACCGGCCACCGCCCGCAAGGCGGTGGTCTTGCCGGAGCCGGACGGGCCGATCATCGCCAGGATCTCGCCGGGAGCAATATCCAGGGTCAGCGGATGCAGAACGACATGCGCGCCATAGGCGACAACGACCTTGTCGAAATGGACATTGGAGCCGGCGCCGCGAACCTTCGCGGCGTCGATGTCCATGACACTGGTCCCAGTAAAAGCGGCGGCCGACATGGCATGGTCCTCCGGATTGGCAGGGATCAACTTCCGGTCGCTTCGTTCCACCGCTTGACGTAGTCGGGCAGCTTGGCCAGAGCGTCATCCCAGTTCGGCGACCAGATGGTCAGGCCCTTCATCGCCTCTTGCGCCTTCGCGAAATTGGCGTCGTTCGGCGTCACATCCTTGCGGGCCGGCAGGCCAAGAGCCACGGAACTGACCTTCGACTGAGCTTCCTTTGAGAGCAGGAAGTCGATCAGCTTCTTGCCGTTGTCGGCATTGGGCGCGCCGGTTACCAGGCCGATCTCATAGGGCAGCGCAAAGGTGGAGCGCACGCCGTCAGGCCCCGCCGGCCAGAACACCTTGATGTTGGGATTGTCGGCCATTTGCGACATGTTCATCTGCAAATCGCCGTTGGCGACATGCAGCTCGCCCTTGTTGACCAGCGCCGTCAGCTTGCCGGTCGAAGCGGAGGGGCCGACATTGTTGTCCTGCAATTTCTTCATGAACTCGAAACCTGCATCCTCGCCGCCGAAAGCATGGATGATCTGCAGCATGACAGCGGTGCCGTCGCCGGCCTGGCCGGGCGTCGAGTATTGGATCTTGCCCTTGAATTTCGGATCCAGCAGATCGTCGTAGCTCTTCGGCGCTTCCGAAAGCACGGCGCTGTTGTAGATGAAATTCATGTAGTTGTTGACCAGCGGCCGGTATTTGTCGGTGCCGCCGTCGATCTGGTCCGCCCCTTCGGGCTTGTAATCCTGCAGCAGGCCGCCGGCGGCGGCGCGCTGCACGAAGGGCGGCAATGTCACCAGCACGTCCGCTTGCGGGTTCGACTTCTCCTTGGCGACACGCTCAACGACACCGCCCGAACCAGCCTCGATATACTGCACTTTTATGCCGGTGGCCTTGGTGAAGGCGGCGAACTCGGTTTCGAACCAGCTGCCGTTGCCGTCATGCAGGCCATCGGCGGAGTAGATGGTGACGACGCCATCTGCCATCGCCGGTCCGATGAGGGCAGCCGACGCCAGCAACGCGGCGAAAGCCGCGACCATGGTTGCGTTGCGTGATTTCATGTCCAGTTCCCCTTTTTGATTGATGGCACATTCTGCGATGCACTGTGGCGACCGCGCCGGCTGCTTCTGCTTCGATGGGTGCCGGCAGCGTCGTCGTTAAGGGCAACTCTGGGGATTGGAGATCGATAAGTAAAATCTATTTATTTTATGACAGGCAAACTTCATCTGATAGTTGTCATGGAACCGTCGCAGTCATGTCGTGACATATTTCGGCCTGCTCAGGGCAGCCGTCGAAGCGTTCGAGCAGGTGATGATCAGACGAATGAAACGCCAGAAGTCTGCGCCCGCAACCGCGGGTCGGACGAGCGCACGATCACCGGCCGGCCGTCGAGAATCTCAAAGCAGCGCGCGAGCGTGTCGTCCTCGAGCCGGCGCATCGCCTGATGCGTAAAGAAGGTGAGGTGCGGGAACAGGATGACGTCGTCGCGGCCGAAAAGCGCGCCCATCGGATGGCCCGACTTGGCCAGCGGCTCGACCGAATAGACGTCGAGCCCGGCGCCGCCGATGCGCTCGGAAACGATCGCCTCGACAAGGGCCGCCTCGTCGATGAGCGCGCCGCGCGAGACGTTGACGATGATGGCGGAAGGCTTGAGGCAGGCGAGTTCAGCCTTGCCGATCAGGCCGCGCGTGCTGTCGTTCAGCACGCAATGGATTGAGACGAAGTCGCAGGCGCGAAGCATTGCCTGGAGGTCGTCGGCTTTTTCGATGCCGGCGGCGCGCATCGTTTCGGCGTCGACACCGGGATCGAAGCCAAGAAGCCGCGCACGAAATCCCTGGCCGGCCATGCGCGCCATGCTGCGGCCAATTTTGCCACAACCGACGATCCCAAGCGTGGCGCCTGAAATGTCGCGTCCCAGCCAGCGCGGCTCGGGCCAGATCCAGCCATCGCGCGATACCGCCGCGGTGATGGCGGGCAGCCGCTTGGCCAGCGCGACCATCATGGCGAAAGCACCTTCGGCGACGGTTTCCTCGGCATATTCGGGCACGTTGACGACGGGGATACCGCGCCGCATGGCAGCGGGGATATCGATGGCGTCGATACCGACGCCATATTTGATGATGCCCTTCAACCTGGGCGCCGCGTCGATCACCTCCGCAGTGACTGGCGTGTAGCACATCAAGAGCAGATCGGCGTCGGCGACCGCGGCTTTGAGCTCCGCCTCGGAAATGCCGTCCGGCAGCGTCACCAGCTCGACACCCCTTGCCCGCAAGCCGGCATCGATGCCTGGGCATTCGAGCTCGCGGTCGGTGCGGACGGCCTTCACGGTCAGGCCGCCAGCACGGCGCGTTCGACGATATCGAGCGCACGGTCGAGGTCGGCTTTCGAAATCACCAGCGGCGGCGACAGCGTCAGCACGTTGCCGTGGCTGACCTTGAAGCTCAGCCCCCGTTCGAGGCAGGCATAGAAGACGCGTTCGGCAAGATCGCGCGCGGGCTGGCGCGAGGTACGGTCCTCGACAAGTTCGACGCCGACCATCAGTCCCCTGCCCCTGACATCGCCGACATGGGGCGAACGCCCCATCAGATCCTGCATGCGTCCCAGCATATGCCGGCCAAGCTCGGCCGCACGCTCGACCAGTCCTTCTTCCAGGATGATATCGATCGTCGTCAGCGCCGCGCGCGTCGTCACCGGGTTCTTCTCGTGGGTGTAGTGACCGATGGCAAAACCGCCGGTGACGTCGAGATCGCGGCGGGCGATGACAGCGGCGATCGGCAGGATGCCGCCGCCGAGCGACTTGCCGAGAACGACGATGTCCGGCGTCACGCCGTCATGCTCATGGGCGAAGAATTTTCCGGTCTTGCCAAGGCCGGTCGGGATCTCGTCGAAGATCAGCAGCGTGCCGTGCCGGTCGCAGGCCTCGCGCACCCGATTCCAGAAACCGGGCGGCGGCGGGTTGGGCGTTGCCCGCATCGGCTCGGCGACGACCGCAGCCACATCCTGTTCGCGACCGAGCACATAGGCGATCATGTTGGCGCAGGCGAGCCCGGAGGCTTCCAGGGTGCCGTGGCCGTAAGGACAGCGGTAGCCGTCCCAGGGCGCGACATGTTCGGTGCCGGTCATCATCGGGCCGGCGATATGGGAACGGAAGGTCGCTTCGCCGCCGACGCTTGCGGCACCGAAGCCAGCGCCATGAAAGGCATCCCAGAACGAAACCGTCTTGAAGCGGCCGGTCGCGGCGCGCGCGATCTTCAGCGCCACCTCGATGGCGTCGGAACCGCCTGTCGTGAACAGCACCTTGCCGAGATCGCCGGGCGCCAACTCGGCCAATTTCTCGGCCAGTTCGACAGCGGGTTCGCAGGTGAAGCGGCGCGGCGCAAAACAGAGATCGTCGAGCTGTTTCTTGATCGCGGCGACCAGCTTCGGATGGCCATAGCCGAGATGGTGCACGCTGTTGCCGTGGAAATCCATGAAACGGCGGCCGGCGGTGTCCTCGATCCAGATGCCTTCGGCCTTAGCGATCGTCGAAAGACAAGGGCTGGACAGGCTCTGGTGCATGAAGGCCGAAGCGTCGCGGTCAAGCAGCCCGCGGATGCGTGGATCGTCCTGGCCGGAATCCCAGCGGCTGCGGGCCGCCGTGGTGTTGGAATCGCCCTCGGTATGCACAAGCTCTTTGATCGCGGCCATAACCATCTCCGAAACGCGAATGAGGGAGCGTGGAACGCTCCCTCGGTTGTTCTGTCAGCCGAGCCGTCCGGTCAGGACCAGGGCAGCGAAAACGTCTTCACATTGGTATAGCTCTTCATTGCCTCGATGACGCCTTCCTTGTAGCCATTGCCACTGTCCTTGATGCCGCCGAACGGCGACATCTCGATGCGGTAGCCCGGCACTTCCCAGATGTTGACGGTGCCGACCTCAAGGCCGGTGATGTATTTCTGCATGCGCGGAAACGAGTTGGTGCAGACGCCCGAGGACAAGCCGAAGGCGGTCGAGTTGGACAGCCTGATCAGCGCCTCGTCATCGTCCGGTGCGCGCACGATCGGGATGATCGGCCCAAACGTCTCTTCCATCACCAGTTCGGATGTGTGCGGCACGCGATCGACGACGATCGGCGGCAGCAGCGCGCCTTGCCGGCCCGGATTGTAGAGGATTTCGGCGCCCTGCCCGGCGGCCATGTGGACACGAGCTTCGAAGAGTGCCGCCGCCTTCTCGTGCACGACGGTGCCGAGATCGGTCGTGCGGTCCATCGGGTCGCCGAAGCGGATCTTTCGGGCCCGCTCCAGCACCAGCGACACGAAGCGGTCGGCGACGCTTTCCTGGACAAGGATGCGCTTGACCGCCGTGCAGCGCTGGCCGGAGTTCTTCGTGGCGCCGGCGACGGCGAGATCCGCGGCCCTGGCCAGATCGTCGTCCGAGAGATCGTTGAGGACGATCAGCGGATCGTTGCCGCCGAGCTCCAGCACCTGGCGCTTGTAGCCGGCGGTGCGGGCGATCATCTTGCCGACCGGCACGCCGCCGGTAAAGGTGATCAGGTCGATATTGTCGTTGGTGATCATCTCGTTGCCAATGTCGGCCGGCCAGCCGGTCACCACCGAGAGCATTTCCGGCGGCAGGCCGGCTTCGTAGAGGATGTCGGCCAAAAGCAGCGCCGTCATCGGCGTCAGTTCGGTCGGTTTGACCACCACGCAATTGTTGGTGGCGATCGCCGGCGCCACCTTGTGCGAGACCATGTTGAGCGGATGGTTGAACGGGGTGATCGCCGAGATCGCCTTCAGCGGCTCGCGCGTGGTGAAGATCTTGCGCGCCTTGCCGTGCGGGGTGAGATCGCAGGAGAAGATCTGGCCGTCATCCTGGATGCACATCTGCGCCGACAATGTGAACACGTCATAGGCGCGGCCGACCTCATAGAGCGAATCCGCCTTGGAAATGCCGAGCTCGAGCGTGATGAGATCAGATATTTCTTCCCGGCGCGACGCCAGTTTTTCCGCCGTGCGGAACAGGATCTGCTGGCGCTCGTAGCGCGTCAACTTCGACCTGTAGCCGGCGGCGATCTCGAAGGCCTGGCGGGCATGCTCGGCGCGGCCGGCGGGCACGGTGCCGATAACGGCATTGGTATAGGGGTAGTGGACAGGAACGACGCGGTCGGCGTCGACCTTGCGACCAGCTATGCGCATCGGTTCGTGGCGGACTTTGATCGAAGTATCGAGCTTGGTCATCGGTTCCGTTCCAGCAATTCGAAGGAGAAAGTGGTGCAAGGGATTGTCGACCCCCACTCCGGCCCTTCGGGCCACCTCTCCCCCGATCGACGGGGGAGAGGAAATCAGGTGAGGTCGGCGCCACCACGTTTCCGGGCTAAGCCGCCGCTAGCCCTGGCGCCTTTCCTCTCCCCCGTCGATCGGGGGAGAGGTGCCGAGCGAAGCTCGGCGGAGTGGGGGTCGACAATCACGCTCGAGATCAAGCCTGCGCGGCCGCCATCGTCGCGTAGTAGAACGCGTCGAAGTTCCTCAGCACGGGCTCATCAGGCAAATCGGCCAGCACGCGGTTGACGATGAACGGAACCTCCTGCTCGGTCAGCCCGCCATGCGAGCGCAGCGGCTCGTTGAGGGCTGCCAGGTCGTGGCGGTGTTCCGAGGTGCCGACGGTCTTGTTCTGCGTCGAGATCAGCACGATGTCGCCGATGCGGTCGGCCGGCAGTTCGAAACGCTCGCAGGCGGTCGGGCTGTCGACAACCAGCATGATGCCGTCGATCTTCGCCAGCCGCGCCATGATGTCGGCCTGATCGGCGCCGTCAGGAAGGTAGGCGGTGGCGAACGAGCCTAGCGCGCCGTGATGCACGACATAGGGATCTGTGATCGGCAGGATGACGCGCGCGGCATCCTTGCCCAGCCATTCGTCGAGCAGGTCCTGGACATAGACGACGTCAGGCGAACCATCCTGCTTGTGCTTGGGCTTCATGCCGTGGTCGGCGGTCACCACGATTGCCGCGCCCAGCGCATCAAGCTCGGCCAGGTACTTGTCGAACATCTCGTAGAAGGCGTTGGCCTGCGGCACGCCGGGTGCGTATTTGTGCTGCACATAGTCGGTGGTGGTCAGGTACATGATGTCGGGGCGGAATTCCTTCAGCAGTTGGACGCCGGCGGCGAAGACGAATTCCGACAGTTCGGCCGAATAGACTTCCGGCACCGGCAGCCCAAAGTGCTTCGAGGCATTGTTGATGCCGTGCTCGGCCTTGGTGGTGGTGTCGGATTTTTCGGCCGAGAAGCACAGCGCGCGGCCGTCGTCGAAGGCGAGGCCCTTGCCGAGCAGCGCACGCAATTTGTCCTTGGCGGTGACCACCGCGACCTTGGCGCCGGCATCGTAGAAGGCCTGGAAGATGGTCGGCGCGCGCAGGAAACGCGGGTCGTTCATCATCACTTCCTTGCCGGTTTCGCGCTCGTAGAGGTAGTTGCCGCAAATGCCGTGCACCGACGGCGGGCGGCCTGTGGCGATCGACAGATTGTTGGGGTTGGTGAAGCTCGGAATGACAGAATGCGCAAAACGCACCGTGCCTTTCTGCTTGATCTTCTCCAGCGCCGGCATCAGCCCGGCCTTGATGGCTTTGTCGAGATAGGCCGGCTCGCAGCCGTCGAGGCAGATGGCGATGGCCGGCACACGTGGCCAGGCGTAGGTGCGGCCGTTGACCGCGACATTGATGGGAGACATCTGGTTCATCGAAATCCTCAAAAATTCTGCCGCTTCAGGCGGCGAGTTTGGCGCGCTCGGCGATTGCCGCGGCGGGAGGAGCGGCGGTGTCGACGTTCATCTCCTTCAGCGACTGCGCCGCCGCCTCTACGACGCGGCGCATGACATGTTCGTCCATCTGGCCGATGCAGCCGATACGGAAGCTATCGACGACGGTCAGCTTGCCCGGATAGATGATGAAGCCCTTGTCCTTCATCAGCTCGTAGAAGCGGTCGAAGGCGAAGTTGGCGTGGGCCGGGTTGAAGAAGGTGACGATGATCGGCGACAGCCAGCGATCCCTGAGCAAAGTCTCGAAGCCGAGCTCGCGCATGCCGGCCACCATCACGTCGCGGTTCCTGGTGTAGCGGGCGCCGCGGCCGGCAACACCGCCCTCGGCCTCGTGCTGGCGAAGCGCTTCAAGGAAGGCGGCGACGACATGGGTCGGCGGAGTGTAGCGCCACTGCCCGGTCTTGTTCATATGCGCCCACTGCGCATGGACGTCGAGCGACAGCGAATGGCTGCGGCCCTTGGCGGCTTCCAATTCGCTCTTGCGGGCGATGATGAAGCCGAAGCCCGGCACGCCCTCGATGCACTTGTTGGCGGACGAGACCATCGCCTCGTAGCGGATCTCGTTCACGTCGAGCGCGATGGCGCCGAAGGCGCTCATGGAATCGACCAGCAGCTTGCGGCCCTTGGCATGGACGGCTTCGGCAATCTCGGCGACGGGGTTGAGGATGCCGGAACTGGTCTCGCAATGGATGGCGATCACATGCGTGATGGCAGGATCGGCCTCGAGGGCGGCGGCCACCTCGTCGCCGCGCGGCGGCAGGTAGTCGCCCTTGTCGATCAGCGTATAGGCGCGGCCGAGATACTGCATGGTCTGGGCCGCGCGCAGGCCGTAGGCGCCATTGGCCAGGACCAGAACCTTGCCGTCCTTCGGCACGAACGAACCCAGCATCGCCTCGACGCAGAAGGAGCCGCTGCCTTGCATCGGCACACAGTCGAATTCGCCTTTCGCATCGCCGGTCAGCGCCAGCAGGCGGCGGCGCATGTCTGACGTCATGGCGCGGAAATCGCCGTCCCAGGATCCCCAGTCGCGCAGCATCGCCTGCTTGACCGGATAGGAGGTGGTGAGCGGCCCCGGCGTCAGCAGGTACGGCTCGCCCAGCGCCGGACCGGCCAATGGCTCCGCGGCAAATTTCGTCTCGGCGAGCATAGTGTCCTCCGCTGCTTTTTATGTGGAGACATTCTTGGCTGGAACGACGTATTTGTAAAATCGTTATTTTGTATTGATGTATAAGCTCACCCGATGATCTGGCTTGCAGTCGAATTATTGCCCGGCGGGATAATCGCGCCTCCAGCCGAGCGCAGCCTGCGTGGTATCCATGACATGTGCGTGACCGTGGGCGATCATCCCCAGATATAAGAAGAATCGTTCCTTCATGCCTTTTTGCCTGCGAGGCTTATGATAGGGTGGCGGCCGGAACTCGGATCTAGAAAGCTGAGAACATGCGCTACGTTCAATTGCGAGCCTTTCACCAGGTGGCGATATCAGGCGGGTTTTCACGTGCCGCGGAAGCGCTGTTCCTGACGCAGCCGGCAATTTCGGACCAGGTGCGCAAGCTCGAGGAAGAATATGACGTGCTGCTGTTCAACCGGAACAAGAAGCAGGTCACGCTGACCCATTCGGGCCAGAAGCTGCTCGAAATAACCCACCGCATGTTCGACACCGAGCAGCAGGCGCTCGAGCTTCTGACGGAATCGCGCGCCCTGCGCTCCGGCACGCTGCGCATCGTCGCCGACGCCGCGCATCATCTGCTTCACATCCTCGGCAGTTTTCGCGCGCGCTATCCCGGCGTCCAGGTTTCGCTACGCGCCGGCAACACCGAGACGGTAATCAGCAGCCTCTACAGCTATGATGCCGACATCGGCGTGCTGGGCGAGGTGCCGACCGGACGGGACTTCGAGGTGCTGAAACTCAATTCGACGCCGATCATCGCTTTTGCGTCGGTCGATCATCCGCTGTCGGGCAAGAAATCATTGAGCCTCAAGCAACTCGCGCAGGAATCGCTGGTCATGCGGGAGCGCGGCTCCAAGACGCGCCAGAAGCTCGAGGATCTGGCCGCGGCATCGAAGGTCGAACTCAGGCCGGTGATCGAGGCCGAAGGCCGTGAAGCCGTCCGCGAGATCGTCGCCTCGGGTGCCGGCATCGGCTTTGTCTCGGCGGCCGAATTCGGCCAGGATTCGCGGCTGGTAGCGATCGCGCTCGACGCGCCTGAGACGTTGATGGACGAAGCGCTGATCTGCCTGCGCGAACGCAGCGGCGGCAAGCTGGTGCGCGCCTTCCTCGACATGGCGCGTTCGATGTCGGCGGATTAGGCGGCGGCCCTGATCTCCTCCACATCCGCTTTCACCCGTTCCGACTTCGGATCGTAAGGGGTGCGCAAATGTGCCGTGGCCGCGTGGCGAACGCCGGCAAGATCGATCTCGAAACGGCCGCTAGCCAGAAACGCAGCGTCGACGCCCGTCTCGTTCTCGATCAGCCCGAGCGCCACCGAGCGGCCAAGCGTGTGACCGTAGGCGGCCGAGCGGACCTCGCCGACGGGCTTGCCGTCGCGCAGGATCAGCTCGCCGCCCCACAGCATCGGCTCGGCATGGTCGAGCGTGAACAGTACGATGCGTTTTGCTGGCGCCGTCGACGGCTTGGCCTCGACCAGCGCGTCACGGCCGATGAAGCCACCCGGTTTGTCCATGGCGACGGCGAAGCCAAGCCCCGCCTGCCAGGGGGTAATGTCAGGCGTCAACTCACGGCCCCAGGCGCGAAAACCCTTTTCGATGCGCAAGGCATCAAGCGCGTAGTAGCCGGCGTCCAGGAGGCCGAATTCGCCGCCAGCCTCGTGCAGCGCCTCGTAGACGCCGACGGCGAATTCCGTCGGCACGATCAGCTCCCAGCCGAGCTCGCCGACATAGGTCATGCGGTTGGCGTAGGCGGTAGCGTAGCCGATATCGATCTCGCGGATGGTGGCGAAGGGGAAGCCGGCGTTGGAAAGATCGGCCGACGACAATTTGCCCAGGAGATCGCGCGAGCGCGGCCCCATCAGCGCCAGCACCGCGTAGGACGAGGTGACGTCGGTCACGATGGCATGTGCGTCCGGTGGGATGTTCCTGGCGATCCAGTCGGCGTCGTGGACCGCTTGCGCCGAACCGGTGACGATGAGGAATTTTTGCGCACCAAGTCGCATTACGGTGAGATCGCTTTCGTACCCGCCGCGCGCGTTGAGCACGCCCGTGTAAACGGATGTACCGACCGGTACATCGACATTGCCGGCGCAGATGCGGTTGAGCAGGGCACAGGCGTCGCGGCCCTGCACGAGAAGCTTGGCGAAAGAGGTCTGGTCGAATACGGCAACAGCCTCGCGCGTCGCCTTCATTTCGCGCTTGACTGCCTCATGCCAGTTCTGGCGGCCGAAGGCATAATCGTTCCCGGCCCTCTCTCCCGGGGCCGCGAACCAGTTGGCGCGCTCCCAGCCCATCTTGGAACCGAAGCAGGCGCCCCTGGCGGCCAGCCGGTCGTAGAGCGGCGAGCGGCGGAAGGGTCGGGCGGTGTCCAGCTCGCGGTTCGGCCACGGCATGGCGTAATGCAGACCGAGCGTCTCCTTGACGCGATCATGCAGCCAGCGCGGATTGTTGTTGAAGGCGGCGAAGCGCCTGATATCGACAGGCCACAAATCCATGGTCGGCGCGCCGTTGACGATCCACTCGGCCAGCGCCTTGCCGGCACCGCCGGCGCTGGCGATGCCCATCGAGTTAAAGCCGGCGCCAACATAGAAATTCTTCAGCTCCGGCGCCTCGCCGAGGAGAAAATTGTTGTCGGGCGTGAAGCTTTCGGGACCGTTGTAGAACTTCTTGACCTCGGCTTGCGCCAGTTGCGGCACGCGCACCAGCGCGTTTTCCATCAGGATCTCGAACTGGTCCCAATCGTCCGGCAGCAGCGCGAACTCGAAATTCTCGGGGATGCCGTTCATGCCCCACGGCTTGGCATGCGGTTCGAAGCCGCCCATAACCAGCCCGCCGACCTCTTCCTTGAAATAGATGAAGCCGTCCGGATCGCGCATCACGGGCAGGTCCGGATACACACCCTCGATCCGGCCCGTGACGATATACATGTGCTCGGCCGAATGCAGCGGCACCGAGACGCCGCACATCAGCCCGACCTTACGCGCCCACTGGCCGGCGCAGTTGACGACGATCTCGGCGGCGATGTCGCCGCGGTCGGTCTCGACACCGCAGGCGACGCCGTTTCTCACCATGATGCCGGTGACCTTGACCCGCTCGAATATCCTCGCGCCGCGATTGCGCGCGCCCTTGGCGAGCGATTGCGTGAGATCGGTCGGATTGGCCTTGCCGTCGCCAGGCAGCCAGACCGCGCCGACCAGATCGTCCGTCGCCATGACCGGCCACAGATCGCCGGCTTCGCTCGGCGAGATGACGTCGATCTCAACCCCTTGCGCACGCGCCGAGGCAGCCGTGCGCTTCAGCACCGTCATGCGGTCAGCGGTGCGCGCCACCGACAGCGAGCCGCAATTCTTCCAGCCGGTCGCGAGACCGGTCTCGGCCTCCAGTTCGCCATAGAGTTGAGTGGAGTATCTGATCAGGCTGGTCATGTTGGAATGGCTGCGCAATTGCCCGACCAGGCCCGCCGCATGCCAGGTGGTGCCGCCGCTGAGCTGCCCCTGTTCGAGCAGGACGACGTCGGCCCAGCCGAGCTTCGTCAGGTGATAGGCGACGGAGCAGCCGATGATGCCGCCGCCGACGATCACGACGCGTGCCTGCGTGGGAAATTCATGAGCCATGAGCGTTCCGCCATCTTGAGGGTGGCCGGCAAGCTAACACAGGAAAGCCAAATATCAAGTCAAAAACTCACAAAATATCACATCAAGATGCGACGATCAGCTCCGGCCCTTTTTGCAAAAGGGCGTCGGCAAGCGCAGGCTGCGGCCGGGCGTCGACGACAACGCCGGCGGCGCGGTCGAAATTCGGAATCCTGAGCGGCGTCAGCTTGCCGAACTTGCTGCTGTCGAGGACGAAATAGGTCTTGCCGGCGAGCGCGATCATGCGGCCGCGCTGCTCGGCACCGGCCCTGGTGAAATCGGTCACCTCGCCATCGGGGGACAACGCGCCGCCGCCGAGAAAGGCGATGTCGACGCGAAAGCGCGCCATTGCATCGAGCGCATCGATGCCGGAAGCGGCCTCCTCGCCTGGGTCGACTTCACCGCCCAGTATGTGCACACGCATGCCGGGGACATGGCACAGATGCAGTGCAATCTTCAGGCTGGTCGTGCAGATAGTGAGATCGCGCAGGTCGTTCATGGCATGCGCGACGGCCAAGGTGGTGGTGCCGGAATCGAGGAAGACCACCATACCGCTGCTAACGAGGCCGGCCGCCGCCCTGCCGATCGCCGCCTTGCCGTGCGCATTCTCCCGGCTGCGCAGGCCCATCGCCGGCTCGCTCGGCTCGAAGCGAGCGGCGCCGCCATGCACGATGCCGAGCCGTCCCTGGTCAGAAAGCAGCTTCAGGTCGCGGCGGATGGTCTCGCGCGAGACGTCGAAAAAGCCGGCCAGTTCGGCGACGCTGACCGAGCCCTGGGCACCCAGGCGCCTCAGGATCTCGTCATGACGGCGGGGAGCAAGGGCACGTGCCGGCAGACGGCTGTCGGGGGACATGGAGGGCCTCATATCGAACGAATGATGTTGCGATATGTGGCAGTGAACCGCCCGGGAGGCAACCGCGAGGACGGCGTGGCCATGGTCGATCGATAAGGTCTGGCCTGTTCGGGTGCTGACCCGGCGTCAGCGTCCGCGCAGACTTTGCAGATTGTGCACGTGGACGTGGTCGCCGGCCGCCACGGCAGCCGTCAGGCGGCCGATCGCCTCGCCGTATTTGCGTATGGTGGAGCCGGCGGCCAGGTCGTGCAACGCCAGCTTATGACCGGCTTGCAACGCGGCGCCGGCCTTGAGGACAACCCCCTCGCGGGCGCCTCGCGTCGTCACTTCGGCGCCTGCCTCGACCGGTTCCACGAGGACAGCCACGTCGTCGTCAGCGTGCAGCACTATGGCTCCAGGCTTGGTCATGCGCCGGCAAGCCGGACCTGGACGCCGGTCGCGTCTTCGCGCAGCTTCAGCACGGCGCCGACATCCTTGCCCGCCATGCCAGCATCCATCGCCTCCCTGAGCACGGCGAGCGTGGCGCCCCCGACCGGCGTCTCGACGCCGAGCGCGTCGTTCATCGCCAGGGCAAGCCGGCAATCCTTGTGGGCAAGCTTGACCATGAAGCCTGGCTCGAAGTCGCCCTTGAGCGCGCGATTGTGCATCGCCACCGCCAATTGCTGGTTCCAGGCCATCGTCGTCTTCAGCACGTTGATCATGGTGTCGAGCGTCAGGCCCGCCTTGGCGCCGGCGACCAGCGCCTCGGAGCTGGCCGTTATCAGCACGCTGGCCAGCAGGTTGTTGGTGAGCTTCATTGCCTGCCCCATGCCGAGCCCGCCGCAATGGATGAGGTCGGCCCCCATGCTCGACAGGATCGGGCGCGCGCGCTCCAGCACGGCGGCATCGCCGCCGATCATCAGCGTCGAGGTTCCGGCGATGGCGTGCTCCACCGTCTTGCCAACAGGGCTGTCGATCATGTCGACGCCGCGTTGCGCCAGCCATGCGCCGATACGCTGGGTGGTCTGCGGGTCGATCGTGCTCATGTCGATATAGAGGCTGCCGGCCCTGAGGCCATGACCGATGCCGTCGGCACCGAGCACGGCGGCCTCCACATCAGGCGCATCCGGCAGCATGGTGATGACGATTTCCGATTGCTGTGCAACCTCGCGCGGCGACGCCGCCGCCCGAGCGCCGGCCTCGACGAGTTTTTTCACCGCCACGGGATTGAGGTCGAAGACCGTCAGCGCGTGTCCCGCCTTGAGCACGTTGCGGGCCATGGGTGCGCCCATGGTTCCAAGCCCGACAAAACCGACTGACGTCATGGATCAACTTCCTTCCCTGAATTACTCTGAATGCGCGTGCCGCCCGAACTCCTCAGGACGGCACTTTCCACTGGTCGAGCTGCCATGCCGGCAGGCCACGTAGATCCTTGGCATTCTTGTCGGTGAAGCCGCTTTCGTCCGGCACCTTGCCCGTGCCCTCATAGGCTTTCTGAAGCAGCGGCGCCGCCTTGCCGAAGGCGGCCTTGACCTGGTCCCAGCTCAGCGCCTCAGGAATCATCTTGCCGGCAACCATGAACTGGGAGATTTGGCTGATTGCCGCCGCATCGCCTTCGGTCGGCCAGATCCAGCCGCGCTGGAAAAGCACCTCGTCGCCGATGACCTTGGCGCCCAGCGCAGGATCGAGCCCCCAATATTTGACAACCGACTGCGAGATCTCCCGCGGGTCGATCTTCTGGAGATCGGCAAGCGCGCGTTGCGCGGCCGTCAGGAAGGCCTGGCCGAGCGCGGCATCGTCGCCGACGATCCGGTCGCTGCAGATCCAGAAGGAACGGTGCAAATAGTAGCCGTCGGGGTAGAATTTCGACTTCTTGACGCCGGGCAGCATGTGGCCTTCGCCCTCGCCCGCGGGTCCGCTGTAGCCGGCCTCGGTATAGCCGAACGAATTCATGATCCCGGTGAGGTCGGTTTCGGCATTCGCCTTGAGGAAGGCCGGGTAGATCACCACCGACGCGTCCATGCCCTCCGGGAGGGACGCGGCAACGGCCTGGGTCGGCGTGTTGACGATGTTGATGCCGAAGGCGCGCGGGTCGGCGTCGCCCAGTTCCTGCAGCAGCATTTGCGAGAGCGCGTTGTAGGGGTCGCCGCCGACAAGCGCGCCGACGGTCTTGCCCTTGAGGTCGCCGATGTTCTTGATGGCGGAGCCCTTGCGGGTCGCCAGCACCATGCGCATGTGGCCCTCACCGACGGTGAGAATGTTGATCGGCTGCGCCTGCGAAAGCAGCCGCACGATCGGGGTGTTGCCCCACATGCCGATGTCGAGATCGCCGGAGACGAAAGCCTCCACCATCGGCAGCGCGGAAGGATAGTCGCGCCAGTCGACTGTCAGGTCGTAGCCGAGTTCGGCGGCCGCCTTCTCGAGCAGCTTTTCGTTGATCATGCGTTGCGTCAGCGGCGAGTTGCCAGCCGCGTAGGGCTGGCGGCCGATTGAGACCTTGGCCGGCTTGCGGTCCTGCGCCCGCACGATCGATGGCATGGCCAGCGCGGCAGCCGCGGCACCACTCAGGACTGCGCGTCGGTTGAATGCGGTTTCCAGAAGTTTCCTCATGACAATCCTCTCCCTGTTGTCGTTTCAGTTCATCGTTGCGCGGTAAGCCTCTTCGCGGATCAGTTCCCAGATCGATTGGCTGAGCCTGGCGAAATCGCCGGAGCGCCGCGTCTCGTCGCCGCGTGGCCTGGGCAGGTCGATGTCGATGACCTGCTTCAGGCGGCCCGGATGGCTGCTTAGCACCGCGACCCGGTCGGCCAGGAACACCGCCTCGTCTATGGCGTGCGTGATGAAGACGACCGTCCGCCGCTCGGCAGCGGGGCGGTCCTGCCCCCAGATGCGCAGCAATTCGTCTTGCAGGATGACGCGGGTCTGCGCGTCCAGCGCCGCTAGCGGTTCGTCCATCAGCAGGATTTCCGGCTCGTTCGCCATCAGGCGCGCCAGTGCCACGCGCTGGCGCATGCCGCCCGATAGCTGGTGCGGGTACTTGTCCTCGGAGCCGGTCAGGCCGACCATTTCGACGGTGCGGTTGACGCGGTCGGCGCGCTGCGCGGGCGAAAGCCCTCGCCCGGCCGGCCCATAGATCAATCCGAACTCGACATTGCCGCGCACGGTGCGCCAGGGAAACAGGGCATAGTCCTGGAACATCACGCCGCGTTCGGCCCCCGGTCCTTCGATCGGCCTGCCGTTCAGGCTCATCGTACCCGACGTCGGCCTGTCGAGGCCGGCGAGCATGTTGAGAACGGTCGTCTTGCCGCATCCGGATGGGCCGACGATAGCCATGAACTCGCCGGCCTTGATGTCCAGCGACAGGCTGTCGACCGCCACCACGGAGGCAGATTCCCCGAAGGATTTGCTGACGCCGTCGAGGCGGATCTTGGCATCGCTCATGGCTGGCTCCACGGCACGGCGAAGGCGAGTGCGGCACGCAGGATGCGGTCGAGCGCGAAGGCCACGATGCCGACCGCGATCATGCAGACCACCATGCCGTTGAGGTTGATCGAGTAGGCGTAGAAGACGAACATCATCTGGCCGATGCCGCCGCTGCTGCCGGACTTGGCGCCGACCGCGAGCTCGGCGGCAATGATCGCCGTCCAGGCGATGCCGAGGCCGATGCGCATGCCGACCAGAATGGATGGCAAGGCGGCCGGCAGCAGCACCACCCGCATCCGCGTCAGCGGCGCCAGCCCCATGGTCAGCGCGGCGCGCATCAGACTGGGCTCGATACGCTTCACGCCCGAGATGGTGTTGATCAGGATCGGGAAGAAGGCGGCATAGGCAACGATGGCGACAGCTGCCCCGGAGCCCGAGCCCAACCAGAGGATAACCAGGGGCAGGATGGCAAGTGCCGCTATCGGCCGGAAGGTCTCGACCAGCGGATCGAGATTGCGCTCGACGGCCGGCATGCTGCCCATGGCGATGCCAAGCGGGATCGCCAACAGGGCCGCCGCCGCGAAGCCGGCGAAGACCCGTCCGAGGCTGGTGGCGAGACCGGCCACGAGATCGCCGTCGCGCAGCATGGAAATGGCCGTTTCGACCACCGTGCTGGGGCGTGGCGCCTGGGCGGAGCCGGACGCGAGAGCTTCCCAGACGACCAGCAGCAGCACGGGAACGATGAGGCGAAGCGCAAACCTGTTCATCGCGCCACCTCCGTCCGCGCCCACGGAGTCAAGACATCAGAGAGCCAGCGCAACCCCTTGTCCGTCAGGAAGCCGAGCAGGCCGATGGCGACGATGAAAGCCATCACCGTCGGCGTCGACAGCATGCTGCGGTAGTATTCGATGGCGTAGCCGAGGCCGTTCGGCGCTCCTACCAGTTCGGCAGCGACGACGGCGGTCCACGAGGCCGCCACCGCAAGCCGTGCCGAGACCAGGATCGCCGGCAGCGCCGCCGGAACGATGACGCGCCGCATGATCGCCCGCCCAGACAGGCCCATCGTGCTGGCCGCCGCGACGAGCCGCCTGTCGACGGCGGCGGCGCCCGCGGCGGTGCCGATCAGCAGCGGGAAGAAGGCGGTATAGAACATGATGAACAGCGGCAGCCGATGGCCGATGCCGAACATGTAGAGCGCAAGCGGTATCCATGCGATGCCGGCTATCGGCCGCAGGATCTCCACCGGCAGTTCGAGCAGATCGTTCCAGAGCCAGCTGCGGCCCATCAGCAGCCCGAGCGGCACCGCCACCGCCGCGGCAGCCGCGACGCTTACCAGCAGACGGGCCAGACTGATCCCTGCATTGCCGAGCAGTTCGCCGTTGAGGGCCGTATCGCGCAGCGCAAGCGCAACCGCGACCGGCGACGGCAAGAGCAGCTTCGAAGGCACGAAGAACGAGCCGACATACCAGGCAAGGACGAACAGGCCCATCGTGCGCAAATACACGAACAGGCTGGTCAGGCGCGCAAAGCGCATTGTCCTTTGGCCGGCATCGTTCGAGGAGATAGCCGTCACAACGAGCCCCGCACGCGGGTCGGAACTTCGAGCCCTTCCCCCAAAATCTCGCCGAAGGTGAGGGTGCCGCCGGCGACATCGAGGATGGTCGCCAGCAGCCGGTTCGCCGCTTCGGCGACGGTTTCGATCCCCTCCGAAACCGGGCTGGCGTCGAAATCGATCTGCTCAGGCAGCCGGCGAGCCGTCTCGCGCCGCGCCGTGATCTTGATCGTCGGCGCGAGCGCGCTCGCGGTGCTGTTGCCTGGCCCGGTTGTGAACAGCATGATCTGGGCACCGGCCGCGGCGAAGCCTGTCATCGATTCCGGCGAGAAGGACGGGCCGTCCATGAGGTAAAGGCCGCCGGCGGTGACCGGCTCGGCCATGCCGAGCACGCCGTCGATGCGGCAAGTTCCCGTCTTGGCCAGGGCACCGAGGGACTTCTCCTCGATCGTGCTCAACCCGCCGCGTATATTCTCCTCGCCCGGATTGTTGCCGGTCAGGCTGTGGCCGGAAGCGGCGGCGAAGCGTTCCTTGCGCTCCACGGCCTGCAGGATCTGTCGTGCCACCGTTGCATCGCGAGCGCGCGCCGCGAGTATATGTTCTGCCCCCAGCCACTCGACGGTCTCACCGACAATGACGGTGCCGCCATGCGAAACCAGAAGATCGACCGCGGCCCCCACGACCGGATTGCTGACCAGACCCGACGTCGCGTCGGAATGGCCGCATTCGATGCCGACCACCAGCTGCGCGCCGGGCAAGTTCTCGCGCCGGATCCGCGAAGCCTCGCGCAGCAACGCCGCGCCGCGCCTGATGCCCTCGCCCATGACCGACAGCATGTCCTCATGCTGCTCGGCGAAAGAAACGCTGGCGACCGGCTTGCCGCAAGCCGAAATGCGGGCCGCGACCATCTCGGTCGTCGCCGAATCCACTCCGACCACCAGAACGGCGGCGGCGTTCGGATTGCGGCCGAGACCGACAAGTTGATCAAGGTGCAGGCCGAGGTCCGGCTCGATGTGCCCCCTGCCCGCGCTCGTCGCGGCCAGAAGCGCGCCTTCGAGACCCGCCGTGATTCGCTCGCTGACACGCAGCGCCAAACCATTGATGCACAGGATCAGCACATAATTGCGGATTCCGGCGCGGCCATCGGCGCGCCTGTAACCACTGAATGGCGGCAGGCCGTCGATTTTGTCGGCACCGGAGGCAGGCAGTGGCATTGGCGTTTCCAAACCGTCGCGAGCGTGGCAATCTCTTCAAATCTCAATATTTGATCAAATGTCGCCTTGGCAAGGGCAAAATTGACTTCTTTCGATCGCCGTGCGAGCAATATTTGCTCAAATCAGGGTAGGCTTGGATGCATGGCGCGTATTCCCGACGTTCAGAAGCTTCTTCGTGACGACATCGTTTCCGGAGCCATTCCATTCGGGGCAAGGCTAAGGATCGACGATCTCGCCGGCCGTTATGGCGTAAGCCACATGCCGGTCCGCGAGGCCTTGCGCGCCTTGAGCGGCACGGGACTGGTCGTGCTGGAACCCAATCGCGGCGCCAGCGTCAGGACGGTCCACATGTCGTTTGTGATCGACCTGTTCGATATCCGCAGCGCCGTCGAAACGATGCTGGCACGGCGCGCCAGCGAAAGGCGCACCGCCGAGCACCTGCGCGATCTGAAGGCCGCGCAGGACATGCTTGAGCAAAGAGTGGCCAGCGACGACTTCCTTGCCGTCCCGCATGCCAACAACATCTTTCACGGCGTCATCAACGAGGCGGCCGGCAATCCGGGCGCGCTGTCGATGGTGGACCGCAACTGGCTGCTGGTGGCGGCGATCTGGCAACGCTACGGCTATGACGAGGGGCGCTTCCATGGCGTCATCGACGACCATCGCCATATCATCCGGGCCATAGAGCGCCAGGATGCCGGCTCGGCGGCGACCTTGATGGGCGCGCATATCGAAAAGGCCAAACACGACCTCCTGGCGCGCATCGCCGTCGATCCCAAACCCGATATCGGCCGGCAATGACGGCCCGGTTCGAGGTTGCGGCGTCAACGGCCGACACGCTCGGCGAATCGCCGACATGGCTGGCGCGGGACGGAGAGCTGTTCTGGGTCGATCTACGGCGTCCTTGCCTGCACAGGCTGCGGCCCGAGACCGGAGCGGTGACATCGTGGCCGATGCCTGAGGTCATCGGCTCGGTGGTTGCACGAGCATCGGGCGGAGTCGTCGTGGCCTTGCGGCAAGGTCTCCACGCATTCGATCCCGCCAGCGGCGCACTGAGCCTGCTGGCGCGCGTGGAGGATGGGCCGCCCGAGCATCGGCTGAACGACATGAAGTGCGATCCTGGCGGCGGCATAATCTGCGGCAGTATGTGGGACTATGGGCTGCATGCGTCCGGGGCGCTCTACCGGATCGAGGTCGCCGGAAGTTCGAGCCGGATCCGCGACAGGATCGCCGTGCCCAATGCGATCGCCTTTGCCCCGGATGGCCGCACCGTCTACTTCACGGATACGCGGCAAGGTGACATAGAGCGGGCGGATTTCGACCCGGCGAGCGGACTTGTGGGGCCGTGGTCTCTGTTCGCCGACCGGCACGCGGCGCCTGGAAAGCCCGACGGCGCCACCGTCGATGCGGACGGCTTCCTGTGGAATGCGCGCTACCAGGGCGGCTCGCTGGCGCGGTTCGCGCCCGATGGCCGGCTCGACAGGCTGGTCCCTCTGCCAGTCACCCAGCCGACCTCCTGCGCCTTCGGCGGTCCAGGCCTGAAGACACTGTACGTAACGACCGCAACGCAGAAGCTGACGGAGGATCAACTGGCCAACGAGCCCCTGGCGGGTTGCCTGCTTGCACTCGACGTCGGCGTGGCGGGACTGCCGGAGCCGGCTTTTGCCGGTTAATCTCGGCTATTGCCAGCCGAGATGGCGGCCACCCGTCGCCTGCAGGTCCGCCCCGGTGATGAAGCTGCCGGCGTCGGAGCAAAGCAGCAACGCCGCTCCCGCCATCTCGCGCGCCTCGCCGGCCCGCTGCATCGGCGCGGACCCCTTCTGGATCTCCGCCCATCTGGCCGCGTCCTCGCGGCGCCAGCGATTGCGCTCGGTAACGACAAGGCCGGGCGACAGGTTGTTGATCGTCACCCCGTGTGGCGCATAATCCTTGGCAAGGTTGAACGACAGATTGTGCTGCGCGCTCTTCAGCGCGGCATAGACGGCGAGATCGGATTCGGGCCGCGTCTGGTTGATGCTGCCGATCGTCAGCACACGGCCCCAGCCATTGTCCTTCATGCCGGGCAAGGCGGCCTGCAGCAATTCGATCGTCGCCTTGAAGTTGATCTGGATCTGGTGCTCGATCTGCTCGGCGGGTAGATCGAGGAAAGGCGTGCGGTACTGGATCGAGGCGCAGACGACAAGCACGTCGACACCACCCAACGCCTCGATCGCCGCCTGGACACAGCGAGCCGCCTCTCCGGCCCGAGCGAAATCAGCATCGATGGCGACGCCGCGCCTGCCCTTCCCGCGAATTTCACGGACAGCTTCGGCGGCCGCATCCGGCTGCCCGAATGCCACGTCGGCGTCGCGAGCGAAATGGACGGCCACATCGGCGCCCGCCTCGGCAAAAACCCGCACGATCTCACGACCGATGCTGACGCTGCCGCCGGTCACCAAGGCGCGCCGGCCAGCCATCGTGAAGCGCTCGGCAAGAGCCAGCGCATTCTGGATGTCGATCTCTTCCTTTTGCACCGTCAATAGCCCAGCCTTTCCAATTTGATCACACTTTTCTTTGGAGTGCTCTTCAAAACGCATTTTCAGGGAGAAATCCAGAACCAATTCTTCCATTTGATCAAATCAGGCAAGCTGAAAAGCAGCGTCCCTGGCGGCAGCGGCTAGACGAGGGCGTATAGCCCGTCACGCGCGCCCATCGGAATTGGACAAGATTCTAAGATTTCGCGACAGACCGTCGCCCTCTATGGCGTTGACCAGTGTCTCGCTGCCTTGGCGCAGATGCTGCGTCAAAACGCTGACGGCCTTGCCGGCGTCGCGTCGCCGGCAAGCGGCCAAGAGGTCGCGATGCTCCGTCTGCGAGCGGGCGCGGTAGTCGAGGTTCGACAACAGGATACGGACGTAGCGGTCGGCCGCATTATGGTGCGCCTCGATCAGGCCGAGCAACCGGCGATTGCCGCAGGCGTCATAAAGCGCCAGATGAAAGGCCCGGTTCAGCACGCCCCACCTGCCGACATTGCGCTCGGCATCGATCTGATCGAGCACCTGTTCGGCCTCGTCCAGCTTGCCGCCGGGCAGGCCGGGAATGGAGAGCCGCAGTGCCTCGCACTCGAGCAGTTCGCGCACGGCATAGATCTCTCGGATCTCGTCGCCGTCCATTCTGGCGACGTGCGCACCCTTTGTCGGGTGGATGGACACGATGCCTTCGGCCTCGAGCTGACGAAGCGCGTCCCGGATCGGCATCCGGCTGAAGCCAAACTGCTCGGCCAGATCATCCTGGCGCAACGTCGTGCCGGCCTTCAGGGTCCCGCTGGCAATGGCCTCGCGCAAGACATTGGCGACCTGCTCGGCAACCGTTTGCGGCCTCTCGATCAAGCCTTCGCCAAATCCGCGCAATCCATGCTCCCATTTCACGTATCGTCAGCTTAGGGGAAAGCTTCATTCTCGGATATAGGTATCCATGTGTACGAGAAGAGTTGCAAGCCGGCGGCGATGCGCCCGGCATGGACGCGAGATCGCCGCGGCGAAACCTTCGGAACGGGAATGGCTTGCAGTTTGGCCCGCGGAAACAGCAAAACCGGCAGCCGCCAGCCGCATGCGGTGAGGCCCGCGCGGCATTGGCGGCAGCGATCATGGGGGCAGGATATGACACTCAGAATGGTAGTGCTTGACGGCAAGCCGCTCAGTGCGGCTGATGTGGCCGAGGTCGCACGGCGCAACGCCCGCCTCGAGTTGGGCGGTCAGGCGATGCGCCGCATCCGCGAGAGCCGTGCGCTCATCGAGCATCTCACGCAACTTGGCAAGCCCATGTATGGCGTCACCACCGGTCTCGGTGCGTGCGTGGATACGCCGCTTGCGCAGGCCGACCTGATCGCGTTCCAGCATAGCGTACCGCTCAGCCACAGTATGGGCATCGGCCCCGCCCTTCCGACGGAGGCCGTGCGGGCGCTTATGGCCGCAAGGATTTCAGGCATGGCGGCCGGCGGCACCGGCACCTCCGAACATGTGGTCATGGGCCTTGTGGCGGCACTTAACGCCGGGGTTCATCCGGTGATCCCCAGTTGGGGATCGATCGGGGCGGCGGACCTTGCCGCCCTCGGGCATATGGCAAGGGCGCTGCGCGGCGACGGCGAAGCGGAGTTCCAGGGCAAGATCATGCCGTCCGCCGAGGCGCTGGCTCTCGCCGGGCTCGAACCACTCAACCTGCGCGAGAAGGACGGCCACGCCATCATCGTCGCGAACAGCCTTTCGACCGGAACGGCATGCCTGTGCCTGGAAGACGTCGCCCATCTCATCGACTGGTCGCTGGCTGCCGTGGCCCTCAATTATGAGGCATTCCGCTCATCCGTCAGCGCAATCAGCGAGGAGGCGCTGTCAGCCCGCCCGGCATTCGGCCAGCGCGAGATCGGCGCGCGTCTGCGGGCGGAACTGGCGGGAAGCGGCCTGTGGGAGGACAACGCCGCGCGGCGTCTCCAGGACCCGCTCAGCTATCGCTGCGTGCCGCAGGTGTGGGGCGGCCTGCTGCATGCGTTCGAACAGGCGAAGCTGGCGACGGAGATCGAACTGGCTCATTCGGGCGACAACCCGGTTATCCTGCCGGAGATCGAGCGGGTCGTCTCGAACGGCAACTTCGACCTGACGGCGATGACGCTGGCCTGGGAACAGCTCGGCCAGGCGCTTGCGCATTGCGCGGTCGGCACCGCCAACCGTTGCATGAAGCTGATGTCGCCGATAACGGCGGAGCTGCCGCGCTTCCTGTCGGCCAGGGGTGGGAGCCGCCAGGGCTACGCGGAGCTGCAGAAACCGCTTGCCGCGCTGGAAGTCGAGATCCGGCACCTCGCCAACCCGATGTCGCTCAGCCCGCTTGCCGTTTCGGACGGCATCGAGGATCAGTCGTCGATGGCCCCGCGCGTGGTGGCCAAGACAGCCGAGATCGTCGAGCGGCTGCGTTATCTCGTTGCGATGGAACTGATCTTTGCGGCTACGGGGGTAGAATTGCGCGGTGTCGTCGACGGCATGGGCGACGGACCGCAGCGCACCTTCGCCGCCGTGCGCTCCCTTGTCAGCCCGCTTGACGACGACCGCGAAATGAGCACGGACATGACACGGATCGCACGGATGGTGGCGGGCCCACGCGACTGACGCGCCAAGGCGCTCGGCGAGCCCATGGCCCGCGAGCCTCTCCTCACGCAGAAAAGGACACGCCTCTGCGGCGCATGCCTGCCTGCACGCCGTGGACGATCAGCCGTGACAGGATTTCCATGTCGGGCGGCATTCGTGGACGCCAGATATCCAAAAGCAGGGCCACGCGAGGCTTGTCGGCGTTGTTTGTCACTTCATGAGGGAACGTGTCGTCCCACAACAGACACTCGCCGTCGGCGATCCGCCTCTCCTGATGATTGATCATCATGACCGTCGCCGGACGACCATCTGCCTGTCGAGGGATCACCAGGCCGAGATGGAACCTCATTATGCCCCTGAATGGGCCGCGGTGGCTGGGAATGTGCTTGCCCGGAGCCAGGAAAGAGATCGCCGCCGACTTCACCTCAGGGCATTCTGCAAGCAGCCGGTCGAGGACCGGCATTCGCGCGAGGTTTTGCGGAACCGCGACATCGTAAGCCTTGAGCACGAACATACGCCAGTCGCGACCGTCATTGGCCGAGATGTCGGCCTGTTCAGGCATGATGTCGTGGAAGCGGGGCGCCTTGCCCACGGCAAGCGCTTCGTCGCGGATGGCCTGCCAGGCGGCCGTGAACTTGGTGGCGTTTGGAAATTCGCTGGCGGTATCGAGGATCGCCGGCGCGTCGATGCGCTTTTCGTAGATCCGCCGCACCAGACCGGATGCAAGATCGTAAACTTGAGACATTTCATGGCCTCGAGGACATCATGAAACGAATATCCGGCAATTAAGTTGCTGATCTTGTTCGGCGTATGCCTGTCAGCACGAATTCGTGACCGACGAACAGTCCCGCGATCCCGCGCCTTGTTGCTGGCGTTCGTCAGCGTTCAGGGGCGCGTTCGACCAGACGAAACCTGTAGCGATCCCGTATGAATTCATTGAAGAAGCGCCCCTTGGAAGAGGCGGCTTTGAAGGCAGCGTAGGTCTCGGGCTCCACGTCTTCGTAGTCGTAGCGGTTTCCGCTCGGTACGAACCAGACCGAAAGCGCCCTGGTGGTGGGATCGTACTGTGTGCTGCGGATGGCCGTAGAAGGCATTGGCGTTCTCCCGGATGGATAATCCGGGGCGCAAACGGAAGTTCCAACTGTGCCGGGCAGCCCTGGCCGACAGGCCTTTCCATTCGGGAGCAGCGCAGCCGGATCGTCCGTCCGCGCCAGGAGATGAAGGAGCCGGCCCGCTTCTGCCGAGCCGGCCCCAAGGGATCAGAACGCCGGCTCGACCGCGTTGACATTGTCCTTGGTGACGACCGTCAGCGGGATCGGCAAACGGTCCTTGACCTCCTTGCCGTCCATGATCTCCGCCATGGTGTTGATCGCCAGGCGGCCGTCCTCGACCGGCGACTGCACGATGGTGGAGTACATTTCGTTGGTGCGGATCGATTCGAACGCGTCCTTCTGGCCGTTGATGCCGACGATCGGCGGTGCCGCCTTGGACGGATTGGCCTCCTTCCAGGCGTCGATGAAGCCGCGCGCCATGGTGTCGTCATTGGCATAGACGCCGCTGATCTGGTCGCCGAAACGGGTGATCAGGTCGCGGCTGACCACCAGCGCCTTCTGCTGGTCGAAATCGGCATTGACCGTATCGAGCACCTTGATGTCGGCGCTGGTTTCCTTGAGACGATCGGTGAAGCCGCCGACGCGGCCGATCGTCGTGCCGTTGCCGGCCTGGCCGGCGATGATGACGACGGAACCCTTGCCGCCAAGCGCCTTGCTGAGCGAGTCGGCCGCAAGCTTGCCTTCCTCGTAAACGTCGGGCCCGGTGAACGACTTGATGAACGGCTTGGCATCGTCGCTCATCGGCGAGTTGATGAGGATCGCGGGAATGTTCGCCTGCTGTGCGCGGGCGAGGCCCGGTATGTAGGCCTGCGGGTCGAGCGGCCACAGGATGATGCCGTCAACCTTGCGCGCGACGCAGGTGTTGAGCTGCTCGGTGCCCTTCTGGACGTCGAAATCCTGGCTGAGGCTCAGGATCTCGATGCCGAGCTCGCCGGCGCGCGCCTGGAGCGCCTTGTTGGCCGGCGTCGCATAGGCATGCGAATCCGCGGCCGTGACGTAGCAGACCGTCTTTGCACTGGCCCAGCCCGTCGAGGCCAATATTACCGCCATGGCGGTAATGTGGAGCATGCTTTTCTTGCCAACCATAGGTTTCCTCCCGATCATGTATTTCCTCCTTGAGTGATTGGATTGTCGCGAATGAGCGCGGGGCCTGTGCCCGGCGCCCTCCCCTTGGTAGTCACGGCCCGATCGAGCACGACGAGCAGGATCAGGATAAGCCCCGACACGACTTGCTGGACGTATGCGGGAACGGATTGGAACTCCATCGCGATGGTCAGCGAGCCGATCGTCAGCACGCCGCCAAGCGTGCCGAGCGCGGATCCCTTGCCGCCTTCGAGGCGGGTTCCGCCGACCACGACCGCGGCAATGACGGCGACCGTCAGTTCCGAGCCGAAGACGGGCGAACCGGTGTTGGTGACGAGGCTCTGGAGAACGCCTGCGAGACCGGCGAGCGTGCCGGCGAAGACGAAGCCCAGAAAAACGATGCGATCGGAGGCGATGCCGCTCTCCTTGGCCGCCGCCGGATTGGACCCGACCGCAAAGACATTTCGGCCCGGTATGGTACGCGTCAGCCAGACATGCAGCAGCACGATCAGAACGATGAACAGCGCACTGCGGATGGTGAAGATTTCGAGATGGATCTTGGCGAACGCCAGCGAAAGCATGATGTCGGTGCCGGTCACCGGCTGGCTGTTGGTGATCCAATGCGCGAGCGAGCGGAAGATCAGCATCGTCGCCAGCGTCAGCACTAGCGAGTTCACCTTCAGCCCGACGACCAGCGCGCCGTTGATGGCGCCTGCCAGCATGCCGACCAGGATACCGACAAGTGCGGCAGGCAGGATGCCGATCTCGCGCTGCAGGATGACCGACATGATCCCCGCCAGCGCGAACACCGCGCCGCCGGAGAGGTCGATCTGGCCGGCGACCAGAAGCACCGTAAGTCCAATGGCGATCAGGCCGATCGTCGCCGCCCGGTCGAGGCCGAGTCCGAGGGTCGATGCGGAGAAATAACCCGGAACCGCCAAGGCGGAAATGATCAGCGTCAGGCCGAGGATGATCACCACCCTGTGCCGCGAGGCAAGCGCCAGGAACCTCATCACGCCACCCCCCTCTTGCGCAATGCCGCGTCCATGCCGACGGCGCCGACGATCAGGATGCCGAGGACAAAACCCTGGATCGGCGTGCGCACGCCGTCGAGCACCATGACGTTGGTCAGAAGCTGCACGAAGATCAGGCCCGCGATCGCCCTCGGCACCGAGCCGAAACCGCCGATAATCGACACGCCGCCGACCACGACCGCGGTGATGGCGCTGAACTCGTAGCCGGCGCCGATCAGCGGCCGCGCGCTTTGCAAGGTCAGGCCCAGCAGGCCGCCGCTGACGCCCGAAGCCAACGCCGTGATCACGAACGCACCGGCCTTCACCGCTCGCACGGGCACCGCGCTCGCCTCGGCGGCGCTGTAATTGCCGCCCGTGGCGAGCGTCCACCTGCCCCAGAAGGAGCGCGAGAGGACGAAATGCCCTATGAGAGCGATCAGCAGGAAAATCAGCACCACGACCGGGACGCCGAAGAGCCGGCCCTTGGCGAATTCGGCCGAAGCGGGATTGTTGCCATAGACGATGACGCCGCCGACAGTGGCCTGCACGATGCCCAGCCCGATGGTGCCGATGCCGAGCGTGGCGATGATGGGATTGATACCGACATAGCCGACCAGCACGCCGTTGAGCAGGCCGATAAGGCCCGCAAGCGCCACCGCCAGGACGAAGGCAGGAACCGGCCCGATCATTGGCTGCAGCCCGAGCGAAAGGATGGCCCCGCAGGCGATGGTGGCCGGCACCGACAGGTCGGCCAAGCCGCCTGCCACAAGCACGAAAGTCATGCCGACGACGACGATGCCGACAATGGACATCGAGGTCAGGACGTTGAGCAGATTGCCCGTGGTGAAGAAGGCGGGGCTGACGAATGAGCCGTAGAGCATCACTGCAAGGATGGCAAAGCCAAGCCCCGCCTTGGACAGGACATCGGCAAGCCTGCTGCCGCGCGTGAAGCGGTCATTGCGGTTCGCCCCGCTGGTCTCCATGGCCGCATCAGTCATGCCGCCTCCCCCGTCGCCAGCGCCATGATGCGCTCCTCGCTCAGTTCGGCGCGGGCGAGCGGCTCCGATGCGCGGCCGTCGCGCATCACAACGACGCGATCGCAGACGCCGAGGATTTCGGGCAGTTCCGACGAGATCATCACCACCGCCATGCCGTCGGCGACAAGCCGGCCGATGATGCTGTGGATCTCGGCCTTGGCGCCGACGTCGACGCCGCGCGTCGGCTCGTCGAGGATGAGCACGGAGGGCTTGGCCGCGAGCCATTTGGCGATGACCGCCTTCTGCTGGTTGCCTCCCGACAACAGGTTGATGCGCCGCTCCCCGTCGGGCGGCGAAATGGAAAACTGCTTCACATAGGTCGTCGCCAGCGAACGGTCGGCGCTGCGCCTGATACGGCCGAAGCTGGTCAGACGCCGCAATATCGACAGGCTGATGTTCTCGCGGACCGACATGCCCGGAATGATGCCGTCGCCCTTGCGGTCCTCGGGGACGTAGGCGATCCCGGCTCGCACCGCCTCGGAAGGAGAGTTGATGGCGACCTTGCGCCCGTAGACGCTGACCGTTCCCTCCACCAGCCGCGACAGGCCGAAGATGGCGCGTGCTACCTCGGTGCGACCCGCCCCGACCAGTCCGGTCAAGCCCAGTATCTCGCCGGCGCGCACATCGAAGCTGACATCGCGGAAATGCGCCCCGTCGCCGATGCGTTCGACACGCAGCACGGACTTGCCGATCGCGGCCGGGCTTTTCGGGAACACGTTGGCGACCTCGCGGCCGACCATCAGCCTGATCATCTCGGCCGCGGTTATGCCGTCGATCGGACGGGTCTCGATCATTGAGCCGTCGCGCAGCACGGTCACCTCGTCGGCGATCTCGAGAACCTCCTTCAGCCTATGGCTGATGTAGACGATGGCGATGCCGTCATCGCGCATCTTGCGAAGGATCCGGAACAGCGCCGCGGTTTCGTGCTCGCTCAGGCTCGATGTCGGCTCGTCCAGCACGATGATCCTGGGCTGCGCCGCATAGGCCTTGGCGATCTCGACCAGTTGCTGCTGGCTGATCGACAGGTCGCCGAGCCGCGCGCGCGGGTTGATGGCCGCGCCCAGCTCGTGGAGGACGGCGGCGGCCTTCCTGACCATTTCGCCCTTGTGCAGCCAGCTCCATTTGCCGGGCATGCGGCCGAGATAGACGTTCTCCGCGACGGTCAGGTCGGGAACAAGATTGATCTCCTGGTGCACCATGCGGATGCCGAGCGCCTGGGCGTCGGCGGGACGCCGCATGGGCACTTCGGCGCCGCCGACGAGGATCGTGCCGGCGGTCGGAGCGTAGGATCCGTTGAGCACCTTCATCAGCGTCGACTTGCCGGCGCCATTCTCGCCGACGACCGCATGGACGGTGCCGAACCGGACGGCGAAATTGACGTTCGACAGGGCCTTCACGCCGGGAAAAGTCTTGGAGATGCCTCTCATGTCCAGGGCACAATCGGCGGCGGCACTCATCTAGGCTTGGTCCTTCCTGGTAGCATGCAGGCAGCGTTATGTTAGTATAATGCACTTCCAGGCACGGTTCGGCCCACCTCGAGCCGGCCCGAAGGCCCCTTTCAGCGCATCCGCACCAGGCACTTCACCATAGGCTGAAAATCACGCAACGGGCGGCACTATTGCACTAATATAATAGTTCTGGCAAGCTGGATCTGACCGCTCCCGTCACTGGCGTCGGATCGCAACGAACCCGGCGTCGCAAGCAGGTGCATTCCGTTTGACATTCGAATAATTTTGCCATTTCAGGTGGACGAACGATGGGATTTTCCATGGATCTAGATCCTTCGACCCTCAATCGAGCCCTCCCGCTGCGCGACCAGATCTACAACAAGATCCGCAACATGATCGTCGTCGGACGGCTGAAACCGGGTGAGGTCATCAATGAGATCGCAATTGCCGAAGCGCTGGGCGTCTCGCGCACGCCCGTGCGCGAAGCGGTCAAACGCATCAGCGACGAAGGGCTCGTCAAGATCCTGGCGCAGACCGGCACCTACGTTGCTCCCATCAGCCGGGCCGACCTCGAGGAAGCCTATGTCATCCGGCGTGCATTGGAGATGGAGAGCGCCAGGCGCGCCGCCGCCAAGCTGACGCCGGCTGCCTGTGAATTGCTGGAAGACAACATGGCCGCGCATAAGCTCGCCATTGCGCGCGGCAGGTACGCCACAGCGATTCAGCTCGACGACGTCTTTCACCGCACCATTGCTGAAATATGCGGCTTGCCGATGATCTGGCGCGCCGTCGACATCTCAAAGGCGCAGATGGATCGCGGCCGCTATCTCGCCATTCCGAAGCCCGGCTATGGCGAGCAGACGATCGAGCAGCACGAGGCCATTCTGGACGCGCTGAAGCGTCACGACGCCGAGGGCGCCGCACAGGCAATGGAGCATCACCTCGAGACGTCATTTCGCAACACGCTCGAAGTCGCCGCCGAGCTTCTCGACTGACGACCTCGACTGAGCGCTGAGACGGGCGGCGCAGGTTTGAGGTCCCGAACCTGGCATCCGACCGGCTTGCCGATGCATGGTGAGCCGTGTTCGCAGCTTGACCGTTGACAATCTATTATATTAGTATTCCGATCCATTCGGCGGCATTGTGCCGACGGGGGCTTTTTCAGAGTTTGTAATGGCGCGGTTCATCCAGCTTTCGCATGCCGACAACATCCTTCTGGCGATCGATCCGTTGATGATCGGCGACAAGGCAGGCGACATGCCCGCGAAGGCGCGCATACCGCGCGGCCACAAGATGGCGATCCGCGACATCGCTTCGGACGAGCCGGTCGTGAAATATGGGCAGACCATCGGATTCGCCCGCGGACCGATCGCCGCCGGCGATTGGGTTCACGAGCACAATGTATATCTGCGCAATTTCGAACGCGACTATCTGTTCGGCACCAACGCCAGGCAAACGCCTGTCGTCCCTGAAGCCGAGCGCGCGAGCTTCATGGGTTACCGCAGGCCGAGCGGCAAGGTGGGGACGCGCAACTTCATCGCTGTCCTGACCTCGGTAAATTGTTCGGCCAGCGTCGCCCGCTTCATCGTAGAAGAGGTCAACCGCTGCGGCATCCTGCGCGACTATCCCAATGTCGACGGCGTGATCTCGCTCGTCCATGGCACTGGCTGCGGCATTGACACCAAAGGCCCCGCTTACGACCTCTTGAAGCGCACGCAGTGGGGTTTTGCCACGAACCCCAATGTCGGCGGCGTGCTGATGGTTGGGCTCGGCTGCGAGGCGTTCCAGATTCCGCGCTGGATGCAGTCCTACAATATCGAGGAGAGCACGACCTTCCGCACGATGACGATCCAGGAGACTGGCGGCACACGCAAGACGGTCGAGGCAGGGGTCAAGGCGATCGTCGATATGCTGCCCATGGTCAACGCCGCGCAAAGGACGCCACAACCGGCCTCCGAACTGGTGCTCGCGCTGCAATGCGGCGGGTCGGACGGCTATTCCGGCATCAGCGCCAATCCGGCGCTTGGCGCCGCCGTGGACCTGCTTGTCGCGCAAGGCGGCACGGCGGTGCTGTCCGAGACGCCGGAGATCTACGGCGCCGAACATCTGCTCACCATGCGTGCGGAAAACCGCGCGGTCGGCGAGAAGCTGATCGAGCGTATCCGCTGGTGGGAGGACTACACAGCCAAGCACGACATGGAGATGAACAACAACCCGTCTCCCGGCAACAAGCTCGGCGGGTTGACGACGATCCTGGAGAAGTCGCTCGGCGCGTCCGCCAAGGGCGGGACGACCAATCTGCGCGCGGTGCTGGAATATGCCGAACCGATCAACGAACGCGGCCTCGTCTTCATGGACACGCCCGGCTACGATCCGGTTTCGGCAACCGGCCAGGTCGCCGGCGGCGCGAACATATTGTGCTTCACCACCGGGCGCGGTTCGGCCTTCGGCTGCAAGCCGACACCCTCGATCAAGCTTGCCTCCAATTCCTTCATTTTCGAGCAGATGCGCGAGGACATGGACATCAATTGCGGGGACATCCTCGACGGCGTCACGCTGGACGACAAAGGCCAGGAGATCTTCGCAGAGATCCTGCGCGTGGCATCGGGCGCGCGTACCAAATCGGAATCGCTGGGCTACGGCGACAATGAGTTCGTGCCCTGGAACCTCGGCGCTACCATGTAGCGACATCGCCCGCCCGCAACGGGCAACCTCAATTCACTCAACCAGAAAGAACGCTCGGCATGAACAGGATCGATCTTGACGGCCAACACGCCGTGGTCACCGGAGGCGCGCAAGGCCTCGGCTTCGCGATGGCCAAACGTTTCGTCGCCTCCGGCGCGACGGTCACCTTATGGGACGTCGACGAGGCGCGCCTCGAAGCGGCCAAGCGCGACCTTGGCAAGGCCGCCACGACCCTGGTCGTCGACATTGCGGATTGGGAGACGGTGGACGCCGCGCGGGCAAAAACCGAGGAGAGCGCCGGCAAAATCTCCATCCTGGTCAATTCTGCCGGCATTGCCGGTCCCGCCGCCCCGCTCGACAGCTACGACATAGAGACGTGGAAGAAGATCATCGACATCAACGTCAACGGCACCTTCTACGTCAACCGCGCCGTGGTGCCCGGGATGAAGGCGCGCAATTACGGGCGGATCGTCAACATCGCTTCCGTCGCTGGCAAAGAAGGCAATCCCAACGCCGCCGCCTATTCCGCTTCGAAGGCGGCGGTCATCGGCATGACCAAATCGCTCGGCAAGGAGCTCGCGCAATATGACATTGCAGTCAACTGCATCTCGCCGGCCACCGCGCAGACTCGAATCCTCGAACAGCTCACGCCCGAGCACATCGAATACATGCGCTCGCGCATTCCACGCGGCCGTCTGCTGGAGGTCGACGAGGCCGCCGCCATGGTCGCTTGGCTCGTCTCAAAGGAAAACAGCTTCACCACCGCCTCGACCTTCGACCTGTCGGGCGGGCGCACGACCTATTAGTCGAATACCCGCGCGCCGCGAAGCGTCTGCACCGCGGCGCGCCGGTACACCGGCACTTGCTGCCTCACGGAGATGCGGCCGCGTCGCCTGCGAAGACTCGAGCTGCCTGGATCTGGGGGCGCACCATCAGGTAGAACGCGACGACGTGCGTGATCATCAGCAGTGGGACATAGATTACGGGGATCGCGTATGCAGCGCCCAACTGCCCCGCCAGCTCGGGAAGACCGGCTTGGCCGCCGTGATAGTAGTCGACGGCGATATCGATCGTCCCCACGAGATTGAACGCGACGACGGACAACCAGAACAGCGGACGTATCCTCGTCGTCAAAAGTGCCAGCATGGCCAACACTCCGGTTGCGAAGTCGCCATAGGCGGCGAAGGTGGCGAAATCAGCCGGCAAATCGCGCCCGACGACGCCTGGAACGATGAAGACAAGCCCGAAGAAGCGGAAGCTGTGCAGCGTGGCGATGGCACGTTGCGCCTCGACCAGGTTGACGGATCTGAGCCGGGGCAAGACATACACGCCGACGCAGAGCAGCCAAGGCACGTAGCCTAGAGCGAGATGTAACAGGAAAATGGTTGCAGGCGACATATGGCCTCCCAAGAGATGTAAGGCGCAATTTACGCCCGCTTCCAGCGGTCGACTATTCGCGATAATGTTGACGGGGCATGAAGCAGAACTTCACAATCCGGAAAGGTGCGCTCGACGGCGTGGAGGCGTTCCTCGGCGTCGCGCAACACCGCAGCTTCCGAAAAGCGGCCGCGGAGCTCGGCGTCACGCCATCGGCGATCAGCCAGGCGGTGCGGGCGCTCGAGGTGCGCGTCGGTGCGGCGCTCTTCATGCGCACGACGCGCAGCGTCGGCCTGACCGAAGCCGGCGAACGGTTCCTTTCGCGCGCAAAGCCCGCTTTCGAGGAACTGGTCGCCGCAAGCGAAGTCGCACGTGAACTTGGGCAGCGGCCGACTGGGCTGTTGCGCCTCTCTGTGCCGCGCGCCGTGGTGCCGATCCTGCTGGAGCCGCTGGTGGCATCCTTTTGCCAGGCCTATCCCGAAGTAGAGGTGGAGATCGCCGCAAGCGGTGAGCTGGTCGACCTGGCGGCCGAGGGGTTCGACGCCGGCATCCGGCTCGGCCAGTTCATCGCCGCCGACATGGTCGCGGTTCGGCTGACGCCGCCGTTCCCGCTCGTGGTCGTCGGCAGCCCTGGCTATCTGCGCCGGCAGAAGCGGCCGGAGCGCATCGACGATCTGCGCGGCCATGCCTGCCTGCGCATGCGCCGCTCCAACGGATCGATCGCGCCCTGGCCCTTCATCGACGGCAACAAGACGGTCGAGGCAATCGTCTCCGGGCCGCTGGTCACGCATGATTACCCGACACTGCTTGGCGCGGCGATCCAAGGTGTCGGACTTGCACAGGTGCCCGGCCCTCTCACCGAAGCCCCGATTGCCGATGGCCGGTTGCAAGCGTTGCTCACGCCCTTCGCCGTCACGACGCCTGGCGTTTTTCTGTATTATCCCGACAGACGCCAGGTCTTGCCCAAGCTGCGCGCGTTCATAAAGCATGTGAAATATCGGGGGACGGACGCCGAAGGCCCGCGAACTCCCTGAGGCCACCGCCCTCGGTGACGTGCTTGCCTGCTCGTGCCGCGCTATCTCTTTGTTGCGCAATTCCATAGGGAAAGCGCTACGCGCTTTTCCCGGGAAAACCGTACACACTTTTCCTGGAATTACTCTAATTGGCGCGAAGGGCCGCGATCACCGCGGCGGTAACCTCGGCGGTGCTCGCGGTGCCGCCGAGATCGGGGCTGAGATATTCCGCCCGGTCCGTGACAAGCTCGATCGCAACCATGAGGCGCCGCGCGGCGGCCTGCTCGCCGAGATGCTCAAGCATCAGGCTCGCCGTCCAGAACGATCCGAGCGGATTGGCGACGCCCTTGCCGGTAATGTCGAAGGCCGAACCGTGGATGGGTTCGAACATGGACGGCCGGCTGCGCGAGGGATCGATGTTCGACGTCGAGCCGATGCCGAGTGATCCACCCAGTGCGGCGGCCAGGTCGGAGAGGATGTCGGCATGCAGGTTGGTCGCCAAAACCGTGTCGATGCTGCCGGGCTTGTTGACCATGCGCTGGGTCATGGCGTCCACCAGCATCCAGTCGACGCTGAGACCGGGATAGTCGCGAAGCACGCCGCGCACGACTTCGTCCCACAGAACCATGCCGTGACGCTGCGCATTCGACTTGGTGACAACTGTCAGAAGCTTGCGGGGGCGCGACAGCGCAAGCTCGCAGGCGAAACGTGCGATGCGTTCTATCCCGGCTCGGGTAAAGACGGCGACATCCATGCCGACCTCGATAGGCAGTCCGCGATGGGCGCGACCACCGACGCCGGCATATTCGCCTTCGCTGTTTTCGCGCACGATCACCCAGTCAATCTGCTTGCCGAGATCGGGCCGCAACGGGCCGGTCAGCCCGGGCAAGAGGCGCGTCGGCCGCACGTTGGCGTATTGGTCGAACCCCTGGCAGATGGCCAGGCGCAGCCCCCAGAGGGTGACGTCGTCGGGAAGGTTCGGATCGCCGACCGAGCCGAAATAGATCGCATCGAAACCCTCCAATTGCCCGAGGCCGTCCTGCGGCATCATGCGGCCGTTGCGGCGGTAATAATCGGAACCCCAGTCGAAGCGCTTGAAGTCGAAGGCCAGACCCGGCTCGACAGCGGTCAGGGCTTCCAGCACCTTCACGCCGGCTTCGACGACCTCCGGCCCGATACCGTCACCGCCGATGACGGCGATCCTATGCGAGGACATTTTCAGTTTCCTTCTCGATGGCAGCGACGATGGCGCCGCGGTTGTGGCCAAGCCATTGCAGCAGCATGCGGGTGGATTCGATCATCGTAGGGATTGACGATACCCTTGCCGGCGATATCGGGCGCGGACCCGTGCGCCGCCTGCGCCATGGCTATGTCGCCTTCGCCGATGCACAGGTCCTACCGCTGATAATGCCCGGCGGTTCTTCAGCCTAGCCGCGCGGCGTGCCACTTCAGGTGATCGTCCATGAAGGTCGAGATGAAGTTGTAGGAATGATCGTAGCCTTCCTGCATGCGCAAGGTGAGGTCGATGCCGGCCTTCTTGCAGGCTTCATCCAGCAGCCACGGACGGAGGCCTTCGTCAAGGAACCCATCGGCCGTGCCCTGGTCAACCAGGAACTCGCCAAAACGGCGGCCGTCCTCGATAAGCAGCGTGGCGTCATAGGCGCGCCAGTCCCTGTCGTCGGCGCCGAGATATTTCTCGAGCGCAGGCCGCGACCAGCCAGCGGTCGTCGGCTGAACGATCGGCGCGAAGGCCGAGCAACTCCTGAAGCGGTCGGGGTTCTTCAGCGCGATCGTCAACGCGCCGTGTCCGCCCATCGAATGACCCGATATGCCCTGGCGCGCCGTGTCGGCAGGGAAGTTCGCGGCGATTAATCCCGGCAGCTCGTCGAGGACGTAGGAATACATACGGTAGTTCCTGGCGTAAGGCTGCTGCGTCGCATCGACATAGAAACCGGCGCCGCAGCCGAACTGCCAATTATCCTTCTCGTCCGGCACATCGGCACCGCGCGGGCTGGTGTCGGGGCAGACCACGATGAGGCCAAGCTCGGCCGCCAGGCGCCGGTACTCGCCCTTGTCCATGACATTGGCATGGGTGCAGGTGAGACCCGAAAGATACCACAGCACCGGCACCGGCCCATCGTTGACCTGCGGCGGCACGAAGACGGCAAAGGTCATGTCGCAGGCGCAGACCTCTGAAGCGTGCGAATAAACACCCTGGACGCCGCCATGCGACTTGGACGTGGAAACGACTTTCATCAACTCTGCCTTTTCGTCATGACCTTTCCGTCCGACATAGCTGCCGGCCGCCGCACCCGCAACCTTCAGCCCTGCAAACAGCACCGGCGGCGTAACCGAGGTGCACCTTGGTCACGCCGCCGGTCGACGCCGGACTTTGGGAACACGCCGACCTGGCCGGGAGGCTGGAGGTAGCGAAAAGTCCGGGCATTTCTGTGGCCCGCCTTCTCAAGCCGACAGGGCTCCTGTCGGTCCAAGCGGGGATGTCCTCGGGCCCGCGGCGTGTGGGCCGCCCTCAGTAAACCACGACACTCCTGATCGACTTGCCCTCATGCATGAGGTCGAACCCCTTGTTGATGTCCTCGAGCTTGAGCGTGTGGGTGATCATCGGGTCGATCTCGATCTTGCCGTCCATGTACCAGTCGACGATCCTGGGCACGTCGGTGCGGCCGCGCGCGCCGCCGAAGGCGGTGCCCATCCAGGTCCGCCCGGTGACCAGCTGGAACGGCCGCGTCGAGATCTCCTGGCCGGCGCCCGCGACGCCGATGACCACCGACTTGCCCCAGCCGCGATGCGAAGCCTCCAGCGCCTGGCGCATCACCTTGGTGTTGCCGGTGCAGTCGAACGTGTAGTCGGCGCCGCCGATCTGGTCGGCGCCGCGCTTGGTCATGTTGACGAGATGGGGAACGATGTCGCCGTCGATCTCCTTCGGATTGACGAAATGCGTCATGCCGAAGCGCTCGCCCCAGGCTCGTCTGTCGTTGTTGAGATCGACGCCGATGATCATGTCGGCGCCGGCAAGTTTTAGGCCCTGGATGACGTTCAGCCCGATGCCGCCGAGGCCGAAGACCACCGCGGTCGCGCCTTGCTCGACCTTGGCGGTGTTGATGACCGCGCCTACGCCGGTGGTCACCCCGCAGCCGATGTAGCAGATCTTGTCGAAGGGCGCGTCGGGATTGACTTTGGCAACGGCGATCTCCGGCAGCACCGTAAAGTTGGAGAAGGTCGAGCAGCCCATATAGTGAAACAATTTTTCGCCCCCGATCGAGAAGCGCGAGGTGCCGTCCGGCATCAGGCCTTGCCCCTGCGTGGCGCGGATGGCGGTGCACAGATTGGTCTTGCGCGACAAACACGACGGGCACTGCCGGCATTCGGGCGTATAGAGCGGGATCACATGGTCGCCCTTTTTGACCGAGGTGACGCCCTTGCCGACATCGACCACCACGCCGGCGCCCTCATGGCCGAGAATGGCGGGAAACAGGCCCTCGGGATCGGCACCCGACAGCGTGAACTCGTCGGTGTGGCAGATGCCGGTCGCCTTGATCTCGACCAGCACCTCGCCCTCGCGCGGGCCGTCGAGGTCGACCTCCATGATCTCAAGCGGCTTTCCGGCAGCAACGGCAACAGCGGCGCGGGTTTTCATTTCTTTCTCCCAAACTTGCTTGCCGGGACGACCGATCGCCCGGCGTTGCGATAGAAATCATGCGGCCTTGGCCGGCCCCGCCGGGAACACGCCCGACATCACGGTAAAGCCTTTGATGCGTTTGACACGATCGCACCAACGCCGGATGGCGGGATAGTCCTGGCGCGTAATGCCGCCCTCCTCCGACAGCATGATGTAGGGAAAGCAGGCAATATCGGCGATGGTCGGATGATCGGCCGAGCAGATCCAGCCGCGGCCCTGCTGCTCGCCGAACCACAGATGCTCGTCGAGGATACGGAACAGCCGGTGCGCGCCGGCGCGTGCGGCATCGATGTCGAAATCGTAGAACAGCGCGTCGTGCAGGCGGGCGGCCGACGCCGTCGAAGTGATGCCGTCGGCGAAGGCCAGCCACTGGCTGATCTCGCCGAGCAGGGCCGGTCTGTTCCGGGGATACCATGTGCTCGACGGATCGTATTTCGACGCGAGGTAGACCAGGATCGCCTGGGCGTCGCGCAGGATCAGCCCTTCATCCTCGATAACCGGCAGTTGGCCGAGCGGATTGAGCTTCAGGAACCATTCCGACTTGTGTTCGCGGCCGGGGTAGAAGTCGACCGGCACTGTCTTGTAGTCGATGCCGAGAAAACTCATCAGCAGCCGCAGCTTGTAGCAATTGCCCGAAAGTTCGTAATCGTAAAGCGTGATCATCGGGAGTTCCTAAACGTCGAGCACGAGGCGTGCCGATTTGGCGCGCGAGACGCAGGTCATGATCCTGGTTCCGGCCTTGCGCTCGGCATCGTTGAGGTAGACGTCCTGATGGTCCGGCTCGCCTTCGATCACGGTGGCGACGCAGGTGCCGCATGCGCCCTGCTCGCAGGACGACGGAACATCGATGCCATTCTCGCGCATCACCTGCATGATCGTCTTGCCGGCCGGCACTTGCAGCGTGACGCAGGAGCGCGCCAGCGCTACTTCGAAGCTCGAACTGTCGTCGATCTTGTTGGTGTTCTTGAAATATTCGAAATGGATGGCGGTATCCGGCCAGCCCTGCTCGGCGGCGATCTTGCGCGCGGCTTCCAGCATCGGTCCGGGACCGCAGATATAGAGATGCATGCCGTCCCGGTAACCGGCGAGAATCCCTCGAAGCTCGGCGCCGGTCGCGTCCGGCGACAGCCCGAGATGCGGCTTCAGCGCATCGCCGAGATGCTTCAGCCGATCGGCGAAAGCGAGGTGTTCCTGCCCTTGCGCAAAATAGTGCAGCTCGTGCGCCAGTTCCTGGTTCTTCAGCGCCTGCGCCATTGCGAGCAGCGGCGTGATGCCGATGCCGCCGGCGACGAACAGCGTCTTGATCGCGTCACGGCGCAGCGGGAAATTGTTGCGCGGCTCGGAAATCGCCAGCACGTCCCCCTCGCGCACAGTCTCGTGCATGCATTTCGAACCGCCCTTGGAATCGCGCTCCAGCTTGACGCCGATGATGAAGCTGTCGGTTTCACCAGGGCCGTTGGTGATCGAATACTGCCTGATCTCGCTATTGGGCATATAGACGTCGATATGGGCTCCAGGCTGGAACGTCGGCAGGATGCCCTTGATCGGGCGGAGCTCGAAACCGGCAACGCCGTCGGCCGCCTGCCATTTCCTGGCCACGCTGACGCGCAGCGCCGCCTTGCGGCCATGCGCGGTCACTTCGGGCATTTCGGCGAGTTCGGCCGACACCCTTTCGTAGACCGGCTCGATCGGTGCGGGCGCCGGTGCGTTCGCGACGTCGCGCTCGACCTTGTCGCGCAGCTTGGAAAGCCGCTCATTGTGGTGGCGCAGGATGGCGATGCGGGTGGCCCCTTCGGCCTCCTGATCGAGCACGCCACGGATCACCGAACGGTTTGAATCAACCGGCTGCACGAAGAACACGCCGCGCGTCTCGGCACCACCATCGTGCGAGTGCAGCGCCACGGCAAAATCCCGCGCGGCCTCGATGATGGTTTCCGCGCCCTCGCCTTCGATCGCTGCGTTGGGCTGAAAGCGATAGGCCTTCAGCCTTTCGACGACCTTGTCGGCCGGCGCGTTGACCGCGATGCCGCGCAAGGCGAGCAGCTTGCCTTCGGTCAGCGCGGCAACATCCGGCACCTCGCCACGAGGCTCCTCGGACGACCAGACAAGACCGTAGCGCTCGACCGCCGGGAAGGTGCGGTTGGTGATGGTGCGGGCCGGCGCGTCGGCAGGATGCGCGGGAATGTAGGTGCAGCCGGCGGTGCGGTTCGAATAACGCCAGCCGTGATACTGGCACTTCAGCTCGCGCCCGTCATTGATGCCTATCGACAGCCTGACGCCGCGATGCAGGCAGCGGTTTTCCCAGATGTTGACGTAGCCGTCATCGGCACGCCAGACGGCGAATTCCCGGCCGAGCAATTGACCATGGAAAACGTGGCGGTACGGCAAATCATGGGAAGCGGCGATCGGATGCCACTGGCTTCTGGCTTCTTCCAACATCAATCGTCTCCAAGAATCTCGTCAGGCCGCAACCGGAATGACACCGTAGGTCACGCCCTTCTGGCTGAGCCAGCGCCGGTAGGCGATGGCCGACTTATCGGCCCGGATGGGCGTTTCGGCGCGCGGATCGAGCGGCAGGCGTTTGGGCACCTGGTTTTCCAGGATCGGCTTGTCCTGGCCGAAGATCGTCTGCTGGAAGCGCTTGATCACCTTGTCTTCATTGTCTTCGTCGAGCACGCAAAGCAGCATGTGGGCGCGCACATGCTCCTGGTCGACCGGCTGCAGGAAGATGGCGATGACGTCGCGCCGTGCCTCGTCGACCGGGCTCGATTTATAGAGCACGGAGCAATAGGGGTGCGGCACGCGATAGACATAGTCCACGTCGGCGCCGCCACCGGAAGCGGTCGAAGCCATCGGCTGGAAGAAGCGGCAGCGCGTGGCCAGGATCTCGTCACGGTCGACGGATATCTCGACGTCGTATTCCTTGACTTCGGTATGCGGCTCGACGCCGAGTATGTCGGTATGCACATAGGGAAAGTGGCCCATGTCGAGAAAGTTCTCGATGGCGCGCGGTGCCGAGACGTTGACGCCAAACGTGGCCGCGTTGAGCTTGCGGCGGTCCGGCTCTTCATATTCCGGGATCGGGAACAGCTCGGCCGGTGGCGAGCCGAGCGAAGTCCAGACATAGCCGTAGGCGCTTCTTGCCGGCAGTCTGTCGGCGCCTGGAACACGATCCACCCCTTCTACATCGGGACGTGAGCGCCAGACGACGGGCTCACCATCCATATCGACCGCAAAACTGAGGCGCTCCTCGAGCAGAACGGTGTCCTGGACAGCGCCGGGAATGGTCTCGGCGATCGCCCCTACGGGATGCCAGAGATTGAGGATCACGGGATCCGAGCATTTTGTCATCGTTTTATCCTCTGGATGCCCTCGGACGTCATCAGGCTTGTGCCGGTATCGCGCCATAGGTGACGGCCCGATCACGCAACCAGCGCCGGTAGGAAACCGACACGGCATCGGCACGGATCGGGGTCTCGGCACGCGGATCGAGCGGCAGGCGCTTGGGTACCTGGTTCTCTAGGATCGGTTTGTCCTGGGCGAAAATCAATTGCATGAAGCTGCGCACCGTTGCCGCCTCCATGCCTTCCTTAAGATAGCAGAGGTAAGGATGCGCGATGCAGTTTTCCTCGTCCACCGGCTGCACGAACAGGGTAATGACGTCGAGCCGATCCTTCTGGATCGGGTTGCTCTTGTAGAGAGCCACCGTGTAGGGCCGGATCACCTTGTAGATGTAGTCGACGACAAACCCTTCCTTGGCGGTCGGCGAAGCCACCGGCTGATAGAATTTGCACTCGGTCGCCAGCACCTCGTCCTGCGCTGTGATCTCAACCTTGTAGGGCGCGACCTCGGTATGCGGCTCCTCGCCGAGCCAGCCGGTATGAATGAAGGGAAAATGCCCCATATCGAGAAAATTCTCGACCGCGCGGAGGCCCGACACCTTGACCGCGATCGAACCGCCGCCGACAAGATGCCGGTCTGCCTCACTGGCCTCGGGGATATAGATGATGTCGCGCCAGGGCTTGTCCAGACAGGTCCAGATGAAGCCATAACGCTCGGCGCTTTTCAGCGTGGCGCCCGTATCGCTGCGAACGACTTCGATCTTGTTTGAACACTTGTGAACGGTGAGAGCGACCCCAAGCAGGCATGTGGCAAACCGCGTATCCTGGCTTAGCGATTCCTGATCCGCGACGATGTGCCAATCGTTCAAAAGCTCGCGGTCAACGCAACGGGTTGCCATCGGCTTCCCTCCCAACTCGGCTAGCCCTTCACCATGAACCTAGCCCGACGTTTCGGGATGACGAAACCACAAGATTGGATACCAATCAACATTTTTTTGTCGTCCAAAATCCTTTTTTGTGTTGACAGATTATGATGATTGAATTCCGATATGAGAAAGCTGAACCTGGGATATGTCGTGTCCTGACGAGGCATGTCGCCATCACGAAAGCCCGCTGATCATGTCGTCGAAATGGCGGAGAACCATGCCTTGAGCAGCCGTTCCCAGACCATCGCGGATACGCTGACCCGCGCCATCATCGACCATCGCCTCGTGCCCGGCTGCAAGCTCGGCGAACGCGAACTCTCCGAAATATTCAACGTGAGCCGCATCGTGGTGCGCCAGGCCCTGATCCGGCTCGCCGATGACGGGCTGGCCCAGATCGAACGCAACCGCGGTGCCTTCGTCGCCAAGCCGAGCATGCAGGAGGCGATGGAGATCTACGACGCGTTGACGCTCGTCGAACAGGGCGTCGCAGCACAGCTCAGCGATCGCCTCGGGCCGGCCGGCTGGGCCGAGCTGCGCCAGCATGTCGAGCGCCAGCGCCAAGCTGTTGCCGCGGGCAACGATGCGCTGGCCGACGTGCTTGGCCAAGAGTTCCATACCGTATTCGTACGCCTCAGCCGCAACAAGGTCATGCAGGAAATCCACGCGCAGCTGGTGCGCCGCACGACGCTGCTGCGCTCCCTCATTTCAGCCGATTTCGACTATTGCAATCTACTGGACGACCACTCGCGGGTCGTCGACCTGCTGGAGAAGGGCCGGCTGAAACCGGCCATGGACCTGATCGACACCCACCACCGCGCGGTGGTGCGCGGGTACATCATGGATCGCGCAGTGTTTCCAGAGATGACGCCTGCCGAAGCGCTGGCACCCTATCTCGACGGCAAGGCCGACGGCGCGACTGTGCCGCTGCGAAGATTGTCGAATGCATCCGGCGGCGGCGACGCGGCAACGCATCTCCACCTCCATATCCCCAGAACAGACCGGGCACCGACAAGCCGGGCATCAACAAAAAAGACCAACAGAGGGCTACCATCATGAAGAAACTGACGAGACGTGAATTCCTGAAACACAGCGGCGCGGCCGGCGCGGCTCTTGGCGCGGGAGCGCTGAGCACCATCGCACAGGCGCAGGAGGTGCTGAAGATCGGTGCCGTCTACGTCTCGCCGGTCGCCGAGATCGGCTGGACCAAGCAGCACAGCCTCGGCGTCGAGGCCATCAAGGCCGAATTCGGCGACAAGGTCGAGCTCACCGTCATCGACAACATCTTCATGCCGCAGGACGCCGAGCGGGTCTTCCGCGAACTGGCCAGCGCCGGCAACAGGCTGATCTTCGGCACAAGCTTTTCGCATGGAACGCCGATGCAGAAGGTGGCGCCGCGCTTTCCCAAGGTGGCGTTCGAACACTGCTCAGGCATCGTCCACCTAGCCAATCTGGGAACCTTCGAAGCGAAATATTACGAAGGCACCTTCGTCGCCGGCGCGGCGGGCGGCTACATGTCCAAATCGGGCAAGATCGGTTTCATCGGCGGCTTTCCGATCCCCGACATCGTCGGTCCGGCAAATGCGCTGCTGCTTGGCGCGCAGAGCGTCAATCCAAACGCGACCTGCAACACCATCTTCCTGAATTCCTGGTTCGACCCGGGCAAGGAGAAGGAGGCGGCCAAGACGCTGATCTCTCAAGGCTGCGACGTGGTCTGCTCGATGACGGACACCGCGACCGGCGTACAGGTCGCCGGCGAAGGTGGCGCCTGGTCGATCGGCTATGCCAGCGACATGTCGAAATTCGCCTCGGGCAAGCAGCTGACCTCTTTCGTTCTCGATTGGACCAGCGACTATGTCGGCGCAGCCAAGGCCGTGGCCGCCGGTACCTGGAAGCCGGAAGTCCGCTGGGACGGATTGGCGGCCGGGGTGGTGAAAATGGCCCCCTACAATGAGGGTATCCCCGCCGATGCGCGCGCCAAGCTCAAGCAGCTCGAGGCCGACATCGGCAGCGGCAAGCTTCATCCCTACGCCGGGGAGCTGAAGGATCAGGACGGCAACGTCAAGGTTGCCGCCGGTTCGGTTCTGACCGATGACGACATTCGCGGCATGAACTGGTTCGTGAAGGGGATGATCGGCAGGCTGAGCTGATCGCCGTAAAAGTGCCGGGAGACGCCTAAGTCCATATCTTCGGCGTCTCCTTGCCTGGTTCCCGTCCAACCTCGCTTCACGCCACGGCAGGACCCGCCATGCATCCGCGAGTAGAACTGCGCAACATCTGCAAGCGTTATCCCGGCGTCGTCGCCAATGACGATGTGTCGCTGTCGATTCAACCCGGCGAGATCCATGCCGTGCTGGGCGAAAACGGCGCCGGCAAATCCACCCTGATGAAAATCATCTATGGGGCGACGCAAGCCGATTCCGGCGAGATCTTTTGCGATGGCAATCCGATCGCCACGCACACCCCGGCGATGTCACGCGCGCTCGGCATCGAAATGGTCTACCAGCATTTCGCGCTGTTCGAATCCGTTTCGGTGGTCGAGAACATAGCGCTCTCGGCCAGCAGCGCGTACGACCTGCCCTCGCTCGCCGAGAAGATCCGCGATCTGTCACGTCGCTACGGCATGCCCATCGACCCGCATCGCCAGGTGCACGACCTGTCGGTCGGCGAGCGCCAGCGCGTCGAGATCGTGCGCTGCCTGCTGCAGGGGCCGAAACTGCTGATCCTCGACGAGCCGACCTCGGTACTGACGCCGCAGGCGGTGGTGAAGCTGTTCGAGACGCTCCGCCAACTTGCCGCCGAGGGCTGCAGCATCGTCTATATCAGCCACAAGCTCGACGAGGTCCAGGAGCTCTGCGACACCGCCACCGTGCTGCGCAACGGCAAGGTCACCGGTACCGCGCGTCCGAAGGAGACGACGTCGCTGGAGCTTGCCCGCATGATGGTGGGTTCGAAGCTGCCTGAAATGCATGTCGGCCCGCCGACGCCAAGCGACAGACCGGTGCTCGAGGTCAACAGACTTACGGTGAAGTCCCGGGATCATTTCGGCGTCGACCTGAAGGACATTTCTTTCAAGGTGCATGGCGGCGAGATTGTCGGCCTGGCCGGGGTTTCCGGCAATGGCCAGGCCGAGCTGATCGCCTTGCTCAGCGGCGAGCGCACGCATGAGCGCAGCGACGCCATCCGGATTTGCGGAACCGGCGCAGCCCGCCTTCGCCCGCACGAGCGCCGCAAGCTCGGCGTCGCCTTCGTTCCCGAAGAGCGGCTCGGGCGCGGCGCCGTGCCCTCGCACACGCTGTGGGAGAATGCGGTGCTGACCGCGCACCGCTTCGGCACGGTGCGCAACGGGCTGGTCGACCGGCGCCGGGCCAAGGCGTTCGCCGCCGGCATAATCGATAGGTTCAAGGTCAAGGCCAACGGGCCGCAGGCGACCGCGCAAAGCCTGTCCGGCGGCAATCTGCAGAAATTCATCGTCGGGCGTGAGATCGCGCTCCAGCCGAAGCTCCTCCTGGTGTCTCAGCCGACCTGGGGGGTTGACGTCGGCGCGAGCGCCTTCATCCGGCAGTCCATCGTCGATCTCAGCCGCGCCGGCGCGGCGGTGCTCGTCGTCTCCGAGGAACTCGACGAGTTGTTCGAGATCTGCGACCGGCTGCTGGTCATTTGCCAAGGGAAGGTTTCCCCACCGCAGGAGCGCAAGACGACCGATCGCGAGGAGATCGGACTTCTGATGACGGGCCGCGGCATGGGCGACGGCGCATTGGCGAACGGAGGTGGCAACAATGCGCTTCAGGATTGAACAAAGGCCGGAGCCCTCCTCGCTGATGCGCGTCGCCGCGCCGGCACTGGCGACGCTGTTGACCGTCGTCGTCGGATCGATTTTCTTCGCCTCCCTCGGACATGATCCGCTGGCGACCCTCCATGCCTTCTTCATCGAGCCGCTCTCTTCCATGAACGGCCTGTCCGAATGGCTGCTCAAGGCCTCGCCGCTGATCCTCATCGCTTGCGGGCTGGCGGTCGGCTTCCGCGCCAATGTCTGGAATATCGGCGCCGAGGGCCAGTTCACCATGGGGGCAATCGCGGCCAGCGGCGTGGGGCTTTTCTGGCCGAACCCCGAAAGCGTGCTGCTGTTGCCGCTGATGTTCATCGCCGGCATGGGCGCCGGCATGGCCTGGGCGGCAATCCCCGCCTTTCTGCGCGCCCGCATGAACACCAACGAGATCCTCGTCACGCTGATGATGACCTATATCGCGACGCTGTTCCTGTCCTATCTCGTGCACGGACCGTGGCGCGATCCGGCCGGCTTCAACTATCCGCAGACGGCACTTCTGCCGACGGCGGCCCTGTTCGAATCCTTTGACCCCGCCTATCGCCTCAACCCGTCGATATTCATCACGGTCGTCGCCGTGCTCCTGATGTGGCTGTTCACCGACCGCAGCTTTCTCGGCTACAAGATGTCGGTGAGCGGGGCTGCACCGCTTGCCGCCCGCTATGCCGGCTTTCGCGAATCGGCTGCGGTCTGGATCGGACTGCTGGCGGGAGGTGCCGCGGCCGGCATCGCCGGAATGGCGGAAGCCGCCGGGCCGCTCGGGCAGCTCTCGCCGCAGATTTCGCCAGGCTACGGCTTCGCGGCCATCATCGTTGCCTTCGTCGGACGGCTGAACGCCTTCGGCATCGTGCTTGGCGGGCTGTTGATGTCGCTGCTTTTCCTCGGCGGCGAAGGTGTGCAGATGACGCTCGGCCTGCCTTCGGCCCTGACGCGGATCTTCCAGGGCATCCTGCTGTTCTTCCTGCTCGCCGCCGACTTCTTCATCTTCTATCGCGTTCGCCTGGTGCGACCCGTCCGGGACACGCATGCGCTGGAGACGGCACGATGAGCGGGTTTCGGATCGTGCGGGAGACAGCCTGATGGATCTGTTCATCGCCATCTTCACCGGCACCGTCATTGCCGCCACACCGCTGATATTCGCCGCGCTCGGCGAGCTCGTGGTAGAGAAGTCGGGTGTCCTCAATCTCGGCATCGAAGGCATGATGCTGATGGGCGCCGCATTGGCATTCTGGGCCGTCACCGCGGGCTATCCGATGCCTGTGGCGATCCTGGCCGGCGCGTTGGCGGGTGCGGCCGCCTCGCTGCTGTTCGGCGTTCTGGCGCTGACGTTCCTGACCAACCAATATGCAGCCGGCCTGGCGCTGGCGATCTTCGGTTCGGGCGTCTCCGCCTTCCTCGGGCGCGGCTTCGGCAGCGAGCCGATCGAGGCACTGCGCCGCCTCGACATCCCCGTTCTGTCCGATCTGCCGCTGATCGGTCCGCTACTGTTCCGCTTCGATCCGATGGTCTATCTGGCCCTGCTGATGTTCGTCGCCATCAGTTGGTTTCTCTACCGCACGAAAGCTGGCCTGGTGCTGCGCACGATCGGCGAGTCGCCGCAGACGTCGCATGCGATCGGCTATCCCGTGATCAGGATCCGCTACATGGCCGTGCTGTTCGGCGGGCTGATGGCAGGCCTGGCAGGCGCCTATTTGTCGGTCGCCTACACGCCGCTCTGGGTCGAGAACATGACTGCCGGCAAGGGTTGGATCGCGCTTGCGCTGGTGGTCTTCGCCACCTGGCGGCCGCTGCGCATCCTGCTTGGCGCGTGGCTGTTCGGCGGGATGACGATCCTTCAGTTGCAAGGTCAGGCGCTGGGGCTGGACGTGCCATCCGAACTGCTCTCGGCCCTGCCTTATCTCGCCACCATCATCGTTCTGGTGCTGATCTCACGAAACCGCCAGATGCTGGCCCTGCACTTCCCGGCCTCGCTGGCAAAACCCTTTCGCCCGACGAGTTGACCTTCTGCGAAATGCTACTTCCCTTGCTGGAGAAGGCTCAAGTCGATCTCGGTAATATGCCAGCGACCCAGATTGGCGGTATAGAGCTTGTCGCCCTTGAAGGCGATGTTGGTGGGGTGCGCCAGCGTGGTTGCGGCGGGATCCTCGATCAGCACTTCGAGACCTTTGTCCTTTTGCCAGCGATAAATACGGCTGGGCTCATAACATGAGATGAACAATGAGCCGTCAGGCGCAAAGGCCACTCCGTCCGGAACATTGTGCACGCCTTCGACGACGATCTCACGAGCCCCCGCCGATCCGTCAGCAAGGATCGGCACATAGCTGATGCAGGGTGCGTCGCTTTCCACGACATAGAGGCCGTTGCCGTCCGGCGCCATCGCCATGCCGTTGGCGAACGACATCGCCTCCCGGCACCACAGGCCGCCCTCGCCCGTCTTGAGATCGTAGCGGAAGATGCCCGAGCGATTGTCCTGGCCAACGCTGTCCGAAACGAAGAGCCAACCCCTCGCCTCGTCGACGATCGGGTAGTTCGGCACGCGAATGCCGGCCGACGCGAAGCGCTCCATGCGCGCTGTCGCGGCATCCCAGCGGAAAATCGCGGCATGCCTGAGGTCGCAGGCAAAGCAGTTTCCCGCGCTGTCGAAAGCGATGCCGAGCAGAAAACCGTCGGTGCCGCCCATGCGCCCGACCGAGCCGCCATCGGCGGCCAGCCGCAGCAGGTCGCCGGTTTCGGTGCCACACCAGATCGAGCCATCGCGGTGAACGGCCACGCCCTCCGGATGCGCGACGCGCGGGCTGGTGAAGATGCCGTCGAAGAAAACGCGCGCGGCTGACATGTCGAGCAACGGCTTGGCCATGGGATCTCAGCTTTCGACAAGCGCCGTCTGCACGGCGATGCAGCGTTCGACCATCGCGCGGTCGGCTTCAAGAATCTCGGCGATCAGCGCGCCGCGCTCCTTGGCGCTGACGAACTCCAGACGGCGCAGACCGAGCGGGTCGATGCGGTTTCGCAAGATGGCGAGCGTGCTGTCGGAAGGCAGCGAGACCTCGCGGCAACAGGCGTCGAACGACACCGCAAATCCGGTGGCGTCACGGATCTGCTGCTGCGTGACGCCCGGCATGGTTTCGATGACGATCAATTCCCTCGAAGTCTCGTCGAGCCGGAAGACGCAGAGATCGGTGAAGACCAGCGCCCTGCCGGTGCGATAGCCCATCGGCTCGCGTTCGGCCGCCGTCAGCAGCCCGCGAGCCGAGCTGACGATTTCGACCTCATTCACCAGCGACTGGATCGAGTGGCGGGGGATGTAGAGCAGGTAATCGCGGTGCATGTTGGCGACATCGGCCATGCCGCCTTGCCCCGGCAACCGGATGAGGCCGCCGCTTGGTTTGCGCAGTGCGATCGTGTTGACGCGGCCGCGCCGGTCGACCTGTGCCGCGCCGACGATCTCGTGCGTCACCGCGCCGGCCTGGTAATAGGTCGAGTAGGTGTCGTCGCCGCCGGCATGCGCGACAGCCGTTTCGCAATCGAGGCTTTCGATCAGCGAGAGGATCATCGGGCTTGGCGCGATGTCGAGATGGCCGCAGCTCGTCGTCGCGATGATCATGTCCGGCGCGTGCGTTGCCTTGGCCAGCCGGTAGGCGACGTTGGCCAGCGGCGAGACCGCACCCGCGCTGGCGAAGCTCTCATTGGTGAGTTCGGCGGCGATGCGGGCGGCGATGATCTCGTCAACGGATGCTTTCTCTTCGGCGCGCGCAAGCGCCGGCATGGCAAGCACTGTGTCAGCTCGAACCTTCGCGGCTGTTTGCAACGGCTTCGGCACGCCCTCGGAAGGCGGGCGCAGATTGTCCGCCAAAGGCGTTTGCCGGTCGGCGAACGCCTCCGACAATCGCTGATAATCCGTGACGTAAAACGGCAGGCACGAGGCCGGATAGGCGCCGGCCGGCGCCAGCGCAATCGCCGAAACCTGGTTGCGGGTCAGCACGCTCTGGCGGCCGTCCTGGCGCAGCGTCCCGCCCGGCACGATTTCCTCGACCGTGACCAGCACCTTGCGCGCCGCACCCGCCATGGCGAAGTCCAGCGCGCGGGGCCCGATGATCTGCACATTGCCGCTTTCATCGGCGCGCTGGGCATGGACGACGAATGTGTCGAGCCGCAGCGGCGGGACGAATCCGTTTTCGGTACCGGCAATCGGATCAGGTCTGGCGCTCGCACCCGGCACGCGCGCCAGCATGCCCGATCCCAGCGGAAGCTGGAACGGCATCGAGGGCAGGTTCTGCTGCGCCGCCCGCAGCGCCTGGATCATGGCCAGCGCCGTCCAATCGCGAACCGGTATCGCGCCGCTTTCGGCGGCTGCGCGGAATTTTGGCGGCAAGCCGAAAATGTCGAGGCTGGAGAAACAGAGGTCGATCTCAGCCACGGCATGCGCTTCGAGCAGCAGTTCGAGGGGCAAGCCGCCGGCCCAGCAGATGTAATGCAGATCCTTGACGCCCGACCGGGCTATCGCACGCAGCAATGCGATCGGCAGCCGGGCGAAATGGTGGCCGCCGACACCAAACGATTCGCCATGGCCGACCATCGCGGCCAGTCCTTCGACATCCGTGAAGCGCGGCCGGTTCGGCTTGACCAGGGACATTGCGGCACGGTTCGTCACAGCGCGGATGCCTCGATGCGATAGCGGGTCACGAACTGTTTTTCAGGCGAGAATTCCTGCGCCGTCGCAATGCCGGATTGCGCGATCGGATTGTCGGCCAACGCTGTCGCCGGGCCGAGCCCGAAGGGCGAGCAGATCGGCTCGATGCCGATGGCGACATGGCGCCCGTTCCAGGGTGCTGCTTTGCGGCCACGATTGGAGTACCAGAGCAAAAGGCTCGGGAAATGCTCCTTCTGCCAGGAAAGTTTCACGCGGTACCCGTCCGCATGATTGGCGAGCGCCACCGTGCCATCCAGGCCCTCGATCTGCAACAATTCCTCCGTGTCGGGCACCAGTGGCGGTCGCGAAGCATCAGCCATGCCACCCGCGCGGGCCGGTACGCTCGACAAGTCAGTGAAGGACGCGTTCCGGACGAACAGTTCAGCGCCAGTTTCGACATCGTGTGGATAGGTGCGACCGTGATCGAAGGAACCAAGTTCCAGCGCGGCGGCGCCGATCTCCGCTGGCAGCCGGAACACCGGATGCAAGCCGATCGGCAATCGGCAGGCATGGCGAACGACGATCTTGAATTCAACGTCGACGGCTGGCATCGACGAGTCGGGCGTCACCGTCCGCTCGACACGCCCGACCGGGCTTCCGGCTGGATAGGCGAGTGTCAGTGACAACGATCCTTTGGCGCTCTCGCGCCATTGCCAGTCATGGTTGGAGCTATGGCCATGGGCTTCCTCGCCCTCCTCCGGCGAGCCCATCACCCGAGCCCAGTCCTCGGGCCATCCATCGGCCGGCACCGAATAGCCGAAGGGCACGCAGGGCCATTCGCCGCGCAACCTGCGCAGGATGCCTGGCAGCGCTTGCGCCTGCGGCTCGTTCGACCACGGCGCAATGTGCATCGGCGAAACCTGCCGACCGTCCTCCAGAATGAACGTAACCGGCGCCAGCATCGCGCCAAGCCGCTGGACAGTCAGCGCGCCATGCGCCCAGCCCAATCCGCGATAATCGTCGCCCGCGTTCACGGCCCGCCCTTCTTTGCCTTTGTCGTGCTCCGCTCGGCGAACTCCTTGACGCGCTGCTGGCCGATCTCGCTGCGATAGAGCTCACCCAATATGTCGCGCTCCATGGTGAGCCCATCGTCCAGATCGCCGGACACGGCATGCGCCGTCAGCGCCTTCAGTCCGTCGATTGCGGCAGCGGGCTCGGCGGCGATCATTTCGGCCAGTTCCAGCGCGCGTGGCATCAGCCGGTCGACCTCGACGATCTCGTTGACCAGACCGGCAGCGACGAATTCCGAGGCCGGGACGATGGCGCCGGTCATCAGCAGGAAATTGGCGCGGTTGCGGCCGAGCTTGGCCACGCTGCGTTGCGTGCCGCCGCCGCCGGGGATCAGCCCGAGCTTGATTTCCGGCAGGCCGAGCTTGGCGAATTGGTTGGCGATGACGAGGTCGCAGCACAGCACCAGCTCCATGCCGCCGCCCAGCGCGAAGCCGTTGACCGCCGCGATCACCGGTTTGCGGTTGTTCTCGATGGCCGCGTACATGCGCATGCCGGCAGCCTGGAAAATGTCGAATTCCGGTCCGGTCTGGGCGGCGTATTCCTTGATGTCGGCGCCGGCCATGAAGCCGCGCCCTTCCCCTGTCACCACGATCGCCCCGATGCTTGCATCGCCGGATAGCGACTCGAAGCTTTCAGTGATCTCGCCTTGCATCAGCCGGTTCATGGCGTTGAGCTGATCGGCGCGGCGGAAGGTGACGATCGCGACGCGGCCCGCGGTTTCGACCGTGAGTGTCTGGTAGGTGCGCATCGTCAGGCGGCGTCCACGGTCATGTCACCGGACGCCTCCAATGCGGCGATCTCGTCCTTGGAGAGGCCGAACTCGGCCAGGATCTCGCGGCCGTGCTGGCCGACCAGCGGCGCCGGCCGTTCTATGGTCGCGGGCGTCTCGCTCATCTTGACCGCCGGAGCGACCACCCGCACCTTGCCGCCGCGCGGATGGTCGTAGCTGGTGATCATGCCCATGTGCTTGACCTGCGGGTCCTCAGCGGCGCGGCGGATATCCTTCACCTCGGCGCACCAGATGTCGGCTGCCAGCAGCCGCGCCAACAAATCCTGCGTGGCGAATTTCCTGGTCTCGGCATTCACCTTCTCGAAGACTTCATCGCGCTTGTCGAACAAAGTCTTGAGATCGTCGTAGACGGCAAGCTGCGGCGCCTCCAGCACCTCGTAGAGCGTCTTGAACGGGCTCATGGCGATCGACACGTAGCCGCCGTCGCTGGTCTCGTAGATGCCAAACGGCGCCTGCATGCCGGGATGGCCGATCCCGGAATTCGGCCGCACGAAGTCCTCACCAAGGTTGAGCACCGCGACATATTCCTGGTTGAGGTGCGCCAAGAGGCCGGCCAGCAGGTTGACCTCGATCTTCTGGCCCTTGCCGGTCTTCTCGCGATAATAGAGCGCCGACAGGATGCCGTAGACCATGTTCATGGCGCCGATCTGGTCGGCGAGGCCGGCGCCGGCGGGAACCGGGGCTTGATCGCCGCGGCCGGTGTTGGCGATCAGCCCTGCGAGCCCCTGGATCAGCATGTCCTGGCCGGGGCGCTCGACATAAGGCCCTTCCTCGCCATAGCCCGAGCCCGAGCAATAGATGATGCGCGGATTGACGGTCTTGAAATCCTCATAACCATAGCCGAGCTTGGCCAGCACGCCTGGGCGGAAGTTCTGCACCACCACGTCGGCGCTTTTCGCCATTTCCATGATGATGGCATGCACCTTGCGGCTCTTCAGGTTGAGCGCGATCGAACGCTTGTTGCGGTTCCAGGCGAGGAAGTTCGGGCTCTCCGAGCCGCCGACCCATTTGGCGAAGAAGGTCATGCCACGGAACATGTCGCCGGCGCCGGCGCGCTCGATCTTGATGACATCGGCGCCCATGTCGCCGAGCAGCTGGGTAGCGAACGGCCCCTGCAGCAGATGGCTGAAATCGAGGATGCGGACGCCTTCGAGGGCCTTGTTCATGTCATGTCTCGTTTCAAAATTTTCAAAGCAGTTCGGGAACGTAGCGCGGCGCCGCCGTCAGCCCGCCATCGACGCGCAGGTCGGTGCCGGTGGTGAAGCCGGCGGCATCGGAGGCAAGATAGACGGCGGCCTCGGCCACTTCCGAAGGCTCGCCGATACGGCCGAGCGGATGCATCTTGACCCAGGCCTTGGCAAGATTGCCGCCGATCTCCTTGATGAGTTTGTCGTTCATCGGCGTGTTGATGGTGCCCGGCGAGATCGAATTGACGCGGATGTTCAGCGGCCCGAATTCAACCGCCATCTGGCGTGTCATCGCCATGACCGCGCCCTTGGCACCGGCATAGGCGGTCCAGCCATCAAGCCCGATGTGGCCTTGCGCGGAGGCCATGTTGATGATCGAGCCCGATTTCTGCGCGATCATGTGCGGCAGCGCGTATTTACAGCCGCGAAACACGCTGGTCAGGTTGACTGCTATCAGCCGGTGCCACTGCTCGTCGGTCATCTCGTGCACCGGCATGCCGCCAATGGCAATGGCCGCGTTGTTGACGAGGATGTCGAGGCGTCCCGTCTTCTTGACGGCACTGTCGATGAGGCCTGAAATGTCGGCCTCCTGCGAAACGTCGCAATGCAGATAGTCGGCGCGGTGGCCGGCGGCGCGAAGTGCGGCCGCGAAATCCTCACCAGCGCTGTCGGCGATGTCGCCCAGGAAGACATGCGCCCCTTCGCGCGCCATCGCTTGCGTGATCGCGTGGCCGATCCCGTCGGCCGCACCAGTGATGACGGCGATTTTTGCTTCAAGACGAGCCATCTTCAGCCTCCATTCGCACGCCGGCGTTTCGCTTCATCAAGGGCGACCGCGGCAATGATGATCATGCCGGTGATGACCAGTTGCCACTCGGTCGGCAGGCCAAGCCCGCGCAGACCGTTGGACAGGAATTGCAGGATCAGCACGCCCAGCGCCATGCCGGTCAGGCTGCCGATGCCCCCCGCAAGGCTGACCCCGCCGAGCACGGTGGCGGCAACCACCTGGAATTCGAAATTGAGCCCCGCCGTATGCTGTGCCGAGCCGACCCGCGCGGCCAGGATGATGCCGGCGACCGTCGCCAGCAGTGCGCTGATGATGAAGCAGATGAACTTGACCCGCCGCACGTCGTAGCCTGCAAGGCGGGCCACTTCCTGATTGCCGCCGACGGCATAGATTTGCCGTCCGAACGGCCGGTGCCGCATCATGTAGGCGAAGGCGGCGAGCAGGACGATGGCGATGACGGCCGAATAGGGGATGACGTTGAACAGGCGGCCATCCGACAGCGCGATGAAGCTGTCGAGGCTGGCATCGTCAGGGATCGCCCGCTGACCAGTGTAGAGATAGACGCCGCCGCGCATGATGAACATCGTGCCCAGCGTCACGATCAGCGAGTTGATGCCGGCATAGGCGGTGAGATAGCCGTTGACGACACCGATGATCAGCCCGAACAACAGCGCGCCGCCGACGCCGAGCAGCAGCGAATTGGTGTCGTTCATGATGATGATCAGCGGCAGTGCAATGGTCGCCAGCAGCGATCCGATCGAAATATCGACCTCGCCGGAAATGAAGACGATGGCGCAGCCAATGCCGGCGGTGAGCGCGAGCGAGGCCTGGCCGAGCACATTGGTCATGTTGCGCACGGAGAAGAAATTCTCGACGGTAACGGAGAAGAAAGCCAGCACCAGCACGAGGCAGACCAGCAGCGCCAATTCCTGCCGGGCAAAGAGCCGCGCCAGCATGGACGGCCGGGCTTTCGCGGAGACTGTATTCACAACGCTCATGTCTTATCCGATCGCCGCATTGAGGATCTTCTCCTGCGTGGCTTCGTCGCGCGGCATGATCGCGGTCAGGCGGCCTTCGCACATCACCGCGACCCGGTCGGCAAGACCGAGCAGTTCCGGCATCTCCGACGTCATCATGACGACAGCCAAGCCTTCGCCGGCGAGCCGGTCGATCAGGGCGAATATCTCCGACTTGGCGCCGACATCGATGCCGCGGGTCGGCTCGTCGACGACGATGACCTTGAGGCCGCGCATCAGCCAGCGCGAGATCAGCACCTTCTGCTGGTTGCCGCCAGACAGGTTCTTCACCTCTTGGAACAGGCTGGGCGTCTTGATGCGGAAGCGGTCGACGTAATCCTGCACCGCTTTGTGTTCCCTGGCCTTATCGACGAAGCCCATGCGGGCGAAGGCGCCGAGCGAGGCGAGGCTGGCATTCTGGTAGACAGGCAGCTCGCCCATCAGCCCTTCGCTCTTGCGATCCTCGGTGAGCAGACCGATACCTAACCTGACGCCGGTGCGCGTATCGTGCGGCGAGAGGCGCTGGCCGTCGACGGTGATCGTGCCCGAAGTGATCGGATCGTAACCGACGATCGCCTTGGCGAGTTCGGTGCGACCGGCGCCCATCAGCCCGAAGAAGCCGAGCACCTCGCCGGCGCGCGCCTCGAAGGACACGCCGTTGAGCTTCTTCGCCGTGCTGAGCTTGTCCACTGACAGGGCTACCTTGCTAGCCGGTGCGCCACGCTTGCGGGGAAACAGATTTTCGATGCGCCGGCCGATCATGTCCTGGATCAGCGTGTCGTTGGTGTGCTCGCGGATCGGCTTGGTCGAGATGTGGCGCCCGTCGCGCAGCACCGTCACCGTGTCGGCGATCTCGAACACTTCGTCGAGCTTATGGCTGACATAGACCACCGCGATGCCGAGGTCGGCAAGCCGGCGGATGACGGTGAACAGCAGCGAAACCTCGTTCGGCGTCAGCGAGGATGTCGGCTCGTCCATCACCACCACGCGGGCTTCATGAGCGAGCGCGCGGGCGATCTCGACCATTTGCTGCTGGCTGACCGGCAACGAGCCGGTTCGCGCCGCCGGATCGACGTTGAAGCCGATGCGGTCGAAGAGCGCGGCTGAATCGGCGCGGATCTTCTTCCAGTCGATGGAGCCGCTTCTGCCGGTCGGATAGCCTTCCAGGAAGATGTTCTCGGCAACGGTGAATTCGGAGATCAGCGCGATCTCCTGGAACACGACCTTGATGCCTTGCTTCAAGCTGTCGCGCGGCGACTTGATGTCGACCTCGCGTCCGTGCATGCGGATGGAGCCGGCATCCTTGCCGTAGACGCCGGCCATGATCTTGATCAGCGTCGACTTGCCGGCGCCGTTCTCGCCCATCAGCGCATGGATCTTGCCGGGCTCCAGGGTGAAGTCGACATTGTCGAGCGCCACGACGCCGGGAAAGCGCTTGCCGATGCCGCGCAATTCCAGCGCCGGCACATCGGTATCGATGGCCGCGCCTTCGCCAGGATGCAGGAAATCAACGGACATTGGCTCTGTTCCGGATGATGTCGAGATAGGTTGCCAGGATGATGACGATGCCCGGCACCACCATCTGCAAATCCTGGTTCCAGCCGAGGATGATGATGCCGTTGTCGATCACCTTCAGCACCAGAACGCCAAGCAAGGTACCGAACAGCGAACCGCGGCCACCAAGCAGGCTGGTGCCGCCGAGGATGACGGCGGCAATCACCGTCAGCTCGAAGCCACGGCCGGCGGTCGGCTGGCCGGCATTCATCAGCGACGACAGGATCATGCCGGCAACACCGACGCACAGGCCGGTGACGACGAAGGCCAACAGCTTGAGCCGTTCCGAGCGAATGCCTGACAGGCGCACCGCCTTTTCATTGGCGCCGACTGCGTAGAGGTAGCGGCCGAGCGTGGTGAAGCGCAGCGTCACATAGGCAACCACGAAGATCAGCGCCGCCAGGATGACGGGAACCGGCACGGGGCCGACATAACCGGCGCCGAGATCGGTGAAGCTTGCCAATTGGTTGTGGTTCTGCACCGCCTCGCGCGTGAACAGATAGACGCCGCCCTGTAGCATCATCATCGTTCCGATGGTGGCGATCAGCGAATTCACCCTGAGCCTGGTGACGACCAGCCCGTTGAACAGGCCGACCCCGCCGGCAAAGGCGAGCGCCGCCAGCATGCCGAGCGCAAGACTATGGGTGGAATTGAGCACTGCCATGCCGATGCAGCCGACGAAGGCGAGCGACGCGCCGACCGATAGGTCGACCTCGGCGGTGATGATGAGCATGGTCATGCCCGAGGCGACGATCAGCACCAGAGCGCATTGGCGCAGGATGGCGATGATGTTGGCCTCCGAATAGAATTGCGGCGCCGCGATCGAGATGGCGATGCACAGCACGGCCAGGATTGCGCCCAGCACGAGCTGGCTGCTGCCCAGAAGGTTGCCGCCGATGAAACGCTTCGACGCGGAGGCCTGTGTAAGCTCGCTCATTTCAGTCCATTCCCGGCCGTTTGCCTGGTCCCTCTGGAACCTGTCGTGTCGAACCCGGCATTTGTCTTGGCCACCGAAAGGTCCTGGCCGCCTGCCCTTCCCGCAACACGGGAAGGGCGATATCGGCCGGCCTTATTTCTTCAGGTCGGCGGAGGTCTTCATGCACTTTGCCGGCGGCTGCAGCGCGTTGACGGCATCCCATTTGATGGTGCGGGTGGTGCCGTCATAGTCATAGAACTTCTTCCAATCGTCGCCGTTCATCGGCGCGGTCGGGCTGACGATGTGCTCCGGCACTTCCTCATTGTTGAAAAGCTTCACCGCGGCATCAATGGCGGTAAAGCCTTCCTTCTCGGGGAACATCGCGGCTTCGATGCGGTAGGAAGGCTCGTTCTGCATCGCGTTGATGAAGGCAAGCCCTTCGCCGCCCGTGCCGACCGTCAACAGGCCATCCTGCGACTTGCCCGCCGCTTTCCAGGCCTGCAGGCCACCCAACGAAGACGAATCATTGATGCCGTAGATGATGTTGATATCGGCGTTCTTGGCCAGTGCCGCGGAGGACACTTCGAGAGCGCGGTCCGGATTGCCGCCGCCGTCGAGATCGTGGACCATGACCGCATCGGGGATGATGGTCTTCAGCCCGTCCATGAAGCCGTGGGAGCGCAGCACGGTGGCGGAAAGCAGCGGCAGGCCGACATTCATCACCTTGGCAACGCCGCCGAGCTTTTCCTTCGCGTATTTGCCGGCCTCGACGCCGGAGAAATAGCCGGTGTCGTAGTCGCAGATGGCGACCATGGTCGTCATGCCCTTGACCGGATTGCCTTCCAGCACGACCGGCACGTTGGCGGCCTTGGCCTGGCGCAGCAGCGGCACCACGCCTTCTTCGTTCACCGGGGTGATGATCAGCACGTCGACGCCCTTGGCGATGAAGTCTTCGGCCGCGGCGACCTGCTTGGCTATGTCGAGATTGGCATCCTGCACCTCGACCTCGATGCCGAGTTCCTTGCCGTGAGCCTTCATGCCCTTGATGACGTTCTGATACCACTCATGGGTGGCGTAGTTGGTGACGTAGCCGATGCGCTTGGGCATGTTCTCGGCATGCGCGGCGGCGGCGCCGAGCGCCAGCACGGCGGCGGACGCAAACAGGATTGACTTGGACCAGAGCATTTTCTTCTCCCAGATTTATCGCTTTTGTTAGTCGCTGAACGGATAGTCCCGCCGTTCCGGGTCGGCACGTAAGGAGTTGGTGGCTTCGCCCCAGCCGAGTGCCGCCGATATCTTCTCGGCGGCGGCGCGGGTGCGTTCGAAGACGGTTTCGCTGTCGAACCGCGCCGCCTTCTGCGGCAGCAGCGGCACGGTTAGCGCGGCGATGACGGCACCGGTGTGATCGTGCACAGGCATGGAGATGTTGGTGCAGGCCGCAACGGCCAAGGAAGCGCGCATCTCGTAGCCGAGCCTGGCGACCTCGTTCAGCCGCGCCTCGATTTCGGCCCGCGTGCCCTGGCCCTCACCGGCGGCCACGATGCGCTCGACGATGCGGTCGCGCTCGGCCCGGTTCGAATGGGCGAGCAGCACGGCACCCGAACTTGTTTCGAGGATCGGGAAATGCGACCCGAGTGCTACCGAGTAGCGCATCGGCAGCGGCGAATCGATCTGCAAAACCACCAGTGCGTTCTGGCCCTCGCGCACCACGAGATGGCAGCTCTGGTCGGCATTGGCGGTCAATTCGCGCATCACCGGCAGAGCGCATTCCACCAGCCGGTTTACCGGCGGATGCATGTGCGCCAGTTCGAACAGCTTCAGCGACAGCCGGAAACGGTCCGATTGCGTGCGAAAGATATAGCCCCGTTTCTCCAGCAGAAGCAGGATACGGTAGATCTCGTGAATGGAGCGGCCGAGGCCGGTCGCGATCTCGGTCTGGGTCAGCGTTTCGGCGCTGGAGGCCATGAATTCCAGAACGTCGAGCGCCTTCTCCACCGCCGGCACGCGATAGCCGTTGCGGCCGCTTTCGCCCTCGTCGAGCGTCTCGGCAACGCTGGCGGCCATCAGGCGACGCTCCGTTCCGGCTGGACTTGCCTGGTTTCGCGGTAGAGGCTGTTGACGTGGCCTGCGAGTTCGGTCGCCGACATGTCACCGGCTATGGCTGCGGCGGCATGCGGCGCGCATTCGCGGAAGAAGGCGATGAAGCCCGGATGGGTCGGACGCAGATAGGACGAGGCGATCGTCCGCAGCGTCGAGCCGAAGAAATCGCCGGAAAGACCATTGACCCCGGCATCCTTCCAGGCAGCCAGCGAACCCGGTTGTCCGCCAGACTTCACATAGTCGCCGCGCTGGTATTCGGGCGAGCACAGGAACAGTGCGTAGTCGATCGCGGCCTGCTTGTGCTTCGATTGGGCGCTGACGCCGATGCCGGCACCGCCGAGCAAGGCGCCGGCGGCTTGCGGGGTGGGCACGTCGGCGAAGCGCAGATGGGGCCTGTCGGGTTTCGAGGCGTAATTCACATAGCCGAAGGCGAACGGCACGTAGACAACGTCGTCATGCGCGATCATGTGGTCGTAGCAGCGGATCGGATTCCACTTCGACGAGTCCGGGTGCGAAAGCGCGACAAGCTCGCGCAATTGCGCAATCGCCTGCTCGACCATTTCCTTCGCGATGAATTGCTCGCCATCTTCCTGGGGACGGCCAAGCGTCAGAAGCAGACACATGGCGTCGGTCGGCACGAAGGGCAGGCCGAGCCACTTGCCGTCGCTGCGCGCGCGTCGGCCAAGCTCCAGCACGTCCTGCTGCGTGCCGGGCACCGGGCCGTAGCGCTCCAGCAAATCCGGCCGATAGGAGGCGACCTGGCAGGCGGCGTCGATCGGCAGCGCCCACTGGCGGCTGTTCTTCTGGTAGGAACGCCAGGACGCCCCGACTGAGTCACGTTCGAAGAAATGGATCTGTTCGGCCGACAGATAAGCGTCGAACGGGACCATCAGTTCATCCTGGGCGATATCGCCGATGAAGGGATGGTCGAACACGACCAGATCGTAAGTGCCGAGCACCGGACCGAGGGCGCCCTCACCGAATTCATAGAGGCTGCGGCGGTCCCATTGGATCTCCAGGCCGGGATGCGCGGCGCAATAGGACTCGATGCTGGCGTCCAGCGGACCCCAGCATCGTCTATGATCCCACGCCAGTCCGCGCAGCTTCGTCATGCCACTCAAATCCTCCCGGCACCGGCAATAGCCGGCTCGCCATCGACACTAGCACAATTTTTCATATGCGCAACTTGTTTTCATTTGCGCAAAAAGCGCACACATCCTCCCGACTGGCCGATGCATCGCTTCAAGCCAGATCGAAACGCTCCACGGCGCGCATGATGCCGCGCAGTTCAGCCAAACCCTTGAGCCGTCCGATAAGCGAATAGCCGGGGTTGATCTTTTTCTTGCCGATGTCGTCGGCAAGCAGATGCCCATGGTCCGGCCGCATCGGGATCTGCCAGTCGGCCCGGCCTTGCTCGCGGCGGCGCTTTTCTTCCTGCATCAGAGCCAGGATAACGTGCGCCATGTCGGTGCCGCCTTCGAGATGCTCGGCTTCATAGAACGAGCCGTCCTCCTCGATGGTGATGTTGCGCAGGTGGACGAAGTGGATGCGGTCAGCGAATTCCTTGACCATGGCGACGATGTCGTTGTCGGCGCGCGTGCCATAGGAGCCGGTACAGAAGGTCAGTCCATTGGCGGGACTGTCGACGGCGTTGAGGATAAAACGCGCGTCCTGCGCCGTCGAAACCACGCGCGGCAGGCCATAGAGCGAGAAGGGCGGGTCGTCGGGATGAATGCACATGCGCACCCCCTCCTCTTCGGCCGCCGGAACAATCTCGCGCAGGAACCAGGCAAGGTTGTCGCGCAGTTCGTTCGGCCCGATCGAATCGTATTCCGCCAGGGCTTCGCGAAAACTGTCCCTGTTGTAGCTGCGTTCGGTCGCCGGCAGGCCGGCGATGAGATTGCGCTCGATCCGGTCGATCTGCTCCGGCGTCAGCGTCTTCAGCCGCTTCTCGGCCTCGGCGATACGCGCCGGCGTATAGCTTGCCGCACCGTTCTTGCGCTGCAGCACGAAAAGATCGTAGGCCGCGAAATCGATCGCATCGAAGCGCAGCGCATAGCCGGTTGTCGGCAGGCGATACATTAGGTCGGTGCGGGTCCAGTCCACCACCGGCATGAAATTGTAGCAGATCGTCTCGATGCCGGCCTTGGCGAGCGCCCGGATGCTGTCGCGGTAGTAGCCGGCATAGCGCTCGCGCTCGGGCGCGCCGATCTTGAAGGAATTGTGCACCGGAATACTCTCGACGACCGACCATTTCAGGCCAGCCGCCTCGATGATCCGCTTGCGCTCGAGCACATCGGCCTCAGGCCAGGCGCGGCCGTCATAGATCTGGTGCAACGCGGAGACAACGCCGGTGGCGCCGGCCTGCCTGACATGTTCAAGCGTCACCGGATCATCGGGACCATACCAGCGCCAGCACTGTTCCATGAAGCCTCCTCAGGGTTGGCGGCGACCATATTGTCGGACCACAAGCCTGTCAACAGAACCTTTCCGTCGCCATACAGTTGATTTCCTGTGGATCGAGCCCTAGGGTGGTCCAACAAATAGCAAGGAGTTCTGCGGTGGAACAGGCGAGCCACGATTCGATGGAGGCGGCAGACGAAGCCGGGATCAGCAGTTCCGCCGTCGACCAGACCGTGCGGCAGATCCTCGACCTCATCCGCAATCGCGCCATGTCCATCGGCGATGTGCTGCCCACCGAACGGGAGCTTGGCGAACTGTTCGGCGCCAGCCGCAACACGATACGCGAGGCGCTGCGCACCATCCGAACCTATGGGCTGATCGATCCCAAGCCGCGCGTCGGCGCGGTGCTCGCCGATCGCCAGAATGTCGCGATCCAGAATTTTTTCGCCGCGCAAATGGACATATCGAAAACGTCCTTTCACGACATACAAGGATTTCGCCGCATCATCGAAGTGAGCGTCGGCGACCACATCATCCTCAATGCCAGCGCCGCCGAACTTGAAGCCCTGGACGAGGTCAATGGCCTGATCGAGACCAGCAAGGATGTCCAGGAAGCCGCGCAACGCGATTTCGATTTCCATCTGGCGCTGATGAAGCTCGCCGGCAACCGCATGCTGGTGCAGACTTATCAGTTCCTGTCGCCGGTCATCCTGCACATCATGACCGTCGGCAAATCCATCCGGCCGGTGCTGAGCGAAACACGCCACGCGCATGGCGAGATCATCGCGGCGCTGCGCGCGCGCGACCGCATTGCCTACTGCTACCTGATGAGCCGGCATCTCGATTTCGGCTTGCGCTTCGTTCCCGACGACCTCGAAAACGCCCGTATGTCGGCGGCAAACCCGGTGCATCCGGGTCCGGCATCTTCCAAGGATTTGCATCATGTCTGATTTTGAGAACAAGGTGGCGCTGATCACCGGCACGACCGGCATCGCGCTCGCCACTGCGAGTCGCCTGGCGCGAGGCGGCGCTGCGATCATCGCCTGCGGCATCGACCGGGCGGCCAATGCCGCCATGCAGGAGAGCCTCGCCAAGGCCGGAGCGAATGCGCTGGTGCAAACGGTGGATGTCTCCGTTTCCGACCAGGTGCGCGACGCGGTCGCAGCGGGCGTCGCGAGGTTCGGCGGCATCGACATCATCGTCAATTCGGCGGCGGTCCACCCCTACGGCACGGCGACCACCACCGACTGGGAAACCTGGAACCGGGCGATGACGGTCAATGTCGGGTCGATCTACCTGACCGCGCATTTCGGCATTCCCGAAATGATCCGCCGAGGCGGCGGTGCCATCGTCAATGTCGCCTCGGTGCAGGGGTTCGCCTGCCAGCAGAACGTCGCCGCCTATGCCACGACCAAGGGCGCCATCCACACGCTGACGCGTTCGCTGGCGCTCGACTATGCCGCGGCCGGCATCCGGGTCAATTCGGTCAGCCCGGGCTCGATCCGCACGCCAATCCTCGAGAAGGCAGCGCGTGGCGACAATGGAAGCGACGCCGATGTCGAAGAAGCCTACAGACGCTTCGGCGCCGCCCATCCGCTCGGCCGCATCGGCGAGCCGGAGGAAGTGGCGGAGCTCATCGCTTTCCTGTGTTCATCGAAAGCCGGCTTCTGCACCGGCGCTGACTACAAGATCGATGGCGGCCTCACCGCCGGCATCGGCGTCAAGTAGGGTAACGCGGATGAAGATCGGACTTGGCCTCTATCGCGATTCGCTGACGCCGGAGAATTTCCGCTTTGCCCGGCAGGCCGGCGCAACGCATGTCGTTGCGCATCTGACCAACTATTTTCGCGGCCGCGATCCCTCGCTGTCGGCCGGCACCGAAACGGATGGCTGGGGCGATTGTTCAACGGATGGATTGTGGAGCTACGAGGATTTCACCGGACTGGTGAAAACCGTACGCGACAACGGCCTGGAGATCGCCGGCATCGAAAACCTGTCGCCGCGCTTCTGGTCCGACGTGCTGCTCGGCGGCCCCGATCGGTCGAGGCAGCTCGACGGCCTCAAGCGCCTGGTGCGTGACGCCGGCCGGGCCGGCATTCCCTGCATAGGCTACAACTTCTCGATCGCGGGCGTGTGGGGCTGGCAGCGCGGGCCATTCGCGCGCGGCGACGCCATGTCCGTGGGGCTCGATTTGTCCAATATCGATCCCGACCTGCCGCTGCCCGACGGAGTGGTCTGGAATATGCGCTACCGGCCGGGCCGAGCCGGCGCCGCGCCTGTCAGGGTCTCGCAAGAAGAACTGTGGGAACGGCTTGGCGTCTTTCTGCGCGAAATCGTACCGGTGGCCGAAGAGGCCGGCGTCGTGATGGCTGCGCATCCGGACGATCCACCCGCCGAGGCGCTGCGCGGCACGGCGCGCCTCGTCAACCGGCCGCAGAAATATGATCGGCTGATGGATATCGTCGACTCGCCCGCCAACGGGCTGGAGCTCTGCCTCGGCTCGCTGCAGGAGATGCCGCAGACCGAGGAGATCTACAGCCATGTGCGCCGTTTCGCGCGGCGTGGCCGCATCGGCTATATCCATTTCCGCAATGTGCGGGGCAAAGTGCCGAAATATCACGAAACCTTCGTCGACGACGGCGACATCGACATGGCCGAGATCGTGCGCATTCTGCGCGACGAGAATTATCAAGGCGTCATGATACCCGATCACACGCCTGAGATGGCCTGCGACGCGCCATGGCACGCCGGCAAGGCCTTCGCATTGGGCTACATGCGCGCACTGGTGCAGAACGCCGACGCGCTAGGCCCGGTACGAAGCCGGGCACCCGACATGGCAGCGGAGTGAATAGGGGACGCACGACTGACATTTTTCGAGCCCGAAGGCGCCGCAAAAGCCCGCTTTCGATGGAGAGCGGGCTTTTGTTAGTCGGCTCGGTTCCTAACTCAGGATAGCGACGATCTCATATGAGTTCGGATCGACAATAACAATCCTGCCATCGGCCAGGAGGAAATATTCATAGCTCTCATAGGCAGGAACGATTTCGACGATCCGGTGCGGAAGTCGATGCAGCCGCACCTTCTGCTTCGGCACTTTCACGCCGACCGAAATGTCCACGTCGAGGTTCGAGACCGGTTCCACCTTCGTCTCGCGGATGACGTTGGTGATTTCGGTCTTCTGCTCGACGGATATATTGTTGATTGAAGCGGTTGAACTCTGGTCGGTAGTCGTACCGGCCTTGCCCTGCGCTTGCTGATCGGTAGTCGTACCGGCCTTGCCCTGCGCCTGCTCGTCGGTCTTCATGCGGGGCTTGCCTTGCGCCTGCTGATCGGTCTTCACGCCCGCCTTGCCCTGCGCCTGCTCATCGGTCTTCGCTCCGGCTTTGCCTTGCGCCTGCTCGTCGGTCTTCATGCCGGCCTTGCCTTGCGTCTGCTGCTCGGTGCTGCCGCCCTTCTGGCAATTGGCCGAGCCGGCTGCGCAAGTGTCTGCCCCACCCGATTGGGCCGCTTCGCCCGACTGCTGCTGGGTCTGCGCGATTGCCGCCCCACATCCGAGGGTAAGCGCTAACATGCTGGTGATCAGAGTGGTTCTCATGGGAAATCTCCTAGGATGGCAGTCCCTTCGCGGCAAAACTTTGCCACCCCGTGATTGTTCCACCGAAGGCTAATATATTCCGGAGCGGATGGAACTGCCGGCATTTTGCGAAGTTCGGCGCATAGGGCGCACCTGCCGAAACGCCGGTGGCGTCGTCGGCTTGGCGCCCTGCCCAACATCTGATGGAGACAGAAGTGGAAAAATATCTACTGGGAACGGCAGTGGGCATCCTGTTTCTTGCGGGGGCCGGAGCGGCCGCGGCGCAAGATGTGGTCATCCAGCCGGAGCAAGAAACCGTTATCAAGGAGTATGTGAAGAAGCAGCCGCTGGCCTCGGTCCAACTGCCCGGCGTGGAACTCAATGTCGGATCCACCGTGCCTGATACGGTCGAACTTCATGAAGTTCCCGATGTGAAATACCGCTACGTCGTGGTCGACAATCGAACAGTTCTGGTCGACCCGGAAACCCGGAAAATCGTCCAGGTCCTTCAATGACCGCATGTTCCAAAGCGCCCGCCCCGGCATGCGTCGAGGCGGGCGACCTGTGTCAGGTTTCTGTTTTCATGCATGTCTTTGTTCCAAACCGAGGCGTTTTGGGCGACATGCATGAGCATGGCTACGACTGCAGGTCAAATGCGATGTTGCGATGCTTTTGAATTGCTGAGCTGGCAACAATGTCCGCCAGTTCTTTGTCGGAGAGAGTGCATTCTGGCAGTTCGTAACGGATGGCTGACACCGCCTGCGCCGTGGAAATTGGCCATTCGAGATTTCTGCGGGAATTGATGTAGTGATCGATGGCCCGGATCAGTTCCTTCGAGGTCATATCGATCACAGGCATCGGTTCCTCCTCCTTATTTCCCCGTTTTTCTCACTGTGTTGACGGACACCGAAACCTGCCATCACAATTGTTAAAACGGCAGACGAAAAAGATGTCGATTCAGGAATAGGGGCTGGCGGTGGCTTTGGAGTTCACCTCCGCTGCATCGGTGGAAATATAACTGGGAGTGCAGCGGGTTGCGGTGTAGTGTCCCAAGTGATGGCCGCCGCAAAGGGAGAGTGCTTGCACCATGGACGGGGAAGCGGCGAAATCAGCCTTTCTGGGCGGGATTCGCGTTTTGATCGTGGAAGACGAATATTTTCTCGCCGATGACCTGCGTAAGGCTCTGGTCACACAAGGGGCGACAGTGCTCGGCCCGGTCGCCACGGTCGAGCCCGCAATCGAATTGCTGAACAGCGGTCAATGCGATTTTGCGATTCTCGATATCAACTTGCGCGGCGAGCAGACATTCGAGATTGCCCGCGAGTCGTTGGCGAAAGGCGTTCCGATCGCCTTCGCCACCGGCTATGATCAGACGGCCATTCCAGCAGAGCTCGGCGGGATCAGGCGATTTGAAAAGCCTCTGGAATTCGGCAGCATTGTCGAGTTCGTTGCCGCGACGGCACACGATACGCGATGAACGAGAGAAGCGAGCCGGCGGTTGGCCTGAGAGCGAAGACCGCGCGGCACCCGCTTATCCGCAAGCTGTCCAATTTCACGGTCCTGTCCGTGGAAGAATGCGACGCCATCGAGAGCGCGACAACAAAGGTCGCCGAATTCGCCGCCGGCGATGACGTCATCCAAAGGGGCGACCGGACAGGCGGGGTCAACCTGCTGCTCGAAGGATTTGCCTGCCGCTACAAGATTCTCGAAGACGGTCGGCGACAGATCCTTGCCTATTTGGTGCCGGGCGACCTTTGCGATCTTCACGTGTTCCTGCTGCGGCGCATGGACCACTCGATCGGTGCTCTCAGCCGCTCCAAGGTTGCGGCGATCCCGCAGAGCGCCATCCTCGGCTTCACCAACAGCTATCCCAATCTTACGCGTGCGCTCTGGTGGACCACGCTGCTCGACGAGGCGATCACCCGCGAATGGGTCGTCAACATCGGCCAGCGGACTGCTTATGAGCGGATGGCTCACCTTTTTTGCGAGCTGTTCCACAGGCTTCACGCAATTGGTGAAACGGCCGGCAAGAGCTATCCCCTACCGGTAACCCAGGCGACCCTGGGCGATACGCTCGGTCTTTCGAACGTGCACATCAACCGTACGCTTCAGGATCTCAGGCGCGACGGCCTCATTTCGTTCAACAACGGCACTGTAACGATCAAGAACCTGGCGAAACTGGAGGCGGCGGCCTTTTTCAATCCTGATTACCTTCATCTGTTGGACGTCAGGGAGCCTTTTGCATGATCAGGCACGGCCTCATCGAGTGGAGCGCAAAAATGAAACATCATAGGGAACCTGGCCTGCTTCTGCCGGTTCGGCGTGACCGGAGGCGGTAGCGAGCGATGGCCAAGCGCGATTTGATCGGCGGATCGGCAGGTACGATCGATCCGCTGGGCCGCTGCGATCGCCCTCCATATTTCCGCCGACAGCGGCGGCATTAATGCTCCTGCCGGCTCGACGGTATCATTTTCGCCGGCTGAAAACCCCGCGCGGCGGCACGAAAGCCAATCCTGGGCGCGTGAACGCGAGCCAAAGGCCGACGAGACGATGCGCTTGGCACCGCGCATGATCGATGAACGGTTGAAAGACTGACAGGTGGCTGGAAAAAGACCTCCCAAGAAAGACGTCACGGGTACATTCTCCCGTCCGCAAGGTGTGTCCGCCGAAGAACGCGATGCTTCCGCGTCGATGCGGCTCAGCCATGTCGATGAACAGATGGACGAACGTGACGATCATATCGCCCGGCTCGAAGCCGAACTCCAGGTCACACGCGACCGCCTCCAGGCGACGAAGGCATTTGCCGCCGAATTGCAGCACCGCGTTCGCAACACGTTGAGCATTGTCCGTTCGATCGCTCGCCGGTCGGTTGAAAACAGCAACAATGTCGAGGACTATGCCTTTCACCTCGAGGGCCGCATCAATGCGCTTGCACGCACGCACAATGTGCTGATGCGATCGGCCTCGGCCACCGTGCAGCTTGACATGCTTGTCCTTGACGAGCTTGCGTCCCAAGGCGGCCGGACGGAAGATCAGTTCACCATAGATGGCCCGGATATTTCCTTGTCCGGAAAGACGGCGGAGACCTTGGGCCTGGCGTTCCACGAACTCGCCACCAACTCGATGAAATATGGCGCGCTGTCGGCAGCCGACAAATCAATCAGCGTAAGCTGGAAAGTGGGTGGCACGCCCGCCAGACAGGAGCTGAAGATCCGCTGGATCGAGGACCTGCATGGTCCGGCAGCAATACCTGCGCGACGCGGCTTCGGATCCGAGCTGATCGAAAAGGTGGTGCCCTATGAGATCGGCGGAGCTGGCTCGCTGCGCTTCACCGATGCCGAGGTGATCTGCACGATGGATATCCCCCTCTCGAACGAAATTCACCCCAGCAGGAGCCTGGAGGACCCGCCCGACGATCTCCAGCATTGAACACCGACACTCCTGCGCCGAAAGGCGGCCGGGGCCAGGAGCGTGGAGTTGGAAGGGGCTGACCCAGCACCGACCGAGGTGGCGCAACGGCCCTGGGGTCTGCCGAGTTGCCGCCGCACCAGCCTTCAAATTCTCAAAATGATGGAACTTCAGCGACAACAAAGAGTTCGGAGCGCGGCGACGGCGAGCGCGCTGTCGTGATCTCGCGACTCACCTTGAAGCGGGAGGAACCTGGATCAACAGGAGCTGACCATGAAGTCCCATACACTCGAACAACTACACGCAATCGCGGAAGTTGATACGGTGTGCCCGACAATGACGCGGAACCAACGCCTGGAGCGCTGGGCAAGTCTTCTTGAGCGTCATCCTGAACGGCGCCTCGGAGCGCTTCCGGGCACCGAATATATGAGCCCCGACATGCGCGAAAACGCCTACTGCGTGCAATCCCCCATCAGCGTCGCGTTCGAAGATCCGATACTGCGGGCGCAGGGTCTGGAAGGCGACACCTATGGCGAGGCAAAGCGCTTTTTCGAACTGTCCAACTGGCAGTTGCACAACATCGTCTGCGATTGCCACGTCGGTGCGACCATGAAAGCCGGGTGGGTCGCCGTTCGCGTGCGCGCCGCCATGGGCGAAGGTTTCAATATCTTCGCCAGGCTCAGGGCGCTGCTCGGACGTTGACCGAGACGCCATCTCGAATGCGTCGACGGAATGAACAGTCGGTCGACGCATTTTTCCTCCTTGGCGGCAAGTGACGTCGCTTCAGGAGCTTCGAGGCTCCGACCCGCTGCCGATGGTCGGATCGGGCACCACCGGACCGCGCTCGGCTTCCGATCCTTCCGCCTCTATTTCCTGCACGGCCTGGTCCCAATGCTCCTGCTCTCGGCCCGGCGGGCGGCCTTCGCGCTCCCAGATCTCGTAGGCTCGTCGCTTTATGAGTTCTTCCTTGTCCATTGGAAACTCCTCCTGCGTGCCCCAATCTCCGGCAGGCCGCTTTGTTCCCTCCGGAAACAAAGGCAACGCTTTTGGAGCGATCCGGACTAGCCGCACCGGAGCGACACGGAACCCTTGGGGGATTAGGCCGTTTCCGAGCATCGGCGCAGTGGTGGATGACTTGGGAATGCCCGCCGCTCGAACTCTTGGCGACGAACACGCCAATGATGTGCCTGCGCCACGCCTTGCCGCCCCGTGTGGCCTCGGCCAATCAAAGCCTTGCAGCGGGACCCCAAAGGGTGGGCGCGGCGCAAATATTGGGCTTGAGATCATGACTATTGTCTTTTCGGATCGTCGCGAGGCAGGACGCGTTCTCGCTGATAAGCTCGGCCACTTCGCAGCGCGCGATGATGTCACCGTGCTGGCGCTGCCGCGCGGCGGCGTGCCTGTCGCCTACGAAGTCGCACAGGCATTGAAGGCACCGCTCGACGTTTTCGTCGTGCGCAAGCTCGGCGTTCCCGGTTACGAAGAGTTGGCCATGGGCGCAATCGCGACCTCCGGCGTACGCGTCCTGAACGACGAGATCGTGGAAGGCCTCGCTGTGCCGGCCCACGTCATCGATGCGGTCACTGCCAGCGAGGAGAGGGAGCTTTTACGCCGCGAGCACCTCTATCGCGGCGAGCGGGTACCGCTCCTTGTGGAGGATCGAATCGTCATTCTCGTGGACGATGGGCTCGCCACTGGGTCGACCATGCGCGCGGCGGTCAGGGCGCTGCGCGAAAAGCGGCCTGCCCGTATAGTTGCGGCCGTTCCGGTCGGCAGTCCCGACACCTGCGAGGCGATGGAGAGCGAGGCAGACGAGGTCGTCTGTGCGACGACGCCGCAGCCGCTCATCGGCGTCGGGCGCTGGTATGAAGACTTCTCCCAAACCAGCGACGACGAGGTCCGCGCCCTTCTCGCCAAGGCGGGGCGACCAACCGCACCGTCCGGCCGCGATGCGCCGCAGAATACGGCAAACCGATTGCACAAGCACGTCGTTCGGCTCTCCGGAGACGCGCGAGACTACGACGAGCTCTTGGCGGCGATCGGCGAGGCGCGCTTTGTGTTGCTCGGTGAAGCTTCGCACGGCACACACGAATTCTATGAGGAGCGCGCGCGGATCACGCGGCGGCTGATCGAGGAGCAGGGTTTTGCCGCCGTCGCTGTCGAAGCCGACTGGCCCGACACATACCGGGTCAACCGCTATGTTCAGGGAACAGGCGGGGATATCGACGCCGAAGAGGCGCTCGCCGATTTCCGACGCTTCCCGACCTGGATGTGGCGGAACAGGGTCGTCGTCGATTTTGTCGAATGGCTGCGCCGGCACAATGAAGCGCCCGGCAAGGGCAATCCGAAAGTCGGGTTCTATGGGCTCGACCTCTATGCCCTGCATGGCGCGATGAAGGCGGTGCTGCGCTATCTCGAAAAGGCCGACCCGGCCGCGGCGGAGATCGCGCGTCGCCGCTATGCCTGTTTCGATCATTTCGGCCCTGACCCGCAGGCTTATGGCTTCATAGCCGGCAATGAGGTCGACAAATCTTGCCAGGAGGCTGTGGTCGCACAGCTGGTCGAGATGCTGAAGTGGCGCCCGGCGAAGGCCGAGCCACGCGAAGGCGCCATCGCGGACGAACTCTTCGCGGCGCAGCAAAACGCCCGCCTGGTGAAGAATGCGGAGGCCTATTATCGCGCCATGTTCCTGGCGCCCGAATCGACCTGGAACCTGCGTGATCGGCACATGGCCGAGACGTTCGACGCTCTCACCGCTCATCTCGGCCGGCTCGGGCGATCGCCGAAGATCGTGGTTTGGGCGCATAACTCCCATCTCGGCGACGCCAGGGCGACAGACAGGAGCCTGCATGGCGAGATCAACCTCGGACAGCTTATCCGCGAAAAGCATCAGCGCGACGCCTTTCTCGTCGGCTTCACGACGTATCAAGGAACGGTGACGGCGGCATCGAACTGGGACGGCCCCGCGGAGCGCAAGGTTGTCCGGCCTGCCCTAGCGCGCAGCTATGAGGCGCTGCTGCATGCAGTCCCGGCTGATCGCTTCCAGCTGGATCTGCGCGGCGACGGCGAAGCCCTGCCGCGACGGCTCCTGGAGCGCGCGATCGGCGTCATCTACCGCCCTGAGACCGAACGGGCCAGCCACTACTTCCATGCCGACCTTGCCGCGCAATTCGACATGCTGCTGCATTTCGACGAGACGCGGGCGGTTGAGCCGCTGGAGCGCAGCTCGCAATGGGACGCCGGCGAGCTCGCGGAGACCTATCCGTTCGGGGTTTAGGGCCCGATCCAATTGAATTGGAGATCGCCATGGTCTCAGTCCTGAAGACAAACGAGAAGGCCGTGCAGGTTCCCGCCGGCGGCGCAATGCTCGCAGGCAACCTGTCGCTGCCGCAGGAAGCCCGTGGGCTCGTCCTCTTCGCTCACGGCAGCGGCAGCAGCCGGCACAGCCCACGCAACCGCTATGTGGCCGGACGGCTGAACGAGGCGGAACTCGCCACGTTGCTCATCGACCTGTTGACGACCGAAGAGGAGCGTATCGACCAGATTACCGCCGAGTTGCGGTTCGACATTCGCTTGCTCGCCGATCGCCTGGTTCAGGTCACCGATTGGCTGCACATGTCCGAGGAAACGTCGGCGCTGCGCGTCGGTTATTTCGGCGCGAGCACAGGGGCTGCCGCGGCGCTGATGGCTGCGGCAGAGCGCCCGGATCGAGCGGTCGCCGTCGTCTCGCGCGGCGGGCGTCCGGATCTTGCGGCACCTGCCCTGCCCCACGTCCGGGCACCAACGCTGCTCGTGGTCGGCGGCGCAGACACGCAGGTGATCGCGCTCAACCGTTCGGCGTTCGCGGCGCTGCGGTGTGAAAAGGAGCTGGCCATCGTGCCGGCTGCGACGCACCTGTTCGAGGAGCCCGGCGCGCTGGAAGACGTCGCGGACTTCGCGATCCAATGGTTCCTGCGCCAACTGCCGGCGTGAGGCCAAAGCCATCGCCCTCGACTCATCCGAGAGCCAGATCGATTGGGCCGTCGGCGCATTAAGAGTCATTCCGCGGAGACGTTTCCATGACAGTCAAGGTTCTGCAATTTCTCGCCATTGTCATTTCGGCCCTCGCGCTCATCCCGGCAGGGGCCCATCTCGCCGCTCTTCCCAACAAGATATCTCTGCCGCAGCCGGAATATTTCACCGTCCAAGGCATCTATTACGGATGGGCGATTCTCGGTTTTCTCTGGCCTGCCGCGCTGATCGTGAATGCACTGCTGGCGATCTCCGTGCGCGCACAGGCTTGGCCGTTTTGGCTCGCCCTGCTTGCGGCGCTGTGTTTCGCGATCATGCTTGCGATCTTCGTTGTCTGGACGCTCCCCGCCAACCAGGCGACGCAGAACTGGACGACAGTTCCTGCAAACTGGGAAGCGCTCAGGCAGCAATGGGAATATTCTCATGCGGTAAATACCGCGATTGTATTTGCAGCACTCTGCCTCGCGACGCTGTCGGCGCTCTCGTGGCGTCCGGCCGGCCCATAGATCCTCGCGGAGAAAGTCTCTTTTCCTCCGGATCATTTGCGCCATCGACGCGTTAGGTTTTCTGGAGGTCGCGACGTCGCACCGCCACCAGTCCCGCTGTATCCAACGAGGAGAAAGCGATGCCGGATAAGAAAACCATCGAGAAAGCGAAAAAAGACAAGCGCGAAGGTAAATCGCCCACCACGCAGGCCGGCGAATTCGTGCATGACGAGATCGAGAAGGTCCGTCGCGGCAAGCACGGCGCGCGCTCGACCAAGCAGGCGATCGCCATCGGCCTTTCGGAGGCGCGCCGCGCAGGCGTCGACCTGCCTCCGCCCAAGAAACGAAGCGTCAAGGAGAGCACCCGCAAGAGCGCCGAATACGCCTATGAAGTTGGCCAGGGCGAACGTAAGCCAAAACGCAGCCCCAAGGTCTCGAAGGCCGTTTCCGAGGTTCTCGAGCACGAGCCGAAGAACACGGCATCCCATGAGGCGCTTTCAAGACAGACCAAGCAGGCGGCGTCGCGCCGGACGGCCGAGGAGCGCTCGGCCGCAGCCAAGAAAGCCTCGGAGACGAAGGGCACTGCAGGCCGGTCCGCCGCCGCACGCAAGGCGGTCCGCACCAAGGGTGCTGCCGGAAGAAAGAAAGCAGCGCAGAAGGCCGCCAGCACGCGTGCGGGCCGAACCTAGAAGGTCGAAAAACCCGCTACACACTCTCTCCAGCCGGCTGGTGAGAGGTAGCTGGACCGCAGCCAGCGTCAAGCGATGCGCACTATGTCGGCTGGGACAGTGCGATCGTGTGAGATACGGCCGTCCTTGTCTTTGTCTCGATCCGGCGGGAACAACGGCCCGTGTTCAAGGTTATGGAAAGCTACACCGGTGGTGGAGCTTTCATGACAACCTTAGGGAGACGAAAACATGGCGACTGCGAAGAAGGCGGCGACGAAAGGGCTGGAAGCCCTGTTCCTCGACGGGCTGAAGGATATTTATTACGCCGAAAAGAAAATACTAAAGGCGCTGCCCAAGATGGCCAAGGGTGCCGAGTCCGAGGAGGTCGCGGCGGCGTTCGAGAAACATCGCGTGGAAACCGAAGGCCAGGTCGACCGCCTCGAACAGGTGTTCGACCTGATGGACAAGCCAGCCCGCGGCAAGACCTGTCCGGCAATCGACGGCATTCTCGAAGAGGGGTCGGAGATTCTCGACGACTATAAGGGCGACCCAGCATTGGATGCAGGACTGGTCGGAGCGGCACAGGCGGTCGAGCACTATGAAATCGCACGCTACGGCACGTTGATCGCGTGGGCTGAACAGCTTGGCAAGAGCGACGCGGTCAAGCTCCTCAACGAGACGCTCAAAGAGGAAGTGGCAACCGATGAAGCGCTTACAGGCTTAGGCGAAGGCGGGGTCAATGAGCGCGCTCTTGAGAAAGCCGCTTAGCCGCGGGGCAGCCCGGCGCTAAGCGCCCGGCAGCCTTCCTGTCCAGAGCGGGGTGTGTTCGAGTTGAACTGCGGGTCCTGCTCTGGATTTGGCTGCCGGGACCTCGACAAAACAGGTTGTTAAAATCATCGAACCTTACAGGAGGATCCGCGCAATGCCGGAAGACCTGTCTCGCGAGGAAGAGCAACGCGGTACCGGAAAGCTCATCACCTGGGGTGTCGTGATCGCCGCCGTGTTTTTTATTGGCCTCTTGGCCATATTCGTCCTCAAGCCGCTTATGACGGGATCTTAGAATCCTTTCGAGCCGCAGCGCGCTTGAGCCGCGCCGGAACGTGCTCGCAAGCAATTCGATGACCGCAACAATTCCGGCACGCTTTGCGACGCGGCGGTGATGCGATCGAATGTTCCCTCAAAGGAGTGCCAACCATGCCCCTGACGCTCAGCAGCCCCGCCTTTGCCGACGGCGGAGAGATCCCCGAAGCCTATACTCGTGACGGCAAGAACGTATCTCCGCCTCTGAAGTGGGCCGGGGTACCGGACGGCACAAAGAGCCTCGTCCTTGTCGTCCAGGATCCCGACGCGCCGAGCGGAATGTTCGGCCATTGGGGGGTGTTCAACATATCGCCGGAGGTGCAGGAGTTGCCCGAAGCGGAAAGCGGCAGACCGGGTCCACAGGCCCTCAGGCAAGCGCGGAACGATTTCGGTAACGCCTATTACGACGGCCCTGAACCGCCTGTGGGCCACGGTGTCCATCACTACCACTTCCGGCTGGCGGCGCTCGACACGCCGAACCTTGCTATCCCCGCAAGCACGGGCGTGGAGCGTATCTGGCAGGAGGCGCAAAAACATTTGCTGGAGCAGGCGGAACTCGTCGGAACCTACGAACGTGGCCGGCAATTGAAGGCAGATTGATCCAGGTGCCGTCGTCCACGCGCGGAACGGTTCTTCTCCTTGCCGGTTGTGAGGGAAAGGAGACCTCCCATGTTTGAAAGCGTCATGTGGTTGATCGTCGTCGCCGGCGGGCCATTGTTGCTGCTCGTATTGCTGGCCTACGTCATTGTCACTCGACGTCGCCGCGGTCCCGCAGAACGCAGAGAAAGCGATCGAGCCACCGATCGGCTCTATCATCAGGACAAGGATTGATTGTAGCTACCGTGGCCCACAGCAAACTCGATCAGCGGTCCAAACATCCCTCGCACATGTCCCGAAGATCAAATTTCGGGCGAGGCACCCACGCCGGCCTGGCTCCAAAGTGCCCCGCCGCCCTGGCAGGCTTGTTCTTCAGGGCCGGTTTATTGCCCTGCCGCCGTCGCGCTCAGGGACATAGTCGCCCGCGTTGACGTCAAAGCCGGTCCAGCCATCCGCCTCGTAAGCCCTGCGGCGTTCCATCACGTCAACCGAGCTGGACTGACCCAGAATGTCCTCGGCTTCCGGAACAAGCCCATCGTCCACCTTGGCCGTCACCAGCGTACCGCCACGACGTACGCCCTCTGCATAGACATTTGCATCGTTTTCGGAAACGCCCGAATCCGTCAGAGCGCCAATGATACCGCCCGCCGCACCACCAGCCACCGCGCCGGCAACCGCCCCGGTGGCGGTAGCGGCAAGCCATCCGGCCGCAACCACAGGTCCGACGCCCGGAACGGCCATGACGCCCAACCCTGTCAGCAAACCGCCGGCGCCACCGACCACGGCCCCTATCCCTGCGCCGCTCGCGGCATCTTCAGCGGTTTCGGAACGATCTCTCTCGTACCAGCCATCCGAGTTGTTGGCGATGATGCTGATATCGGAATGTGGCACTCCGGACGCTTCCAGTTCGCCGACCGCGTCGGCTGCGTCGTCATAGTTGTCGAACAGTGCAGTTACGGTTTTCATTTTGATATCTCCTGATCGTGCTCATTTGCTGTCGGCGACGACGTTGCCCTGATAGTCGAGCCCGACGGCGACACTTTGGCCTGACTTGGTCGCCTGCCCGCGCCAGATGCCTTGATCGTCCTTGGCAAGCTTCGACACATTGGAATAGCCGGCATCCTCGATGCGGCTCTTTGCCTGGGGCTCGGTGAAACTGTTTGCGCCGGGCACCAGGGCCGCGGCATTGGGTGTGTTCGTGGTTTTCACCGCGGGCGTTGTCGCTCCCGTGATGGAGTCCTGGGCGGAGGCGATCTTTTCGATCATCTGCCGATGCATCTTCAAGGTGCCGACCGTTTGCTGGGCGAACGTCTTGAGGGCCGCGTTGTCGCCGTCGCGGGCGTAGCTTTCAAACAGATTGACGGCATCGGCGTGCGCCTTGCGCTGCATGTCCACATAGGCCGGATCGATTGGCGGCTGTGCGTTCTGGAGCTTATCCAGATCGGCCTGATGCTGCGCATCGAGCGCCGTCGGCACCTTCAACTTCTGTTCGCCGGCAATTGTTTCCAGCTTGGCGTTGGCCGCGCCATGGTCCCGGATCATCGTCTGCGCGAAATTCTTGATGCTTTGATCCTGGGCCTTGTCCTGGGCAATCTTGCTCGAATCGACCTCGAACTTGCCGCCGACGGCGGCCTTGTCGACGAAATCCTGAGCGCTGTCGGAAGCAGCCAAAGCAGGCATTGCGATAAGCATGGAAGCAGCGGCGAGCGAGGCAAGAAGGTGTCGCGTTTTCATTGGCTTTGTCCTTGTCGATGCGCGAACTTACGATGCGCCCTAACAAGCCAGGATGGGCTTTGTTCCGGCGCCGTGCGATGCGCTGCAAGCGCCTTCGGACAGGCCCCACAGCCGGCCAGGAGACCCTCAACATCGGGACCGCGGTGCGGAACAAATCGGCGGCTGCGAGATTTGATTTTAAATGCGACCCATGAGCGTCAATCTGTCGACCGAGCGAACTTGCCGAATTGGGTTCCGAGGAGAGTTCATGGCCAAGATTTCAAATTCCACACCTGCCGCAGCCAGGGGAGAAGTTCAGGCCGGAGCCACACGGGACAAAACGCCCGGATTCGATCCTGCAGTTGCCCCGTTCGAGACCGACGCCGAGGCGGCGGACACGCAGAACCCGGTCACTGAAGCAGGTCCGCAGCGTTCTCTCCGGCCAAAATTCGAAAACGATGCCAGCTTCGCCAACGCGATGCGGCCGGTGGAGAACGAGCCCGAACTGCAGCCCCGCAGCAACTGGCCGCTAATGATGATTGCGGCCTTCGTGCTGATAGCGGCCGCGGTGTTCCTGGCAGCCAGCCTGCTGCGGTAAGGCGCATCATCCTGAGTGCAGACAGCATCAGACAACCCTTGGTTCGAGCACTTTCGCGCGGCCGTCCGCCTGGGTCGTCATCGATCCTGCCTCCCTCGTGGATGAAATTCGGGGGCGCCCTTCATGCCGGAAAGTTCCGTTGTCGAACACAGCAGCCGCGGCCGTGCAGGATCGGAGATGTCGAGCTTGTCCCAGGGAATACGGTACAGGCCGTCGCGACGGCGCAACCGGAAGAAATCCAGCACCGCCGTGCCGATGGTCGAGGCCGAGAGACGCTCGAAAGCGGCGTAGATACCGACATGGAATTCGGTAACGACGAAGTCGTCGCCGGCCGGTTCGGCTCGTATCTCCTCGATATAGCCGATGCTTTCGCCTTGCCGCGAGAGAACGCGTCGTCCGGCCAGATGCTCGAGGTTGACGGTGGACATCATCAAGCTCCCGGAATGCGTCCGATGACATGGTCGCGCAGCCAGTCCTGCCAGGCGAAGATCGAGGTTTCGCGCACATCGATATCGAACTGGATGTCGACGCCTATGTCCTGGACCTTCTTCCAGGCGATCCGGTGCGGCTTGCGATGGCGTTTGCCGCCCCACGCTGCCGCGAGTTGCGTCATCCAACGCCCTGGCCGTACGCCCAGGCGACGCGCCAAGGTGACGGAGCCGAGCTCGACCGCGATGATCCTCGGCGGCTTGCCCGGCCGCAACTCCGCCACCAGCCCGTCGATCTTGCCGATCTTGACCTGCTCGCGGTCGACGATCTGCTTGTCGAGGATGTCGCGCAGCAAATCCATCACGTGCCTCCGAATATCTGCAGGGGAATGGTCACCACGGCGAGCACGAAACCAAGCCCGATGATGAAGATCACCGCGGCATTCGAGACAATGCCGTTGCGGTGCTCGCCGACATAGCGCTTGTCGTTCAGCAGAAAAAGGAAAGGAATTACCGTCAGCGGCAGGCTGGCGGCGGTCAGCGCCATGGAAAAAATGGTGAGCTTCAGCGGATCCAGGCCAAGCATGATGGGGATGGCGGCCAGAAACAATGATACCGTGTAGACGGCACTGAAGCCAGGATCGTCGCGTGGCTTGAGGTTTTCGCCCCAGTTCCATCCAAACCCTTGCGCCACGAGATAAGCCTGTTGCAGCCCAACCTCGAGTGCGGCGCCGAAGCAAGCGATGGCGAGCGAGGCAACGAACAGGACGAAGCCCCAGAAGCCGAATATCGGGATCAGCATCAATGGTAATTGATGATAGTCGTCGACCTGATCGATGCCGTGCGTTGCAAGCACGAGCGCGGCCACCATCAAGACACCGATCGAAATGGTGCCGCCAAAAGCCATGCCCAGTCCGGCGATGGCCCGATTGGTTCCGAGATAGCTTCTGTCCCACTGGTCCTCGATCGCCCCCGAGGAATAGAACATGAACAGGTAAGGCGATATCGAAGCGCCAAGAATGCTGACCGCCATGTACCAGTAATTCGCCGCGTCGTGGGCCGGCAGTGTAGGCACCGCGCCGGACGCGACAGCTGTCCAATCGGGCTTCAGCATCACCGCTGCGACCACGAAGCACAGCGTCACGAGGCCGAGTATCGACACGCCTTTCTCGATCAGTCCGAACGTGCCTTTCCACAGCAACAGCCATGCCATCAAAGCCACGGGTAAAGCCCACCATTGGAAGCCAATGCCGGTGGCAAGTTCGAGCGCGATGGCAACACCACCGATCTCGGCGGACAGCACCATGAAATTGACCAGCAGGGCGGCAAGCAATGGCCATAGCGAAACGTTGAAGCCAAATCGTTCCCGGATCCCGTCAGAGATCGTGTGATGGCTCACGGCGGCAAACCGGCCGGCCATCTCGACCAGAAAAATGATGCAGATGGTGCCGAGAACCACCGCCCAGATCAGCTGAAACCCGAAGGTCGCACCTGCCTGGGCTGCCGTCGCCATCGATCCGACTTCCAGGAAGCCGCCAACACTGGTGACGATGCTCAGCGATATTTCGAGGAGCTTCTTCATGGCTTCGGCGCGAAATATCTGAAGTAAGCGGCGGCCAGGGAGCGCGTGGCCGTCCGAATATCTTCCTGAGCCTCCTGCACTTGCGGGCGGCGGTCCGCTTGCACTCCCGCCTGGGCGCGGTTCACCGCGATCGACAGGTCCTTGACCGCCTCCGCCAACGCAGCCTGCTCGGCAGGTTCAGCCGTAGTGGCCGATCGGATCTTCGCGTCGATATCGGCCAGTGTCGTGCCGGCCGATTGCAGCGTGCCCGAAGCATATTTGGAAGGGGCAGCTCCCGCCGCCCAGGCATCAAGCGTCATTGATACGGTCTGCGCCGTCGAGGCGGCAGTTCGGGATTGCTGTTCGATCTGGTCCGAGGACGAGCACGCGGTCGACATGGCCATGAGCAACAGCAGGCATGCGCTGTTGCGGCCAAGGCGACGACCGCTAAGAATTAGATCCGGCGTTGGACCCGCCACACGAATGACCTCCCCCACCAACGAAAACCATGTTCGGCGTAAGTTTTGATCTAGCGCGCCCGCCCTCCCCGTCAACCGAGGCCACGATCGAGCCCAGCACGGAGTGCAAGTCTGTCGGCCGCGGCAGGTGCCAAGCGGCAGCGACGGGGACCAGCTCGAGCGGAACAAAGGATCGGCAATCGGATTAACGAGGAGTCGGGCGGTTCGACTTCCATCCTGATCGCCGCGCCGCCCGAACGATCGACTGGCAGGGAAGGACCCCTCGATGCCCCGTCTCATTGCCTGGATAGCCATCGTGGTGATTGTGCTTGTCGCGGCTTGGATATGGTTCGGGCGCGATACATCGGGCAGCGGGGGCGGCAGCCAGCCGGCGCCTCACGCGATAGACCAGAACGGGTAGTTCAGTCTGGATGATCCTGCTCGGCGGCGCTCCGGGTGCGCTCGGCTTTGTACTCGTGGATCAGGCCCAGAATCTGAGCCTTGACCGTCTCGCGCGCCTCAGGTTGGACGAAAGGCATCAGCCGTTCGACAATTTCGCCGACCGTCTGCGGGAGATCCGCGGCGGGATCGGTGAGCTGGCTGCCATGTTCGTAGACATTGTCCGTCAATTTCTTGTCGAGGTCGGATAGAAATCCCATCGTCGCACTCCCCATCGCTGCCATGCCCGCTCTCTCAATGGCTCGCCCGACAGAAATGTTCCGCACAACGATCCTGGCATTGCAGACCGGCTGGATTCCGATGCCAGTGGCCGGAGGAGTGTCGCTGCGCGATCACGTCAACGCAATGTCGTCTGGCCCGGATCCCCTCGCCTGGCCTTCGACGGGATCAGTTTCCCGGCATTGGCCCGCAATCCCCTGACGAGCTCTTCCAGATAGGGAAGCAGTTCGAAAATCAGGATCACGGCCATCACGCAGGCAATGTAGGTCACCGGCAGCTGCTCCGATTTCCAGACAAGTTCGAAGCGCGCGGTTTCCGTCCCCGCCCCGAACAAGGCGAGGAACTGTCCCCAGTGGAGGGAAATGACGCTGACCAGCCCCATCAGCGGGATCATCTCCAGGAAGCTGTGAACGTGCTGCTCGATCGGCGTGACGGTGCGGGCGGTGGTGGCGTAGCTGACGTCCCACATCGCTGTCGCCTCGTGGACGAAGAAGGTGACGATCATGATGAGAATGATGAGAGCATTCACGTCAAGAAACATGGCGGCCAGCAAAGGTATTCCGACCTCGGCGAACATCAGAAGGTGGATCAACGACTCCTTGGCGCCTGTCGTCGATTCGATGTGAGAGGCGCGATGGCAGATCCAGTCGGCAAATCCGGCGGCCAACCAGACCGGCAGCAGGAAATACATCAAGATCAGCACGGTAGGATCTGACAGCATGACATCCTTTCGCGCGGGATCCCGTTCGAGGTCGCTACTGCTGCCCCGGCATTTCGGTGTTTTCCTGGGGATTTTTCCGGACACCCGCGGCTGGCGAAGTATCCGTCGGCGCGTTACCGCCCCGGTTCTGTTCAGGCGCCCGCTTCAGTGGCGAGGTATGCCAGCCCATGTCGGCATAGAGAAATCCTATGAGGAAGCCGATGATGATGATGGCGGCTATCACGAGCGAAAGCACTGCATTGCGTCGCACCATTGCCAGGCTCCCTTCCCAAGCCGAACAGCCGATCACGAAAATAGTTCCACGACCGGCCGCGATCACTCCTCGGTCGCGTCGGCTTCGACCCGCAAGATTCGACCCCAACACTGCACGGAGCCGCGGGAACAATCGGTGACGGGCGAGGTTCGGTATCGGTTCTTCAAGGACGATCTCGATGAAACCTGCCGTAACCGACCGTATCGAAACAAAAAAATACAACCATCCCACCGGCGGATGGGGATCCCTGAGGTCATTGGTCCGCAAGGCATACGGCGAAGGCCTGCTGATGTCGGGCATATGGAGCACGCTGCTCAAGCAGAACAAGGCCGATGGCTACATGTGCGTTTCCTGTTCATGGGCCAAGCCGGCCGATCCGCGGCCCTTCGAGTTCTGCGAAAATGGCGCGAAGGCGACCATGTGGGATCAGACAAAGCTGCGTTGCGGCCCGGATTTCTTCGCACGACATACGGTCACCGAACTGCTCGACTGGCCGGATCGTGACCTCGAAAAACAGGGCAGGCTTACGGATCCCCTGCGCTACAATGCCGTCACCGACCGCTATGAACCGGCTTCCTGGGATGACGCATTCCTCGAGATCGGCATGGAGCTGCGCCGGCTCGATCCGAAATCGGTCGTCTTCTACACATCCGGCCGGGCCTCGCTGGAGGCTTCGTTCATGTATCAGCTCTTTGCGCGTATCTATGGCTCATCGAACCTGCCCGATTCTTCCAACATGTGCCACGAATCGACATCGGTCGGGCTGCCCGAATCGATCGGCTCGCCGGTTGGAACCGTGCAGCTCGAGGACTTCTCCCAGTGCGACATGATGTTCTTTTTTGGCCACAACACCGGGGTGACGGCGCCGCGGCTGCTGCATCCGCTGCAAGAGGCTCGTCAACGTGGGGTGCCGGTGTTCACCTTCAATCCCTTGCCGGAAAGGGGGCTGAAGCGCTTCAAGAATCCGCAAGATCCCCTTGAGATGCTGTCGCCGGGCCCCGGCACGAAGATGTCCAGCGACTTCTTCCAGGTCCGCAGCGGCGGCGATATCGCCGCCATGACCGGCATCGCCAAGGCGGTGCTGGCGCTCGACGACGCGGCACGGGAACACGGGGATCCGCGTGTCCTCGACGGCGATTTCATTGCCGAGCACACGGATGGTTTTGCCGAATTCGAGGCTTACCTGCGGGCCGCCAGGTGGGAGGACATCGTCAGGCGCTCGGGAATTGCGCAGGCGGATCTCGAACATGTCGCCGAGGTCTACAGCCGCTCCAATGCGGTGATCGGCAATTACGGCATGGGTTTGACACAGCACCGGCACGGTACCGAGAACGTCCAGATGCTATGCAACCTGCTGCTCATGCGCGGCAACATGGGAAAGCCCGGCGCCGGCATTTCACCGCTGCGTGGCCATTCCAATGTCCAGGGCCAGCGCACTGTCGGCATATCCGAAAAGCCCGAGCTCGTCCCGCTCGACAAGTTCGCCCGGTTCTATGATTTCGAGCCGCCACGCGAGAAGGGTCTCGACACGGTCGAGGCCTGCGAGGGCGTCATCGCCGGCTCGGTGAAAGGCTTCATCGGACTCGGCGGCAATTTCGTTCGCGCCGTTCCCGAAACCGGCCTGATCGAGAAAGCATGGCGTCGGCTTGGGCTGCATGTCGAAGTCGCCACCAAGCTCAACCGCAGCCATCTGCTGCCAGGGGCGGTGACCTATCTGCTGCCCTGCCTGTCGCGGCTGGAAAGGGACCATCAGGCGAGCGGCGACCAGACCGTTTCGATGGAGGACTCCACCGCCTGTATCCACGGCTCCTTCGGTTCGCGTCCGCCGGCTTCACCGCATCTGCTTTCCGAACCGAAGATCGTGGCGGAACTGGCCAAGGCCACCGTATCGGGGGTGAGTTCGATCCCGTGGGATAAATGGGTCGCCGATTATTCCCTTATCCGCGATGAGATCGAGCGTTGTTACCCGCAGCATTTTCGTGAGTTCAACAAGCGGTTCCTGACGCCGGGAGGCTTTCACCGCGATATCAAGGCCTCGAAACGGGTCTGGGAGACGCCGAACAAGAAAGCCAATTTCAAGCTGCCGACGACGCTTGAAACAGACCCGGACATCGATGTTTCGGGTCACAATGTGCTGACGCTGATAACGGTGCGCTCCAATGACCAGTTCAATACCACCGTCTATGGGTACAATGACAGACTGCGCGGCATACACGGCACACGCATGGTCCTGTTGATGAACGAGGCCGACATTCAGCGGTTCGGATTGAGCGCCGGGCAGGAAATCGATCTGGAAACCCATGCCGACGATGGCGTGGAGCGGCGGGTTCGAGGTTTGCGCATCACCCCCTACTCCGTGCCCGAAGGCAACTGCGCCGGTTATTATCCGGAACTCAATCCCCTGGTTCCTCTGTGGCACCGGGCCAAGAAGGCTCACGTCCCCGCCGTAAAGTCGGTTCCCGTCAGAATTGTTGCCAGGGAACCCAAAACGAGAAGCTCGGCGCGCCACTAAAGCAATCCAGGAAAAGTGTGTACGGCTTTCCGGGGAAAAGCGCGGTGCGCTTTCCCTTAGGAATTGCGCAAAAACAACAACACAGAGTGGTTAGCCGTTTCCGCAGACGATGAACTGCTCTATGGCGGTCCCAGTCTGGTGGGCCAGGCCGGTAGCTAGCCGCCAGCCGGCTTAGGGGATGCCGGCTGGGCCGGTTGGGTGCCCTGCTGATCTCCGCCGGTGGTGGTTTGTGGGGTGGGGTTCGTGTCGGTTGTGGGGTTTTTGTCGACCGGCTGACTGTTCGTATCCGCTTTGGATTTGTCGGGATCGGGATTGTTGCACCCGGCCAGACAGACCAGTGCCAGGATCAGCAACACGGCTCTCATATCGATACTCCTTCGGTGGGAGATGGCGAAGCAGCCTGCCAAGCTTCCATCCGGTCGAATCGCACCGAAAGCCCCTGCCTGGCCGCGCTTCTGGCCAACATGCGATCCAGTTCGGCATCTTCGATCGGGCTGCGCATCACCTCACGAATGGCCCTGCAAGCCAACTCCGTCGACACGAAATCATATCGCCTGCTCCTGGTCAGCACATATTGCTCGACCAGCATTTTCACACGCCGGAGCGCGATCTTATCAGCATGTTGCATCATGTTCCTCCTGCACGCGCCGAACTGCGGGACCATCCGGTTGTTCCCGCCCGAATTCCGAAAATCCATCGCCCGGCCAAGAGCAGAAGTCAGACTCCCGACAGGCGCCGACCGGACGATACCGATCCACGGAACAATCATCTCCTCTGCTGGTTCGGCCGGCACGACGGAGGAAATCATGACGGATGCAAAACTCGCAGTGGTCACCGGCGCCTCGAGCGGCATAGGCAAGGAACTTGCGAAACTCTGCGCGAAGGATCGCTACGATCTCGTCGTTGCGGCTGATGAACCGGCAATCCAGCAGGCCGCCGAGGCACTCGGCTCACATAATATCGCAGTCGAAGCCGTCGAGGCCGATCTCGCGACCGTCGAAGGCGTGGATCGGCTGATCTCCCGAATTGGCGAGCGTGACATCGACCTGCTGTTTCTCAACGCTGGACGCGGGCTCGGCAATGGCTTCGTCGACCAGGACTGGGGGAAGATCCGGCGCATCATCGACACCAATATCACCGGAACGGTGTATCTCGCGCATGAACTCGGCGCCAAGATGGCTCGCCGCGGGCGCGGGCGCATTCTTTTCACCGGGTCGATCGCCGGTTTCATGCCCGGGACTTTCCAAGCCGTCTACAACGGCACCAAGGCATTCATCGATTCCTTCGCGATCGCCTTGCGTCACGAATTGCAGGATACCGGCGTCACGGTGACCGTGTTGATGCCCGGCGCCACGCAGACACGCTTCTTCGAACGCGCCGAGATGATGGACACCAAGGTGGGCACCGACGAGAAGGACAATCCGGCCGACGTTGCCAAGGCCGGCTACGAAGCGATGATGACTGGCGAAGAACAGGTGGTCAGCGGCTGGAAGAACAAGCTGCAGGTCGCCGCTGCGCATGTCACGCCAGCGGGTACGCTGGCCGAACAGCACCGCGAGATGGCTGCGCCGGGCTCGGCGTCCCAGGACTGACCGGCGGCATCTTCGGCGCCACGCACGAGAAACGCGCGTTGAAACGCGCCCTCGAAACTCAGGAGCAACATCGTGAAAGCCCTTACATGGCACGGCAAAGGCGACATACGCTGCGACCAAGTGGCCGATCCCGTCATCGAGGATGACCGCGACGTGATCATCAAGGTTACCTGCTGCGCCATATGCGGCTCCGACCTCCACCTGATGAACGGTTACATGCCGACGATGAAATCGGGCGACGTGCTTGGCCACGAGACGATGGGCGAAGTGGTGGAGGTTGGTCAGGGCCATTCGAAATTCAAGAAGGGTGACCGGGTGGTGGTGCCGTTCAACATTTCCTGCGGCGAGTGCTGGTTTTGCCAGAACGGGCTGTTTTCGCTTTGCGACCGCTCGAATCCCAACGCAAAACAGGCCGCCGAAGCGATGGGTCAATCGCCGGCCGGCCTTTTCGGATATTCGCATCTTGTCGGCGGCTATTGGGGCGGACAAGCGGAATATCTGCGGGTTCCGTTCGCCGATGTCGGTCCGATCAAGGTGCCGGAGGGAATGGAAGATGAACAGGTGCTGTTTCTCTCCGACATCTTCCCGACCGGCTACATGGCGGCAGAGAACGCCGGCATCGAGCCGGGCGATACGGTCGCGATATGGGGTTGCGGCCCGGTTGGCCAATTCGCCATCCAGAGCGCGTGGATGCTCGGCGCCGGCCGCGTCATCGCCATCGACAAGGTGCCGGAGCGGCTGGCCATGGCGCGTGAACACGGCAAAGCAGAGACGCTCGACTTCAGCAATTCCAATATCTACGACGCACTGATGGCGATGACCGACGGCCGCGGCCCGGATCGCTGCATCGACTGCGTCGGCACTGAATCCGACCCCGGCGCCAGCGCCGACGCCATGCTCGACAAGGTGAAGGCCGCCGTCTATCTCGGCACCGATCGGCCGCATGTGCTGCGAGAGGCGATCTATTGCTGCCGCAAGGGCGGCACCATCTCGGTTCCCGGCGTCTATATCGGCCTGGTCGATCACATCCCGTTCGGCGCCGCGATGAACAAGGGGCTGACCTTCCGAATGGGCCAAACCCATACCCAGCGCTATCTCGAACCACTTCTGGCCAAGGTCCAGAATGGCGAGATCGACCCGTCTTTCGTCATCACCCACAGAGCCGAGCTCGAAGCCGGGCCGGACCTCTACAAGACCTTCCGAGACAAGCAGGATGGTTGCATCAAGGTGGTTATGCGGCCGCATGGCTGAGATGTCGCAATTCCAGAGGCAAGAGCTGTGTCATTCCCGGCATCCGTTGGACGCCCGCCCGATCGGCATTGGCAGTTCGGAACTTTCTGTTGTGTCGGCGATTGACCCGCTGAGTTCGGTTCGGAAGAAGGGTGCCGCCATGGCCAACGAGAATTCTCGCTCGAAACCCGTTATTCGGTCTCCGAACACCGATGGTTTGCCACACCCGAGGCGAGACGCCGGTGATACGGACGCAGGGGCGAAATCGCCGACGCCGAAGACTGCCGGAGGATCTCACCCTTCAGCCCCTCCCCTGGACAATCCCACAGCCAATCGAAATGCCGGTCGTCCCCGTCAGCCCAGCACGACTCCGCGACCGACGGACAAGCCCTTGGACTGATCCTGTGGCGCCCTTCGAGTGCCCGTCAACGCGAAACGTCGCGCAGCGACCCCAGGTCGGCCAGCGCAGCCAGGATAGCTGCTTCAGTCGCCGGCTTGGGCACGAATTTGCAGTCGCGAAAGGGTGCCGGTAGGTCGCGCGCGCCAAATCCCGTCATGAGGGCGAAGGGAACACCCTGCGCCTGCAATGTCTCCGCGAGGGGCAGGCTCGTTTCACCGTTCAGCTGAATGTCCAGCAACGCCATGTCGATCTTGTCCGAGCCGACGAGACGAAGCGCCGCGGCTACCGAAGGCGCGGGACCGACCACCTGGTAACCGGCGCTACGCAGGACTAACGCGGTGTCTTCCGCGATTAGCCATTCATCCTCGACAACCAGGACGCGCGGTCCGTCGTTCACGACCCCTCCTTCCGGTTAACGGGAAATGCGATCTGAACGTTGAGGCCTTCCTTGCGAAAAACGGTTTCGACATGGCCGCCAAGCCTGTAGCCGATCTCTCCCTGCAGCAGCGTGAGGCCGAAGCCGCTGCCGACGGGTTCATTGACAGGGGGACCGTCCTTCTCGCGCCAGGTAAGCGTAAACATGTCGTCAGCGATCGACCACATCACCACCACCTTGCCACGAGGTTTGGAAAGAGCGCCATATTTGGCCGCGTTGGTGGCCAGTTCGTGGACGGCCATGCTAAGGGAAAGGCCCTGTTGCGGTCCAAGTTCTATCTCCTGGCCGTTCAGTTCGAACCGTTCAATGCCAAACGGCTCGAGCTCCTGGTGAAGCAGCTCGCTGACCGAAGCTTCCTTCCAGCTTTTCCGGCTCAACAATCCATAGGCCCGCGACATCGCATGCAAGCGTCCGATCAAGGCTTCCGCGAATTCATCCTTCGAGACGGATTTCTCCCGCGTGCGGCTCGCAATGCTGACGATCACCGCCAACATGTTCTTGACCCGGTGGTTGAGCTCAGAGATGAGAACCTGCTGATGTTCTTCCGCCTGAGCCAGAGTGGTGACGTCGACCAGTGTCACGACCACACCCTGAACGCGGTTGCTCTTGTCCCGATAGGGATTGATATGGACCATGTGAAACCGCCCGGCGCTGTCGCGCGCAAGGTGGTGGTTCAGGGTCTCGCCTGTCTCGAACACCTCGGCGATATGCTGCTTCAACTCGGGATACTCCAACTGGCTCGACAGGTCCGTCAGCGGCCGGCCGACGTCGGAGGGTCGCAGACTGAAGAACGACGAAGCCGCGGGCGTGAAGGTCCGCACCACTAGATTGCGATCGAGGAAAATGGTCGCGATCTCCGTGCTTTCGAACAGGTTGCGCAGATCGCTGTTGGCGTGATCGAGTTCCTCGATCTTGTTCGTCAACTCGGCATTGATAGTGTTCAGTTCCTCATTGAGCGACTGCATTTCCTCCTTCGAGGCCTCAAGTTCCTCATTGGTCGACTGGGCCTCCTCGTTGACAGAGACGAGTTCCTCGTTGGACGATTTCACCTCTTCCAGTGCGGTCTCATATTCCTCGATCGTCGATTGCAGGCGCTCCCTCGCATCGCGCAGTTCTCGCTCCAGATCGGCGGTGCTGTCGGTGTCATGGCTGCCGCCTTCGTCTGTGCGGATCTGCGTAGGTCCCGACGGTTCGAACAGGACGAGATAGAGCGGCTCGCCATTGTCGCGTTCCGCCAGCGGCTCAATGGTGAGCTTGATCGGCTGGATCCGCTCATCATCCTCCTCGACCGTGAGATTTTCCCGTATGACGGTCCGGCGCGTCGACGTCGCTTCCCGCAGCGCGGCGCGCAGGTCGAGTCGCAGCCCACGGCGCGCCATTGTCAACAGTTGCCGGCTGGGAATGCCTTGCGGCGCTTCGAGATATTTGCCGGTGCGAGCTGAGTAGTAGACGACATCGCCCTCGGCGTTGACCAGCACATGCGGGGGGGCGAAGCGCTCCAGCACCTGCGCCTCGACCGCCTGGCGTAGGGGATAACCGGCGGCTCCCTTCCTCAAGCCAGTGCTCTCGGACGGGAATGCACCTGAACGGCCATCGCCGATCAGGGCCGGCAGCCTGACATGCGGCGAGGCATGCTCCCGCGCCTGGAAGATGCGATGTTTCTTGTCGACGGTAGCGAACAGATCGTCGTTCTGTCCGACGCTCTCCGAGGTGCCGAGGAAAAGATAACCGCCGGGCTTCAGGGCGTAATGGAAAATAGGAATGACCCGGTTCTGAATGGCGGGGCCGAAATAGATCAGCAGGTTACGGCACGACACCAGGTCCATGCGTGAGAAAGGCGGGTCGCGAACGACGCTGTGCGGCGAAAAGATGCACAGCTCCCGTATCTCGTTGCTGATGACATAGGTGTCCCCGTCGCCATTGAAAAACCGCTGGCGGCGTTCGGGGGAAAGTCCCTGCAGCAGGGCTTCAGGATAGCGCCCTGCCCGCGCCACCGCCAGCGCCGGTTCGTCGATATCGGTCGCGAATATCTGGATTCGCGGAACGACCGGGAGCTTTTCCACATGTTCGCGCAGCAGGATGCCGATGGAGAACACCTCTTCGCCTGTGGCGCAGCCGGGAATCCACACCCTGATGATGTCGTTGGCGGTCTTGCCTTCGAAGAGTTGCGGTACGATCTTTCGCTCGAGCAGTTCGAAGGCCTCGGGATCGCGAAAGAAGTTGGTGACGTTGATCAGCAGGTCGCGAAAAAGGTTCATCACCTCGCGAGGGTCCTTCTGCAGCCATTCCACGTATGCGCCAATGGATTGCATCTGCGCGATCTGCATGCGCCGCTTGATGCGTCGCAGGAACGTCTTGGTCTTGTAGCCCGAGAAATCATGGCCTGAGTGGCTGCGCAGGATGCCGTAGATCTGGGACAGGACCTTTTCCATACCCGCCGTGCGGACGCTATCCTCCTCCGCCAACCCATTCAACGCGTCGAAGCCGCGCGTGAAGGCTTCCAGTTTCGTGCCGATCTCCTCGGCGGGCGCGGCTATATCGATAAGTCCGCTGGTGATGGCGCTCTGCGGCATATCGGGGTTGCGCGGGCCGTAGCCGTCGGAGATCTGCGCGACGGTGAGCCCGCCATGCTCCTTGATCGCCTTGGCGCCCAAGGTTCCATCGGAATCTCCGCCCGACAGGATGACGCCGACGGCATGTTCGCCCTGGTCTTCGGCAAGTGCGCTGAAGAAGATGTCTATGGGTTTGCGCTCCTGGCTGAACCCATTGGGCCGGCGCAGGCGCAGCATTCCCTTGTCGATGGTCATGGTCACGTTCTGCGGCATGACATAGACGTGGTTTGGTTGAACGATCATGCCGTCCGCCGCGATTTCGACCGCCATTTCGGTGTAGCGGCCGACGACCTCGTGCAACAGGCTCTCTCGCTTGGGGCTGAGATGAGTGATGACGACGAACGCCATGCCGGGCTGATCGGCCATACCCTTGAACAGCCCTTCCATCGCCGGAATCCCGCCGGCGGACGCGCCGACGCCAACGATGGGAAATCTTTTCGACTGGGCTGTCACTGGAAGTTCCCCTTTCGGCACCTGTGTGCGAAATCACTTATGAAGCAGGCGGACAGCAGGTAAGCATAGGCGCGGCGGAGATACGGAACAAGTCGCGACGGATGGCGTTGAATTTGGAGTTCACGTGTTCAATGACCAAACGTCCATTCTGAAACAAAGCTCCCGACGCACATGGAGTCAGCGGCGTGGAATTGCTCGACGATTTCGGCCGGGCTCGTGCCGAAACGCCAGCAGGCTCGGCCAGGGAGACTGTTTCCACGAGATACCGGTCGAGAAAGGATGACGAGGTGCGCGATCTGCAAGGGGTGCATCTTCTGATCGTCGAAGACGAATGGATGGTAGCCGGAGATCTCGCCCGTTATTTCAGCAATATGGGTGCGATCATCCTGGGACCGGCAGCGACGGTCGAACAAGCATCATTGCACACTGAATTGGCCGAGGCTGCCATCCTCGACGTCAACCTCAACGGGCGACGGGTCTTTCCGATCGCGGACGAACTGATGCGCCGCGGCGTGCCGTTCGTGTTTTTCAGCGGTGACAGCGATATCGCCATTCCCGAACATCTCCGGCATGCCAGCAACCTGCGAAAATCCTCGGGCAGCGGGGCTGTATTCAATGCTCTTTTCCCGCCGCAAAGCCCGGCTGCGGCGAGCGGCTTTGTGCCAAGTTCGCCGGACGACGTGTTTTCGCTCCTGCCCAAACTCAGGCTTGCGGCACGTCTGTTGCTGGGGGATGTGGAAGCCTCCGACCGGCTTGTCGAAAGGACGCTCGAGCGAGCGATCCGTGACATCGACCAAAGGCGGATCGGCCAGTCCACCGAAGACTGGCTTAACGCCATCATGCGCGATTTGGCAAAGTCCAGCGGCGCAAGGCTTCTGAACTGAGCCGAACCAGGTTTCCGATTGATCGCCGGCCGGGCCTCGGTCAGCCCTTTTGGTCACGCTCGACGAACTTGTTGAAACGGCTGGTCTGCCCGCCGCCGGTGTTGGCCTGGTAAAGAAAAGCCAGACGGTTCTCATCGAATATCCGAAAGAACTCATCCCATTCGACTGGTTCGAATGCCTCCTCGGGCTCGCCGAAATCGATCCGCAGGATGCCGCCCTCGCCCTTGGTTCGCACCACTGCCGGCCGGCCGTTCCGCTCCTCGGCCCATTTGCGAATCTCTTCGTGATTGGTGGTCGTCTGCGATTGCGACATTGAAATCTCCTTTCAGCCAGCTCTCTCCCCGCGCACGCACCGCGGCAACTGTTGAGCGTCCTAACAGCACACGGCAGGCAATGTTCCAGCACCCGTCGCGTGGTGCGATGCGCCTGCTGTCGAATGAAACCGCCAGGAGAACTTTGTTGATGCGCAGGGAACAAAGCTTTTGCCGAGAAGTTGGGGACGCCGAGGTCACCAGTCCGAGGAGTTGTCGTGAAACGTATACTGGTCACAGGGGGCTGTGGTTTCATTGGTCGCCACGTCGCACAAGAATTCGCCGATCACGGTTATTCGGTTTGCATACTAGATGCATTGCTGGATCAGGTGCATGCCGGCGAAGCGGTCAACCTTCCCGCTGGAGCCGAACTGATCAAGGGCGACGTGCGCGATCGCGAAGCCGTCACCAAGGCGCTGAAGGGCGTCGACGGGGTGGTTCACCTGGCTGCGGAAGTCGGCGTCGGCCAATCCATGTACGAGATCGCCCGCTATGTCGGCGCCAACGATCTCGGCACTGCAACACTGCTCGAGGTGTTGATCAAGCACCCGGTCGAGCGGATCGTCGTCGCGTCTTCGATGAGCGTCTACGGCGAAGGTCTGTATGCCACGCCCGACGGCCGGCGCGTCGGCAACGCCCGGCGCAAGGCCAACGACCTCAAAGGCGGACAATGGAATCCCTTGTCTGCGGACGGTGAACCTCTCTCGCCATTGCCGACAGACGAAGAAAAGCCGATCGATCTCGCCTCCATCTATGCATTGACGAAATATGCCCAGGAACGCGCCGTGCTGATCTTCGGCGAAGCCTATGGCGTCGATGCGGTGGCGCTGCGCCTGTTCAACGTTTTCGGCGCCGGACAGGCGCTTTCAAACCCCTATACCGGCGTGCTGGCCAACTTCGCCTCGCGTCTGGCCAACGGCAAGCGGCCGATGATCTTCGAAGATGGCCAGCAGAAGCGCGATTTCGTTCATGTACGTGACGTCGCCCGCGCTTTTCGCCTGGCGCTGGAGCAACGCCAGGCAAAAGGCCACGTCATCAACATCGGAAGCGGCCGGGCTTATGCGATCCGCGATGTCGCGCGCCTGCTGGCCGAGGCCATGGGAACGCCGGACCGCTCGCCCGAGCTGCTCGGCAAAGCGCGTTCCGGTGACATTCGCAACTGCTTCGCCGACATTTCCAAGGCGCGCGAACTGCTGGGTTTCGAACCAGGGCGGCAGTTGGAGAATTCCCTCGGCGACTTCGTTTCCTGGGTGCGCAACACGATTGCCATCGATCGCGGCGCCGACATGAAACGCGAGCTCGAAGAACGCGGGCTGGTGTCATGAAGCCGGGTAGGCGCAATCGTCGCGAAGCACCTGTCGCCATCGTCGGCGGCAGCGGCTTCATCGGGTCCAATCTTGCCGACAGCCTGTTGTCGGACGGCGAGCCGGTGCTGGTGATCGACAATCTCAGTCGCGCTGGTGTCGAACAGAACCTTGAATGGTTGTCGCACAAGCATGGAAGCCGCCTCACCGTGGAAACCGTCGATGTGCGCGACGCCAACGCCTTGGCTTCGGCCCTCACGGGGTCGAAAGCCATATTCCACCTGGCCGCGCAGACCGCCGTTACCACCAGCCTGGTTCGGCCGGGCGAGGATTTCGACATTAACCTTAGAGGAACTTTCAACGTCCTGGAGGCGGCGCGACAGAGCGGCGAACGAATCCCGGTGATCTTCGCCAGCACCAACAAGGTGTACGGCAGCCTCCCCGACATTGCGGTTCGCCCGGAGGGCGAGCGCTATGTGCCCTGCGACCCTGCGATCCGCACCGAGGGCATCGGCGAGGGCGGCAGCCTGGACTTTTGCACACCCTATGGCTGCTCCAAAGGCGCGGCCGACCAGTACGTGCTCGACTACGCCAAGTCCTATGGCTTGCCGACGGCGGTCCTGCGGATGAGCTGCATCTACGGCCCGCGCCAGTTCGGAACGGAGGACCAGGGCTGGGTTGCGCACTTCCTCCTTTGCGCGCTTTCGGGGCGGCCGATAACCATTTACGGCGACGGCAGGCAGGTGCGCGACATTCTGCACGTCTCCGATGCAGTTGCAGCCTACAGGGCCGTGCTCGACCGGATCGAGACGATCACGGGCCAGGCGTTCAATCTCGGCGGCGGACCGAAAAATGCGCTCAGCCTGCGCATGCTGTTGAGCGAGATCGGCAGCCTGACGGATCGAGCACTGTCGATCCGCTATGAGGCAGAGCGGACGGGCGACCAGCCCTTCTTCGTCGCCGATACGAGAAAGATGCAAACCACGCTTGGCTGGACGGCGCATGTTTCGTGGCGAGAAGGCATCCGCGACCTCGCCGAATGGTTGCAGCGTCACCGGCTCGAACCCCACGCCGAAGCCGAGAGGTACGTCGCATGAAAATCGCGTTGGTCAACCCATTCTGGACCTACGACGACAGCATCTATTTCGGCTGCCGCCAACCGCATCTACCCCTGGAACTCGGCTACTCGAAAGCCTTGCTCGAACGGGCTGGCCATGAGGTGCTGATGCTGGACGGACAGCTTCAGAAGCTTGACAATTCCAGCCTTTCCGAACGGGTGGCCGAGTTCGCGCCGGCAATGACGGTCGTCACCACAGCGCCGACCTATCTGTTCTGGCGCTGCGCGCCGCCGGAATTGCGCGTGCCGGCCGATTTTCTCAACCGCCTTGCCGGGCGGGGCGGGCGCACCGTCGCGGTCGGGCCGCATGGCTCGGCGACACCGGCGCCAACGCTGCGCAAGCTCGGCGTCGACATCATCGTGCGCGGCGAATGCGAGGAGGTCGTGGCCGACCTTGCACGGCGCGATGATTGGAGTGCGGTGTCGTCAACCGCCTACTTTAGCGAAGCAAGGCTGATCTCGAACGGCGGCGTTCACGCCAGTTCGTTCATCGACCATCCGCCGCTCGAATGGCCATCGGACTGGATCGCCGCGCACGCGCACCACCATCACAGGTTCGACGACCACCAGGTGGGGTTCGGCGCGGAAGTCGAGGCGTCGCGCGGCTGCCCTTACAATTGCAGCTTCTGCGCCAAGATGGATTTCCGCGATGCCTATCGCCGCCGAAATCACGAGGCGGTCGTGACGGAAATAGACCGGCTGATCGCCCAAGGTGTCGGCTATATCTACTTCATCGACGAGATTTTCCTGCCGCAGAAAGCCTTGCTAGAGGCACTGGTCGACCGTGACGTGAAATTCGGCGTACAGACCCGCATCGACCTGTGGAAGCCCGAACTGCTGGAATTGCTTGGCGCGGCCGGTTGCGTGTCAATCGAAGCGGGCCTCGAAAGCCTGACAGTGGAGGGCCGGGCCATGCTGGCCAAGCGCTGCCGCCTGGGCACGGAGGAACTCGCCGCGCTGCTCGTCGATGCAAGACGCCATGTTCCGTTCGTCCAGGCCAATCTGATCGGCGTGGTCGAAGATGACCCTGCCCTGGTCGACTACTGGCGAAACCACCTGATCGACAACGGGGTATGGGCCAATGAGCCGGTACCGCTCTATCCCTACCCGAGTTCGCCCAGCTATCGCGAGCTTTGGGGCGAGCCCGATGACATCGCGTGGGAGCGCGCGCATGAACACTATCTCGCCTCGTTCCAAAAATTCAGCGACATCCAGGAGAAGCGCCCGCGTCCGCTGGCGGAACTGGAGGCGACATGTTGCGGACACTGACCCCGCGTTCGCGGCGCATCTTGATGACGGTCGATGCCGTGGGCGGCGTGTGGCGGTACGCGCTTGATCTGGCGCGGGAATTCGTGGATGGCGGGGACAGCGTTTTGCTCGCCGGTCTCGGTCCGGAACCATCCACGCAACAGGCCGAAGAAGCACAGTCCTTGGCGACACTGAGCTGGCTGAACACGCCGCCGGACTGGATGACCCGCAATGCCAGCGACCTCGATGCGTTGCCGGGGGAGCTGCATGCGCCCATTCGTGACCACGCCATCGACCTTGTTCATCTCAATGCGCCGACGCAGGCAGTGGGGCTCGATGCGCCCTGCCCTGTCGTGGTGGTCTCGCATTCCTGCGTGGTCACATGGTTCCATGCCGTCAAGGGACAGGCGGTGGACAGAGCATGGGACTGGCAGAGGCAGCGCAACAGGCGCGGCTTCGACAGGGCCGACGCCGTTATCGCGCCGAGCCACAGCCACGCCGGCATGCTCGAAACCTGCTATGGACAAATCGCGCATCTTAATGTCGTCGCCAACGGCGCCCGCCCGGTAGCGAAAGCCGAAAAGCGTCAACCGCTCGTCTTCGCCGCCGCCCGCTGGTGGGATGAAGCCAAGAACGCCGCGGTGATCGACCAGGCCGCGTCGATAACGCAATGGCCCGTCTTTGCAGCCGGTTCCACGCTAGGTCCGGACGGCCAGCGCGCCGGCTTCAGCCATGCCGTCGCTCTCGGAGCGCTACCGCATGATGAGATGCGCTCCCTGATGGCACGCGCCGGAATCTTCGTGTCGCCATCGCTCTACGAGCCGTTCGGCCTGGCGACGCTGGAAGCGGCCATGTCGGCGACGCCGCTGGTTCTATCCGACATCGCCACCTACCGCGAGTTATGGGACGGGGCCGCGCTATTCTACGACGCGCGCGATCCGCATGATCTCGCCACCTGCATCAACCGTCTCTCCGCGGATGCGCAGCACAGGCGGGAGCTCGGACGGGCAGCCCTGCGCCGGAGCCGCAGGTTTTCGTTGGCGAGGCAGGCAGCGGCCATGCGCGACGTCTACGACAAAGCGGCCTTAGCGATGGCGGAGCGCTGATCATGCGCTTTCTGTTCTATACCCATTCGGTCGTTTCCGACTGGAACCACGGCAACGCACATTTCCTGCGCGGCGTCATGCGGGAGCTGGTCGCACGCCAGCATCAGGCGATCGCGCTGGAGCCGGCGGACGGCTGGAGCCGCTCGAATCTGCTGGCCGAGAAGGGCTCCTTCGCCATCGAGCGCTTCAGGAATGATTTCCCCGAGCTGATGCCGGTGACCTACGATGCCGGCTTTGACCACGAGGCCTGGATCGCCGATGCGGACGTGGTGGTCGTCCATGAATGGACCGAGCCGGACCTCGTCGCGCGCATTGGTCGCGCCAGGGCCAGCGGCGGCAATTTCATCCTCCTGTTTCACGACACCCACCACCGCGCCGTGTCGGCGACCGAGGCGATCTCGGCGCTCCGGCTGGAGCATTACGACGGCGTTCTCGCCTTTGGCGAAGCGTTGCGCGAGAGCTACCTGCGGGCCGGGTGGGGCAAACGCGTCTTCACCTGGCACGAGGCGGCTGACGACCGCCTGTTCAGACCGCATCCTGAGATCCGCCCGACCTCCGATCTGATCTGGATTGGAAACTGGGGCGACGACGAGCGTACCGCGGAGCTCAAGGAATTTCTGATCGAGCCGGTGCACGAACTCGGCCTCGATGCCACCGTTCATGGCGTGCGCTACCCCAGGCAGGCGCTCGCCGATCTCGCAGCCGCCGGCCTGCGCCATGAAGGCTGGATCGCCAATGCCGACGTGCCGAAGGCGTTCGCAGCGCATCGTGTCACGGTGCATGTTCCGCGCCGCCCCTATCGGGAAGGCCTGCCCGGCATTCCGACCATCCGCGTGTTCGAGGCGCTCGCCTGCGGCATTCCGCTGATTTCGGCCCCGTGGTCCGACACCGAGCAACTGTTCAGGCCAGGCGTCGATTTCCTGTTTGCGGACAATGGCTCCCAAATGCGGCGACACCTCCGGGCCGTACTCGGCGACGCGGATTTCGCTGCCTCCCTGGCGGCGTCTGGTCTCGAGACCATCCGCCTGCGGCACACATGCCGGCACCGCGTGGACGAGTTGTTCGGCGTGCTCGCCGAATGCGGACCTCAACACATCACCAATCCGACCGCCGCAAAGGAAGCTGCTGAATGAAGATCGCTTTTTATGGATCGAGCCTGTTGTCGTCCTACTGGAACGGCGCCGCTACCTATTACCGTGGGTTGCTCAAGGCGCTTTCCCAACTCGGCTACGAAATCACCTTCTATGAACCTGACGTCTATGACCGCCGGAACAACCGCGACATCGAGGCGCCGGATTGGTGCGCCGTCGTCGTGTACGAGGCGACCCAGCACGCGCTGATGCAGGTGGCGGCGTGCGCCGCCGAGGCGGATATCGTCGTCAAGGCGAGCGGCGTCGGTTTCGAGGATGAGGCGCTGCTGCGCGCCGTGCTCGATCACGCGCGTCCTGACGCGCTCGTCGTGTTCTGGGACGTGGATGCTCCGGCGACGCTCGGCCAATTGCGCGATGAACCGGACCATCCGCTGCATGCCGCGCTGCGGCAAATCGATCTTGTGTTGACCTATGGCGGCGGCGACCCCGTGGTCTGGGCCTATCGCGCCATGGGAGCGAAGGAATGCGTGCCGATCTACAATGCGCTCGATCCTGAAACGCATCATCCAGTCGCCAGTCAGGCGCGTTTTGCTTGCGACCTCGCTTTCCTCGGAAACCGGCTGCCGGACCGTGAGGCGCGCGTCGAGGCGTTTTTTCTCGATCCGGCCAGCCGTTTGCAGGAGCAGCGTTTCCTGCTTGGCGGATCGGGCTGGGGCGACAAGCCGCTTCCCGCCAATGTCAGTTGGCTCGGCCACGTCGGCACCCGCGACCACAACGCCTTCAACGTCACCCCGAAGGCCGTGTTGAACATCAGCCGCGACAGCATGGCCGCAAACGGCTTTTCGCCCGCCACCCGGGTTTTCGAGGCGGCGGGCGCCGGTGCCTGCCTCATCACGGATGCGTGGCTGGGCGTCGAACTGTTCCTGAAACCCGGCGAGGAGATCCTGGTCGCGCGCGACGGCGGCGATGTCGCCGAAATCATGCGCACCTTGACCCCCAATCGGGCAAAGGCGATCGGCGCGTCCGCGCTGCGCCGCGTCCGCGGTGAACATACCTACGCCATGAGAGCGGCCGTGACCGATACGGTCTTGAGGCGGCACTTCGAGCGCGGGACCGTGGAGGCGGCGTAATGACCAAGCGGCTCAACATCGTCTTTCTCGGCCTGTCCCTCTCCTCGTCCTGGGGAAACGGCCACGCCACGACATTTCGAGGCCTGCTGAAAGGCCTGCATGAACTCGGTCACCGCGTGACCTTCCTGGAGCGCAACGTGCCGTGGTATGCCAATCACCGCGACTTGCGCGATCCCGATTTCTGCACTCTGCGCTACTACGAAACGACGCAGGAGTTACAACAGGACTGGGCACGACGCCTGCAACAGGCCGATGTCGTGGTCGTCGGGTCCTTCGTTCCGGAGGGGCGCGCGGTCATCGACATTGCCGCGGCGCTCTGCAAAGGGGCGCTCTGCTTTTATGACATTGACACGCCGGTGACCCTGGCAAAGCTTTCGACGGATGAATGCGACTATCTTAGTCGGCGCCAGATTCCGTATTTCGATGTCTATTTCTCCTTCACCGGCGGGCCGACGCTTGGCCGACTGGCGCAGGATTTCGGTGCGCGCCGTGCCGAACCGCTCTACTGTTCGGTCGATCCGCAACGGCATCACCGAACCGCCGACCCAGTCGGCTGGGACCTCGGTTATCTCGGCACCTACAGCACCGACCGGCAGGCAACGCTCAACGCGCTGTTGCTCGAGCCCGCACGGCGCATGCCGGAGCGCCGTTTCGTCGTCGCCGGCTCGCAATATCCGTCCGACATCGTCTGGCCTGAGAATGTCGAACGAATCGAACATTTGCCGCCGGCCGACCATGCCGCATTCTATAGCCGCCAGCGCTACACGCTGAACGTCACGCGCAGATCGATGATCGCCGCCGGATGGTCGCCCAGCGTACGGCTTTTCGAGGCTGCCGCTTGCGGCACGCCGATTATCAGCGATCGCTGGCCGGGTCTCGACAGCTTCTTTCCTGCTTCGGCGATCCGCACGGCCGACAAGGCGGATGACATCGTCGATATCCTGCTCAGGGAATCCGAGCGCGCCCGGCTCGCCATGGCCGGCCGGGCGCGCGAACTCGTCCTGGCAGCACATACCGGTGCGGCCAGGGCCCGCGAATTCGTGTCGCTGCTGACACGACCGAGAGCGGCGATGATCGATCTCGATATCGGAACCGCAGCATGACTGAAAGACAGGAGAAAACAGCGATGCGGCAAACAAGAAAAGCGCGAAGGGCGAAGACAGTGCTTGTCGCCGGCGGCGCGGGTTTCCTCGGCTCGCATCTTTGCGAAACGTTGTTCCGCAACGGCTGGCGTGTGATCTGCGTCGACAATTTCCTTACCGGCCGCATGGACAACATCGTCTCGATCATGGACCAGCCGCGCTTCCGGCTGATCGAGCAGGATATCTGCCGGCCGCTGAACCTCGGCGAGCCGGTCGATCGCGTTTTCAACCTGGCATGCGCTGCTTCGCCGCCGCGCTACCAGGCCGATCCGATACACACGACACGCACCTGCGTCATCGGAACGCTCAACCTGCTCGAACTCGCCGCCCGCAACAATGCGCGATTCCTGCAGGCGTCGACAAGTGAAGTTTATGGCGACCCGGAACAACATCCGCAACGGGAAGACTATGTTGGCCATGTGAACTTCACCGGCCCGCGCGCCTGCTACGACGAAGGCAAGCGCACCGCCGAAACGCTTTGCTTCGATTATCTGAGAGCAGCAAAAGCCGATATTCGCGTGGCTCGCATCTTCAATACCTACGGTCCCAGGATGGACCCCGCCGACGGCCGCATCGTCTCGAACCTGATCATGCAGGCGCTTGAGAAGCGCTCGATGACGATATTCGGTGATGGGTTGCAGACAAGGTCCTTCTGCTACGTCTCCGATCTGATCGAAGGTATGATGCGCCTGATGGATCTCGACCCCAATCCCGGAAAACCTGTCAACCTGGGCAATCCCGGAGAATTCACCATCATGCGACTAGCATCCATGGTGAGAGACATGACCGGAACCAAATCGGATCTGAAATTCCTGCCCTTGCCGCAAGACGATCCCCGCCGGAGGCAGCCCGACATCTCGCGTGCGAAGGCGCTGCTCGGCTGGACGCCGAAAGTGCCGCTCAGGCAAGGGCTGATGCAGACGATCGGATACTTCTCCAATCTCGAAACCAGCGGGATCGACGGCCGGATGACAGCTATTGCGACAAACGCAAGATCGGGCAGGTTGCAGAACCTTCCGGCCTGAGGCCAGGCCGCCGCAGCCACGTGTTCCGGTATGACCGCTCAAGCACGGTCATGCCTCCTGCCGCACTTTTGCGGATTGCGCGGAACATCCTGGCAAGCTCGGGGTTTGACGATGAGATCCCGCTATGGAGAACGGACCTGTGCAACCCAAACGATCCGCAAAGGATATCGAGCAGATTGCGGAAAGAGAGACGGCTGCCTTTCTGCGACGGGCCTCCATCACCTATCTCGAGTGCTGCGTCAGCCTAATGATGACGCATCTGCAGCGCGAGGAAGTGGCCACCATTCTCGAACGCGAAGCGGACATGCTGCGGAGACTGGACTGATCGTCACGGCCCGGACCTCTCCAGGAAGCGTAGCAGCCCTTTCTTGTACCGCGTTGCCGCAGCTACCAGCCTTGGCTTCTCCGGGCCATGCTCGGATCGGGCAGCAACGTCCCAGAGTCCCAGTTGAAACGCCAGGTAGCAAGGTTCGAGACAGTCAATGAGGCCGGTATCGATATTGAGCCGCTCCCCGGCTTCCATGCGGTGGACCAACGTCGCTAGCTCGCTGTCGGAAAATCCATATTCGACGCGAGCGCCGGCAATATCCCACTCTATGGGCTGGCAGCCGATCAAATCATGTCCCCGGCAGTGATCGACGGCATCCGTCTTGATCAACGTCCCGTCGGCACAAACGAGAAACTCCCACGGGTGAAGCCTTCCGTCGATCTCGACCCGTGGCAGCGCTTGCGCAGGGGCACGCTTCGAGAACCAGTTCCGCAGCTCCGCCGCGCGCCGCTCACCCAGGGCTTCGGCGCCATTGTGGACGGCCATCTCAGCGAGTTCCGGCAATCCAGCACCCAGTTCCGGAGTTCTGAGATTGGCCGCACGCCAAGCGAGATAGTGTGCGAGCTCCGCGACAAGCCTGTCTCTGGACAGGTTTACCTGATCCATTGTCTTTCCCTCGACCCACCGTTCAACCAGAAAACCGTGACAAAGCCCGACGATCTGCGGTCCGAAGCCGGCTTCGTGCAGCATCTCCGCGGTTTGCATCTTGCGCTGCCCGGTTTGACCGAGGCCGGCAAATTTGACGAGCCACCGATCGCGTCCCGCGGACGCCAGGAATTTTCGCCGCTCGATGCCGCGTTGACTCGGCGGCCAGAGCCTCTCCTCGGCGTAGTGGAGGTTTCGCCACTCTCCAGCGGATATTTCGGTCAGGGCCAATTGCGGGCTGCCGGCAGCCTCCGCCACCCAATCGCGTAGCGTCGGCATTTGCGCGCCGCCCGGGAAGGTGCGTTCGAAGGCCCGCGCCACATGTTTGCGGCAACCCGACCATGTCTCATGAACCTCCTTAGAGGCTTCGGCACCCGGGCCGCCGGAATGGCTGGGGAACAGGTGAATGCGATCCCTATCGATGCCCAGCCGCCGCAGCCATGCGACGACGGAGTGCATTGAACTGCCCGACAGGCCGGGGCCCTCGTCGACGACAGCGAAGCAAGCCGACGGCTTGCCCCTCCAGGCGCCGATCAATTCCGGGTCGGCGTTGACATACCTGCGGAAAGGATGGCCGATCGGGCGCACGCTGATGGGTGCCGGCGCGTCGATCGCCGCGGCGACCAAGGCGGCAAGCCCGAGGCCAATGCTGCGGATGCCGATGACGCATGTATTCGCGTCGAGGCCTGATGCCCGCCCCGCGCCGAGGTAGCTTTCAGGATAGAGCGCATAATGGGCGTATCCCTCGGCCGTGCCGGTAAGAACCTTGCCCCGGCAGTCGAGCGCGGCCAGCATATGCCTCAGCACGGGATCGACGGCGCCAGTCACTGTGAAGCCGCTTCGCCAGGACCTCGCCACTTCCGCCGCAAGGCCGACCAGCAGCTTGGCACCTTGCCGCTGCCTCGGCGAAGGGGTGTCCCCGCCGCGGGCCTCGAACTCGACATCGGCCAGTGCCTGGACCAGTTCCGAGACCTTGACGAACAACCCTACCAGCGCAGCGTGGCGTTGAATGCCGCAGGGCCTGCAATCGAGGCTTTCAGCCATTTCGCTTGCAGCCTCGCGAAGCTGTCGCGCGTCTTCTGTTCGTTTGTGGTCGCCGTAGACGATCATCCACCGATTCCAAGCTCGCCGTGCGCCAACGCGGCATGCGCGGCTTTGATCCATCCTGCCGCGCGCAATTTTTCCACGTGCCAAGGAACATTCCGGCAAGCTGACGGTTCGGGCCCAGGAACTTACCTTGGACAGCACAGGACGGCAGTTTCGTGGGATCGAAGAAAGTTCGTGTCGGTATCGTCGGTGTAGGCAATTGCGCATCCTCCCTGGTGCAAGGCCTTTCCTATTACCGAGACGCAAAAGGCAATGAGCCGATCCCCGGGCTGATGCATACCGATGTCGGCGGCTACCACGTCGACGACATCGAGGTCGTCTGTGCGTTCGATGTCGCCAAGGGCAAGGTCGGGTGCGACGTGGCCGATGCGATCTACAGCGCCCCGAACAACACGTTCCGTTTTGCCGATGCGGTTGCAACCGGGGTTCGCGTGGAGCGTGGCCCCACGTTGGACGGCATCGGCAAATATCTGCGCACGGAAATCGAGGAAGCGCCGGAGCCGGTTGCCAATGTCAGCGAAATCCTGCGGAACAGCGGTGCCGATGTGCTGGTCTCGTACCTGCCGGTGGGGTCGGAGGAAGCGACGCGCTTTTATGCCGAATGCGCCCTCGAGGCCGGCTGCGCCTTCGTCAACTGCATACCGGTTTTCATCGCGTCACGGCCCGAATGGCGCCTGCGTTTCCAGGAACGCGGGCTGCCGCTGGTCGGCGACGATATCAAGAGCCAGGTCGGCGCGACCATCGTGCATCGGTTGCTGGCCAATCTCTTCCGCGAGCGCGGCGTCCGCATCGACCGCACTTATCAGTTGAACTTCGGCGGCAACACCGACTTCCTCAACATGCTGGAACGCGAGCGGCTGGAATCGAAGAAGATCTCGAAAACGCAGTCCGTGACCAGCCAGTTCGATGTTCCCCTGGAGCCGGGCAACATTCATGTCGGCCCCAGTGACCATGTGCCATGGCTCACCGATCGCAAATGGGCCTACATCCGGGTTGAAGGCACGACCTTCGGTGGAGTGCCGCTCAACGCCGAACTCAAGCTGGAAGTCTGGGATTCGCCCAATTCGGCCGGCGTGGTCATCGACGCCGTGCGCTGCGCCAAGCTGGCGCTTGACCGCGGCATCGCCGGCGCGCTGACCGGTCCGTGCAGCTATTTCATGAAGTCTCCGCCTGAGCAGTTCACCGATGCCGAAGCTCGGCAGCGCACGCTCGCATTCATCACAGGCAGGGACGAGCCTATGCTCGATGCCGCGGAATGACGACGACCTTCTTCCTGATCCGGCACGCGGCACACGACAATGTCGGCTCCTATCTGGCCGGACGGATGGGCGGAGTTCGCCTTGGCGAATCCGGCAGGGCTCAGGCGGCGCATCTTGGCCGCCGCATGGCCCGCGAGCCGATTGCCGCTATCTGGTGCAGCCCACGCGAGCGCACGCAGGAAACCGCCAAGCCGATCGCGACTGCCTGTAGTGTCGGCGAAATCGCGATCTGCGCTGAACTCGACGAGATCGACTTCGGCATCTGGTCGGGAAAGACGTTCGAGGAACTGAACGGCGATGCCGGCTGGCAGGCGTGGAACAGCCGGCGGCAGGAAGCAAGCACCCCAAGCGGCGAAACCATGCTGGATGTCCAACAGCGTATCGTCTCGCTGATGGATCAGGCTCGCGAGCGGCATCAGAATCAATGCGTCGCGCTGATCAGCCATGCCGACGTGATCAAGGCAGCCATCTGCCATGTGCTTGGTCTGCCCGTCGGCGACAGTTTTCGCTTCGATATCGACCCCGCCTCAATCACGACGATCGTGTCCGGAGACTGGGGAGCAAAGCTCATCCGTCTGAACGAACTTGCCTGACGAGGACTTGCCGGATGCAGATGGTCATTTTCGGTCTCACCGTCACGTCTTCATGGGGAAACGGCCACGCCACCCTGTGGCGTGGCCTGATCCGCGCGCTGGCCCGGCACGGCTGGTCCATCACCTTTTTCGAGCGCAACACCCCCTACTATGCCGGTGCGCGGGACCTCGATCAACTGGATGGCGGCAATATCGTGCTCTACCCCGACTGGGAGGACATCCGGAGGGTCGCGGAGCAGACGATCAAGCAATCCGACGTCGTCATCATTACCTCCTACTGTCCCGACGCCGTGGACGCTTCGCGCCTGGCGCAGCAGGCATGCCGCGGGCTGCGCGTCTTTTACGACTTGGACACTCCGGTCACTCTGGCGCGCCTCGATCAAGGTGAACGCCCACCCTATTTCGGGCCCGAGGGCCTTGCCGATTTCGATCTCGTCCTGAGTTACACGGGCGGCTCGGCAATCGATGCACTCAAGTCGGTCCTCGGTGCACGCCACGTGGTGCCGCTCTATGGCCATGTCGATCCCGACCAACACCGGCCGGCAGTACCTAGGCCGGAATTTGCGGGCGATCTGTCCTATCTCGGGACCTATGCGGCAGATCGCCAGGCCGGCGTCGAGAAACTGCTGGTCCGTCCGGCCGCACTCCTGCCTGACCACCGCTTCATCATCGGCGGTGCACAATATCCACAGGAATTCCCGTGGAGCGACAACATCTTCTTCGTCAGGCATCTTCCGCCGGCAGATCATCCAGCCTTCTTTTCGTCGTCCCGCCTGACGCTGAATGTGACGCGCGAGGCGATGGCGCAAAAGGGGTGGTGCCCTTCGGGCCGGCTGTTCGAAGCAGCGGCATGCGGCGTACCGATCGTCACCGACACCTGGCCGGGCCTCAGCAGTTTCTTCGAACCCGGTAGCGAGATCCTGCTGGCGTACGACACAGACGACGTGATCGCGGCGCTCAAACTGACATCGCACGAGCTCGATGCAATTCGAAGCCGTGCGCGTGAACGGGTTCTGGACGAACACACATCCACGCGGCGCGCGGCGGAACTGGATCGCATCCTGAACGAAGCCTTGCAGAGGTCGGCCGGCGAACCGATGAAGGAAGCAGTCTGATGTTGGGCATCGTGCCCGCTGCCGGACGCGGCAGCCGCATTCAACCGCTCGGCTTCTCGAAAGAGCTGCTGCCGGTCGGGAGCCGGATCGATGGACAGACAGAGCGCCCATGTGCCGTAAGCGAGTACCTGGTGCGGCGGATGGTGCGCGCCGGCGTCGACAAGGTCTGTTTCATCATCGGATCGGGTAAATCCGACATTCTCGAATACTATGCCGCGGGCTACGGAGCGGCGACCGCTCTGTTCGTGGTACAACCCAACCCCGTTGGCCTTTGCGACGCCATCTTCCGGGCAGCACCCCTCGTCGCACCGGACGAGACGGTGTTGATCGGGCTTCCCGATACGATCTGGTTTCCCGAAGACGGCTTCTGCCGTCTGCCGGACGACCGGCTGTCATTCCTGCTCTTCCCGGTGGATCGGCCGGAATTCTTCGATGCCGTGGTTCTCGACGAGGAGGGCCGGGTGCGGGAAATCCAGGTCAAGCGGCAGGACGCGGCGACGAACTGGATATGGGGCGCGTTCAAGATGCCGGGCCATGTCCTGCACCAGCTCGCGGCACTCTGGCGCGAGCGGGATTGCTATGACGAATATATCGGCACGTTGATCAACGCCTACCTGACGGCGGGCGGTCAGGCGTATGGGGTGAAGGCAGGGGCCGCCTACGTCGATGTCGGCACTTTCAACGGTTATCGCGCGGCCCTTCGGCTGCTCGACGACGATGCTGCGTCCAAACAGCACCGGCCCACGATGATCGCGCCTACTGCACATTCGCATGCCGTTCCGGGCGAAGGAGCTTAGCCATGCTGCATTCCCATGCTGAAATCCAACGCCGTATCGATGCCCTCGGCCCATGGTTCCACAACATGGAACTAGCCGGCGTCGAAACTGCTCCGGACCATTTTCTCGGTAACTACCCGCTGGTCAAATGGCGCAAGTTCGCCTATGCCATTCCAGCCGACCTGTCCGGCAAGTCCGTGCTCGATATCGGCTGCAATGCCGGTTTTTATTCCATCGAAATGAAACGGCGCGGCGCCGGTCGCGTCCTCGGCATCGATTTCGACGAGGCCTATCTGGCACAGGCGCGCTTTGCCGCCGAGATCGCGGACTGCGACATCGAGTTCCAGAAGCTTTCGGTTTATGACGTCGGCGCCCTGCGCGAGACATTCGACATCGTGCTGTTCATGGGGGTTCTTTACCACCTGCGCCATCCCCTGCTCGCGCTCGACCTGATCCGCGGGCATGTCGCCGGCGACCTGATGATCTTCCAGTCCATGCAACGCGGCAGCGCCGATCTGCCTGCGCTTGAGCAGAATTATCATTTCTGGACGCACGACCTGTTCGAGCGGCCGGAATTTCCGAAACTGCATTTCATCGAACATCGATATGCCGACGATCCGACCAATTGGTGGATTCCCAACCGCGCCTGCACCGAAGCGATGTTGCGCAGCGCCGGCTTCGAGATTTTTTTGCACCCCGAGCAGGAGGTTTATTTTTGCCGTTCCGCCGGCGATCCGGCCGGCGGCGGCGCCGTCTACCCGTCGAAAGGACAGATCCATGATTGAAGCCGCGATGATCTGGAACGAGCCCAACAACAAATCGCATTGGGATCCCGAGCTCGACCCCGATTGGAGCCGCTTCGCCGCCATGGCAATGTTGTCGGCGGATGCGATAGCGTCCGAGAACCCGGCCCTGACCAAGGTGCTCGGCGGCATCTCTCCGATCGACCCCGGCTTCGTCACGCGCATGAAGGAACTCAGATTGCTGGACCACGTCGATGCCGTCGCGGTACATGGCTTTCCGCTCGACTGGAACCTGTGGCAGATCCAGGAATGGCCACAGAAGATCGGTGAGATCGCGGCCGTCACCGATCTCCCGATCTGGGTCAGCGAAGTTGGCGTATCGACCTTCGGCGCCGACGAGATCCAGGTCTGGGGCCTCAGGCGCACCGCTGAATTGCTGCTCGGCAACGCTCCGCGCATCCAGTGGTACAGCCTTTATGATCTCCCGCGCGAATGGGAAGCAACAACGCGCCATCGCGAAGCGGAAGGCTCCTCCTACTATCGTCACTTCCATATGGGGCTGCTGCGCCAGGACGGCACGCCAAAACCGGCACTGGAGGAATTCCTGCGCCATACGCCCGAGATGGGGCTGGTGCAGTGGTTTCATTTCGAGGACCCGCGGCTGGACGACGCCGTCGCCTGGATGAAGCGGCTCGGGGTCACCAATATGCGGACCGGACTTTCCTGGGCCGACAGTTTCAGGCCGAATGCATTGAACTGGTTCGACCGACAGATGGAAGCGCTCGCCGATTTCGACGTGACCGTCACCTTCTGCTTCACGCCAGAGCATCGCGGGATGATGCCTCACCACACCAGTCCGCCGCTGGTGCCGGAGGAATTCGCCGAATTCTGTGCAACCATGATCCGCCGCTACGCGCCCGGCGTGGCTTCCACGTCGAAGCGGCGAGCCTCGGCAGCGTGAGGCTCCCATGCATCAACCGTCGGCAACCCTGGGCGAATTCGCGGCCCTGTTGACGGGCAGTGACGCAGCACATGGTTCCGCGATCATGGTCGTCGTCGCGCATCCGGACGACGAGACGATCGGCATCGGCGGGCATCTTGCCGGACTGCGGTCATGCCGCATCGTCCATGTCACGGACGGAGCACCACGCGATCTTGCCGACGCGCAAGCGCATGGTTTCGAGACATGGCAGGACTATGCCGATGCCCGCCGTGCGGAACTGACGGAAGCCTTGGCCGCGGCCGGCATATCGCCATCGGGCCTGACCGCTCTTGGCTATCCCGACAAGGAGGCTGCGGCGAATCTCGTGGCGCTCGCGCAGGAACTCGCCTGCCTTGTTTGCGAACCCGACATCCGCTTCGTCTGCACACATCCTTTCGAGGGAGGCCATCCCGACCACGACGCGACCGCTTTTGCCGTTCACGCGGCCTGCCATCTTCTGCGCCGTGACCGCCGGCCCGTGCCCACCATCATCGAAATGGCCTTTTATTCGGCTGGCCCGGACGGCCCGGTATTTCAGGATTTCGCCAGCGGCACCGGCAGTGATTGCATAGAGGTCTGCCTGACCGAAGCGGCCTTTCAGCAAAAGCAGCGCATGCTGGCCAGCCACCTGACGCAGCAGCGGACGCTGGCGCCGTTCTCGACCCGCACCGAGCGTTTCCGGCTGGCGCCGACCTATGATTTCCTGAAGCTGCCCAACGATGGCAGGCTCTACTATGAATCGCTGCCGCTGGGTTTCGAGCCCGGCACCTGGCTGCATGCAAGCGCCCGTGCTCACGAGGCGCTCCGGCTCGACCAGCCATGACGCTCACAGTGCTCAATGTTGCCTATCCTCTCGCGCCGGTGGGACCGAACGCCGTTGGCGGCGCCGAGCAGGTGCTGTCAATGCTCGATCAGGCCCTGACCCGCGCCGGTCACCGATCCATCGTCATCGGCTGCCAGGGTTCCAGTGCAAGCGGCATTCTGGTGGAAACGCCCGCCGAAGCCGGCGTGCTCGACCAGTCAGCAAAAAACCGGGCACAGGAGTCCCATCGCGCCGCGATCGCCGCTGCCCGCGCCCAATGGCCGATCGACGTGGTTCACCTGCATGGCATCGACTTCGACGCCTACCTGCCTGCCGACGGTCCGACCCTGGTGACGCTTCACCTGCCGCTCGACTGGTACCCGGCCGGGGCGCTGCGCCCAGGGCGCGACGATCTCTGGCTTCACGCCGTCTCGTCAGCCCAGCAAAGAACCGCACCGCCGGACGCAAGCTTGGTTGCCCCGATCCCGAATGGTGTCGATATCGACGCGCTGAACCAGCCGCGGCCCAGGGGCGACTTCGCCGTCGTGCTCAGCCGCATCTGCCCGGAAAAGGGCATACACCTGGCATTGGATGCCGCCAGGCAGGCTGATGTGCCGCTGGTCATCGGCGGGCGGGTCTATCCTTACGAGACGCATATCCAGTACTTTCGCGATGAGGTCGAACCTCGCCTCGACGGCCGGCGCCGCTTCCTCGGTCCGCTCGGCTTCGCCGCCAAGCGGCGCTTGCTCAATGCAGCACGCTGCCTAGTCGTTCCGAGCCTCGCCGCCGAGACCAGTTCGCTGGTCGCGATGGAAGCACTCGCCTGCGGCACACCGGTGATCGCCTTTCCAAATGGTGCGCTTCCCGAAGTGGTCGAGCACGGCAAGACCGGCTTTATCGTCAACAATGTCGACGAGATGGCGCAAGCAATTGTCGCGGCACCCAGCCTTGATGCCGAGACGTGCCGAAGCGAGGCGCGCCGGCGGTTTTCGCTCGAGCGCATGGTCTCGTCCTACATGAGCGCCTATCTGGCGCTGGCCCGGCTCGGCGCCGACCGCAGGCGTCTCGCCGCGGTGCGGTGAAAGAGCAGATGCTGCGCAGCGAGATCATCGGCGATCCAGAGCAATTGCATGCACTGGCGCCGCACTGGTGGAACCTGTGGGAGCAGAGTTCGTCGGCGACGCCCTTTCAATGTCCCGCCTGGCTGCTGCCGTGGTGGCGCACATTCGCTCCGGGGGAGCTGGCGACGGTCGCCATCTGGCGCGGCAACGATCTGGTGGGCCTGGCGCCGCTCTATCTCGAACATGGCACGGAAGGCTCGAAACTGCTTCCGATCGGCATTTCCCTCAGCGACTATCTGGACGTGCTGTGTGTGCCCGGCAGCGAGGCCCAGGTCGCCACTGCCCTTGCAGAGAAGATACTCTCGATCGAGTGGTCGCAGTGGATCCTGCCGGATCTGCCGCAAGGCAGTGCCGGTCTGGCGATCGAACATCCCGAATTGAAAGCCGATGGACTGGTCGGCCACGCCGTTTGTCCCGTGCTTGCCACCGACGGCGATGAAACGCTGGCGGGCTGCGTCCCTGCCCGGCGCAGACGCCAGTTGCGCCGGGCGCGCCGCGCCGCATCCAGACGCGGCCGGGTCGAGTTGTCGCCGGCACGAGGCGATCCTCAACTGTTCCTCGACCACCTGATAGGCCTGCACGGCGCGCGCTGGGCCGGAAACGGAGGCGGCGTGCTGGCCGACCCCGCCGTCGAGCAATTCCACAGGTGCTCGCTTCCCCTGCTCGACGCTCGAGATCTGACCCGACGCTGGGTGCTCGCCATCGACGGCAAGCCAATCGGCGCCTACTACGGATTTCACCATCGCGGCCGTGCCTATGCCTATCTTGGCGGTTTCGATCCTGCCTATGCCGAGGAAAGTCCAGGCGCGATCCTGGTCGGCCACGCAATCGCCGAATCGATCCGCGAAGGTGCGCGCGAGTTCGACTTCCTGCGCGGCCAGGAGCCGTACAAATATGGCTGGGGCGCTGGCGACAGGTGGACGATGCGAAGGACTTGGACGCGGAAATGAGACCATGGTTTCGATGGAACCAACATCCGTGCGCCGCCGGATAGCGGTCAGGCTGGCGGTCGAGGACTGTATGGCGGACGCTGTCAGTGCCGAGGCCGTCATCGCCAGGCTGGCGCTGCATCTCCACCCAGGCATCGGGGCAGTCGAATTGGCGGAGATCGTGGCGGAGATCGATCCGGTCGATACTCGAGACAGGAAAAGGCTCCAGCAGATAGCCGGGCTGCTTCGCCGCGGATCGAAGGTTTTTGCCACGTTGCAGAAAACGGGTTCTGCCGTTCGTCACGAACGCGACGACGACGAGACGGATGCAGATGTCGTGACGCGGCTGGCCTCGGGCTTTGATGCCGCGGCAGCGATTTCCCGGGTGGCGAGTGTCCAGTTGGCTTCCCTTGGCGATGAGGAAAGGCTGGCAGCCACGACCGACGAAATCGTTGCATGGCTGACAGCGCAAGACTTCACCGGTGCTGGACGCAACATTCTGGACATCGGTTGCGGCATCGGGCGTTTCGAACGCGCGCTGTCGGCATCCTGTGGGCGGGTCGTCGGTATCGACATATCGTCGAGGATGATATCGATCGCCCGTGAGCAATGCGCAGCGCTTGGCAATGTAGAGTTGCGGCGGACCTCAGGCCTGGATCTGGCGGAGTTCGGCGACGCGAGTTTCGACTGCGTTCTGGCGGTCGACAGTTTCCCCTATCTGGTGCTAGCCGGCGTGGCGGAGCGGCATTTCGGCGAAATTGCGCGCGTCCTCAAAAGGCCGGGCAGGCTGGCCTTGCTGAACTACTCATATCGCGAATCACTGTTTTTGGACCGCTCCGATATCCGTCACCTGGCGCAACGTCACGGATTGCAGGTCGTCATCGATGGCGAAAAAGCGTTTCGGCTGTGGGACGGCGACGCCTTCCTGCTTGCCGGCGTGACGGAACATTACCAGCCAATGCCAGTTCGGGCGTCGAACACAGCGACGCTGAAGAGCGGCGCCAATTCGAAGGAGGACAGCATGGCATCCGGCAGCAAGAAACATATCGGCCGTGGCAGCCACGGCAAAGGGGCCGGCGCCGGAGCAATGACCGAACTGGCCAAGGACAAAATCGAAGAGAATGCCGTTTTATCCAACAGGGACAAGAAGCAGCACAGCGAGGAACGCGGCCTGGACGGCAATCAGATCAAGTCCGATCAATATCAGGATCATGCCGCAAATCGATTGCCGAAGGACTGAAAGCGCCGCAGTGGATCTGTGACCTCGGCAATCGAGAGTGGAAGAAAAACCTGTGCAAGGGCTGCCGGCAACGGTTTCGGCACCGGGCATCTCCTTGTAATGGCGGTTGCTTGTCATCACAATAGGATGACGGACTGCCATCCATCCAGCCAGGGAATACGATGTCTCGTTCGAGCGATGATAGAATGGACCCGCGCGCAGGAATGGCGATGGATCAGGAGATTGCCTCTCTGCTGATCGCGATCGAGCAGGAAAAGGTTCCTGATCGCTTGACCAGACTGGCGATCGAACTGCAAAACGCGCTCCTTGCGAAACGCCGGCGCGACATAAAGAACTGACTATCTGCGGTTGTCGGCATCAATATCGATCTGCCCGTCCGACAGATGATTTCGTCTTTCCATCAGCGTCTGCAGCGAACTCTCCCCCAGGAACTCAAGAACGGCGGCGCGGGCACGGTTGAGCCGGCTTTTGACCGTTCCCACCGCACAGCCACATATCTCGGCCGTCTCCTCATAGCTGACACCTAGGACGCCGATCAGCATCAGCACCTCGCGCTGGTGTTCAGGGAGCCTCTGGATGGCGCCGTGAACTTCCTTGCTCTGAACGGTCCATTCCTGTGTGGCTTCCGAAATCGGCCTCGAGGACGCGCAGTCGAGCAGGCCAGGCGCTTCCCTGGCCGCGACCTTGACCCGGGTGTAGTAGGTGTTGCGCATGATGGTGAAGAGCCACGACTTCATGCGCGTGCCGGGTTCGAACTTGTCGATGTTGGCAAGGCCCTTCGTCAACGTCTCCTGCACCAGATCGTCGGCATCGTCGGGGATACGGCAGAAGGTGCGCGCGAAAGCCCGTAGCGCGGGTATCAGGTCAACGATGGAAACTTCATGGGTTTCCTGGTCGGCCAAAAGATAGCCTTCGCCTGACAATGGTCCAGCTCCCAGAAAGAAGTATGAATGCAGACCCCAGCTAAATGCATGGACGTTTGTATCGTTCCGGGCGTTGAAGACAACTCTCCAGAAAATTCTGATGCGGCCGAACGATCCTGCTGCGGCCGCGCCCCCCTTGCGCGCCGTCCACCAGCGTGTTCGCGCTGGCTTAGGATAGGCGCGACGCGCCGTTGTGCGGGAACAAAGCCATGCACCGGCAGTTCGGCGCCTTGAGCCAAGTCAGCCCACGGGCGTCAATCGAGGAAAAAATCATGGCCAAATCCGCACACCGTTCAGCTCCCAAATCGGCGCGTATGCACGATCAGAATGCCGCGCGCGGAAATGGCGGCGAATTGCACCAGATCGCGGAAGCCGACACGCCTGTTCTCACGACTGCCCTGGGAACGCCTGTCTCCGACGACCAGAACACATTGCGGATTGGCGAGCGCGGACCGTCTCTGATCGAGGACTCCCACTTTCGCGACAAGATCTTCCACTTCGATCACGAACGCATCCCGGAAAGGGTGGTGCATGCCCGTGGTTACGGCGCTCATGGCTATTTCGAGACTTATGAATCGCTGGCCAAATACACGCGTGCCGACATTTTCCAGCGCGCCGGCGAAAAGACGCCTGCCTTCGTGCGGTTCTCGACGGTTGCCGGCAACAAGGGCTCGTTCGACCTCGCCCGAGACGTGCGCGGCTTTGCCGTCAAGCTCTATACCAAAGAAGGCAATTGGGACCTCGTCGGCAACAATATTCCCGTGTTCTTCATCCAGGACGCCATCAAATTTCCGGACCTCATCCATGCTGCCAAGCAGGAGCCAGACCGGGCTTTCCCGCAGGCCCAGACCGCACATGACAATTTCTGGGATTTCATCAGCCTGATGCCGGAATCGATGCACATGGTCATGTGGATCATGTCGGATCGAGCGATACCGCGCTCCTTCCGTTTCATGCAAGGCTTTGGCGTCCACACGTTCCGCCTCGTCAATGCCGACGACGAATCCACATTCGTCAAATTCATCTGGAAGCCGAAACTCGGCATGCAGTCGGTGATCTGGAACGAAGCGGTCAAGATCAATGGCGCCGATCCCGACTTCCACCGCCGCGACCTGTGGGAAGCGATCCAGTCAGGAAACTTCCCGGAATGGGAGCTGACGGTGCAATTGTTCGACCAGGATTTTGCCGACAGCTTCGACTTCGACATCTTGGACGCCACGAAGATCATCCCTGAAGAGATCATTGAGCCAATCCCGGTCGGGCGGCTGGTGCTCGACCGTATGCCGGACAATTTCTTCGCCGAGACCGAGCAGGTTGCATTCATGACCCAGAACGTGCCACCCGGGATCGACTTCTCCAACGACCCGCTTCTGCAGGGCCGCAACTTCTCTTATCTCGACACCCAGTTGAAGCGGCTGGGCAGCCCGAACTTCACCCATATTCCAATCAACGCTCCGAAATGCCCCTTCGCACATTTTCAGCAGGACGGGCACATGGCCATGCACAACCCGGTCGGCCGCGCCAACTATGAGCCGAATTCGTGGGGCTCGGGTCCCCGCGAGGATCCGCAACGCGGCTTCCGCTCTTTCGCCGACGCCGAAGAGGGGCAGAAGGTGCGTCTGCGGGCGGAGAGCTTCGCCGACCACTACAGCCAGGCGCGGCAATTCTTCAACAGCCAGACAGCGCCGGAGCAACGCCATATCGCCATGGCGCTGACATTCGAATTGAGCAAGGTGCAGGCACCGGCGATCCGCGAACGCATGGTGGCGCATCTGCTGAACATAGATGAAACGCTGGCGACTCAAGTCGCCGACAAGCTTGGCATTCGAAACATGCCCGACCCCGCCGAGGCCGCCGTCCCGCCGCGCGACGACCTGCCGCCGTCTCCGGCTCTCAGCATTATCGAGAACGGCCCCGACAGTTTCAAAGGCCGCAAGGTCGGCGTCTTGCTGAGCGACGGGGCCGACACGGCCCTTTTCGAACAACTTCGCTCGGCCATCGAAACGGAAGGCGCGGTCATGGAGGTGATAGCGCCCAAGGTGGGCGGCGTCGAGGCCGCAGACGGCACCCACATCGAAGCCAGACACATGATCGACGGCGGTCCGTCGGTCCTGTTCGACGCCGTGGTACTGCTCCTGTCCGAGCCGGGCGCCGAGTTGTTGGTCAAGGAGGCAGCCGCGAAGGACTTCGTGTCGGATGCCTTTGCGCATTGCAAATTCATCGGCTTCACACCGGGAGCCGCGCCTCTCCTGGCCAAGGCAGGCATCGCAGCCGATGCCGATGAGGGATTGATGCGGCTGGACTCCGCAGCCTCCGCCAACACATTCGTGCAGGCTTGCCGCAAGCTGCGGCTGTGGGCCCGGGAAGCGGCCGTCAAGCTGTGACGCTATCGACCGGCACGGATTCCCGTCCGTGAGCGGCGGTTCGGCCAGCGGGATTCCAGTCGGTGCGGGCTAGGGGCGGTCTTGCTCCTTGGCCTCCCGCTGTTTTCTCAGCACTTCGTCGGTTCCGACCAGCTTCTTGGCTCCGCCTGGAATGGAGGTGGACACCACCGCTGGCGGGTCGCTGGCGGGAAAGGAATCTTCCAGACCGGCCTGCAGCTGATCCTCCAGCGTTTGCGGCTCTTCCGAGCGGCCGGGGGTTCTGCGGTCCTCTATCTTTTCCAGCGGTTGCTTCTTATCCGGCGATTCGTTCGCGTTCCTGATCCAGGCATAAAGCTGTTCGATCGCGAATTCCTTGATTGCCTCGAAATCGGCTCGATCGTCCTTGGTCGCCTCGATCTGATCGACCATGGCTTTCTCGAACCGGGCAAGGCTATCACCCCCGCAGGCCCGGGAAAGACGCAACAATGCCTCATGCAGCATCATCGGGGCGAAACGAGCCGAAGCCTCGAGTCTCAGTTGCTCTAAATGCTCTTGAGTGGCGGCTTGGAGCTTTGACATGGACAGCCCTTTCTCTCACACGCATTTCAACGAGAGTTGACCGTGGATGTTCCACTGCGCCTGAACGTCCTTCCGCGCCGGCGAACTACATGAACCAGGTCGCCACCAGTCCCGCGGACGCCGCAAAGACCGCTATGGTCGTCACGCCGCCCAGAATGTTGGTGGCCCTGCTGTTGACCTTGTCGCCCATGATCTTGCGATTGTTGGTCATGATGAGCATGAGAAGCAGCAGAGGTGGCGTCGAAAAACCCTGCACGATGCCGGACCAGACCAAGGCTTTCATCGGGTTGAAGCCAAAGAAATTGAGACCCACCGCCACCAGGGTGATCACTCCCGTCGCGATGTAGAATTTGGGCGCATGCCGGGGCTTGGCGTTCAAGCCATTCTTCCACCCCATGGCCTGCGCGAAATCGAAAGCGGCGCCGGCCGTCATGACCGGCACCGCCAGGAAGCCGACGCCGATCACCCCGGCCGCAAAGAGAATTCCGGCCGCGTCGCCCGCAAGCGGCCGCAGCGCTTCGGCCGCCTGCGCTGCCGTTTCGATCTGGGTATGCCCCGCCTCGTACAGCGTCGATCCGGTCGAAAGGATGATGAAATACATGATCAGGTTGGAAAAGATCATGCCGATCAGGATATCGCGCCGGGACCGGCGGAGTTCACCCTCGGTGGCTCCCTTGCGCTCTTCGAGGCTCGTCCTGCCCTTGGCGATCTCCTCCTCCACCTCCTGATTGGACTGCCAGGTGTAGAGATAGGCGGACAGCGTCGTGCCGATGATGGCGACGATGATGGACAGATATTCGCGGCTGAACTCGATTTTCGGCAGCAAGGTGCCGCGCAGCACCGAGACCACATCCGGCTTGGCGAGCACAGCGGAGACCACATAGGCGAGCAGGGCCAGTGCCAACCATCGGAATATGTTGCGGATTAGCTTGTAGGATCCGAACATCTGCAAGGCAAGAATAATCATCGCGACACCGATGACGACCGAGTTTGAAGGCAGCGGAACGAACAGCACGACAGCCGCCGACATCGCGCCAAGGTCGGCGGCTGCCTCGATCGTGTTGCCGATCAGCACGCCCACCAGCACGGACCACAGCAGCCAACGCGGATAGAAATCGGAAATGACCTTGAAAAGACCACGGCCCGACACCTGGCCAAGTTTGGACGAGAGATAGACGACGATGTACATCATCGGGAGAGTGACAGGAGCCGTCCACAAAAGGTCGGGCCCGAACCGGGCTCCGGCACTCGCATAGGTGCCAATGGCCGAGCAATCGTCGTCAGCCGCCCCAGTGATCAGTCCGAGCCCGAGAGCGCGTGTGATGCCGCCGTCTTTTCGCTCTCCCTCGCTTCGGCCGGCATCGTCAGCTGCTCCACTCATGGGAGATGCGTGTCCAACGAGACCACACGGGAAAAAATCATGTCGATTGTTCCGACCAAGTGCCGATGCCGAGATTGAGGTTCGAACCTCCGGTCAAGCTTTTTGTTCCTGTGGAAGCCAACCGCCAATGAAACGCAGCGCCCGGCTTGGCCGTTGATGCGGCTGGAGCCGCATCGCCTTGAAGATCGACATGGAATATGCCTGGGGCCGACGGTCGAAAGAGTGCGGTGAGGCTCTTCACCCGCACCTTCCCCTCGCCGGCCTGATCTATGGCGGGGCGGCGCTGCTCATGGCGACCCTCTGGATCCGGGAAAGCGGAAGGTCTGGATCCGGGAAAGCGGAAGGCGGCAGGCCCGACACGACCTGCGCGCCGTCTGACACCGAAGAATCGAACAAAAAGCCAACCGCGGGGCGATCCACAGCCGCTGTCAGGCGGAACCTCGTCCCGGTAATTGCGTCTCTTCGCTGACCTGCTTCCGCAGCTCCTCACGCGCGCGTTCCACCTGGCCCTCGCCCGCGGATTGCGAGGCGCTGCGCCCCGACCGATCCAGCCTGTCCAACTCGTGCTCGACCGTTTGGCGAGAGCCCTCCGCCGGATCCTCTTCCGGATGGCTGTCCGCAGCCTGTTCCTGCCGCGTCTCTTCCCTGCCTCGGCGGTCGTTGCGCGTCGCGTCCTGGCTGCGATCGTCCTTGCCTGCGACGCTTCGATTTCCGCCGGCCGTTTTGTCTGTGTTGCTCATGGCTAGTTCCTAAGCTTTCGCGGCGTGGAACCGTCCGATGCGCGTCCCGCGCCTTTGCCTGGAGAAACGGACATATCCGCCATTTGGTTGCGCTCCCGGCGCGCAAGCATCGGCCCGGCGCCAATCGCATGGCGGAGAAAAGCCGGCCATCGTTGCCAAGCATCCTTTTACAGCGATTCGCGTTATCGCCTTGGCATCCATGGGGATTTCACATGGCAAGATGCACGGGCCCGTCCATCCGCCTGCGGCAACGGCGGCAATGGCCCATTGCGTCCGCCTTTGCACGTCCAGCTCGAAGCACGTCCGGCAGCCGTCTTCCAGGCGTCCTGAAATGGCTCGGCCTCGCGTCTACAGTGGTCTCGGCACCGGTCCTGAGCGGGTGCAGCGGCTGGCAATCCGCACTCCACGCACATGGTGCGAATGCCCGTGCGATTCTCGATCTCATCTGGTCTTTTGGCGCGGTGGCGACCATCACCTGGCTGCTCGTCATGCTGGCCCTGGCAATGGCGCTCTTCCATCAGCGCCGGGCACAAGCAGGACCCCCGCCGCTGGTCATCGACAGCCATCAGGAGCACAGGTTTAGCCGCGCGGTCGGAAGCGCCGTCGCGGCGACCGTGCTGGTTCTCGCCGCGCTGACGATAACGAGCTTCTTCGCCGGCAAATCCATTGCCTCGCTGGGCGGAAAGGAGACGCTCACCATCCGCATCACAGGGCATCAATGGTGGTGGGAAATACGCTATCCCAACGATGATCGGTCGCGCATGATTGTCACGGCGAACGAGATCCATCTTCCCGTCGGCGAACGGGTAAAGGTGGAACTCGATTCGACCGATGTCATTCACAGCTTCTGGGTGCCAAGCCTCGCCGGTAAAAGGGACCTCATTCCGGGCCGGCCGAGCGAGATCACCCTCATTGCCGACAGGCCTGGTATCTATCGCGGCCAGTGCGCCGAGTTCTGCGGCTACCAGCATGCTCACATGGCCGTCACCGTCATCGCGGAAAGCCGCGAAGCGTTCGAGGCATGGCGGTCCAGACAAGACGCCGCCGCCATCGCGCCTGCCAGCGAGGAGGAACGCCGCGGCCAGCGGGCTTTTCTTTCCACCGGTTGCGCGCTCTGCCACACGATAAGGGGGACGCCGGCCAAGGGAGCGGTCGGGCCCGACCTTACCCATCTCGCACACCGGCGTGCATTGGCCGCCGACACGCTGGCCATGACACCCGGCGCGCTCGCCGCGTGGATCGCCGATCCGCAATCCATAAAACCCGGCGCGAAGATGCCGCGCATTGCTCTCAGCGCCGACGATCTTCGTGCGGTCGTCGCCTATCTTGGAAGTCTTGAATGAGTGGCGTTGCCAGGAAGACGGCTAGGCGAAAACAGGAAGCGGCCCTGAAAGGCATCCGCGACACCGGGCTCGACGAGGCAAGACTGCACGACTATCTGGCGCATGCCTGGCGGACGCCGAACGGCCTCTATGGTTGGCTGGTCACGGTCGACCACAAGCTGATCGCCCGGCGCTATATGGTGACGGCCTTCCTGTTCCTCGCCCTTGCAGGCCTGTCGGCACTTGCCATGCGGTTCCAGCTTGCCACGCCGGAGGCACGCCATATCGGCCCCGATCTCTACAACCAGCTCTTCACCATGCATGGCACGACGATGATGTTCCTGTTCGCCGTACCGGTCATGGAAGCGTTCGCCATCTACCTGGTGCCGCTGATGATCGGCACCCGAAACGTCGCCTTCCCGCGGCTCAACGCCTTCAGCTACTGGGTCTATCTCTCCGGTGGGTTGATGATCTGGATCGCCTTCGCTTTCGACACCGGCGCGGATGCCGGCTGGTTTTCCTACGTGCCGCTCGCCGGACCTGAATATGGGATCGGCAAGCGCCCCGATTTCTGGGCGCAGATGGTGACCTACACCGAAGTGTCCGCACTCGCGGTCGCCGTCGAGATCATCGCGACTGTGTTCAAGCAGCGCGCCCCTGGCATGTCGCTCGATCGCATCCCGCTCTATGTCTGGTCAGTCCTCGTCATGGCTTTCATCATATTGTTCGCCATGCCCGCGGTGATGGTGTCGAGCACCATGCTGATCCTCGACCGGCTGGTCGGCACCAGGTTCTTCGACCCGGCGGCGGGGGGCGACGCACTGCTCTGGCAGCACCTGTTCTGGTTCTTCGGCCACCCGGAGGTCTATATCATCTTCATTCCCGCGACCGGCTTCGTCTCGGCTATCCTGCCGAGCTTCGTGCGCCGTCCGGTCTTCGGCTATCTCGGGATCGTGCTGTCGCTGATCGCGATCGGCTTTCTTTCCTTCGGCCTGTGGGTGCACCATATGTTCGCCACGGGCCTGCCGCAGCTCGGCGAAAGCTTCTTCACCGCCTCCTCGATGATGATCGCCATTCCGAGCGGCATCCAGATCTTCTGCTGGATCGCGACGATCTGGGGCGGCCGGCCGATTTTTGCCACGCCGCTGCTTTTCGTGCTCGGCTTCATTTTCACCTTCGTGATTGGCGGGCTGACCGGAGTCATGGTCGCCTCGGTGCCGCTCGACCTGCAGATGCACGACACCTATTTCGTCGTCGCGCATTTCCACTATGTGCTGGTCGGCGGCGCCGTCTTCCCCCTGCTCGGCGCCGTCTACTACTGGTTTCCCAAGATCACTGGCCGCATGCTGTCCGAAAGGCTCGGCCGCTGGAATTTCTGGCTTGTCTTCATCGGCTTCAATCTCACCTTCTTCCCGATGCACATCCTTGGCTTGCAAGGCATGCCGCGGCGCGTCTACACGTATCCGCCGGCGAGCGGCTGGGGCGGCACGAACCTGTTCATCAGCATCTCGTCGCTGGTGGTGTTCGCCGGCTTCGCGCTTCTCGTCCTGAACATGCTGCTCAGCCTTCGCAACGGTCGCCTCGCGGGAGACAATCCCTGGGGGGCGAGCACACTGGAATGGGCAACGACGTCGCCGCCACCTTCCTACGATTTTTCGCGCCTGCCAGTGGTGACCCATCGCGAGCCGCTCTGGGCCGAACCCGACATACTCCCGGTGGTCGAGGGCCTGCGCGTCGATGCGCGCGAAGTGCTTGCCGGCACGGTCGCCGATGCGGTGCCGCAACTGCGCGTGCCATCGGCCGACAACTCGATCTGGCCGCTGCTCTCGGCCGTCGCCGTGGGTGGCGCGTTTCTGGGCTCGATTTACACGCCATGGGCGGTGGTCTGGGGCGCGATACCGGTCTCGATCGGCTTTATCTGCTGGTTCTGGCCGAAAGGCGAGCCGGAGGACGAAGAATGAGACACTGGCCAACCGTCGACGTCAGCCACCTGCCCACCTATGATTTTGGATCGGCAAGCCCGATCTGGTGGGGAACGGTGGCCTTCATCACCCTTGAAGCAACCGGTTTTGCCCTGGCGATCGGCACCTATTTCTACCTGGCTGTGCAGGCGCGGCATTGGCCGATCGGAGCGCCAGCACCCGACCTCCTGCCGGGCACGGCAATATTGATCATTCTGCTTGCCAGCGCCGTCCCCAACCGTCTGATCGATCTTTGGGCGCGGCGGCAGGACCTTGTGAAGGTGCGCATCGGCATCGTCGTCATGTCGATCGCCGGAATTCTTCCCCTGATCGTGCGCATCTGGGAATTTCCCGCGCTCCGGATCTCCTGGGACCAGAACGCCTACGGGTCGATCGTCTGGTTCCTGCTCGGCCTGCACACGACACACCTCCTCACCGATGTCGGGGACACGATCGTGCTCGCCGTTCTCATGTTCACCAAGAAAGGCAACACCGGACGCCACTTCAGCGACGTGTCGGACAATGCCTTCTACTGGGACTTCGTGGTCGTCTCATGGGTCGTGCTCTATCTCGTAATCTACTGGGTTCCGAGGATGTAACATGCAGGCGATCCGCACGGGCGTTTCCTGGGCAGGCATGGCCACCGGACCAACGGCGTGGGCGATATCGCTGCAGCTCGACTATTCAATCGCATATTGGCAATGCGACGCCGGGTTTCGGCCCACTGTTCTGTTCTCGCTGACAGGCGCCGCCGTCGCGGCGCTGGGCGTCCTGTCGTCATGGCGCGCCGTTCATGATCCAGGGCACGGCACGAGCCCGCCCCTGAAGGCGCGCACGCGCGCGTTTCTGGCCAGGACTTCGGTAGGCATCGGGGCCCTGTTCACGCTCGTCATGCTGGCGCAAATGGCGGCCGGATTGATCTTCAGCGGATGCGAACTGTGACTGTGCAGCGGAGCCGACGAGCGGTCATCCGCCATGGGCAGCGTTTGCGGTGGCCTGCTGCGAGCGTTCCGTTCCTCGCCGTTCTCCTACGTGTAGTCGCGGCCGTCATGGCGTCGCTGGCGCCTGGCACGCCGCTGCGGGCGAACGAGATCCAGAAAGGCGAATATCTTGCCCGAGCCGCCGATTGCGTCGGCTGCCACACGTCCAATCCGAGCCGGCCTTTCGCCGGAGGCTATCGGGTGCCGACGCCGTTCGGCGATGTCTATTCCACCAACATCACACCGGACCTCGACACAGGCATCGGGCGCTATTCCGCCGACGAATTCGTGCGAGCCGTGCAGAAAGGCGTCAGACGCGACGGGGCCGATCTCTATCCCGCCATGCCATATGACAGCTTCGTCGGGATGAATCGCGAGGATGTGCTCGCGATCCGAGCCTACCTGCTCACGACCGCGCCGATTTCTCAGCCGCCGCCGCCAAACATACTGCCCTTTCCATTTAACCAGCGCTGGACGCTCTGGTTGTGGAAACTTGCCAACCTCCACGCCGGCGGCTTCGGACCAAATCCAAGCCGAACCGGCGCATGGAACAGGGGCGCCTACCTGGTGGAGGTGCTTGGCCACTGCGGCGCCTGCCACACTCCAAGGAATACGACGTTCGGCATGGATGAAGATCGCAAGCTTGCCGGCGGCAGCGCCGGTATCTGGCAGGCGTTCAACATCAGCGGCGACAAGATCGCGGGCATAGGCGGCTGGAGCGATGAGGAGCTGTTTCGGTTTCTCAAGACCGGCGCCATGCCTGGAAAGGCATATGCGGGCGGTCCGATGGCGGAAACGGTCATGAACAGTCTGCAATATCTTTCGGACGACGACATTCATGCCATCGTCGCCTATCTCAGGACCGTGCCCGCCCAATCGGGAGACGAGAAGCGGCCGCGCTTCGCGTGGACCAATCCACCCGCAGTCGCCCGCGATGCCGGGACGAAGACCAGCGTGGAGGGCAGCGGGGTCGCGGTGGGCGACGATCTCTACCGGTCGCTCTGCTCGGGATGTCATGGCCTGAATGGAGGCGGATCGGCGGATGGCACCTATCCATCACTGACCAACAACAGCACTCTCGGCGTAACCTCGCCTGAGAATGTCGTCATGACCATCCTTGAAGGCGTCAAGGCAGGCGGCGTCGCGGGCCGCAAATCGATGGCGGCCTTTGACGGCTGGCTGGACGACGGCCAGGTGGCGGCCCTTGCAAACTATGTGACAGCGCGCTTCGGAAACCCGCAAGTCAGCGTCACGGCAGCCGATGTGCGCCAGATACGGGCAGGCTCGACGACAGAGCAGACGGTGCTGGTTTTGGCGGCCCAGGGGCTGGTGGGGGGCGGCATCGTATTTGTGCTTGGTCTGGCGCTTCTGCTCGCCAGACGCCTTGGCCTGAGAAGGCACCAGAGGCATCTCACATTCGTGTCAAGGGGCAGGCCATGAGACGGTGTGCCGAAGCGTGGCGGACCTGTTCCGCCTTTCCGTGCAACGATGAACTGCCTCAGCTTGATATCTCGACCGAGCCCTTCTGAGAGGAACTCCCGGCAACGCCGCGAGGGGCCCGAAAAACCTCCGCCAGCCAATCAATGAACACCCTGATCCGCGAAGACAGATGGCGGCTCTGGGGATAGAGCACGGATACGGGTATCGGCGGTGGTGGGAAGGCTTCCAGTATCGGAACCAATTGCCCGGTGGCGATCTGATGCTCTACGCGATAACGCGGGACCTGTATCAACCCGAGCCCGGCGACGCCGGAGGCCGTGTAGATTTCGGCGCCCCGGACGACGATATCGTAGGGTAGTGGAACCTCCCTTGCCGCGCCGTCCATCTCGAATTCCAGCGGGTACGGCTGCCCTGTCGCGGAGGCGGTATAGGCAACCATGTGATGGCCGCCGAGATCATCCGGTGTCGAAGGGACGCCGTAACGTTCAAGATAGGCTGGGCTCGCCAGGGTGAGTTGCTCGAATGCGGTTATTCGGCGACCGATCAGAGACGAGTCGGACAGCTCGCCGGCTCGCACGACGCAATCGACGCCTTCAGTGATGAGGTCGACCATCCGGTCGCCTTCGCTGAGGCTGAGCGAGATGCCGGGATAGCGCGTGATGAACTCGGGCAAGGCGGGCATGACGAAAAACCGCGCGATGGTCCCCTGCATATCCACACGAAGCGGACCCTTGGGTTCAGCATTCCTGAAGACGCTCTCCACCTCATCCAGGTCCGCAAGGAGCCGGATGCAGCGTTCATGGTAGAGTGCGCCATCGAGCGTCGGCCTCACATTTCGGGTTGTCCGTTCGAGGAGCCGAACGCCGAGATCCGCTTCCAGGCGCTGGATCGCATGAGTGGCAGTGGGCCGCGGAACCTGCAGGTCCCGCGAGGCCTGGGCAAAGCTCCCACGCTCGACGATCCTGACGAAGAGCCGCATGACGTCGATACGATCCATGACCATCTCGTAGTCGATTGTTATGGTTTTTGAAATGGTGATGTTGAAATCGGCTTTCTAGTGCTGGTTTTAAAAACGGCTACCTTCACACCATTCAAGTCCTCAGATCGACAGGAGTGAAGATCATGCCTTTCGTCAATTTCAAGGTCCCCGAGGCGGCGCTGAACCGGGCCCAGAAAGAAGAGATCGTCCATCGGGCCACCGCGATGCTCGTGGAATATTTCTCCGAGGCCGCTCGGCCGCATACCATGGTCCTGATCGAGGAGGTCAAGGACGGCGGTTACGCCCGCGCCGACGAGGTCTTCGTGATCCCGCAGGAATATCGAGCGAAGGATTGATATCGGCAACAACACGGCAAAGGAACAACCACAATGACCACCTCAACGAATAGGGTTGCAATCGTCACGGGAGCCTCTCGCGGCATCGGAGCGGCCATCGCCCGCCGGCTGGCGAGCGACGGCCTCACGGTCGTGGTCAACTATGCAGGTAGCACCAAAGCGGCCGCCAAGCTGGTGGATGAGATCGAAAAGGCCGGCGGTCGGGCCACCTCCTTCCAGGCCGATGTCAGCGACCCGCAAGCTGTGAGACGGATGTTCGATTCCGCCGAAGCGGCCCATGGCGGCGTCGACGTGCTGGTGAACAATGCCGGCATCATGAAGCTCGCACCGGTCGCTCAATTTGATGATGCGACTTTCGATCAGACCATCGCGATCAATCTCAAGGGCACGTTCAACGGCCTTCGCGAGGCGGCGAGGCGCCTGCGCGACGGCGGCCGCATCGTGAACTTCTCGACCAGCGTCGTCGGACTCTATCAGCCGACCTATGGCGTTTATGCGGCCACCAAGGCCGCGGTCGAAGCGCTCACCCACATTGTGGCGAAGGAGTTGGGATCCCGCGCCATCACGGTCAACGCGGTTGCGCCGGGGCCGGTGGCCACCGAGCTTTTTCTCGAAGGCAAGGATCAGGCTACGCTCGATCGTATCAAACAGATGAACCCGCTCGGCCGTCTGGGCGAGGTCGACGACATCGCGCGCGTCGTCTCCCTGCTGGTTGGACCGGACAGCGGCTGGATCAACGGCCAGATCGTCCGAGCGAATGGCGGGGTCATCTGAGGAACAGGATCATGAAGCAAGTCCGGCTCGGATAGGGGAAGGCTTTCCGTGAACGGGCTGCCTCGGACGGAGGTCGACAAGAGCGGCCTGATGGTCGCATGCCAAGGAACCCGATCGCGCCGTCCTCGTTGGGCAGGGATGCAGACCCACGCGCGCTTCATCATGCCGTCAACCGCGGCCACAAATGCTCGACATCGCCTTTCTGGAGGAAGGCGCGAAGCATGACACAGCGGCTTTGCTGCTGCACGGCTGGCCTGACGACGCTACCACCTGGGTTTCTGTCGCCGAGAGATTGTCCAGGGCCGGAATTCGCACCATCGCACCATGGCTGAGAGTTTCGGTCCGACCCGCTTCCTGTCGGATTCCTCGACAAGTCTCTGGATACGGAGGACGAGATGATTGCGAACTGGACTCTGCCTGAACGCTTCATCTACCGCGGTCATGCGATCGCCTGGGGCACGCTCGGCGAGGGACAGGCTGCGATCCTCCTGCACGGCTCGCCATTTTCCTCGCTGGTGTGGCGGCGAATTGCACCGTGGCTCGCGCGGCACCGTCGGGTTTTCTATTATGATTTGCTGGGTTTCGGGCAGTCCGACAAGCCGGACGCCGACGTCCTGCATGGTCTTCAGAATGGACTTTTCGCGGCGCTGGTAAAGCACTGGGGTATAGAGCGCCCGGACGTCGTCGCGCATGACTTTGGCGGGTCCGCCGCGCTGCGCGCCCATCTCATGGACGGCATCGACTACAGCAGCCTGATGCTGATCGATCCTGTCGCAATCAGCCCGCAGGGATCCGCGCTGGTGCAGGCGGCCAAGACGCACCAAGACGTTTTTGCCGGTCTACCGGCCTATATCCATGAAGCCGTCCTGCGCGCGTATATTGGTGCCGCTGTGAAGCACGGATTGCGCGAAGAAGAGATGCGGCTTTATCTCCAGCCTTGGCTTACCGAGGAGGGTAAGAAGGCGTTCTGGCGCCAGGTGGCGCAGATGGACGACAAATACAGCATGGAGATCGAGGATCGTTACGGCGAAATCCGCTGCCCCGTGACCATTCTTTGGGGCGCCGAGGATGAATTCATCCCGCTGAAAGATGGTGAAGAACTCGCACGGCGCATTCCAAACGCTCCACTCGTTGTCGTACCGGATGCGAAGCATCTTGTTCAGGAGGACGCGCCAGAGGCTATCACCGCAGCCGTTCTCGACTTCTGGCACCGGGACGACCCGCGTCACGATGCAGCGCGGACGCCGCCGTTTTCCCAGCCTCGAAGAACGGCCCGGGCAGGCGCGCAGGCCGGAGCGAATAGATGAGCTGAAGCGTATCGGCGATGTCTGTGACTTGACGGTCGATGATCGATCGCACCGCCGTCGCCACGCAGGGCCTGCGAAGAGTGCGCTCGCTGTCAGCATTCGCATCCAGGAAGGGGCCGTCTGCACTGGCCCGCTTTGGTAATTTAGAATGTGTCGACCAAGGGACGAACGAAGCGCTCGAAATCCTTGTCGAGCGGCCAGAGCGGGCGCGGCGCGTGGATATAGGGGCGCCGCTCTGCCCGCGGCGTTGCCAGCGCGCCTGCATCGCAGACGATGACCTTGCCCGATATCGGCTCGAATGCCGCCCGGAAATGCTGCATCGATTTCAGGACCAACACGCGGCGAGCCGTCGGTTCTATCCCGAAAGCGCGCAATTGCTGAAGGTCGACCATCTGCTGCGCTTCTGAAACGACCAGGACTTCGATCCCGTCGACATCGATTACGGCGGTGGGTCCGAAACTATGGGTGAGCCCGCCCTGAATCGGTCCGTCGCCGACATAGCTGCCCTCCGAAAGCCTGGTCAGCACACCCGTCACCGTTAGCGGGCCACCGCCGAAGTTGGCGTCGCCCTTGCCGCCAATCGTCACCGTCACAGTCTCGCCTTCCCGGTGACGGTGCAATTCATTTGCCGCTTGAGGATCAATCATCGGCGCGAGAACCGCACCCTTTACCCCTGCATCAAGCAGGCCCTTCAACAGCGCGGTCGAGTCGCCGTAGGAGCCGGCGCCGGGATTGTCGGCGTAATCAGCGATAACAAGTGGCTTGTCGCCGCGCCAGGCATGCGCCTCGGCAGCAGCCTCGTCGACCTCGATGAAAACATTGCGCTTCCTGGTCCGGCCCTGCCAGATCCTGTCCGCAAGTTCCTCTGTCACACGCATGGCGGCTGGCTTGGCGCCGGGATCACGGCTGTCATAGGTTGCGAGCACGGTGGGACCGACGCAGGACACGTCGGCGCCCGTGAAGGCTGCATTGACGGAAACCGCGAGCAAGCCCTCGGCCTCGGCCTCGCGGGCGCGGTCATAAAGGGCCAGCGTCTCGGGAATGTCGGTGCGGCCGGAATTCGCTTCGTCCAGCATCGGCACATGCGCCCTGACGGTCCGGGGCGCGATTTCACCTTTCATTGCGCGATCCAGGATACGGGCGGCATGCGCGCCGATTTCGCGCATGTCCACATGCGGATAGGTCTTGTAGGAGACAAGGATCTGCGCGTCCCGGACCATGTCTTCCGACACCATCGCATGAAGATCGAGCGTTACCGCGACAGGAATGTCCGCTCCAAGTTCGGCCCGCAGAAGGCCTAGCAGATACCCTTCCCCGTCCGGGCAAAACTCAGGCACCATCGAGCCATGAAGTCCAAGCAGCACTCCGTCGAGGCGGCTCTTGTTCGAACGCGCTGCCTCCAGGATAATACCGGCGATGTGGTCATAGGCAGCTTTCGTCACCCGCCCCCCGGGCACGGCATGTGCCGAAATCGCGTGGATCACGTTCCAGCCCGCCGGTTCCGCCACATCCATGAATCCGGCAAGTTCGGTATTGGCGTTGCGCCGGGCGCGGATCGCGTCGTCGCCAAGGAGAAGCGTGTCCACCTGAAACTGCGGCAAGTCGGTACGGAAGCGCGAGAACGTATTGCTCTCGTGCATGAATTCGCAGGTAAGGACATTGAAGGTCATGGGCAATTCCTATTGCGCGAGACGCACGCGATGACCGCGGCCGATCTCGACAAGCTCGCTTGACTCGGGTTCTTCGTCGGGGTCCGGACGGCGCGAAATGTCGGGCGAAAAGCGGGCGGCGTCTGGGACGAAGGCAGCATCCGGCAAGGCGCGTGCCCCGGTCAGGATCGCGTCGGGATCGGGAACCGAACCGATCAGGCGACGCGTGTAGGGATGCGTCGGGCGGCTGAAAATCGAATGCCAGTCACCCTCTTCCACCACGCGGCCGAAATACATCACGGCAACCCGGTCGCTAACATGCTCGACCACGCTCAGATCATGGGAGATCATGATGTAGCTCAAGCCCAGCGTTTCCTGCAGGTCCATCAGCAGGTTGATGATCTGCGCCTGGATGGACACGTCCAACGCCGACACCGGCTCGTCCAGCACCAGGATCTTCGGATCGAGCATCAACGCCCGCGCGATGCCGATCCGCTGGCGCTGCCCGCCGGAGAATTCATGCGGATAACGGTCGGCGTGATCGGGCGTCAGGCCGACGCGGGTCAGCATCTCGGCGACGCGGTGGCTGGCCTCGCTTCCCCTGGCGATTCCATGCAGGGAAAGCTGCGAGGACAGCATGCGACCGATGGTCTGGCGCGGATTCAGCGACGCATACGGGTCCTGAAACACCATCTGAGCGATGCGCGCGCGCTCCTTGCGGGCGGGAGCGCCAGGGCCTGCCAACGGCTTGCCCTGGAACAGTATCTTTCCCGAAGTCGGCTCCTGCAGGCCCATCACGGTCAGCGCGGTGGTGGATTTTCCGCAGCCGGATTCACCGACGATGGACAGGCACTCTCCTTCGTTCAGGGTCAGGTTCACGCCCTGAACGGCACGAAGCGTCCGCTTTGGCCCCAACAGTGAGCGACGCGGCAGCGGGAAATGGACGTTGAGGTCGCGGATTTCCAGAAGAGGCTGGTTCATGCGGTCGCCTCTAGACCAAGGCCGCGCGGCGTGGTCAGCGTCGGTGCGTCGCGTCCACGCTCCTCGCTGCCCACGACCTGGTCCAGTTCGGTCAGGCGTGCGCGTCCAACCAGCGTTCGCGACCCCAGGCGAGGGCGTGCCGCGAGCAGGCCTCGGGTATAGGGATGCAGCGGATTTTCGAACAGAGCCTTGGTGTCCTGCTCCTCGACGAGCCGCCCCCGGTCCATGACCCCGACGCGCCGGCACATATTGGCGATCACGCCCAAATCGTGACTGACCAGCAGCACGGCCGTTCCTTCAGCCGTGCAAAGCTCGGCAAGCAATTCCAGGACGCCTGCCTGGACCGTCACATCAAGTGCGGTGGTCGGCTCGTCCGCAATCAGCAGGTCGGGACGGCAGGCCAGTGCAATGGCGACCATGACGCGCTGGCGCATCCCTCCCGACAGTTGATGGGGGTAGGACAGGGCGCGTTCCTCGGGCGCCGGCACACGAACACTTTCCAGTGCCTCGACGGCTTTCCTGCGCGCATCCGACCACCCGAAGCCCCTGTGAACGACGAACATTTCCGCGATCTGACGGCCAATCGCCATCAGCGGATTGAGCGCCGTCATGGGCTCTTGAAACACCATCGCCATACGGTCGCCGCGCAGACGGCGCCTGGCGCGGCTGCCAAGCTTCAATACGTCCTGGCTCCGGAAGAAGATCGAGCCGCCGGTCACCTCCAGCGGGCGTTTAAGCAACCCCATCACCGAAAGGCCGGTGATGCTTTTGCCCGAACCGGATTCGCCGACAAGTCCGTAAGTTTCCCCAGGCAGGATATCGAAAGACACGCCGTGAAGGATTTCGTTCCGCTTGCCGACGCCGATGCGCAAGTCGCGGATGGACAGAACAGGGTCGGGAAGAATGCCGCTCATGCCTGCCTTATCCTCATATGCGGATCCAGCATGTCGCGCAGCCCGTCACCGAGCAGATTGAAGCCAAGGACCGTGGCGAAGATTGCGAGGCCGGGGAACAGCGAGGCCCAGGGGGCGGTGCGGATCAGTTCGCGCGCGTCGGTCAGCATGTTCCCCCAGCTCGGCTGCGGTGGCCGGATGCCGACGCCGAGGAAAGACAGTGCAGCTTCCGCCAGAACCGCGCCGCCGATACCAAGTGTCGCGATGACCAGCACCGGACCGACGATATTCGGCAGTATCTGCGTGCGCATGATGTTGGCGTCGCTGAAGCCGGCCGCCCTGGCGGCCTGCACGAAGCCCTGATTCTTGAGCGACAAGGTGGAGCTGCGGGCGATGCGGCAGGTCCAGGACCAGTTGGTCAGGCCCAATGCGATCAGGAGACTTGGCAAGCCGGGTCCCAACACCGCCATGATGGCGAGCGCGAAGACCAGGGATGGGATCGCCAGCATGACGTTGGTCAGCCCGTTCACCAGGTCGTCCCACCAGCCTCCGAAATAACCGGCCGAAACCCCAAGCGCCATACCGATGCACGAGTTGATCAACTGCGAAACGAGGCCGACGGTCAGCGACACCCTGGCGCCGTAGAGGATACGGGAAAAGACGTCGCGACCCTGCCCGTCCGTGCCCAAAAGATGGTCCCAGCTCGGCGGCATTTCAGAATTCATCAGGTCGGCGTCGAATATCGGGTTGTACGGGGCAATCCAGCCGGCGCTGACGGCTGCGGCGACCACGAGCAACGCCAGCGCCAGGCCAAGGGCGAAATTGAAACGCAACCGCATGGATCAGGCCACCTTGATGCGCGGGTCGATCATGGCATAGGCGATATCGACCAGCATGTTGATGACAAGGAACCACAACACGATCACGATGACCGTACCCTGAACCACGGGAATGTCGCGTGCCGACACGCTGTCGACCAGAAGCGACCCGATCCCTGGCCAGGAAAACAGTTTCTCGATCACGATCGCCTGCCCCATGAGCGAACCGATCTGAAGGCCAAGCGTGGTCAGGATCAACACCAGCACGTTGCGGGTGACGTGACTGCGCACCAGACGCGGTTCGGTCAACCCTTTGGCTCGCGCCGTTCGCACGAAATCCGCGTTCATCACGTCCAGAACGCCAGCGCGGGTGGTTCGCGCCAAGAGCGCCATCGGCGATACGCCGAGCGCGATGGCAGGCAATATGATGTAGCGGATGCCGCCGGGCTGGTAGCCGAAGCTCGGCAGCAGACCGAGCTGCAGCGCAAAGACGTACATTAGCAGCAAGCCTAGCCAGAATTCGGGAACCGACAGGCCGGAAACCGCCAGCATCATCGTGCCGGTGTCCAACACGCTGCCGGGCTTCAGCGCGGCCAGAAATCCCAGAGGAATACCGACTGCCGCGGCAAAGCCCATCGCCGCCAGCGCCAGTTTGATCGAAGGCCAGAGCCGCGGCTCGATCACGTTCCACACCGGTTCGCGGGTGCGGTAGGAAATTCCAAGGTCGAAATGCGCCAGCCCCCACAGATAGTCCCACAGGCGGACCGGCAGAGGCTTGTCCAGCCCGAACTGCTCGTTCAGATGCGCCATCACATCGGCATTCGTGGCGTTGCGCCCCTCCGACATCAGGCTCGATATGAAGCTGCCGGGGACGACGCTGAATATCACGAAAATGATCAGCACGACCGCCAGCAGGGTCGGAATCATCTGCAGCGTGCGACGAAAGATGAAGCGCGACATCCGCGAATCCTGCCTTTCAACAACTGGGCGCCATGCGGCGGGCGAGGAGTGGGCGCCATGCGGTGGGCGGGGCCGTACAAACCGGTCCCGCCCGCCAGCCATGCCATCGCGCTACTTGCGTGATGCGGGTGCGCTGTCGTCGATCCAGATGTCCTCGTAATCCTGGATAGCCAGTTCCGCGCCGTTCGGCTTCAGCCCGTGGACCCATGGCTGGTAGGCCATGACGGCCTTGTTGTAATTGAAGAACCAGACCGGAGCCTCGTCCTGCAGCAGGTTGTTGGCTTGCCTCAGAAGATCGTTCTGTTTGGCCGGATCGGTTTCGTTGCCTGCCTGCTCGATCAGCTTGTCGAAGTCGGCATTGTTGAACTTGACGTAGTTGCAGGCGGTTTGCGATGTCTTCGAATAGAAGCAGTTCAGATATTTCAGCGGATCCGGGCCCGACGAGTTCGACCAGATAAAGGCGTCAAAATTGTCGGACAGGATCTTGTCGGACAGGACCGAGCTTTCCACCGGGTCGGTCGTCACGGTGACGCCCACCTTGGCCAGCATCGGGATGATCGCCTCGACGATCGGCAGGCCCCAGCTTTCGTTCGAGGTCGCGGTGACCGAGAACTTCAGACCGGTCTCGAACCCTGCCTCCTTCAGCAGTTCCTTGGCCTTTTCCGGATCATAGGCATAGGGCTTGGCGTCCTTGTCGAAGGCCGGCGATGAAATCGGCAGCCAGGAGACCGCAGGATAAGCCTTGTTCTTCAAGAGCTTCTCGACAATCAGGTCCTTGTTGATCGCATAATTGATCGCCTGCCGGACGCGCTTGTCCTTGAATGCCTCGACCTTCGGATTGAAGCCGATATTGCGGGTGTAGACTTCGGCCACCTCAAGGATGTGATCCTTCAGCGCCGGATCTTGGCTGTAGGCCTCATACTGCACAGGGCCGAGAACGTTGGTATCGATCTCCGCGTTGCGGAAGGCGACGTCGCGAGCCGAAGCTTCGCCCATCAGCATGATGTCGAGCTTGTCGAGATGCGGCTTGCCCTTCTCATAGTAGCCGTCGAACTTCTCCAGTTCGACCTTCGAGCCCGCGACGTAATTGGCGAGCTTGAACGGGCCAAGGCCGTTCGGCTTGGAAGCGAGCTGATCCTCCGGATAGTCCTTGGAGTAGATCGGCGCATAGTTGGACATCAGGTTCCAGCCCGGATCGGCCAGGTTGATGAAGGTGATTTCGATGGTCCTGTCGTCGATCTTCTTCAACCCGGAAATATGATCGGCCTTGCCTGCCTGAAATTCGGCGACGCCGGCGATCTGCAACATCTGCTCGGCGCCCGGCAGGGCCTTCTTGGGATCGGCCAGACGGTTGTAGGACCAGATCACGTCATCGGCGTCGAGCTTGTCGCCATTGTGAAAGGTCGCTTCCCGGAGCTTGTAGGTATAGGTCTTGCCATCCGCCGACTTCTCTACCGTTTCGGCGAGGTCGAGCTCAGGCTTGCCGCTTTCCGGGTTCCATTTGTAGAGGGAGCGGTTGATCGCTTTGGCCACGATCTCGTCTTGCGTATGCGGTGTCGCCGTGATGTCCAGCGATGTGATGGAGTTGCCATAGGGCGCGGTGAACACCAATTTCCCCCCATCCTTCGGTGTGGCGTCCTGCGCCAGCGCGGCGGTCGCCGTCCCAAGCGCAAGCGCCGCGATCAAGCCAAGTCTGTTCAACATCCCTCAATTCCTCCCTGTGGTTCGTTGTTGATTTCCTGTCAGAGACGGGCCCAGCCGGCATTCCGCCTCAACTTCCTTCATGGACGATGCGACCATCCAGAATTGTCATCTCACAGCGCGTTTCACGCAGGATTGTCTCCGGTGTGGCCGTCAGGAGGTCGTTGGAGAACACGGCGATGTCCGCGAGCATTCCAGGCTCCAGCCGGCCCTTCACCATTTCCGCGCGCTGGGAGTAGGCACCATGTTCGGTATAGGCGCGCAACGCCTGTTCGGGCGTCAGTATCTCGGAAGCGTCCATTACCGTGCCCTTGTGCGTCTTGCGCGTCAGCATGGCGTAGAGGTCCGGGAAGGGATTGGGCGAACAGACCGGCGAGTCGCTGCCGGTGGACGGCTTCATGCCGAGGCGATCCCAGGTTCCGATCGGATAGGAGCGCAACCCGCGCTCCGGCCCGAGAACAGAGACGTAGGCGTCGCCGAAATCATAGATGAAGGCCTGCTGCGGCGCAGGCAGGATGCCTGCCTTCAACATCCGCTGATTGATGGCATCATCGGCATAGCCGCAATGCTCGATCCGGTGCCGGTGCTTGTGATCCGGCCTGGCGGCGCGCACACGTTCATAAGCGCGCACGAGCTGGTCGATGGCGGCATCGCCAATGCCATGGCAGACCATGGTGTAGCCCATTGCGGTGTAGCGGTCGACCAGTTCGAACAATTGAGCGTCTGGCAGCATCCGGACACCGAAATTGTCAGGCTGGTCAATATATGGCTGGCGCATCCAGGCCGTGCGTCCGCCGGCCGAGCCGTCCGTGAATATCTTTACGCCGCCTATGCGGAACATGTCGCTGCCGACCCCGGTAACGAGACCCGCGGCATGGCAAGGCTCGACGATGGACGAACCGGGGTCGCCCAGAAGTGTTGCCCAGACCCGTACCGGGAGCCGGCCGCTGCGCTCGGCCTCATGATAAGCCTCGATCTCGGTCATACCGTCGATCTGGCCAGTGGCCGCGTCCATGCAGGACGTCATGCCGAACCGCAGGAGGTCACGGCCCCCCGCTTCGATAGCATCGAGTATCTCGGCGAAAGAGGGTGTCGGCTGGACGTCGTAGACGAAGTTCTGGGCGTTCTCAGCCAGCATTCCGGTCAGTTGCCCGGCCTCGCGCCCAATGACGCCACCATCCGGATCGGGCGTGTCGATATCGATTCCCGCCAGCGCCAGCGCCAGCGAATTCACGACAGTGACATGGCCGCAGGCGCGCGTGACCGAAACGGGATGATCGGGCAGGGCGGCGTCCAGTTCCTTCACGGTCGGCATCAGTGCGTCGGGATATCGGGTCTGGTCAAAACCCCGCGCGGTCACCCATGCGCCCTTGGGCGTTTCGGCGGCCCGCGCCTGCAACGCAGCCATCAGCGCGCCGCGGGTCGGCGCGGCATCGGGCGTCGCATCGACCTTGCCGCGCAGGAGCCCCGTCGAGATCAGATGCAGGTGCGCATCGTTCAGACCGGGCATTGCGAAGCGCCCGGCCAGATCCACGGCCCTCGTGCCCTTTCCGATCAGGGCCTTGATTTCGGCGTTGGAGCCACTGGCCACGACCTGGTTGCCCAAGACCGCAATCGCCTCCGCGATCGGATTTCCGTAACCGGTCCAAATCTTGCCGCCATGCAAAACGAGATCGGCTTGGTTCTGCGAATTCATGCTGCCTTTTCTTCTCCCCGGCGTTCACGGACGTCGCCGACATAGATTTGACTTTGAGTGGCATTCCGTTTCGCGCGCGGTCAGATTCTTCTCCCGCGCTCGACGTCACGTTCCCCCTGCCACCGGCTCCAGTTGCCAGCTTTTTCGTTTTGCAGACGTTGGGGCGTCGGCGATCACAAGGCCAATTCGGTTTTCGCAATCAAGCATGCAAAATTTGCATAACATAGCAATTATAATGAAATATGTTCCCCATTGCGGTTCGATCAATGCTCGAACGCAGTGGAGGAGAGGCCGCGTGGAAATCAAATGGCTCGAAGATTTCGTGACACTTGCAGAAACATCGAGCTTTTCGCGGGCAGCCGAAATCCGCAATGTCACCCAGTCGGCCTTCAGTCGGCGCATCAAGCAGCTTGAGACGTGGCTCGGAGCACCGCTCATCAGTCGTGCCACCATGCCGGCCGAACTGACATCGGCCGGACGCAATTTTCTTCCGATGGCGCAAGACGCCATCAGGATGTTCTATTCGGTGCGCGAGTCTCTGCGCCCGCCTGCGGAACAGGGGCTTGTACGCTTTGCGGCCCTTCACACATTGACCATCACGTTCTTTCCGGTTTGGCTGCGGGAGGTGCAGCGGAACACTCGCACCTTCGGCACATCCTTCATGGCTGACAGGGGTGGCATCGAGGCGAACCTGGCTGCACTGACCGATGGCGAAACCGACTTCTTCCTGACCTATGCGCACCGTGAAGTGCCGTTTCACCTGGATCGCGACAAGTTTTCTCATCTGGCTATCGGATCGGATCGGCTCATCCCGGTCGCGGCGCCGGAACTGCGCTTCGACAAGTCGACCGTGCCCGCGGCGGGCATTCTGGACAGTCCGGAAACGGCAAAGCGAGCTTTGCCCTATCTGGGCTATGGTTACAGCTCTTTCTTTGGTGTCGCCCTCGGAAAACTGTTCTCGAAGCACTCGCCGTTCCGGCGTCAGACAGTGCATGAAAGCACAATAAGCGCCGGACTCAAGGAACTTGCGCTGACCGGCGCGGGCATCTGCTGGCTGCCAGAAAGCCTCGTCGAGAACGACATCTCCAATGGAGCCCTTGTCATCTGTTCGAATGACAGCACATGGACGCTCGATCTCGAGATACGATTGTATCGCAGCTCGGAGAAGACGCGAAGCACCATGGTAGAGGCTCTTTGGCAATCATCCAAGGCGCTGGCGCAAACGTTGAAGCCCGCCGCGCCAGCCGCGGGCACGGCGACCTTCAGCTCTTCATGAAGCGGAAGGCGCGCAGCACCTCGAAATAGTCGTTCGATGCAAAGGCGACGGCACGTGGCCCGTGCCGGCGCACTCCGGGATACCAGGAGGCGCGATAGGCATCGACGGGGTTGCTGAATTCGATGATGATCTCGACCCTTTCCGGCATTGACGGCAAAGCTTGCCGCGCCCTGTCGCGCAACGCCCTTTCAACGCCCTCGCATATTGCGCCGCGCGCCGCCGCAGGCGCCAGGGAGATGGTGGCCGCGCCGATGCCTTTGAGGGTTTCGACAGTGGCTATCCCCGGGACGAGGGCTCTGGCGTCGGCGCAAATGCCTTCGTCGCCGGAAAGAAATACCGAGCGCACGCCATAGCGCGCGGCGCACAACGCATTCAATGTGAATTCGGACGCTGTTTCGCCATTCAGGATCAGCCGCGATATTCGCAATGTCGATGTGTGTGCAAGCGGGTTGTCCTCGACGCCGGCCTTGGAATGGTAGCCGGTATAAAGCGCGGCATCGAAGCTTTCATCGATCCCGAACATCATTGCGTCCGGATGTCCCGACCAGCCCCTCACGATGCGCGCGAAAGGCGGCATGCGTTCGAGAATAAGGTTGCGCCCGCTGTCATGCGCATCCTTGATCATGATTTCGGTGGCGCCAGCGGCTCGCGCTCCTTCGCAGGCGGCCAGGACCTCCCCGGTCATCAGTTCGCGGAATTCCCTGTGGTCGGCATGCGTTCTTTCCGCCTCGTCCCAGGATTGAATGCCCGCGGTGCCTTCGATATCGGCCGAAATGAAAATCTTCATGCTCAAAGGGGCTCCTTCAGCCAGTCGGTCAACGCCGGAATCCTGCGTCTATTTCGTCCAACCACGCCTTGCGCGGCGCACAGGGCGTTCAGAACGGCCTCGACCGTGGTTTCCACAACCGCTTCGAAAACGAGGTCGATGTATCTGTCATCGACACGCGAAATCGAAATGAACGGTGAAGGCGAGACGTGCGGCAGAGGATCGGCGGTCGTGAAGGCGATGGCGATATCGCCACTGCCGTGTCCCCAATACGAACCGAGGCGGGCAATGCCGGCGCCGGCCCGGCTGGCGGCACGGTTCAATTGCCGGTCGTCAAGAGGAATATCCGTGCCGAGAATGATGATGATCGACCCGCTTTCAGGCTCGCCGAGCCCTTTGGGATCGGCTCTGCGGCCATCCGGGAGGACAAGATCCCCTGCCCTGCCGAAATTGGACAACACCAGAGCGCCAAGCGTGAAGGCGCGAGACCCGATCTCGACAGACCTGGACGCGCTGCCGATACCCGCCTTGAAGCCAAACGACGTCATTCCGGTGCCGGCGCCGATGCTGCCCTGTTCGACCGGACCGGCGCTCGCGGCATCCAGCGCCGCTTCGGCGTCATGCCGGGTGACCGCCATTGCCTGAATATCATTGATGCCGCCGTCGTTGCATTCGCAAACGACGGGATTGACCGTGCTGGTCTTGCGCCCGATCTCCGGGTTGGCGGCAATGGCACGCTTGATCAGCGCCTCCGCACATGGTGCGACCGAGAACGTGTTGGTCAGAAGGATCGGCGTTTCGATCGTGCACAGTTCGGACAATTGCATGAGCCCGACGGACTTGCCGAAACCGTTGATGATATCGACCGCCGCCCTGACCTTGGATCTGAACAGGTCGCCGCCATGGGGCAAGACGGCGGTGACGCCTGTCGCCAGCCCGTCGGCGATGATCGTCTTGTGGCCGACCAGGACACCCGGCACGTCCGTGATCGCATTGTTCGGGCCGGGCGGCAGCCGCCCCATGCCAAGGCCTAAACGCCGTGCCGCGCCCATTTTCACATCCCACTCATCAAGCAAGGGCCGCTCTTCCGGCCGCATGCCCGTTCATCTCTGCAAAAGCTGTCTGGACGTAAATTTCCTGCAGGCGGCGTGTCAATGGACCAGGTTGGCCGTTTCCGATCCTGTGGCCGGCAATACGGATGACGGGGGTGACCAGGCTCGAGGCGGAGGTCAGGAACGCTTCCGCCGCCGAAAACGCCTCCTCTGGCGAGAACGCACGCTCTTCAAACAAAATGCCCTGGTCTTCACATAGACGCGCCACTGCTCGCCGCGTACAGCCGGGCAGGATGGCTTGAGAATTGGCGCGAGTAATGACACGGCCGTCGTGCGTAACGATGAAAGCCGTCGCCGATGCGCCCTCGGTCACCTGTCCACCCTCGACAAACCAGACATCATCGAAGCCTTTCTCGCTTGCAGCATGCTTTGCCAGAACCTGCCCCAGCAGCATGACGGTCTTTATGTCGCGCCGTGCCCAGCGCGGATCAGGCGCCAGGTCGACGGCGACGCCTTCGGCCTGAGCCTTGGTTCCTACGAGTTTGCGGGCGCTTGTGAAGGCGACCATGGTCGGCTCAAGATCATCGGGAAACAGGAAATTGCGCTTGGCTTCGCCGCGCGAAATCTGAAGATAGACCGTTCCTTCATCCAATCCGTTGAGCGAGATCAGTTCCAATTGAATGGCTTCTATCTCAGGCAGCGTCACGGGCATGGGAATACATATCTCGGCAAGCGACCGCTGGAGACGATTGAGATGGAAATCATTGTCTATCAGCCTGCCGCCCATCACGGCGGTCACCTCGTAGACCGCGTCTGCAAAGAGGAACCCCCGATCGAAGAGACCGATGCGCGCCTCGTCTTCGGGCATGTAACGCCGATTGCAATAGACTTGCGCCACTTTGGCCATCCTCGATCCCAGCATCAACTGACTGCTCGATAAATGCCAAGGCAGGTCGGCAAAGACCAATTCAAAAAATGCAATTCGGTATGCCGATACCGTCAAAGCGCAACGGGCACTCCCTGCGACGGCCGCATGATTCACGCCACGAGCGAGCGCAGGTCGCTGAATGGTTTCCTTTAATCCCGCGGAGCCGGACGGGGGCTTGGACGACGCATCGTTGACCTCCCGATATTGACAGGTCGCGGCCATCGATTTAAGTTCGCGTTAGTGGCCACTAACGCGAACTACTGGACAGCGCTCGGAGATCCGACAAGGCGCACGATCTTCGAACTGCTGGTCGAACAGCCCTGTTCGGTCAGCGGACTTGCTCGTGCCCTGCCTGTAACCCGGCCGGCCGTCTCTCAGCACTTGAAGATACTCAAGGCTGCCGGGCTTGTGGCCGACACGCGCTCGGGCAAAGAACGCATATACCGTATCGATCAGGATGGGCTGGCAGGCCTGCGCGCGGAAATCGACCAGTTCTGGAGCAAGACCCTGGCGGGCTACAAATTAGCCGTCGAGTATCCAAAAAAGGACCAAGCATGAGTAAGGACCCTGCACTCGCGCCCGTAAGGCATTTCGTCGTTGTCGAGGCATCCATTGCGCGTGCCTTCAAGGTTTTCACCGAGGATTTCGGGAGATTCAAACCTCGAGAGCACAATCTTCTTGCCGTTCCGATCGCAGAAACGATCTTCGAACCCCGGGTCGGAGGGCACATTTACGACCGAGGTGTGGATGGCAGCGAGTGCCGCTGGGCTCGTGTGTTGGCCTACGATCCGCCCAGCCGGCTGGTTCTGAGCTGGGACATCAGCCCTCGGTGGCAGATCGAGACCGACCCGAACAAGACGAGCGAATGGGAGGTCCGGTTCACGGCCGAGACCGAGAACAGAACCCGAGTTGAGATCGAGCACCGGCATTTCGAGCGCCATGGGGAAGGCTGGGTAGGCGTGAGGGGTGCAGTTGATAGCGATCAGGGCTGGCCGCTCTACCTGCAACGGTTCCACGACTTGTTCAACCATCGGACAGCCTGACAACCGCGTTGCAGTTCATGGGGTATGACTCGCAAGCACCGTATCGCCCACTGAGATTCCAGGAGCAGAGACAATATGGAAGTCTATTGGTTAAGCATCCTCGGCGTGCTTACGCTTTGTTTGCTGTCGGTGGTGTTGGCAGTCTATTCCGGTTCGTCTAAGGGATTTGCAGGGGTGCTTTCAGGACCGGTAGTCCCGGCGGACGACCACAACCCGCTCTACAGGATCGACCGCGTCCACATGAACTCGGTTGAGGCGCTGGCGCCCTTTGTCGTGCCCGCGGTGCTGGCGATGATGGTTGGTGTTGGACCGACCACTTTGGCGACGCTTGTGGGGCTGCACCTGGCGATACGCCTGATTCATCTGGGAATCTACCTACGTGGCGGAAACGCCGCAAAGGGAGGCAGTGTCAGGACGGTTCTGTACGTTTCGGGAGCGCTGGTTACGCTTGCCCTTATTCTTGTGACTGGATGGGCAGCACTCCATTGACGCGTTATCGGCAGTTATCGGAGGCTACATCCGTTATAGTCCGCGTCCGGCATCCCCGTTCGGCAACAGCGCCACCGTCTCGGCCCAGGCAACTTTCGGGACCATTATGCGGTTTTTTTCAAAAAGTGCCCTAGCCGCTCCAGCCAAGGCATTTTTTCGTTGCAGCCGATCGGCATTCTCCCACCCCCATCGGTCCCGCTGTTATGTGTTATTTTTGCTACATGTCGCTGCTCATGACTGGGAAAACCCATTTAGAGTCGCCTAAATTAATATTCGCTCACGTATTTTCTGAATATATCGGGTAATTCGGCAATGGTGGGCCTGGGGTTGGCCCGCTTAAGCGCCTTGAGGAAGGCGTTGGGGAAACGGGTGGGCTAAATGAATAGAACTGGCATGTCGGCCATAGGCAAGCGCCTTGGTCTTTTGATGGCGGCTACGATGCTGACTTGCGGGGGGGCGAACGCCCTCACGCTCAAGGAGGCCGTGGCGGTAGCGGTCGAATCCAATCCGGAGATCGGCCAGGCGATAGAAAATCGCGAAGCGATCGAGTTCGAATTGCGTCAGGCAAAGGGCCTCTATTTGCCCAGCGTCGACCTGCAGGCGTCGGCTGGCGCTCGCCGTCTCGACAATTCGTCACGGCGCGCACTCTCGATAGAGGACGACGCGCTTTATCCGGCAGAAACCGACCTGACCGTTTCGCAGACGCTCTATGACAGCGGCGCAAGGCGCGCAGAATTGAACCGCCAGGCCTCCCGCGTCGATGGCGCGTCGTTTCGAGTGCTGGAACGGTCGGAATTCATCGGCCTCTCTGTTGTCCAGGACTACCTCGAATACATGCTCCAGGCTTCGATTGTTGCCGAGGCAAAGAAAAACCTGGGCTTCCATCAAGCAATCCTCCACGACATCCAGGAAGGCATTGCCGGCGGCGGGTTGAACGAAGCCGACCGGCAACAGGCCGAGGAGCGGCTGTTCGCGGCCAAGGCCCGCATGCAGGAAGCGTCGGAGGAACTGGAGGCCGCGCGGATACGGTTTTTCAAGACTGTCGGCAAGCCGCTGACCAATGCAGCGAGGCCGGCCGACGTGTCCGGCACGCTGCCAAGGTCGCTGGACGATGCGCTGGGCCTTGCGCGCGAGAGCAACCCGCGCGTCCACATGGCCAACAGCGATATTGCCGCGGCGGCCTCGCTGGTGGACGCGGCGCGCGCGAAATACGGCCCTTCGATCATTGCCGAAGGCTCTGCCCGGGCGGGCTACGACATTGACGGCGACAATGGAGACGCATCCGATCTGCAGGCACGTCTGGTGTTGCGCTGGAATCTCTATCGGGGCGGCATCGACAAGGCCAATGAGCAGGAGCAGATCCGCCGCACCAGCGAGCAGCGGCTCGCGATGCACCAGGTTCTGCGAGAGATCGAGGAAGCCGTTCGCACGTCATGGGATCGTCGCTTCCGGCAGGCCGATCTGGCCAAGACCCTGAAGCTACAAGCAGCCTCCAACGAAAAGCTGGTCGCGTCCTATCGCGAACAGTTCAAGGTCGGTCAGCGCTCGTTGCTCGACGTGCTCGATGCGCAGAACACGCGATTCAACACCGCGACACTGGCCGACACCGCGTCCTACGCATCCCTTTTCGCGCAATATCGGCTTCTGGCGGCGACCGGGCAGTTGCTGAAAACGATGGACGTCCACCCGCCAAAACAGGCTACGGCATACGCGCGGACCGAGTTCGCCGCGCCGGAAACGGCCGACACCGAAACCTATGCGCGCACGCCCTCGGAACAGAAAAACGACGTGCCGTTCGATATTCTGGCACCGGTCAGGAAAAAATAGGCGGGCCTAAGGATCGATCGAGAGTCCCCGCGGGCGGATCGTGAACCAGCAACCCAACATCCTGTCACCGAAAGAGGCTTTCAAGGCCTGCTTTTCGGCCGTCGCCGCATATCTCGGCCGCCCCAGCGCCGAAACCGTGCTCTTTGCCGGCGTGCCGCTGGCGGAAACGCGCATCGACATCGACGCGATCCGGCATCTTGCCGAGCGCGTCGGCCTTGAAATAACCGAGTTCAGCCATCGCGACTTTGTTCGGGGGCGCATCGACCTCCCCGCGATCGTCTTTCGCGTCAGCCAGCTGCCGGTCGCGCTGCTGGCCGATGGTGAAGCCGGCGAATATTTCACCGCTCCCCAGGAGGACGGGCGCACCACGATCAGCCGGTCGGAACTGGCCAACAGCTATATCAGCGGCGGTGCGTCCTTCTCGATCACCTACGCCAACGCGACGGAGGCCATGAGCGTCGGCTCGGCGCCGAAAATCGAGCGGCGACATTGGCTGACGGGAACGATGGGGCCGTTCTGGCGCACCTATTCGAAGGTTGTCCTGTCGGCGGTGTTCATCAATCTGCTCGCCATCGCCTCGCCGATCTTCACCATGAACGTGTACGACAGGATCCTGCCGAACAAAGCGATATCGACGCTCTGGGTGCTGGCCATCGGCATCGGCGCGGTCATCCTGTTCGATCTGCTGCTAAAGACCTCCCGGGCATCGCTCATCGACTATGCCGGGCGCAAGGCGGATCTGCGCATTTCATACATGCTGTTCGAGAAGGTGCTGAACTCGTCTCTGGCGGCACGGCCGGGCTCGACGGGCGAATACGCAAATCGCGTGACCCAATATGAATTCGTGCGCGAATTCTTCACGTCCAACACCATCAGCGTGTTCATCGACACGGCTTTCGTGTTTGTTTTTCTCCTCGTCATCTATGCGATAGGCGGCTGGCTGGTCATGATACCCGCGCTGGCCTTCGTCGCGTCGGTGATCGTCGGACTGGTCACGCAGCGGCGCATCGGCAAGCGTGTGGCGGCCTCCATGAACGAGGCCTCGCAGCGCCAGGCGCTGCTGGTCGAATCCATTTCCACGCTGGAGACGATCAAGTCGCTGCGCGCCGAAGCCTACCTGTTGCGAAAATGGGGAGAGCATTCCAAAAACGCCTCCAACACCTCCGAGAAGATCAAGCAGCTTTCGGCCGCCGCCGGCAATATAACGCAGGCCATCCAGCAGCTGGTCACCGTCGCGCTGGTGGTGGCCGGCGCCTACGCCTTCTCCGAAGGACATGTCTCCACCGGAGCCATCATCGGCACCGTCATGCTGGCCAGCCGGGCTGTGGCCCCGCTCGGGCAGATCGCCATCACCTTGTCCAGATTGCGCCAGGCCATGCTCTCTTTGCGGATGGTGAATTCGATCATGGCTCAGCCGGAGGATCGTCCGGACACTGTGGGCTTCGTCAACCGGCCCATCCGCAACGGCGCCATGGTGTTCCGGAACGTCGGCTTTACCTATCCCGGCTCCGAGAACGAAGTCCTGACCGGCCTGAATTTCTCCGTGAAGCCGGGGGAGCGGATCGGCATCATCGGCCGCATAGGATCGGGAAAGACGACGATGGGGCGGCTGATCGGCAGGCTTTTCTTGCCGAGTTCCGGCGAACTGCTGCTGGACGGCATCGACATCCGTCAATACCACCCCTCCGAGGTTCGCGCCGCCGTCGGCATCGTCGCGCAGGCGAACGATCTGTTTTCAGGCACCATCAAGGAAAATCTTTTGATGGCCTGTCCGGAGGCGACCGATGAGCAGATCGTCGAAGCGGCCAAGGCCGCCGGCGTCGACGATTTCGTCTCCCGCCACCCGCGTGGCTATGACATGAATGTCGGCGAGCGCGGCACCAATCTCTCGGGCGGCCAGAGACAGACGATGGCGATCGCCCGGCTGTTGCTGACGAAACCGAAAGTCGTCTTCCTGGACGAGCCGTCCGGCTCGATGGATCTGGCTTCCGAGCGTCAACTGATCAAGCAGCTCAAAGTGGCTTTCGATCGAAACACCACGCTGATCGTCTCGACGCACCGCTTCAGCATGCTCGAACTTGCCGACCGGCTTATCGTCATCGAGCAAGGCAGGATCGTTGCCGATGGACCAAAGGACCAAGTGATACAGGCGCTGCAGAAAAAAAGCACCTGAAGAACGAAAACTATCAAAGTATTCAATGCGTTGGGGCCGTGGGAAATGCTTGCAAGAGAAGACCGGCCGCCGCTCTTTGCGTCGGCGTCCATATTTATCATAGGTGCACTCTTCGTGTCTTCCGTCGCTTGGGCGTCCTTTGCCGAGGTGGATGAAATCGCACGCGGCGACGGCAAGGTCATACCTGCTTCCAAAACGCAGATCATCCAGGCCAGCGAGCCGGGCGTCGTCCAGGAAATTGCCGTCAAGATCGGGCAGGTCGTGAAGAAGAACGACCTCATCATCCGCCTCGACAATACGTTCAACACCTCCAGCCTTGGCGAGCAACAGGCCAAGGCACGGGCATTACAGACCCGCATTGCACGGCTGAAGTTCGAGCAGAGCGGCGATCTGCAAGGCGAATTTCCATGTCCAGCCGAAATCCAGAAAGTCGCCCCGGAAATCTGCGACAACGAGCAGAAGCTGCTCGTGGCCCGCCGCGACAACTTCGAAGTCAAGCTGTCGGTTCTCAAGTCGCGCCTCGATCAGCGCGAGAAGGAATTGGACGAGGCGACCGCCAATTCCGATCGCCTCACGAAGAATCTGGTCGTCAGCGACCAGGAGGCAAAGCTGGTCGAAGCCATGGTCAAGAAAGGCCTGATGGCGCGAACCGAGCAACTCCGGGTCGAACGCGAGCAGACCGAGCTCAATGGGCAGCTGACGCTTGCTGGAGAAACCACCAAGAAAGCCAAATCGGCTATCACCGAGGCCCAGCTTCAGGTCGACGAGCTCGGCCTGCAGCTGCAACAGGAGGCGCTGAGCGACCTCACGCAGGCGCTGGCTGACCTCTCGGTGGTCGATGAAACCATTCGCGGCGCGACCGACAAGGTGGCCCGCACCGACATCCGTTCTCCAGTCGACGGTATCGTCAACACGCTTGACATCAATACGGTTGGCGCCTTCGTGCAGCCCGGCGCGGTGGTCGCCGGCATCGTTCCGACTTCGGAGACCTTGCTGGTCGAAGCGCGGGTTTCGCCCCGCGACGTTGCCTTCATCCGGCCGGACCAGGAGGCGCTGATCAAGGTCACCGCCTATGATTTCTCGATCTTCGGCGGCATCGAAGGCAAGGTCTCGAACATCACCGCCGACAGTCTCGTCGACCAGAAGACAGGCGAGCCCTATTATCAGGTGCGCGTCGCGACCGACAGGTCGACGCTGACGCGGGATGGCAAGACCTATTCCATCATCCCGGGCATGATCTGCTCCGTCGACATCAAGACCGGCCGCAAGACGATCCTGACCTACCTGCTGAAACCCATCAACAAGGCACGAGAGGAGGCGATGAGTGAACGATAGCGCCACGCCTCCCGCTGTTCTCGAGCGGTTGCTCGTGCCGATGGCCACGGAAGACCTCGGCATGGAGTTCCGGGTTGTCGCGCGCCGCGGCATCCGCCGCGGCATCCGCCTGGAGCGGACGTTCTGGACGTCGCTCAGGCAGATGGCGGAAAGCCGCAAATGCACGATCGGCATGCTTGTCGATGAGATCGCCGAGAGCCAGCCTCCGGCCGGCAATCTGACGTCGGCGATCAGGGTTGCCTGCATTCGTGACTTGACGGAAGAAAACCTGACGTTGAAGAGGCTTGCATCGATCAGGACGATCACCGCGATACTGGTCGCCTGCCCCTCGCCCGCCTTCGCCCTTTCATCGTCGAAAAAGATCCTGACCTTCAACGCTCCGTTCCAACAATTGGTAAAGCGCCAATTGCCGACGGCGCCGAGCGATGACGGGCGTCAGGATCTCAGGCTGGCGCTCGATCTCAACGTGGCGGACATCTTCGCGCGGCTGGATGCCAATGGCGAGATTCCGGTCGCCAGCGGGTTCGTCATCGGCGCCGGCGAACGCCGATATCGCGGCCAATTGAATGCCGTGCGAGCACCGCTGGTCGGGCAGGACCTGCTGATGGCATTCGTCAGCGGCTAGCAGCAGTTCCAGGAAAAGTGCGAAACGCTTCCCGGGAAAAGCGTGTAGCGCTTTCCCTTGGGAATTGCGCAAAACAAAGAGATAGAGCGGTTCGGCGTTTTCCATAAAAGCCGGCGAACCGCGGTTGCTCACCGACGGGCAAGCGCTCCAGAAGCCGTGTCGGGCTGCAATCCCTCGCCGGGCGCGACGCCTGCAAAACCGCCCTTGATCTCCGCGACCTGCGCGCTGCCCGATCTCGAACCATGGATCCAGGCTCGGTCCGTGCTGAAGGAATAAAGCGGCACATAATCGGGGAGATCGCTGTCGCGCAGCACGGTGTTGTTGAGGCTGTCGAGAATGAACACGCCACTTGCCGTGCTTACCGACAGGACCGCATGGAAGAATCCCCGCCTGCGATCCTGGAGAACAACCAACGCCATGCTTTGCGCGGGGATGCCGGCCCTCAGCAGCGCCGTCATCTTCAGTATGACGAAATCCTCGCAGTCGCCGGCGCGCTTATCGAGCACCTCGGTGGGCTTTGCCCAGTAATCGAGCTTGCCATAGATGACGCTGTCCTTCCTGTAGGCGATCAGGTGATTGATGCCGCTGTTGACGAATGACAGTTTCTCGCTGAACCCTTTGCCCTGTGCCGACGAGATCAGCCTGGCAAAAGCCGCGCTCTTCTGCTCGCAGGCACTGCCCGCCGAGCAGCCGACAATTGCTTGGTAGACCGGTGCCCACCGCGCGGCGACGGGAAAGTTATGCATGGACAACGCGACCGAGCCGAACACGCCGGGGATAATCGTTGCCGTCTTGATGGGATCAATTCCGGCATTCGCAGGCGCCGGCGCAACGCCCGCTTGGGCATCGTCGATCGTGTAACTCATGGAAACCAGGTCGGGCTGGTATCCTACCGCCGATCGCCAAGGCTGGAATCTTTCCAGGGAAACGCCGCCCAGGCTGGGCGGCATCCGCACGTCTTCAACAAGCCCGCCGACCGAAGCGGTGTCCTCTAAATGGACGCTCGCGAGCGATGGCTGCGGCAGGCCTGCGAGGCTGATCGTCAGCAAGAGTAGCTTGAGGCCGGCTGTTCCCGGCGCGGTTTTTTCTTTTTTCATAACGCCCACCTTTTGACTGTGGACGGTACCGATCTTGTCTCAAATTATTGGCAATGAAGGTAGATAATGGCGACGAAACTTGTTTCCCCTATTTTTCGTAAAATTTTATTTGAATTTATACTTCTATTTACCATGCAACCGGGGGCGAGGCCTCATCCGCACTGGCACCTATCGACTTATATAACAGAATATATGCTCCCAGTTTACCACGCGTAAAAAATGCCATTGTAGGCATATAATGGTATATAAAGTAGATTGACGGACGGTTGCAAAGTAATGGTTGCCGCTGTCTCTTTCGGGGAAATGCCGGAGGGGTACAAGCAATGACCATCAATAACGAATTGGACGCCGTTTCGGGTTCGTGGGACGAGCATTCCATGGCCAGTGAACGTCACGACCAGACCTCGCCGGCAGAGTTCCAGGTCGCACAGGCGGCTTCGACGCAACAGGCCGCGCCGGCAGCGGCCGAACCAGTGCCGGTCGATGTGGGCAGTGGCGCGCCGGCGGAAGCACCCGCGGAGGCGAAGGCCCAGGCGGCAGCCGCGCCGCACGAATACGTCGCCGACGCCGGCAACGTCGTGAAGCTTCCGGCGAACGTCTCGATCGACAACATCAAGGTTGACGGCCACAATCTCGTGCTCGAACAGGCCGACGGCTCGGTCATCGTGATCAAGGACGGCGCGCTCAACGTGCCGACCTTCGTCCTTGGCGATGTCGAGGTGCCGCGCGTCGCCTTGATCGCCGCGCTCGAGGCGAGCCATGTGGATGTCGCCTTCGGCGCCGATGGTTCGATGTCGGCTGGCCCTGGAGGTTCGACCTCGAGCGCCGGTGGAAATTTTGAAATTCCTCCTGGCGGCATCGGCGATGGATTTGATCTTTCGGCGCTCTTGCCGCCGACCGATCTGCAGTTCGGGCAGGCCGAGAGGCGGGAACTGTTCCTTCCCAATGCGAACCCGGAATTTGGCGATCTCACCGTCCGCGTGTCGGAAGAAGGGCTTTCCGGCGCAAACCCGGACGGCGATCCCGGCTCACCCTTCGACGAATCGAATCTTTCGGTGATCAACGGCAGCTTCGGCGCTACGGATCCCAATGGCGATCCGCTGACCTACGGCCTCGGAGTGCCTGCCACGACGCTTACCTCGCACGGCACCGACGTCGTGTGGGAACTGGTCGATTCGACGCATCTCGTCGGCAGGGTCGGATCGGACGTCGTGATCAGCGTCACCATCACGGATGCGAGCACGGGAACCTTCCAGATCGCCCTGCTCGGTCCCCTCGACCACCCGCTGGCCGGTTTCGAGGATGACCTCTCCATCGTCGTCCCGGTTACCGTGCAGGATCCGTTCGGCGGCTCGGCAACGGCCAACATGACCGTGATCGTCGAGGACGACAGCCCTGCCCTGACGGTGGGCAACACGGCAGCCAGTTCCGCGGTGCTCGATGAAACCAATGCCGGTTCGCCGGCCGGCTTTCCGATCGATGTGACGAGCGCCAACCCGATTATTTCCGTTGCATCCAATTTCGGTGCCGACGGGGCCGCCGCCGGCGGCGGCATCGCCTATACGCTGGGCCTGACCGGCAATGTCGCATCGCTCGATTCGGGCCTGAAGACGGCCATTGGCGATTTTGCGATCACGCTGCTGCAGACCAATGCGACGACGGTCACCGGCACTTATCAGAACGGCGGCACCCACACCGCCTTTACCATCGTCATCAACGGCAATGGCACGCTTACGGTCACCCAATACGCTCCGCTGGAGCACACTGTCGATGGATCGAGCGCTGCTGCCCATGACGACGTGCTGACCCTCTCGGGCAAGATCACAGCCTCGGTGACCGTCACCGACTTCGATGGCGACAGCGCATTCGGCGGTGCCCAGATCGGCGGCGCGATCCAGTTCCACGACGATGGACCTTTGGTGACAGTCGTCGCCGACGCCGGCGCCGTGGTCTCACTCGACGAAACGCAGGCCTTGAGCATGGCGGCTGCGATCAACACAGGAATCATCGTCAAGGGCGATGATCCCGATATCGGCGGTACCGGGGCGATCACCTCCGGCACCAGCAACGGCGCCCTGGTCAATGTGACGGCGCTGTTCGGCGGCGACGGCCCGGCGGCAAGCACCGCCACGGTCTATCAGCTGAGCGTCACGAACGCCGTTTCCGGCCTGACCGTCACCGACGGCTCAACGATCACCTTGCAGACGCTTGCGAACGGAGTGGTTGTCGGAGTCGTGCAGGGCGGCGCGTTCAAGGGCGAGGCCGCGTTCGCGCTGTCGATCGATCCGGCCACCGGCAAGGTGACCGTCGAGCAATATCTGTCGCTCCAGCATTCCGACACCGGTAATCCCGACGACACGGTTGCACTCACCGCCGGCTCGCTGGCCGTGAAGGTCACGATCACGGATAGCGATGGCGACTCCGCCAGCGCCAGCGCCGACGTCTCGGGCCAGATCAGTTTCGACGATGACGGGCCGAAGGTGACGGCTGTCGCCGCCACCGGCGTTACGGTAGCGCTTGACGAGACGGCGACCACGAGCACCCC